>JANQJW010000001.1 GCA_028281445.1 Planctomycetota bacterium | reverse complement strand
GGGAACGCGCAGGCGATCAACTCGCCGGCGCCAGGTCCCCCAGGGATGCCAGCATGCGCGTGGCGCCCTGTGGGCGCCGGGCGGGATCCCGAGACATGGCCGCGAGAATGACCCGCGCCAGGCCGGCGGGCAGCGGGGCTTCGAGCGGGGCCGGGTCTTCCGTCGTGATGGCCTCGAGGACCTCGGGCAGCGACGTCGCAGAGAAGGGCAGGCGGCCTTCGACCATCTGGTAGGCGACCACGCCGGCGCTCCAGATGTCGGTCAACGGCGTCGGCTCCGCACCCTCGATGACCTCCGGAGCCACGTAGTTGGGCGTACCCAGGAATCCGTCCAGGCTGCTGACCGAGAGGCTCGCCTCTCCGATCTGGCGACCCAGTCCGAAGTCGGTCAGCTTGATCGCGCCGTCGCGCTCGCCGAGCAGAATGTTCCCCGGCTTCACGTCGCGATGGATGATGCCGTGCTCATGAGCGATGTGCAGCGCGTTGAGGACGCCGCGCAAGATGCGCAGCGACTCGTCGACATGCAGCGCGCGACCGCCTGCGAGCACGTCGGCCAACGACGGGCCCTCGACGTACTCCATCTCGACTGCGAGGCCACGCGCTCCCAGGTCATGCACGCCATAGACCACGACGATGTGCGGACTGATGAGTTTTCCCGCGAGCCGCGCCTCGCGCAGCATGAGCGTGCGCTCGACGTCCGTCGTGATGGCGGGCGACATGCGCATGACTTTGAGGGCTACCGTGCGATCGACGAGCGTATCGCGGGCCAGGAACACGGTGGCGAAGGCCCCCCTGCCGACTTCCTCGATGACCTCGAGGTCGCCCAGTCGAATTCCCGGCGCGATACGCAAACGCAGACGTCCATCTCTGCACCGCGTAACCCCCCGCCGCTTCTGGAGCCGACGCACGGTAGCCGTTTGGATGATAGCGGATGCGCTCGTGATCCGTACGCACGCATTTCTCACAGTGTGTGGCTCAGTACCCACCCTGTGAGCCTGATAGAGAAGAACGCCGCGCCCCACAGCACGAGCGGCGTCATGCACATCCACCCCAAGTGAAAACCGATTATCGCGCCGCGGCGCGCGACGAGGAAGCCGGTCGTTGTGAAGCCGAGGAACACCGCGAGCATGTAGAGGAAGAGGTTCGGGAACGCGCCGCCTGCGAACCAGGGGACCGTCGGGTCGATCAACGCGACCACGTAGAGCGGAATCACGCTCAGCAGCATGATCCACGCAAGATGACCGATGACGGCGGTCGTCGTCACCGGAACCTCCCGATTGCGCAACAGCGCGAGGAAGTCCATGGCCGCGAGTAGGCAGATACTGCAACAGAGCACGGGCACATACACGTGTGCGAAAGACCCCGTGGCCGGAAGCCACCACAAGCTCGTCAACATCAGACAGATGGCGATGAACGACCATTGGTAGAGCGCGTTTGGATCCGGATCGCACGCGCAGGCGACGGCGCGCGGTTTGACCGGCGAGAGGATGCGGCGGTTGTAGGCGATGAGGTGGTAGAGGAAGCTGAAGAGGTGGTAGATGCCGGGGAGCGCGAGGATCGCCGCGACCCAGCGCAGCCTGCCCTCGCGCAGGATCCACAGGATGCCGTCCAAGCCGCCGCGGATCTCGCCGCTGCCCCGGTCGAGCACCGCCAGCTCGTTGTGGATTTCGGCTTCCACGAGGCGGGCGGCGGTCTCGCCTTCGAAGGCGTCGAACGGCTCGCGCTCGCTGTCGCCGGAGAGCCACGGGCGGATCAGCACGCGCGACGCAGCGATGCAGATCGAGCAATCGCCGTCATAGACCAGGACCTTCATGCAGCCCGCTTTCGCATGGCTTGGACGACGGGTTCGACCCGCTCCCAGCGCCGAATCACGAGGTCCACCAGGAAGAGCAGGAGGAAGAGCTGCACCAACCACGGCATCAGGTCGAAGGCGCGCGAGGTCGTGAATGCGGGCGCGGCGCCGCCCGGCGCGACGTAGGTGCCGCCGCCCGCGCGCGCGATGGCACGCAGTCGCTCCGCGTCGAAGCCACCGGGCGTCGTCTCTTGCGACGGCTGGGCCGCCGGCGGCAGGGGCGCGTGTCCGCTCGCGGCAATCGCATCGCGCAGAACGTGTGCCCAGAACGTGCTGAACGAATCGGGATGCTTCAACCAGGGGCCTGCCCAGCGCGGCGCGACGTCCGACGTGAACGCCAGCACGACGCCGGAGCCGAGGCGACGCGTCGCGAGCAGCGGATCGTCGTCGCGCGCAAGCAGCGGCACAGTGGCGCCGGGCTTCTCCTGGGTGCGGACGTAGCCGGTGAGCTCCATCGTCGGCGCGGGCGTCCAGCCCGATAGCATGGGGTGCCGGTCGCGGGTCCGCCCGGTGAACCGCCCCTCGCGTACGAGGTCGCCGGCATGGTCGGCCGTGTCAGCCGTGAGGATGCGCGGAAGGTCTGCGGCGTCGCGCGTCTGGTAGTGGCGGCCCTTGCCGATGTCGGCGATGCTCGCCATCAGTTCGCGGTCCGTCTTCTCTCCGATGCTGACCGTCGAGATCGTCACGCGCGTGTTCGCGGCCCGGCGCGCGAGCTCGGCGTAGGCGCCACCCTGCGTCCGGCCGTCACTGAGCACGATCATGTGCTTGATGCGCGCGTCGACGGAACCCAACGCATCCAGGCCGGCCTTCATCGCCGGAAGGATGTGTGTGCCGCCGCCGGCATCGAGCATGGCAACGCGCGCCCGCAGCGCGTCCTGGTCGCCGGCCGGCATCAGGGGCGCAACCCACGTCGGCTCGACGTCGAACGCCACGATGCCGATCCGATCGTCCTTGCGCAGGGTGCCCGCCGCTGCCAGGGCAGCAGATCGACAGAGGTTCATCTTCGCGCCACGCATCGAACCCGAGCGGTCCAGCACGAGCACGAGCGCCGTCGTGTCGCGCTCGCGGGGCCGGACGTCGACCGGCAGCATCGCCGCGAGCGGTGTCCCGAGGTAGCCGCCGGCGCCGAACGCGCGCGGTCCGCCCGTGACGAGGAGTGCGCCGCCGTCGCGCACGTAGCGCTCCAACTGCACGATGGCTTCCGCGGGAAGGTCGAACACGGGGACGTTCGCCAGCACGAGGGCGTCGTGGGCGCCGCTCTTGTCGAGCCCCGGTGGGTGGCGCGTGTCGACATCGAAGCCCTGGACGGCAAGCGCCCTGGCGAGGTCGCGTCCTTCGCCCTGTTGCCCTTCGAGGATCACCACGTGCGCACGTTCGCCGACCTCGACCGAGATCGCGGCTTCGTTGTTGTGCGCGATGGTGTCGCCCTCGAAGTCCAGGCGAACTTCGAAGCGTCGCGTGCCGGGACTCCCGGACGGCCGTACGAAGTCGACCGCCATAGGGATGTCCGGCTGCGCTTCTCGCGTGGTCGCAGCGACCTCCTTGTCGCCCTCGAATAGCGCTACACGCAACGAGCCGGCGGTCGTGGCGGAGGCCACGGCGCGAATCGCGACCGATGCCCCTTCGTGCACGCGGCTCTGACTCGGCCGAACATGCACGAGTCGCGCGTCCGGACGCCGCGGGCCGCCGACCGCGATCGTATCGACGCGCACACCCTGGATCGCCGCACGACGTGCCGCGGCCGTAGCGTGCCCGTGCGTCTCGCGTCCGTCGCTGACGACCACGACGCGGCCGCCTGCGTCCGCTGCTCCGGCGGCCCGTTCGATCGCGGCCGCGAGGTCCGTGCGGGTGGTGTCCGTGTCCACGACTTCTTGGGCATCCATCGGCGCGACGCGGTCACGGACCGCTGCCGGATCCACGCTCTCCGAGCGATCACGGACGACCACGACGTCGTCCGCTCGTTCCGCCGTGCACGCAGGTCCGGTGATCGCGAACCCGATCAGCAGCAGGCACCCGATGCGTGCGCCGAGGAAGGCCGCGCGGCGCCTGGTCCCCATGCGGCGACGCCGGAAGAGCCAGACCTCCAGGAGCAGGAGTCCGAGGACAAGCCACAGCAGCGCCGTCCCGAGGTTCGATGCCGTGGGCGCGGTGCTGCGCGTGTCCGCGAGCTGCGCGTCTTGGACCCACGCAACGGCATTGGCCACCAGCACGGGCCACGCCGCACTGCGCCCGAGGCGCTCGGAGCGCTCGGGCGAAAACGCGATCATCACGGTGCGGACCTCGCCGTCGTCTCGTGCGACAAGCAGCGGCCCCGCCGGTCCCTCCCACAACACGTCGGCACCGTCGGCCTCGATCAGGCCGGTCTGCAGGAGCGCGAGACGTTTGTGCGCGACCCCTTCGAGAACGGGGTGATTTGGCCGTACTGCCACGATCCGGTCCACACGCAGGCCCCCGGCGAGCGTACTGCTTGCCGGCGCCTGCTCCAGGGCGCCGAACCCGGGCATGCGCACTGTCGTTCCTTCGCCGGCAACGGTCTCGTGGCCCGTTGCGCGCAGGGCGGCGCCAAGGAACGGATCGACGTCGCGTGGGAGCTCGATGCGAAACGGCTGCGACTGGACGGCGTCGGGCGCTGGCTCGGCGGCGGGGCGCGCCAGCGCGAGGACCGCAGCGACGACGGTCGCGGCGGCGAGCAGCAGCGCGGGCCAGTCCCGGATGCGGCGAGGCCGCAGCGGCGGCGGGTCCCGGACCGCGAACAGAGACAGGGAAGACACGGGAACGGTGCGCGGATGCCGCCGCAACAGGAAGAGGAGCACGACGGGAACGAGAAGCGCGAGCCACCAGAGGGCGTGCGGCGCCAACACGGCTCACGCCCTCGCGAGCACGTTGCCGCGCGCCAGCAGCTCGAGGAAGCCGCGTTCGAAGCGTTGGTCCGCGGACCACAGGACGTAGTCCAGGTGCCGCCGACGGCAGCCGTGCGCCAGCGCGTCGTGAAACCGCATGCGCGTCGCGCGATGCGCCTCCGCGTCCGCATCGGTGAATGTCATGCGGCGCTCGCCACCGGTCTCCACGTCGTGCAGCGTGACCTCGCCTCGAAACGTCGGCGCCAGCTCCTCGGGGTCGACCACGTGCACCACGTGCGTCTCCGCGGGCCAGCGCGATGCGGCGGCCAAGGCTTGCGTCGTGTGCGCGGCCTCGCGGCCGAGCAGGTCGGAGAGGACGAACGCGATGCCGCGCCCGCGCCCCAGCCGGAGCTGGGCGAGCGCGTCCAGGTTCGTCACGCCTTCGAACGCCAGCCCGTGCAGGCACTCGAGGATCGTGTGGATGTGACGCTGTCCTTTGCGAGGCGGCAGCTCGCGCTTCAGCACGTCGCGAAAGGTGTGAATGGCCACCCGGTGTTCGTTCAGCAGCGCGAGGTAGCTCAAGGCGCCGGCCAGACGCAGCGCACACGTGCGCTTGCGCGGATGCGGCGCCGCCATGGACGCGCTGCCGTCGACGAGGATGTGGACCTCGAGCTCCTGGACCTCCTCGTAGAGCCGAACAAAGAGCCGCTCGGCCCGGGCGTAGAGCCGCCAGTCGATGCTGCGGAAGTCGTCGCCCCGCGCGTAGTGGCGGAAGTCGCGGAACTCGCGCGTGAAGCCGAGCGCCGGCGTTGCTTGGCCGCCCTTCCTACGCAGCGGGCGCCGCCGGCGCAGTCGATGGAACAGGGCACGCAGGCGGCGCAGGAATCCGGCGTCGAACAGGGGTTCGTCTGCCACGTGCTCCGTCATGCCGATCCCGGCGCGGGTACCGCCGCGAGAACGAGGTCCAGGAGCACGTCGGGATCGACGCTGTCGGCTTCTCCTTCGAAGTTGAGCAGGAGGCGATGGCGTAGCGCGGGTTTCGCGACGCGTTGGAGATCCGTTGCTGACACCGCCGTGCGGTCTTCGAGCACGCAGTGGACGCGCGCGGCCCGCACGAGGGCCTGCATGCCTCGCGGGCTCGCGCCGTATGCCACGTAGCGGTCGATGTCGGCGATCGCGCTGTCGCGCCCGGGTTGCGTGGCGAGAACGAGGTCGGCGGCGTACTGCGCCAGGGAGTCCGCGACGGGAACGTGCGTCAGCAGATCCTGGAAGCCGATGAGGTCGTCGCCCGCCATCGACACGGAGACGTTCGGTTCGTCCGGCCCCGTGGTGCGCCGTGCGATCTCCACGAGGTCGTCGCGACCGGGATAAGGGACGCGTACCTTGAAGAAGAACCGGTCGAGCTGCGCCTCGGGCAACGGGTACGTGCCCTCCATCTCGAGCGGGTTCTGCGTTGCCATGACGCAGAACGGTCGCGGCAGCTCGAATGCATCACCGCCGACCGTCACGCGCTCCTCCTGCATGACTTCGAGCAACGCGGCCTGGGTCTTCGGCGTCGCGCGGTTGACCTCGTCCACGAGCAGCAGGTTCGTGAAGACGGGTCCTTCCTCGAACCGGAAGGCGCGATGCCCGGCGCTGTCCTCGGTGATGATGTGCGTGCCAAGGATGTCGGCCGGCATCAGGTCCGGCGTGCACTGCACGCGACCGAAGCCGAGGTCGAGCGTGCGGGCGAGCGTGCGCACGAGAAACGTCTTGCCCAGGCCGGGCACGCCCTCGAGGAGCACGTGCCCGTGGGCGACGACGGCGACCAGCACATCGCGCACGAGCTCTTCGTGGCCGACGACGGCCCGCTGCAGCTCCGCCTGCGTGGC
Source organism: Planctomycetota bacterium (assembly GCA_028281445.1). GTDB lineage: Bacteria > Planctomycetota > PLA2 > PLA2 > JAEUHO01 > JANQJW01. Next base: position 57,392 of record JANQJW010000001.1, on the reverse strand, counting down.
GTGGAAGCGTTCGCGGAATACCGCGAGTCGCTCTTCCAGCTCGCTGGGTGTGATCGTGCTCGCGTCCGTCACCTACCGCCCCCGAAGACGGGCGAAGTATCGCTGAACCGCGTCCGTGCGCGAGGCGGGAATCGAGCCGGCAGACGCAGCAGCCTCGGGCACGGTCTCGAACCGTGTCCGCGAGGTGCCCGGCGGTTGCGCAGGGCGTACCGGATCCGGACCGGCGCGTCGTTCGCCGCCGGGCGCAGAGGTGCCCGGGGCGACCACCACGCGCTCGTCGCGCCGGGCGGGGTGGACTGTGCCCGTGTCGGGTGTGTATGGCGCCGTACCCACGCCGATGCGCGCAGGTCCACGGGGATCGGGATTGTCATGCCGCGCGTCGAGTAGGCCTTCGCGCGCCCCTAATGCACGCAGGCGGTCGGCAACCGTCCCCAGCGCCTTGGCACCGCGCAACCGCCCGGCCCGCTGATGCAGGCGCGCCGCGAGGCGTTCGAGCGCGTCGCCCGCTCCATCCGCGCGGCCAGTTCTCAGCGCGGCGCGCGCCGCGTCCGCGTGCCGCGCGAAGCCCGTCGCGCGCGCGCTCGGGTCGGTCGCGTCCGATGCATCGTCGAGTGCTCGCGCCATCCGTTTCTTTGCACGGTCCGAGAGTCCGTCGAGACGCAGCCTTCGCGCAAGTTGATGCAGCTCGCCCGAAGCCTGCTCGAGATCCTGCGCGCGCAGCGCGTCGGCCAGCCGGGCGGTGTCCGCGTGCCGTTCGAGCGCATCCAGCACGCGCGCACTCGCCAGGGGATCGTCGTCACTCGCGGCAGCGCGCGCAACGGCTTCCGCGGCACGCTCTTGCAGCGTCGTGGCGGGGGGGGGCACCGCTTCGGGCTGGCTGGCCGTGCCTGGCGTGGCGTCGATCCCTCGAACCGGCAGCGAGAAGACCAACGTCACGAAGGCGACCGGAGTCAGCCACGCGGGGGTCAAGCCGCGTGGCAGAGGCAGCGCGTCCGGGACGTCTTCGCGCGCGGCAGGCAGGGCCCGCCGGGCGCGTTCGGCGTGGAGCAGCGCGCCCGCACGTTGCGATGTGCGCAGCTCGTGGGCCGACAAGAACAGCTCACCGTTGTCCATCGCGTGATCGAAGGCCGCGAGCGCGTGTTCATGCGTCGGCATACGCAGCAACGCAGCAGCCAAGGCAATCGAGAGCCAGGCGGCGACGACGAAGAGCGCGACGACGCCGGCTCCTCGCGGGAGCGCGCCCTGTGCCGCAACGATGCCGACCAGGGCGATGAGCGCCGCGCCGAAGAGAGGCGTGGCCGTTCCGCGCAGCGTGCGCAGCGCCGTGCGCGCGGCGATGCGGCGCTGGAGGCGCCTGGCCAGCGGGGCGAATGCGTCGTCCACCATGCGGCGCATTACAACCTCGCCCGCGTACCCTCGGTGGATCTAGTCGAAAGACTCACGTACGAAAATCAGATTTCCGATTTAGGGATACAGGTGCGATCGCAGGAGTCCGGGTCGCCCCGTCGTCTGATGGTAGGGTGAATTTCGTTGCCCGTACCCAGGTGGGGGATGCGATGCCGAACGCAGCAGATGGGCGCCGGAGCGGCTTCCGGCACCGGCGGACCCTGGTCGTGGCGGCCCTGCTGGCCGCACTCGCGGGGATCGCCTCGCTCGGGGTCGACGACCCGGCGTACGCCGGGCGGCCCGAGGCGGTCACGCTGGATGAGAAGGTCGAACTCGGCCGCCGGCTGTTCTTCGATCCCGCTGTCAGTCGCTCGGGGCACGTCTCCTGCGCGTCGTGTCACGACCCGGACCACGGCTTCTCCGATCCCCGCACGCTGAGCAAGGACGACGACTTCAAGGACACGCGGCGTCACAGCATGACCCTTGTCGATTGTGCGCCGTCCCCGGCGGTGCACTGGGACGGCGAGTTCGCGACCGTCGCGTCTCTCGTGTTCGCGCGCATCGGCAGCCGCCAGGAGTTCGAGCGGGAGATCCGCAAGCCCCGCGAAGATCTGCCGAAGAAGCGGATCGATCGGCGGTTGCGTAGCCGCTACGCGCAGAAGAACCGTGGCTCGGCACTGAGTGATGTGCCTGTGGCCGATGTCGTCGCACGTTCCGGCCGCTACGCCTCGTCTGCGAAGGCCGCGTTCGGAACGCGCGAGCTCAAGACGAAGCACATAGCCGAAGCGATCCAGGCCTACGTGGCGACGATCCGATCGACGCCTGGTCCCTTCGACCGATACCGCGACGGCGACGTGAACGCACTTTCCGACAGCGCTGTCCGCGGACTGCAACTCTTCAAGGGCCGCGCGGGCTGTGCGCAGTGCCACGCCATCGAAGGCAAGCACCCGACGTTCACCGACTACAAGTTCCACGACACGGGTGTCTCGTTCCGTGCAGCCAAGGACAAGCTGACCGGCAGCCGAGGCCGTCTGCTCGCGGCGGGCCGCGACAAACTGGCGAAGGTCGTCATGGGCGGACGCGTGCCGCAGATCGACGGGGGGCGTGTCGAGATCACCGGCGACGGCGAAGACTTCGCGCGGTTCAAGACGCCGAGTCTGCGCGACGTGGCAGTGCGGCCGCCGTACATGCACGACGGTTCGTTCAAGACGCTCGAAGATGTCGTGCGCTACTACGCGCAGGGCGGCACGCGCGAGGACAAGAACCTCGACAAGCTGATCCACCCCTTCGAAGCCAGTGACCGGGACGTGGCCGACCTGGTCGCGTTCCTCGAGTGCCTGACGGGCGATGTGCGCCCGGGTCGCGCGCCGGCCGCCTGGAAGCTCCGGCCGAGCACGATGCGTATCGGTCTCGTGGATCGCAACGGTCGCGCGCTGGTGGGGATTCCGGTGACGATCCGTACCGCGGGCGATGAGCTGCCGGGCATGGACAAGGAGCCCACCAAGCCGCTCGTCACGGATGCGCATGGACGCATCGCGTTCTCGCCGCCGGCAAGTACGCACGTGCGTGTGGTCCTGCCAGGCGACCTGCGCGTCGCCGGCGGGAACCTGGTCCCGGACACGGTGCGTGACGTACGCCTGGCGGTTCCGGTCGAGGGCCGCGCTCGGATCACCGTCCGAACGCCCGCCGGGCGTGGTGCACCTGCGGAGCTGGTTTTGCAGGGCGCCGAACGCAGCCTGGTGGCGACGCTCGAGAAGACCGACGAGGGCGTTGCGACCTACGGCGTGTGGCTCCAGGATCGGTCCGACTTCGGCACCTGGGAGCTCGACGGCGAGACCGAGCTCGGCCGCACAGGCACCGTGCCCGTGAAGCTTGCGGCCGGTCGCACGACGCACGTCGAGCTCGACTGACCCGCGCGCGCCCGTGTACGTGCCCTCGTAGGCATGTCGGTGTAGCGACCTAGCTTCTTCAGTGCATCACTGCCGCTGAAGGAGACTGTCGATGATCGAGAAGCGTCCGCTGGCCGGGGATGGGCGTCGTACGCGCGCGCCGGTCCACACGGACCAGGTTGCGTGTCCGAAGTGCGGCACCGAGCTGGAGATTGCCGAGGTGCTTGCAGAGCGGGTGCGTTCGGAGATGCGCGCCGAGATCGCGGTCGAGCGCAACGAGCTGAAGAACCGCGAGTCGGCCCTGCAGGAACGGCTCGCGACCGCCGACCAGGAGATCGATGCACGCGTGTCAGAGCGGATTACGGCGGAGCGTGAGACGGTTCGCGCCGAGGTCCTGCGCGACGAAGCAACGGAGAAGGAAGCGCTCACCGAGAACCTGGAGAAGGCCAGGCTCGAGCTGCAGGCGGCGAAGAAGGCGGAGCTCCAGTGGCTGCAGCAGAGGGAGCAGTTCGAGCGGGACAAGGAGGACCTCGAGCTCACCGTCGCGCGCAAGATGGCTGAGGAACGGAAGAAGATCCGGTCGGAGGCCAAGGCGGAAGAGGCGGAGCAACGCGAGCTCGACAGCAAGCAGTATGCGGAGCAGATCGCCGGCCTGCGTCGCACGATCGAGGACCTCAAGCGCAAGGCGGAGCAGGGGTCCCAGCAGACGCAAGGCGAGGCCTTGGAGGTCAGCCTCGAGGATCGCCTGCGCGAGGCGTTTCCCAACGACGTCTTCGAGCCCGTGCCGAAGGGCTTCCGCGGCGCGGACCTGATCCAGCGTGTGTGTACGCCCGCGGGCGCCGCGTGCGGAACCATCCTGTGGGAGGCGAAGCGCACGAAGCACTGGCAAGGGGCGTGGCTACCCAAGCTTCGCGATGACCAGCGCGAGTTGAAGGCCGAGATCGCCGCGCTCGTATCCACGGTCTTGCCCCAGGGCGTCGAGCCGTTCGCCAACGTCGAGAACGTCTGGGTGTCGAACTACGCGAGTGCCGTAGGCCTTGCGAGCGCGCTGCGCATCGGTCTGATCGAGACGGCGCGCACGAAGCAGGCGCTCGTGGGACGCAGCGAGAAGATGGAAGTGCTCTACGGCTACCTGTCGGGGCCGGAGTTCCGCAACCGGATCGAAGGCCTGCTCGAACCCTTCCAGACGATGCGGGAAGACCTCGACAGCGAGAAGCGCTCGATGCAGCGCTTGTGGGCGAAGCGCGAGAAGCAGATCGAGCGAGCCATGGGCTCCACGAGCGGGCTCTACGGGGACCTGCAAGGCATCGTCGGCGCCGGCCTCCTCGAGATCGAGGCACTCGACCTGCCGGCCCTGGAGGACGGCAGCGCGTAGTGGCCCCCGCGGGGGCACACAAGCTGCCCCCCTACAGCAACTCGCCGTCGCTTGCCCTTGGGATGTAGGGGAGGGCCTTGTGCCCTCCCACCGGATCACTCGGCGCTTCCACCTTCGAGGGCCCTCTTCAGGATGTCGCCGAGGGTCGGCTCGCCGCCGCTGTCGCGCGTGCGCTCGATGACCTCGCGGATCGTTGCGTCATCGGCGACATCGTCCGTCAGACGATCGCCGCGCTCCGTGAGGAGCGAGAGGCCGATGCGCCGGCGTTCCGGATCCACCTCGGCGACGCGCACGCTGATCTTCTGACCGATGCGCACGACGTCCTTCGGCGTGTTGATCGGACCAGGTGCGAGCTGGCTGACGTGGGCTAGGCCCTCGATGCCGTCGGCGATCTCGATGAACGCGCCGTACGACGCGATGCGGGTCACCTCGCCCTCGATTACGGAGCCGGGCGGGTTGTCGACGGTAACCCGCACCCACGGATCCTCTTGCAGGGCCTTGAGGCTGAGGCTGATGCGCTTACCGCCCTCGTCGATCTTCAGGATCTTCACCTTGAGATCCTGTCCGACCTCCAAGTGCTCGTTTGGATCCTCGACGCGCTTGAAGGCGATCTCGCTGACGTGCAACAGGCCTTCGACGCCGCCGATGTCCACGAACGCCCCGTAGGCTTCGATGCGCGTGACCTGGCCCGCAACCGTGCTGCCCACCTGCATGGCGCCGACAGCCGCCGTGCGCTTCTCATCGCGCTCGCGCCCGAGGATGCCGCGGCGTGAGACGACGATGCGGCGCTTCTCGCGGTCCGCTTCGAGCACCTCGACCTCGAAGCGCTGGCCGACCAGGCTCTCGAGATCCTCGATACGCTCGAGAGCCACATGCGAGGCAGGCAGGAACGCCGTGAGCACGCCGCACTGGACCTCGAGGCCGCCCTTGTTCACGGCCTTGACCTCACCGAGGAGGATCGAGCCGATCTCGACGCTGTCCCACTCCCCGGCTTGCACGGTGCGCTTGACCGAGCAGAGGTAGAGGCTCTCCTTGTCGTCGTAGTCTTCGACGAAGACCTTGAGCTTGCTTCCTACGTCGGGTGGCTCGGCGAACTGCGCGTGCGGTACGACGCCCTGGATGCGCGGGCCGAACTCCAGGAACACGTCGGCATCACCGACGGCCGAGACCGTGCCCTCGGTGAACTTGCCGACCGCCGGTTCCTTGGTCTCCGGCCGCTTGGTGGGGGCGAACATCACGCCGCCCGCGATCTCGAGAATGGACTGTTCGCCCAGCGCCTCTTCGATCTCGCTGTCGAGGTCGCCCGGCTTCTTGTCGTCGTCGTTCTGGCCCATTGCGGCCGAGGATAGGGCGATTCCCGGAGGCGGCTACTCGGGATCCAGTGTGTGTTTCGAAGGCCCCAGGTAGTAGAGCTCGGGCTCCATGCCCTTGCGGCGGCGACGGCCCTCGAGCGCCGGGAGGCCGGTGCCCAACAGGATGAGCGCGGCCAGCAACGAGAGGCCGTGGAGCGCCGGCATCACCAGCCATCCGAGGATCGTGCCGAGCGCGCAGAGCACGCCCGTGGCGATCAGCAGTCCCGCCATGCCCGGCGTCCCGCTCGCTTGCGACTCGGTGCGCTTGGCGGCCGGCGGCCGGCCCGGGTTCTTCTGTACGGTTTCGGTCGGCGCGGCGAAGCCCGACGCAGGCGCGAGGTCGCGGGGCACCTTCTGAAGCCCACTGCGGTTCGCTTCGAGGATGCGCGCGGCGTCCTTGCGCGGCGTGCGCTCGTCGCTCCGGAAGAGCGAGAGGAACGCCTCGCGATCGTCCTCGCGCAACCAGCGGTTGCCCGTGCGCTCGGCGCGCAGCGTCGTGAGGTCGCGCCCCATGTCGTCGTGGCCGGGGTGGAGGATCGTCTCCTCGCCGCGCTCGTCGAAGATGCGGTGCAGGCTCTCGTACCAAGCCAGCGGATCGCTGCCCGGTGCGTCGCGCAGGCCCACGGTGCCGATGAGCAGCGTATCGCCGGTGAACATGGCGCCGGGGGCCTCCAGGACGATCGCGTCCTCGGTGATGCCGCTTGCGTGATGCACGCGCAGCGTGTGCTCGCCGAGCGCCAGCTCGTGGCCGTCCATGGCGCGCAAGGTCGCGACCGCGGAGTCCGCCTTCTGATGCATGACCACGGTGCCGCCGCACCGCGCGGTGAGTGCCGCCGCGCCCGAGAGGTGGTCGCCGTGCGAGTGGGTCTCGACGATCCACTTGAGGTCGGCGCCACGCTCGCTGAGGGCGTCCATCGTGTCGCGCAGGTGGTCGAGCAGGGGATCGACCACGCACGCCTCGCGCGACTCGGGGTCGACGATGACGTAGCTGCGGCAGCCGCGGGGATGGCGAATCGGAACGACGTCGACTCGGCGGGGGTCCCGTACCATGGTCGAGATATTGCCTGACGGGGGGGACGCCCAGTTCACACTGACGAGCACGCTGACCCTGAGGACACCGTGCTACGGTTCCCGCGCATGAGACTCGTAGTCGCAGCCCTCCTCCTGGTTCTCCTGACGTCGCCTCTGGCCGCCGACGACGCGCCGCCGTTCCTCGGGGTCGAAGGCCTCGACGTGCTCGCCGCACGCGACCGGAGCGCCGCGGCGCTGGAGCCCCTGTCCGGGCTGCAGCGCTGCTTCGTGCGCACGGCGCCCATCCCCTGGGGCCAGGTCGACGAGGGGCGCTGGGATGCGCTGGACGAGGCGGTGCTGCTCTGGCAGCTCTCCGGCTTCGATCCGGTGCCCGTCCTCACCCCGCGGAGCGCCAAGCGTGCGCTCGACCCGGCGCGGAGCGCCTGGCACGCCCAGGTCCGGGCGGCGCTGCCCGCGGTGCAGGCGCAGGCGGTGTTGCGTGACGCGACCGGGTGCACGCCGCCCCAACCGCAGGCGTGGACGCAGTGGGAGCGTTTCGTCCGCGATGTCGTGGAGCGCTACGACGGCGACGGGACCGACGACATGCCGGGGCTCCGGCGCCCGCTGCGCCACATCCAGGTGCTCGACCGGATCGCGACGCCCGAGGACTGGCTCGGCTCGGCGGACGACTACATGCGCCTGCTGCACCACGCCGGGCTCGGCGCCAAGGCCGCGCACGCCGATACGCAGGTCGTGACCGCGGCGATCGACATGCGCGCCATCGGACACGATCCCTACCCCGACGCGCGCGAGTGGGAGTTCCGGGTCAAGAAGCTCTATCCGAAGAACGCGCCGCTCGCGGAGCTCGAGGTCACGCGCAGCTTCGAGATTGCCCATCGTGTTCTCGAGACGCCGCGGCTCTACGACGCGATCGCGCACCGCGGCAGCGACAACCACACGGACGACGTCGCCAACATCCGCTTTCTCCGGCGTCGACTCGACGAGCGCGGCGGGAAGGACGTGCGCATCTGGCTGGTGGACAACCCGGCGCGCAAGCTCGGTGCTGCAAAGAGCCCGGGTGCCGTCGAGCCCCAGGAAGACGAGCAGCGCCTGCGCCATCGCTGGATGCCGCCCGCGCTCCAGCCGGCGCACAGCGAGCACAAGAAGGCGTTGCCCTGGATGCGGCGGGGCCAGGCTCTCGATCTCGTGCGCACCGCCTGTCTCGCGCGCGCAGCGGGCGCCGACGTCGTGTGCCTCAACGCGGCATGGGACGCGATGCCCGGCACGCACCCGGAGCGCTTCCGGCGCCGGCAGCAGGGGCTCGTCGACGCAAGCGGAGCCCGCACGCCGTCCTGGTTCGTGCTGGACCAGGTCGCGCGTCATCTGAACGGCCATCGCGCCGCGCGCTTGGCGGAGCTCGGCGCGCCGGGCAGCGCGGTCGTCTTCACGTTCGACGACGACAGCAAGCTGCCGTGGATCAGTGTGCTGCTGCTCGACCAGCGGCTGACGTGGGCCGGGACGCCAGGCGAGGCGCTGCCCAAGCGCAAGGTCGCGGTTCCGCTGCCCAACGGCGAGTACGTGCTCGAGTCCGGGCGCCTCGGGGAGGCGCAGCCCGACCGGCGCGAGGTCGCCGTCACGCAGGGCATTCTCGAGCTCGAGCTCACGCCGGCGCCGACGTACGTGATCCCCAAGCAGAAGTGAGCGCGAAGCCGCACATCGGCTGGTGGATCGCCGGTGTGTTCGTTTTCTGGGCAGCCATGGCCTGGATCGGCCGCCCGCCCGAGAGCACGTGGCGCCGGCCGCCGCCGACGAGCTATCTGGCGAAGGTGGATCCCGGTCCCGCACCGGATCCCGCGGACAACGCGGCGATTCCCCTGCTCTCTGCGTTGGGGACGGACGCGCTGGTCGGGGATCGGGACGTCGCGCTCACCAAGCTCGGCGGCCTGCTCGGTCTGCCCGTCACGGTCAAGCCGCCCTGGGCACCGGACGAGGTGTCCGAAGCGCGCTACCTCGACGAGGGCGAGGAGCCGACGGTCGAGCAGTTGCGCCTGTGGCGCGAGTGGATCGACGGCTGCAAGCCGATCCTCGATGCGCTCGTCGAAGCGTCGACACGTCCGAGGCTGTGGCTGCCGATCGTGCAAGACAGGGAGCGTGGGCTCGTGCAGGCGATTCCACCCGAAGCTCTGGTCGAGGTCGCCCAGCTCCTCAATTCGCGCGTCGAGCTCGCCATCTGGGAACGACGCAATGACGACGCATGGAGCGACATCCAGGTGCTGTTGCGCCTGGGCACGCTCGGAGACCAGCTCGAGGGGCAGCTGGCTCGCTTGGTCCTCACGGGCCGAGAGATGGACGCGCTCAACCACCTACGCAGCATGCTGCAGCGCGGCGCGGTCGAGGAACGCTTGCTTCAGGACATTCGCGACAGGCTCGCGGAGCAGCCGAACCCGCGCGACCTTCTTGATGATCTGCGGTTCGATCGCTACTCCGTACTCGCTACGTACCGGACGCTCGTCAATGACATGGGCGGCACGTTCGAGACCAACGAGGACGCCATCACCGCGCACGCCACGATCTCCGCCGAGTGCAAGGCCATCGAGAAGATGGTGGCGAGCGGTGCGACGAGGGATGAGATTCGGAGCGCAATCGACGCGCTTGTCGCGCGTACCAACGCCATGAAGACCTGGTCGCAGAAGCGGATCCTCCGCGGTGTGATCGGACGGCGCGAGGCGCTGGGGCGCTACATCGGGGAGATCGTCGCCTCGGTCCTGCTGATCATCGTGCCGAATGTGCTGGACTACATGCACAAGCTGCCGCTGCGCCGGCAGGCGACCATGCTGGCGGCTGTGGTGCAACTGCATGCCAAACGGCACGGCGCGTTTCCCGCGTCGCTCGATGCGCTTGTCCCGGATTCCATCGAGAAGCTGCCGCCGGGCGCACTGGGCGCGCAGATCTTCTACGAGCGCGAAGGAGATGCGTGCTCGCTGTGGTTCGCCGAAGACGAGGATGAGGACTACGTCATCGAGCTCAAGCTGCGCTAGGGCTGCCAGGCCGGCGGCAGCAATCGCCGCTTGCCGTCGTGCGAGATTGGCAGGCCGGGCTCCGGATTGTTGCGGTCGAACTCCTTGTCCCAGAGCTTGCAGGTAACCTGCTTGTGCATCTGGTCGAGGCCTTCGCAGTAATTCGTGAACACGCAGCGGCGCACCTCGTCGCCTCTACCCAGCCGCATCTTGCGGAACCAGTCCGGGTCGGCGAGCGATTGCCGCGCGCTGCCGATGATGTCGGCTTCGCCGTTCTGGAGCACCGCTTCGGCCTGCTCGAAGGTGCAGATGCCGCCCGACGTGACCACGGGGATCTCGTGGCCGGCCTCGCGAATCGCGGAGCGAATGGCAGCGGCCAACGGCACGTTGCGTCCGAAGGGCCCGTCTTCGTCGATGCGAACCGTCGGCATGCACTCGTGCCCGCTCGGGCCCGTGTACGGGTAGACCGCATGCCCGACGCGTGGCTGCTTGGCGTCGTCGAATTTGCCGCCCTTGGAGACCGAGAGGAAGTCGACTCCGGCGTTCGCGAAGTCGAGCCCGTAGGCGACGGCGTCCTCGACGCGGCTGCCGCCTTCAATCACCTCGTCCCCGAGGTAGCGCAGGCCCACGCAGTAGTCGTCGCCGACCCGCGTGCGCACGGCGTCGATCACCTCCAGCGCGAGCCGCACCCGTCCTTCGCGGGTGCCGCCGTAGCCGTCGGTGCGGTTGTTCGTGCGGCTCAGGAAGGACGCCATCGTGTAGGCATGCGCGAAGTGGAGCTCCACGCCGTCAAAGCCCGCCTCGCGCGCGCGCTCCGCAGCGTCCCCGAAGAGGCCCGGCAGGATCTGCGGCAGCTCGGCGACGTGGGGGAGGTGGGTGTCGTTCACCTCCTCGCGATAGCCGTACTCGAGGTCGCGCAGCTCGCGCGCTGACAGCACGGCCTGCCACGTCTCCGGATCGGCGCCGGCGAGGAAGGCGCGCAGCACGTCCTCCGGCACGTCGTCCCAGCGGTCATCGGTCGTGTGCGCCTTCAGCGCCGCACGGTGCGCGTCGCTGACTTGCAGATAGCGCTGGAAGAACGTGGCCGGCTCCGGCCGCCGGCGCACCGTCAGGAAGTCGATGATCTGGATCAGCAAGCGCGTGCGTCCTTCGCTCTCGTCATGCACCCGCTGGACGAGCTCCGTCAGCCCCGGCAGGAAGCGCTCGTGGCTGATGCGCATCAACGGGCCGCTGGCGATGTCGCGGATGCCCGTGGCCTCGGCCACGATCACGCCGGGGCGGCCGGCCGCGAAACGTCCGTACCAGTCGAGGTTTTCCGTCGTGACCGTGCCGTCTTCGGTCGCGCGCCACGGGACCATGGCCGGGACCCAGGTCCGTTCCTGCACTTCGATCGGCCCCAGACGCACCGGCTGGAAAAGCTTCGCGGCTGCGGCCTCCGCCTCGGAAGGCCAGCGCGCTTCGGGAAGCGGCACGGGAGGGGTCGAACGCGCGCCCATGGTCGGTAGGGTAGACCGCCCTGTTGATTCCGGAGGCAATCCGCCATGCGCCAACTGCTCGCGCCCCTGATGCTCCTCTTCCTCGCGGCCCCGCTCGTCGCCAAGGAAGCACCGCCCAAGCCCCTCGTCTATCCCGAGACGCGCAAGACCGACGACTTCGACGAGATGCACGGGGAGAAGATCCTCGATCCCTATCGTTGGCTCGAGCCGGACCAACCGGAGGAGGTCGTCGCGTGGGACAACGCGCAGAACGAGGTCTTCCGCAAGCACGTCGACGGGTATCCCGAACGGGCTGCGATCTGGAAGCGCCTCGAAGCCGAGATGGCCATGGGCGGCCTCAAGTCGCTGCCCACGTTCGAGGGAGGCAAGCGCTTCTACACCTACCGCGCCAAGGGCGAGAACCAGGCCGTGCTCTACGTGACGAGCGAAGACGAGTCCGCCGAGCCCAAGGTCGTGCTGAACCCCAACACCTGGAACGAGGACCAGACCGCATCCGTCCAGGCCTGGAAGGTCTCGCCCAACGGGCGGTACGTGGCCTACCGCCGTGACGACAAGGGCTCCGAGGAGACGACCCTCTACATCAAGGATCTGGAAACCGGGGAGACCCTTCCGGAGTTCTACGACCGCACGAAGCACGGCTCGATCGTCTGGGCGGCGGACAGCAGCGGCTTCTTCTACAGCCGCATGCCGCTGCCGGGTTCCGTGCCGAAGGGTCAGGAACAGCACAACCGGCGCATCTACTGGCACAAGCTCGGCACGCTCCCGGTGGACGACCCGATCGTCTACGGGCAGGGCCGCCCCGCGCTAGAGAGCGGCTGGCCCTACATGACCAGCGACAAGAAGCACCTCCTCATTGCGCGCGGCTTGCCGTACCGCTCCGTCGACACACTCGAGCTGAAGATGGTCGACGGTCGTCCCGAGCTGATTCCGCTCAACATGGGGGACGGCTCGCGCACGTGGATCGACCGCGTGGGGGATACCTATGTGATCAACTCGGACCGCTACAGCGGCAACCGGGAGATCTTCACGGCGCAAGCCACCGCAGACGGCGGTATCGGCCGCTGGACCAAGGTGCCCTTCCCCGCCGGCAAGACTGGCGTGGTCAAGGACTTCTACGTCGTCGGCGAGCGCTACCTGCTCTGTCACATCCGGCAGAACGTAATGTCGCGTCTCTACGTGGCGTCCTTGATGGACCCGGGGATCCGCGAGATCCGCCTGCCCGAGCCCGGCACCGTAAACGACGTCAAGGTGAAGCACGGCGACAGCCGCATCTGGTTCATGTTCCAGTCCTACAGCCGGCCGCACACGATCTATCGCTGCAACCTCGCGGACACGGAGCCGGAGCTCGTGCGCGAAGCCCAGCTCCCGACGAACGTGAAGGTCGACGAGCTGGTTTCCCAGCAGACGACGTACACGTCCAAGGACGGAACGAAGATCCCGATCTTCCTCCTGAGCCACAAGGACACGAAGCTCGACGGCTCGTCTCCGACCGTGCTGTACGGCTACGGCGGCTTCCGGGTCGGCATGTATCCGCGCTTCTCCCGCTCACGCGGCATCTGGGCGGAAATGGGGGGCGTCTTCGCGGTCGCATGCCTGCGCGGGGGCGATGAGTTCGGCGAGGACTGGCACCAGGCGGGCTGTCTCGGGAACAAGCAGAACGTCTACGACGACTTCATCGCCGCCGCCGATTGGCTGGTCGAGAAGGGCTACGCATCACGCGGGAACTTGGCCATTCAAGGCGGCAGCAACGGCGGCCTCCTCGTCGCCGTGTGCATCAACCAGCGGCCCGACCTCGCGGGCGCAGTGATCTGCGGCGTCCCGTTGACGGACATGCTGCGTTACCACCGCTTCCAGTTCGCCAAGAGTTGGACGAAGGAGTACGGCGACCCGGACGTGAAGGAGGAGTTCGACTGGATCCGCCCGTACTCGCCGTATCACAACGCACCGCGCGCCACCTACCCGGCGCTGCTCGTGACGGCGGGCTTGGTGGACGGCCGCGTCAACGCCTTCCACGCGCGCAAGATGGCCGCCGTGTGGCAGGAGAAGAGCACGTCCGGCGAGCCGGTGTTGCTACGCATCGACCGCAAGGGCGGTCACGGCGCCGCGAACGTGACACGCGCGTACCAGGAGATCCTCGACGAGTGGTGTTTCCTGCTGCGGGAGCTCAAGCACGGCGAATGATCCCGCCAGGTTCGCGGGCCGACCATTCGCTGCGCTCGGGTCGCCCCTACAGCGCGATCCCACAAGCGGACGAGCCCAGGTCGAGGTTCGGTGTAGGGGCGACCCGAGGCCCGGAGGGCCGAGTGGTCGGCCCGCGGCCACGAATCACGCGATCGGGTTCCCCACATCGTCCACGCCCTCGACATCCGAGGGACAGCTCGCGCGCAGCCAGTCGAAGCTGTAGATGCCGGTCGTGTGCGGCGCACTGAAGTCGAAGCGCACCGCGTACGTGCCGACGCCCTCGGCGCCCGTGATCTTCACGTCCTTGACTGCGTCCCACGGGATCTCGGGCACCGAGCCGGGGACGTGCCCGCGGCAGTCCGCGCACGGGCAGACCTTGCGCAGGTACGGACCGCTGTAGCGGCTCACGTGGCCGTCCGCCCACGTGACGGTCAGCAGGTTGGCACCGACATCGAGCTCGATCGAAGTGGGCGTGTCAGACACCGCTAGCCGGTCAGGGACGGCTCGGCTCCAAGTCCGACGCCCACCGATGCCTTGTCGAAGCGCACGTACTCCCAGGCGAACGGGTTGCCGTTGATGCCCTTCTTGGGCGGCGCGATCCAGCTCGCGATCTGGCCGTGCCCGAGGCAGGGCTTCATCAGGCTCTTCACGAACTCGAGGTCCTCGGCGCTCGGCAGCCACTGGCCCTTCTTGGCTTCCCACTCCTCGTGCGAGATCGGGTTGCCTTCGGGATCGAAGTGGTGGCCGGTGTAGATGCCGATCTCGCGGTTGAAGCGACGGTTCGGCAGGTACATGCGCTCCGGGCGCTCGAGTTTTTCGAGCGTGCGGTTCCAGCGGCCGACGACGAACTCGCAGTCCTGGACGTAGCCGTCGCGCAGCACCTCGTTCATGGCGTTGCGCATCGGGACCTGCTCGGTGATGAGGCCCTTGCCACTGCCGCCCGAACCACTGCCGGGCACCTGCATCTCGTAGGCGCCTTCGAGCGCCACGTGGTCCTCGTACTTCTCTTCCTTGTAGCGGCCCTTCAGGCCGGCTGCGAAGTAGTTGGCCGCGTTGCTCGACTGCTCACCGCCGAAGAGGTTGACCGATGACGAGAACCAGCGGTTGAGCCACTTCTGGATCGTCGGGAGGTCGATGGCGCCGTGCGCCCGGATCTTGTCCGGGTCTTCGGTGCCCAGCTCGTTCATCACCTCACCGGCCCGCTCGATCACGCGGCCTACGCCCGTCTCGCCGACGAACATGTGGTGCGCTTCTTCCGTCAGCATGAAGCGCGTCGTGCGCGAGAGCTGGTCGAGGGCGGACTCGGCGAGCGAGAGCAGCTGGAACTTGCCGTCGCGGTCCGTGAACGTCGTAAACATGAAGAACGAGAGCCAGTCTTCGACCGGCTCGTTGAACGTGCCGAGGATGCGCGGCGAGTCCTCGTTGCCCGAGCGGCGACGCAGGAGGTCTTCCGCCTCCTCGCGGCCGTCGCGTCCGAACAGCGTGTGAAGCAGGTAGACCATCGCCCAGAGGTGGCGGCCTTCCTCGACGTTGACCTGGAAGAGGTTGCGCAGGTCGTAGAGGCTGGGCGCCGTCTGGCCGAGGAGACGCTGCTGCTCGACGCTGGCGGGTTCGGTATCGGCCTGCGTCACGATGATGCGGCGCAGCATGTTGCGGTACTCGCCCGGAACCTGCTGCCACGCGGGCTGGCCGAAGAAGTCACCGCACGGGATCACGCGGCCGTCTTCCATCGGCGACATGAAGATGCCCCAGCGGTAGTCGGGCATCTTGACGTGCTCGAAGTGCGCCCAGCCGTCGCGGCCGACGTCGACCGCCGTCCGGAGGTAGATCTGATCCGCCTGGAACCCCTCGGGTCCCATCTCCATCCACCAGTCGATGAAGCCCGGTTGCCAGGCCTCGAGCGCGCGCTGGAGGCGGCGATCTTCCTTGAGCCCTACGTTGTTCGGGATGCGTGCGTTGAGATCTACGTTGCCCATTTAAGTCCTTTTCCAGTCGAATACCGGTCGTTCGGGTCGGCCGTAGAGCGTTAGGGCGCCGTGTTCGCCTACAGCATTCGGTCGTTGGAAGATCCAATTCTGCCATGCGCTGAGGCGTCCGAAGATCTTCGTCTCCAACGTCTCGGGGCCGGCGAAACGGATGTTGGCTTCCATGCCCGTCAAGGCGTCGGGCGACAGGCTCGCCCGCTCCTCGATGGCAATGCGAATCTCGTCCTCCCAGTCGATGTCGTCGGGGGAGAGCGTGACCACACCGGCGTCTTCGGCGCCGCGTGCGTCCCAGGGACCCTCGTGGGCCAGCGCCGCCTCCAGCGTCTCTGGCGCGCCGAGGAATCGCGTCTCGAGCCGGCTCAACCCGTTCGCCATGGGCAGCGGGCCGCGGTTCAGGCTCGATAGCTCGACGGATACGGGGTGATCGGGATCGTCGAGCATGTAGCTGCGGTCGCCTGCCAGCGTCAACTCGAAGAGCGAGCCGGAGAAGCACGAATCCGGCTCGATGAGGGCGAAGACGCTGCGCGCCGTGATGTCGAGGCGCTTGAGAACGCGAATCAACTTCGCCTTCACCTCGAAGACGAACCAGTCGTTCTCGGCGTTGGACTCGAGGAACGCGTCGTGGGCGAGGACCTGGGCCGCATCGCCCTCCGTGCGCAGGATCAGGGTTCCGACATCGAGGTGGTTGAAGCGCAGGTCGAGCAGGATGTCGTCGAGCTCGCGCGCCATGCGCAGGTGCCACAGTTCGCTGCCCAGCGCGCGCGCCGCCGCGGCGTCGGGGGGAGGCGGAGCATCCGGGCCCTTGACGACGATCGTGCCGATCCGCCCGTCGAGCTCGAGGCTCACGTACTTGTGGCGCACCACACCGTCCTCGCGCGTGCCGTCCAGCGGCGGGAGCACGACGGCGGCTTCGTCCGACGTGCGCCCACGCGGGCCCTCGGCCTGCGCGAACTCCTTCGCCCGGTCATCGACGTACTGCGCGAACTTGCTGCTGGGCACGGACTTGTCGACGAGGTTCCACTGCTCCGCGCGGCGGCCCTTGATGCCTTCCGCAACGGTCGAGAACACGTCCGCGAGGTCGCGCCGCACCTTGCGCTTGTCCACGAGGCGGGTGAGCCCGCCGGTGCCGGGGAGGACACCCAGCAGCGGGACTTCCGGGAGGCTGACGGTCGTGTTGCCGTCGTCCTTCAAGATGATCTCGTCGCAGGCCAACGCCAGCTCGTAGCCGCCGCCGGCGCACGGTCCGCTGACGGCGCAGATCGTGTGAACGCCGCACTCCTCTGCCATCGCCTCGAGGTAGAGGCGCGTCTCGTTCGTGAACTTGCAGAAGTTCACCTTGAACGCATGCGACGAGGTGCCAAGCATGTGGATGTTGGCACCGGCGCAGAACACGCCTTGCTGGGCGCTCTCCACGACCAGGACGCGGACACCCGGATGTTCGAAGCGGAGCCGGTGGATCGCGTCAGCGAGCTCCCGATCCACGCTCATGTCGTAGGAGTTCAGCTTGAGCTGATAGTCGGATCGAAGCCCCTCGTTCTCCTGGACGTCCATCGACAGGCGCGCGATGGCGCCGTCGACCTCGAACCGCCAATGGCGGTACTGGTCGGGGCTCGTCTCGAAGCGAAGCGGGGCACTGGCCGGTTGGGCAATTGTCGTCGAAGTCACGGGACGGCGAGGGTATCGCGCCCGTCGAGAAGCGCCGAGAAACGGACGCCACCTCGCAGCGCCGGGCCGCAGAAAATCGCCCGCGGCGGCGGGCTCTCCCGAAACGCCCTACCTCGGTGCGGCCGGAAGCGGGATCACGCGCAGGGCCTTGCCGGCCGCGCCGATGCCGAGCCGGTCGGTGCCCAGGACGCCGACCGGGAAGCGGCTCTTGTCATCCACCGGCGCGTCGAGCACGACGGCCATCAGTGCAGGATCGTAGGCCCACACACGCCCGTCGTCGCGCGCGGCGATGAGGATGCCACCCGCTGCAACGAGGCCATGGCGCGCTGCGCCCTCGAGCGGCGCGATCTCGCGCGGCTCTCCCGTCTCGGCGTCGAACAGGATCACGCCCCGGCGGCGATCTGCGAAGCCCGCAGCCCCGGCTGCCTCGGCGGGAGCACCTGTCGGGTCGCCCGCGCCCTCGCGCTTCCAGCGCACCGCGCCGGCCGGCGTGAGCGAAGCGAAGCTGCGGTCCGCCGTCGTCGTCAGGAGACCACTGGGGGAGGCGGCGAGCGCCTGGATCGCGGTGTTGCGACTTGCAACCGGCGTGGGGTGCACGCCGCCGGATCGGTCGACGCGTACGACACGGCCGTCGGCCGTGCCGACCCAGAACGAACCGTGTGCTGCGATCGCACCCGTCGTCGCGACGGCCCCGAGGGGCGTGCGACGCACGATCGCTGTCCCACGCACCGTGACGAGCAGCCGCTCGGCGTTCGCGACTGCGACGACATCGTCGATGACGGCCAGCGCGCCTTGCGGCCGCCCGATCGAGAGGTCCTGTGCGCTCGAGCCATCCGCCGCGTTGATCACGCGCAGGCGGCCGTCGACGCACGCGAGGTAGATGTAGTCACCGGCGACGGCGGGACTCGCGCGTACGCCTTCGAGGCTGCTGTGATCCACACGCCAGAGCGGCTTGCCGTCCGCCATTGCCAGGCGGGTCACGTTGCCCCGGCGGTCGCTGAGGACGATGTCGCCCGCCAGGTCCACAGGGGCGGTTGCCTGACTCGTGCCGACGGGCGCCGTCCAGATCGCTTCGGGATCCAGGCGGATGACCGTCGTGCCCGGATGCTCGGTCAGATGGGCTCTCAGTTCGTAGCGCTTGCCGGCGAAGCCCGGTGCATTCACCTCGACGAGCGTGTTCGCCGACAGCCCGTAGCGCACGATGAGGGGGCTCTGCCCGACGACAGCGCCGTCGACGAGGACGTCGGCGCCCGGGGGCACGGACTCGACCAGAAGGGGCATCTGCAGGACCTTCTCGAAGCGGATCAGCCAGTGCTTCTTCATCAGCGCCGTGTAGATGCTCACGGCCTTCTCGAGGTTCTCCGCCTTCTCGGCTTCGCGCCCCGCGGCAAGGTGGCTGTTGATCTCGGCGATCTGCCCGCGACGCTCTCGCACGAACTGCGGCAGCTTGCGGCGCTCGACCTTCTTGACGAGGTCTGCGTAGATCTCGTCGTCGCCGTACGTCTCCATCAGGGTCTGGAGCTCGGCGTAGAGCGCGTCGGCTTCGGCCAGCCGGCCATCCACCAGCAGGGCTGGCGCCTCCTCGCGGCAGCGCTTGTCGGCCGCGTCGACGAGCGCCGTCGCGAGTACGCGGCGGCAGCCCTCGATGTGCGTGTCGAACGACTCGCCCGCCATCTTCAGGTCGGCGGTTACCCGCATGAGCTCCTTCGTGAGCGATGCGAAGGCCGCGTCGCCGTGGACCTTGCCGAGGCGCGCCAGGACCCGGGCCGTCTCCTTGAGGTCGGCGGCGTAGCCGGGGTCGCGGCGGCTGGTCGCTTCGTCGACGAACTTCTTGAGAGCCTCGGGCGAAGCGCGCAGGTTCTCCTGTGCGCCCGCCGTCTGCCCCAACAGATCGATGCGGTCCCGCGCGTCCTTGTGCAGCGCGCGTGCGGTCTCGCGCAACGCCTGGGCGGGGCGGCTGAGCGCTGCCTTGCGCAGGTTGCGTGCCTTCGGGTCTTCGAGCGCCAGCGTCAGCGTGGTGACGAGAGCACGCGCTTCCTTGGCGGGCAGCTTGGCCAGCGCCTCTTGCACCTGCGGAACGAGGGCGTCGATCTTCTTCTTGAGCGCGAGCGTCTCTTCCGACATGCGCGGCTGCGAAGACGAGGGCGCGAGCAGGCGCGCCTGCAACTGGAAGCCCTCTTCGGCTTCCTGGCTGTCGGGGTACTTGTCCAGGAGCTGGACGATATAGCCGCGTGCCTCTTCGGTCTGGCCGGCATCGGCCGCCGCGCGCGCCTTGGTGAGCAGCGAGGAAGCGGAGACGGGCCAGAAGACGAAACCGGCGGCGCCGAGCAGGACGACGAGGGCGCTGACGAGCGCGATGCGCTTGCGCTTGCCGTGCGAGCCGACGTGCAGTGTCCGGAAGCGCTCGAGCAGGTCCCCGCGATCGGGCGCCACCTCGGCGAGCGCCTCGCGGAAGAACGCAGCGGCATCGCGTTCCTGCTTGGTCTTCATGCCGCCGCGACTGAGGTGCTGGCCGACGACCTCGGCGTGTTCGAGCAGCTCCTCGGTGTTCTCGGTCATCACGAGCGCGCGGGCGCGCAGCAAGTGGGCGGCGACGTTGCCGGGGTCCGACGCGACGAGCGGCGAGAGCAGGTCGAGGGCCTTGTCGACCTCGTCCTCATCGAGCGCGGCCTGGGCGGCGAGCAGCGTGCTGTCGGCGTACACCGCGTCGTCACCCGTGGCTTCGGCGGCGACCTGCAGTCCGGCGAGCACGACCTCGTCGGCCGGCGCCTTGCGCATCGCGCGCTTGAATACCGTGACGGCTTCCTGCGCGTCGCCGAGCTTGACGTGCATGTGGCCCAGGGCGCACAGTGCATCGAGGGCAGCGCCGCGGTTGTTGGCGGCCTCCGACACCGAGGCGAGCTTCTTGAGCGGCCCCGGTTCCATCGGCTCGCTCTCGGCCCATTGCAGGCAGAGGGCACGCGCGACGTCGTGCTGACGCTGCTGCGCGCGCTCGTTGACCTGGACGATGACCTCTTCCACGTTCGCGACGCGGGCGAGGCCGGCCTCGATCAGCCGGCGCAGCGTACGGAGGACCTCGAAGCGGCCGATCCCGGCCTGGAGCGCGATCTCGTGGACGATGCTCGTCCCGTCGAGACGCATGTACACGTCGTGGCGGTGATCGTCCGGGCCTTCGAGCTGCGGCAGCTCGCCGACCAGCGGCTCGAAGAGGATCGTGTGCTCGCCGAGCTCGTTGGCGAGCTCGACGCGCTCGTCGATGCGCGCGAGCGCGCGCTCGAGGATGCCGCGCGGATCGACGCAGAGGCGGCCCTGCAGGCCGCACCAGGACATCTCGCGGGACTCTTCCTCGAAGCGGAACTGCCCTTCCTCCCAGAGCATCAGGTCGAGGATCGTGTCCTCGGCTGCGCTTGCGCACATCTCCAGGAACTCGGCCTCGGGCACGACGCCTTCGCGGACCAGGGCGTCGAGCAGGCGCGTGCCCGTCAGGTCGCGTTGGCGCGCTTCGGCGTAGGCGTCCTCCGAGAGGATGCCGCGCTGGAGCAGCGCGCTGACGATGCGGTCGCCGTTGAGCAGGTCGGGCTCGAGGACGTAGACGCCCTCCTTGTCGATGTAGAGCGCCGCCTGCAGCGGTCCGCAGCGGAGAGTGAGCCGGCCGCCGCCCTGGTTGGCCAGGTCCGCCTGGAGCAGATCCTCCAGGCCGAGTGATTCGAGGCTTCCCTTGACGGCCATATCAATCCCGATGAAAGGAGCACCGCCCACCCGGTGCAGCTTCGGGATCCCCTATCGGCCGGGGGCCGATCCGGACTGAGCCCCGGGTACCCGGGCCCGCCAGGGCCCCAGGTTCTCGGCATTCGGGGCCTCGAGAACGCCGAGCTCGGAGACCAGCGCCGAGACCATGGAGGCCGGGGTGACGTCGAAGGCCGGTGCGTGCACGGACAAGTCGTGCGCCGCCGTGCCTTCCGTCAGGTAGATGTCTGCGTCGTCGGGCCGCTGCTCGATGGGGACGGCGTCGCCCTCGGGCGTATTCGGGTCCAGCGTGCTGAGCGGAATGGCGACCACGAACGGGATGCCGTGGCTCTGCGCGGCGAGCGCGAGCGGGTAGGTCCCGATCTTGTTCACGACATCGCCGTTTGCGCACACGCGATCGGCGCCCG
Source organism: Planctomycetota bacterium (assembly GCA_028281445.1). GTDB lineage: Bacteria > Planctomycetota > PLA2 > PLA2 > JAEUHO01 > JANQJW01. The sequence continues at coordinate 35,881 of JANQJW010000001.1, read as the reverse complement.
TGATGGCGGCGTCGATCATGCCGCGTCGCATCAGTCCGGCCGCGACCCCGTCGGAGATGACGGCGTGATCGACGCCGCCCTTGCCCAACTCGTACGCCGTGAGGCGCAGCCCCTGGAGGAGGGGCCGGGTCTCATCGACCCACACGTGCGGCGCCTCGCCCGCTTCCTGCAGCACGTAGAGCGGCGCGAGCGCGGTACCCAGGCCGGTCGTGACCAGCGCACCAGCGTTGCAGTGTGTGACGAAGCGCTTGCGGCCACGCAGCCACTCCGCACCCGCCACGCCGATCTTCGCGCACGCGTCGCGCTCGTACGCGTCGAGCGCACGCGCGGAAGACAGCAGCGCGTCGCAGAGCTGCTCGGGGCTGCCGGGGGTGTTGTGCACGAGATCGAGACCGCGCGCCACGGCCGCTGGCAGGTTGACGGCCGTCGGACGCGCGTCGGCCACCTTGGTTGCGTCGACCTCGAACCGCGTGAGGAACTCGGGTCGCGTGATGGCCGGGTCCTTCGCCAGGATGCGACGGGCCGCCAGCACGAGTGCGTACGCGCCGACGATCCCAAGGACCGGCGCGCCGCGCACGGCGAGGCGCTGGATGTCCTCGATCACAGTCTCGGGCTCGTTGTGGTCCACGACCATCTCGTGGCGGGGGAGCCGCGTCTGGTCGAGGATGCGCAGCGCGCCGTCGCGCCAGGTCCCGGTCCACTCGATCGGCGTGACGGGAGGCTGCGGGACCGGCAGCGTCATTCGGTGTTCGCCAGCTTGTCGCGCAGCCGCGCGTTCTTCTGCGCCACCGCGCGGCGCATGTTGGCGCGGAAGGAGCGCAGGCGGTCGTGCAGCTCTTCGTCCTCGAGTGCGAGGATCTCGGCCGCGAGCAGGGCCGCGTTTTTGGCGCCCGCTTGCCCGATGGCCACCGTCGCGACCGGCACGCCCGCGGGCATCTGCACGGTCGAGTAGAGCGAGTCCGCGCCGCCCAGCGTCGGCGTCTGGATCGGGATGCCGATCACCGGCAGCGTGGTCAGGCTCGCCATGACGCCGGCAAGGTGCGCGGCGCCGCCGGCCGCCGCGATGAGCACGCGGAAGCCCTTGAGACGAGCGGTGCTCGCGAAGGAGTGCGCCTTGTCGGGCGTGCGGTGCGCGGAGATCACGCGCACCTCGTAGGGGATGTCGAACTCTTCGAGCGTCTCGATGCCCGGCTTCACGACGGGAAAGTCGCTGTCGCTGCCCATGACGACCGCGACCACAGGGCGGCGCAGATCGACCTCGACCTCGCCGTTCGAAGGCTCCTCCAGCTTCTTCTTGCCCTTGTCCTTGTCCTTCTTGCGGGAAGACGAGTCGCGGTTGGACTTGCGGGCCATCGTGGAAGCCTAATCCCGAATCGCCGAGGGCAGGTCTTGGCCGGTGATGCGGCGGTGGATCTCGCGGTAGGTGGCAGTCGTCTGTTCGACGACGTCGGCCGCGATCTCCGGAGCCGGGGGCGACTTGTCCCAGCCCTGCGCGCCGAGCCAGTCGCGAACCAGCTGCTTGTCGAACGACTTCTGGTTCTCACCCTCCACGTAGAGCGAGGCGTCCCAGAAGCGGCTGGAGTCGGCCGTAAACGCCTCGTCACCGAGCACGAGCGTGCCTTCGGCGTCGAATCCGAATTCGAGCTTCGTGTCCGCGATGATCACGCCGCGCTCGGCGGCAATCTCCCGGGCGCGCGCGTAGAGATCGAGCGTGAGCTTCTCGACGCGCTTGGCGAGATCGTCGCCGAGGATCTCCGCGGTGCGTGCGAGGTCGATGTTCTCGTCGTGCTCGCCCTGCTCGGCCTTGGTCGCGGGCGTGAACAGCGGGGGATCGAGGCGTGCGCTGAGCGGCAGGTCCGCCGGCAGCGCGTGGCCGCAGACCGCACCCGTCGCCTGATAGTCCTTCCAGCCCGAGCCGACGAGGTATCCGCGTGCGACGCACTCGACCGGGAGCATCTTCAACCGCTTCACGAGCATGCAGCGGCCACGCAGGAGGTCGGCGTGCTGCTTGACGACGTCGGGCATCTCGTCGACGTCGGCGGTGATGAGGTGGTTCGGCACGAAGTCAGAGAGCTGATCGAACCAGAAGAGCGTCAAGCTGGTCAGCACGCGGCCCTTGTCGGGAATCGGGGGCGAGAGCACCACGTCGAACGCGCTGAGGCGGTCCGTCATGACGAGCAGGAGGTCGTCGCCGACGGCGTAGCAGTCCCGGACCTTGCCGCGGTGGGTGAGTTCCAGTCCTTCGAGCTCGGTCGTGGCGATCGTTGCGGTCATCGAGTGCTCCTCCGATGGTGTCGAGCGCAGGATCATACCCACCGGCATGCACGGTTTGGAGCGCATCCGGGTATGAGAAGGAGCAATGGAGTACGCGGTTGCGACGGTCAACGGCCCGATAGACGCCGTGCTGCCGGTGCCGCCCTCGAAGTCGCTGCACCAGCGCGTCCTCGTTCTCGACCATCTCGCAACGCAGCGGACGGCCATCGACGTCCCGGAAGGAACCCCCGCGTCCGGAGACGACGTGCGCCTTCTCGGCCGGGCTCTGGAGCGTCTCGGTCGCTGGACCGACGGCGCTCTCGGCCCGACGCGCGAGAGCATGCACCTGGACCTCGGGATGGGCGGCACGGGCTTCCGGTTCTGCATGCCGCTTGCTGCACTGCGCCGGGAGGGCGCGCGTACGCTGATCGGGGGTGCACCCACGCTGCTCGCGCGCCCGCATGACACGCTCCGCCGCGCGCTGGTGAAGCTGGGGGCGCGCATCAAGCGAAGACACAGCGGCGCGATGCGCGTGCTCGGTGGTGGGGTGCGCGGCGGGACGATTCGCCTCGATGCGCGTCGTTCCAGTCAGTTCGCCTCCGCGCTGCTCCTGGCCGCGCCGCGGATCGGCGGGCTGACGCTCGATCTCGACGGTCCCCCCGCATCGCTGCCGTATCTCGAGCTGACGGTCGAGCTGCTCCGGGCGTTCGGCGTGCCGGTGCATGCAGAGCGACTCGGCGTGGGGGCGAACCGGATCCGCATCGAGACGGCGGAGCCGCAATGCGACCGCATCGAACTCGAACCGGACGCCTCGTGCGCCGCCGCCTGGTGGACGGCGGCGGCGCTGAGCGGCGGCACGGTGATCGTTCCCGGGCTGGACGGCTCCTCCCGGCAGGCCGACGTCGCGCTGCTTGCGCTGCTCGAGCGGACCGGTGCGCGCGTCGAGGACACGCCGCGCGGCACGCGCGTGCACGGATCCAATGTCCCGGGCGCGCTGGGTGACGTGGACTTGCTGGCCAGCCCCGACCTGATCTTCCTGGCGGGTGTTCTCGCTGCGCGTGCCGAGAGCGAGACAGTCCTGCGTGGCTTGCGCAACACGCGGCGCAAGGAGAGTGATCGCGTCGCCGTCCTCGCGGCGGGGCTCCAGGCGATGGGGGCCGACGTGTCGATCGAGGAGGACGGCGATGTCGTTCGCATCCGAGGCGGCGCGCTGCAAGGCACACGTGTCGCCGTCTCAGGCGATCACCGGGCCGCTTTCGCCTTTGGTGTCCTTGGCCTCGTCGTCCCGGGCATCGTGTTGCGCGGGGCGGAGGCCGCAACGAAATCGCATCCGTCGTTCCTCGACGACCTGGGCTCCCTGGCCCGTCGAGCACCACGAGGAGAGTCGCTGGCGGACGGGTAGCATGACGCCCTGGCCCAGGCAGGGTCTTCGGAGGTGTCGTGCGGCCGATCAAGACGATGGTGCTCTGCGTGGCGGTGTTGCTCGCCGCGGCGCCTTGCGTGCTCGCAGCCGAGCGCTGGTTTCTCGGCGAACCCTGGGAGCAGGGCATCGTGCGCGGCGTCTCTTCCCAACGTTCGGCGGTGAAGCGCGGCACGTCGCCCGCGGTGCTCGTCGGACGCGCCGAGCGCAACGCGCGGCGTGACAAGAGCGTCGTGAAGCTCTACCTGCTCGCACGAGCTTACGGACTGCGCGCGGACTTCTATCGCCAGCGCGCCGCGCGCGCACGCAAGCCCGAGGACAAGACGCGCTATCAGCGCCACGCCCGGGAAGACCACGCCTCCTCGCTCGCCACCTATCGCGAGGTCCTGCAACAGGCACCGCGCTGCTACTTCGCCTATCACGACATGGGCGTCATGGAGATGCAGCGGGAGAAGCCGACCAAGCGTGTGGCGTTCGACTACCTTAGCCAGGCGTACCGCAACAACCGCAACTACACGCCCACGCAGCGCCAGCTCATCAACCTCTACTTGAGCGGGAAGCAGTTCGCCGTCGCGGTCCCGTTGCTCCAGCGGCTCGTCCAGCTCGAACCCGACGATTTCGAAGCGCGCCGGCGTCTCGCCGTCGTCCTGGCGGAAACCAAGCAGTACGACGCCGCGTACCGTGAGCTCGAGGTGCTGCTGACGAAGTCACCGGGCAATCCCGGCTACCTGCTGCTGCGTTCTCAGATCGACCATCAGACGGGACGCTACGATCGGTCGCTGTCGACCTATCAGCGTCTCTCCCGCATCAACCCCAATGTCCCGACGGCCTTCTTCGGCATGCTCCAGACGATCGGCAAGATGCAGGCGAAGGGCCAGAACGTCGATCTGAACGACTCGCTCTACGCGCTGAAGGGGCTCAAGAGGCTCGAGCGCGATTCCAAGCGGCGCGCCGAGCTCCAGACCGAGATCGATCGTGTGGAGCATCGCCTCGCCACGCCGGAGGGGGCCGCGGAGGGCGAGCCGACGACGGAGCAACTGTTGCACGCCCTGCGCGGGCCCGAGCCCAACATGCGCGTTGCTGCGTTGAAGGTGTTGACGCTGCGCAAGGAGAAGCCCACGCGCGCGGTGCTCCAAGCCATCGCGGGACACCTCAGCGCCAAGAAGGAGCCGTCGCCCGGCGTCCGCGGTGGTGCCATCGCAGCGCTCGGCCGCCTGAGCGGCAGCGCGTTGATTCCACTCCTGCGACTCGCCCTCGATGACCGCGAGGAGGGCGTGCGGGCCATCACCGCCGACACGCTCGTTGGCATCGCGTCGCGCGACAGCGCGGTGGCGGGCCCCGTGATCGCGATTCTCGGCACGCTGGTCGACGACAAGTCGGTCGAAGTGTCCGCGCACGCGCGTCACGGCATCCTGCTCCTTTCGAGCGCGACGCTCACCGGTCTCGCGGAGGACAGCGACGACGATGCCCACCGCAAGGCGTTCGGCGTGTGGTGGCGGGGACCCGAGGGCGAGTCGGCCCAGATCGACGCGCTCGACCAGTACCACCGCGTCGGCGACAAGTCGGCCGACCAGGTCCTCGTGCCGTACCTGTCCTCGCCCAGTTTCTTCGTCTTTCGTGCGGCCTTCCAGGCGCTCGGCAAGGCACGTGAAACAGCGGCCGGCGCGGCATGGCAGCGTTGGTATGGCGACATACCTCAGTTCCCCGCCGATCGGGTCGTCAAAGAGAATTGGGCCGAATTGAAGCAGGCCGTATCAACATGGGTTTCGAGGCGGCCGGGCGCCTGACCCCATGACGCTGGAACCCAAGCCGATGATGCACTCCCGACGTTGGCGGCGCTGTACCGCCGTCATGTTCGCGCTCTTTGTGGTTGCCGTGTTCACGCCGGCAGCACTGGGGCGCGGCGGCGCGCAGCCGCAGCCGCGCGGTCTCCTGGACCCGAAGAAGCTCCAGCCCTGGGAGCGCGAAGTCGAGCGCGGCCGCAGCGAGCAGGATCGCCTCATCAATAGCTGCAGGGCGCGCAAGGCCGGTCTGGGCAGCGTTCTCCGCCGTTTCAAACAGCGTGTGATCAAGGAGGCGACGGCGGTCAACTACTACCTCTACGGGCGCGTGTTGTTCTTCGACAAGAAGGACGAAGAGGCGATTCGCATGATGCGGCGCGCGCTCGAGGTCGGGGCGCACTTCTGGTACGCAGACTGGGCGCTCGCTGTCGGCTTCCTCAGGAAGAAGCGCTACCAGGACGTCGCCTTCCATCTCGCCGAGGTGCGCCGCAAGAAGCCGGATCACCCGCAGGTCGATCCGCTTGCGATCCAGATGCACATCGACCAGAAGCAGTGGCGCGAAGCCGACAGCATCGCGCGCCGCATGCTCCAGGCCGACCCGCATGATTGGCAGGTACGCCGCATCCTGGCGATCTGCCGCATGCAACTCAAGTACTGGGAACACGCGCTGCCGCACCTCAAGGCCCTGCTCCGCAAGTTCCCGCGCGACCTCGGTGTGCGGCGTGGGTTGATCGACAGCCTTCTGGCGCTCGAGCGGTGGCAAGAGGTCGCAGCCGAGCTGCGCCAGTTCAACCGCCTCGTCAAGAACGACCCGCTGACGCTATGGCAGCTCGGCCTCTCGACCTTCCAGGTCGGCTCCAACATCATGAACGAGGCCTTCAAAACCCAGGATGCGGAGAAGGTCAAGGCCGCGCAGGCCAAGGCCCAGACGTGGTTCGGGGAGGCCGCCGAGGCCTTGGTGGCACTCGACAAGCTGAAGCCCAACACGCTGCACGTCCTCGACCTGCTGCAGACGATCTACACGTTCCTCGGCGAGCGCGAGAAGCTCGTCGCGACGTTGAAGCGCATGCTGCCGCTGATCGAGGACCCCGAGAAGAAGCAGCAGCTCCAGGACATGCTCAAACGCGTGGAAGAGGGCGGGACGCCCGGCGAGTCGCCGGGCGATGCACCCGGCTGGAAGCGCAACCCGCTGGCGGAGCTCCTGGAGCGCTGCGTGCACCCCGATCCCGCCGTGCGCAAGCAGGCGCTGAGCGAGTACCACGACCACGACCTGCCGTTCGTCGACCCGATCATCTACCGCCGCTACGACCCGAAGGTCGAGCCCGACGCCGAGTGCCGTCTGCTCGTCGTGCGCATCCTGGGGACGTACCGCACGGGCGAAGCCGATCCGGAGGTCGTGCGCAGCGTGTCGCGCTACGTCGCGCTCGCGCTCGAGGATCCGGTGCTGCAGGTGCGCACCGTCGCAGCGGAAGAGCTTGGCAACATCGGTGCCAAGACCGGCATTCTCTACGTGATTCCGCAGTTCACGTCGCTGCGCCTGTCCCCGCTGCCGGCGGACCCGGACGCGCGTTCGGCGCTTGTCGCCGAGTACAACGCGTGCCGTCTGGCACTCGTCGCGCTTACGGGCCGCAACGACGTCGCCATCAGTGCGCGCAATTGGATCCTCGCCGACGGCATGGAGAAGAACCGCGACGGCTGGACCACGTGGCTCGACGGCCCCGCGGGCGTTGCCACGCGCCTGGCGGCCCTCAAGGAACTGCGTGCGATTGACGACGTCGATCCGCGCTGGCACCTGCGCTACATCCTCGTGGACGTTCTGCGCCCGGAGCCGGCACCTTCGGGGATCGCGCTCGAGTCCTACCGCGTGCTTCGCGACCGGGTCCAGGCGTTCGGCGACAAGGTCGCGGCCGATCCGTGGTGGAAGTCGTTCCCCGTCATCCCGGACAGCGAGGTCACGGGCGACAAGCTGCCCCAGATCCGCGAACGCATGAAGACCTGGTGGGCGAACCTGCCGCGACCGGAGAAGCGGCCCGCAGCGAAGCAGAACGCCGGGGCGCAACCGGGCGGCGGGCCGAAGTAGTGCCGGTCGTCGCCATCGACGGACCGGCGGGCGTGGGCAAGAGCACGATCGCACGTCGTCTGGCGGAGACGCTGCACTGGGCCTACCTCGACAGCGGTGCGATGTACCGCGCTGTCACGTTGATGGCCATGGAGCGCGAGCTCGACCTCGAGGATCCGGACGCGCTCGTCGCGCTCGTACGCGCGCTCGATGTCGAGCTCGACGCCGACGGGACGGTTCGTGTCGACGGGCGGGATGTGACGGGGCAGATCCGCGGGCCCGCGGTGACGGCCGCCGTCTCGATCGTCGCGCGTGTCCCGGCGGTCCGCGAGGTCATGGTTGCCCACCAGAGGCGCTTCGCGGAGCGCAACGACTACGTCGTCGCGGAGGGCAGGGACATCGGCACCGTGGTCTTCGCCGATGCGGATGTGAAGGTCTTCCTCGACGCGCGGCCCGAGGTCCGGGCCGGCCGGCGCCACCGCCAGATGGGGGATGGCGCTCCGGAGGCCGACTCCGTGCGTGCGGGCATCGAAGAGCGGGACCGGCTCGATCGCACGCGGGCCGTCGCGCCGCTGGTGGCCGCCGCCGACGCCTGGGTCCTCGACACCTCGGAGATGACCCCTGACGAGGTTTTCGAGGCAGTCCGCTCGCGGGTACTATCCGCGATTCGGCCCCAGGCTGCCGGGTAGGCGCGCGGGACCGGGTGCGGGGCGTTCCCGCATGCCGGCCGCCGTGTCGAGCCGGCGCGGAGCGCGGTGCCCTGCCGGTCGCAGGTGCGTCCTCGAGGTGAGGACGCCGGACGAGCGGGCGGTACCGGGAACGCCCCCAAGCCGCATTTCGAAACCCAGGTTCATTCATCCATGCGCGCACGCGACAAGATTCGTCAGTACGACCTCCCCGACACCGAGCTCGAAGCCCAGGTACAGGCCATCCTCACCGAAGGCGGTGATCTCGACGCCCGCTACGACGCCGGTGCGTCCGAGTTCACGCCCAACAAGGTCGTGAAGGGCAAGGTCGTCGACATCCGCAACGACGAGGTAGTGGTCGACATCGGCTACAAGTCCGAGGGCATCATCTCCTCGAACGAGTTCAACAACATCGACGAGATCGACGTGGGCGACCAGGTCGATGTCCTGCTCGAGAGCGTCGACGAAGCCGGTGGCGGCGTCGTGCTCAGCAAGCGTAAGGCCGACCGCATCAAGGGTTGGGAACGCGTCGTCAAGACGTACGGCGAGGGCGACGACGTCCGCGGCCATGTCGTGAAGAAGATCAAGGGCGGCCTGCTCGTCGACATCGGCGTGCCCGTCTTCCTGCCCGCCAGCCAGGTTTCGATCCGTCGCGCCAACGACATCTCCGAGTTCATCGGCAAGGACATCGAGGCGCGCATCATCAAGATCGACCACGAGCGCATGAACATCGTCATCTCGCGCCGCAAGCTCATCGAGGAGCAGCGCGAGGAGGCCAAGAAGACCCTGCTCACCGAGATCAAGCCCGGTCAGATCCGTGTCGGCGTGGTCAAGAACATCGCCGACTTCGGCGCGTTCGTGGACCTGGGCGGCATCGACGGCCTCCTCCACATCACGGACATGTCGTGGAGCCGCCTGACGCACCCGTCCGACCTCCTCAAGATCGACGACGAGATCGAGGTCATGGTTCTGCGCGTGGACCAGGAGCGCGAGCGCATCGCGCTGGGCCTCAAGCAGAAGTTCCCCAGCCCCTGGGAGACCGTCGAGCTCAAGTACCCCGTCGGCTCGCGCGTGCAGGGCAACGTCGTCAACGTGATGCCCTACGGCGCCTTCGTGAAGCTCGAGGACGGCATCGAAGGCCTCGTGCACATCAGCGAGATGTCGTGGAGCAAGCGCATCAACCACCCCGGCGAGGTCGTCAAGGTCGGCGACGAGGTCGAGGTCGTGGTGCTCGATATCAACCGCGACAAGCAGGAGATCTCGCTCGGCATGAAGCAGGCCGACGGGAACCCGTGGGACGACGTCGACAAGCGCTTCCCGCCCGGCACCGTGGTCGAGGGCGTGGTCCGCAACCTCACGAGCTACGGCGCCTTCGTGGAGATCGAGGATGGCATCGACGGCCTCCTCCACGTCTCGGACATGTCCTGGACGAAGAAGATCGCCAACCCGCAGGAGGTCATCGACAAGGGCCAGCGCGTCCAGTCCGTCGTGCTCTCCGTACACCCCGACAAGAAGCGCATCGCGCTCGGTCTCAAGCAGCTCTCGCTGGATCCGTGGCAGAAGGAGATCCTCGAGACGTTCGCACCCGAGACCGAGCACGCGGGCTCCGTCACCAAGGTGACGAACTTCGGCATCTTCGTGGAGCTCGAGGACGAGCTCGAGGGCCTGCTCCACATCTCCGAGCTGACGCCGGCCGACCACCTCGAGGCGGGTACGCGCGTCGGCGTTCGCGTCCTGCGTCTCGATACCGACGAGCGCAAGATCGCGCTGACGCTCATCCGCGACCCGGAGATCCTCGGCGCCCTGGGCGTCGACCCGGACGCCGAGCCCGATCCGGCGTTGGCCGCGGCGGCGGCGGCCGCCGCCGCCGAGGCCCCGGCTGCGGACGAAGGAGCCGCAGAGTCGGAGACCCCGAGCGAGGCCGAGGGGGACGCTGAGAAGGCAGAGGACGCACAGGTGGCGGCCGAGGCAGGCGAGACCTCTGAGGCCTCGCCGGAAGAAGCCGGAGAGGTCAAGGCCGAGGCGGAAGAAGCCCCCGAGTCGGAGACCCCGAGCGATGCCGAGGGGGCAGCGGCAGAAGAGCCTGCCGCCGAGGAAGCGCCTGCCGAAGACGCACCGGCCGCCGAAGAGGCGCCGGCTGAGGAAGCGCCCGCGGAAGAGACCGCCGAAGAGGCTCCGGCCGAGCCGAGCGAACCCGAGGGGGAGAAGAAGGACGAGTAGCCCTTCGACTCGCTTCGCTCGCTCAGGGTCTTCGAGTGACCGCGGAATGACGGCCTCCCCGCAAGATGGGGCCGTGACTCGCGTCTTCCCTTCCGTCCTGTCCGTGTTGCTCGTCGCGGCCGTCGTGCCGTGCTGGGGCTGCACGGCCGCGGACCAGGAAGGAGCCAGTCCCGACGAGCCGCTGCCCCCGAGCCACGCGCCCGTGGTCTTCGAGCACGGCATCAAGCGGCGCGACCAGCAGACGGACATCCGGGACCGACGCCGTCTCAAGGACGACGACGCGGGCTGGAAGGAAAAGCTCGCGCTAGCTCAGCGCTATGCGGCGGGCGGCTACGACCAGGAAGCGCTGCAGATCCTCAACGCGGCACTCGACCAGGGGCCGCCCGCGGAGTGGGCGGGGCGGCTCAAGGGTCTCGAGTCGAGCCTGATCGCGCGCCGGGCCAGCGAGGTGCTCCTGCGCGTGTCGGCACGGGCGACGCGGGACTACATCCCGTTCAACACGCCCGTGGACTTCGTCATTCGCTTCCGCAACGTATCGAACAAGATGGTCACCATCAGCCCGCCCGACGGTGCGGCGTCCCCGTCTGCCGTCACGCTCGAGATCACGCGCCGGGACCGCGACATCTACGCAAGCGAGATGCGCCGCTCCTGGAACCAGACCGTGTTCATCAACAAGGAGGGCGAGAAGCCCGTGCAGATTCCCCCGGGCGGGACGTGGGACTTTCCCGTCCGCTTTCCGGCCGACGAGGTTGGACCGCCGGTGGCGGGCCTGCGCGTCATCGAGGTCGGGGGCACGATGCGGCCCACACGCCTCCAGAAGGGCGCCTCGCGCCGCAACGTTCGTCTCCATGTCCGGCCGGGTCGCGTGGTGGTCCTCCCGCGCGGCTACGAACCCCTGGTCGCGCGCCCGGTGGCTTCGATGCGCACGGCCGTGCAGACGGTCGCGCCGATCCACCTCCTCGTCGCGACGGAGTTCGTCGCCCCGAGCCGGCGCGTCGATGCTGTCGAGGTCCTAGCCGATGCCCTGGCCGACGGCGACCCGTCGTTGCGACGTGCGGCGATGGGGGGCTTGAGCCTGCTGCGCGAGCGGTCCGTCGGCGAACCCGTGCGTCCGTACGCCAAGCCGCTGATCGCTGCCCTCGAACGCGCTCCCGAACGGTCCGATGCCGTGATGGAGGCCCTGAGTACGGTGACCGGCGTTACGCTCGCGCCCGACGCGAGGCTCTGGCAGGACTGGTGGCGTCGCGAGGCCGGCAAGCGCACGACGATCCCGACCGCCAAGCAGAACGACGTATCCAACATTCCCCGATGAGTGAACAGGATGATTGAGAACGCTGCCCTGCGCGAGGCATTCGGTCTGCAGGCACGCTGTGTCGAATCGATCATTCCCGAGCACGAGCTCGTGAAGAAGTTCGATACCGGCCGCAACCTGCGCTGCAAGATCGGCCTCGATCCGACGTCTACGTCCGTGCACATCGGCAACGCGGTCCAGCTCTGGACGCTACGGCGCCTGCAGGACCTCGGCCACACCGCCGTGCTCATCATCGGCGACTACACCGCGACCGTGGGAGACCCGTCCGGCAAGGACAAGACGCGGCCGATACTCACGCACGAGGAGGTCGAGAAGAACGCAGCCACCTGGCTCGAGCAGATTTCCCTGATCCTCGATATGGACAAGATCGAGGTGCGCAAGAACAGCGAGTGGTTCTCCAAGATGACCTTCCTGGAGGTCATGGATCTCGCCAACCGCATGACCGTCCAGCAGATGATGGAGCGCGACTCCTTCGAAGATCGCTGGAAGACGCACCAGCCGATCTCCGTGCGCGAGTTCCTCTACTGCCTGATGCAGGGGTGGGACTCGGTGCAGGTGCACGCCGACATCGAGCTCGGGGGCACCGACCAGCTGTTCAACCTGGGCGTCGGCCGCCGGCTCATGGAGCAGGAGGGCATGGAGCCGCAGGTGTCCCTGATCGGCCCGCTGCTCGAAGGCACCGACGGCGCCGAGAAGATGAGCAAGAGCCTCGGCAACTCCATCGGTCTCACGGACGATCCGAAGGACCTGTTCGGCCAGGCGATGCGCGTGTCCGACGAGCTGATGCCGAAGTACATGCGGCTCGCGACGGCGATGTCGGACGAAGAGATCGAGCAGCTCCTGGCGGCGGGCGATCCCATGGCCGCCAAGAAGCGTATGGGCGAAGCGCTCGTGGCCCGCTACCACGGCGAGGCCCGCGGCAAGGCCGAGCACGAGGAGTTCGTCCGCATCTTCAGCGAGCGCAAGGCGCCGACGGAGATGCCGGACGTGGCGGCGCCTGCGCCTGGCGACGACGGCACGTGGTGGATCGTGGATCTGCTGAAGGCCTGCGCCTTTGCGAAGAGCACGGGCGACGCGCGCCGCCTCGTCGAGGGTGGGGGCGTGCGTCTCGACGAAGAGGTCGTCGGCGACTGGCGCGGCCGCGTGTCACTCGGCGGCGGGGAGGTGCTGCGTGTGGGTCGTCGTAAACAGGCTCGCTTGGTGGTTCGCTAGCCTTCACCGCCGCGCGAACGTGCGGCTCGCTGGAGACTCGACGGCGCTGCGCCGGCCACTTCGTTCTCGTCCTCGCGTGGACAACCACGCGTCGTCCTCACCGGCTTTGCGGCGCCTTCGTCCCAGCCACCCGATGACGACGGCGAACTCCTCGGGCCCGATTCGAGGACGGTGCGGGCCATGAGAGGCACTGCGGCGTCGATTTCTAACGCGCGCCCATGATTGCGCTTACGTTTCCGGGCGTGTCGTTCCTCGCCGAGATCCCGTACCCGCGCATCGACCCGATCCTGCTGGACCTGGGCGACATCAAGGTCCGCTGGTATGGCGTCTCTTACATCATCGCCTTCGTAATAGCGGGCTTCGTCCTCTACGGCCTCGCCAAGCGCAAGCGCTGGCCGGTGCCGCCCGACAAGGTCGCCGACGTGCTCTTCTGGGGCATCCTCGGCGTGTTCATCGGCGGGCGCATCGGCTATGTCCTGTTCTACGGCATCAGCCTGGGCTACGGCTGGGGCGACGTCGTGCAGGTGTGGAAGGGCGGCATGTCCTTCCATGGCGGCCTGCTGGGCGTGATCGTCGCGTACTTGATCTACTGCAAGCGTAAGGGCACCCATCTGGGGGACATGTTCGACGGGCTTGCGCTCGCCACGGCACCGGGCCTGTTCGTCGTACGCATGGGCAACTTCATCAACGCCGAGCTCTACGGTCGCGTGAGCGACTTCGCCTTGGCGATGCGCTTTCCCCGCTACGAGGACGCGCCCTTCGGCGGCGTCGGGGGCTGGGAGAAGGCGCACGCCGCGAACCCGGACATGCCCGGGCTCTACACCGAGCCGCGGCACCCGAGCCAGCTCTACGAGGGCACCGCGGAAGGGCTGCTGCTCTACTTCATCCTGCGCTACCTGATGATCCGGCGCGGCATCGGGGCGGGACGCATCTCCGCGGCCTTCCTCATCCTCTACGGCACGTTCCGGTTCTGCATCGAGTTCGTACGCGAGCCCGATCAGGGCATCGGCCTGGTGTTCCTCGACATGTTCACCCGCGGCCAGCAACTCTGTTTCGGCATGATCGTCGCCGGCGTGATCGTCTGGATGTGCTGCAAGCGCCCGAATCCCGGCCCGGGCGGCGGGGTACAACCGGGTGACGGAGACGCCGCGGAGACGCAACCGGATGAAGCGAGCTGACAGGGCACTCGGCCGCCTGGCCGCGGTCGCGCTGCTGTCGCTCCCGGCCCTCGCCTCCGCCGACGAGATCCTGCTCCGCAACGGCAAGAAGCACTACGGCTACACGCGCGAGCAGGGCCGCGAAGTCCACGTCAACACCTACAACTGCTCCGCGCGCGAAATGACGCTGGGTCTGCGCCGCTTGCGCAAGATCGACGTCCGCGAGATCCGGCCGCGGCCGATGGCGGATCACCTGCTGCGCGTTCTCGAGGAGCTTTCGCCGCGCGACGTGCCGCGCCGCATCGACCTGATGCGCGAAGCGCAGTCGGCCCGCCTCAAGCCGTGGGCCCGGCGGCTCGCCGCCGAGGTGCTGGCCCTTGCGCCGAAGAACGCCGAGGCGCTTGCCGTCGTCGGGGGCGCGGAGAAGCTCCGAGCCCTGCGCGCCGGCAATCCGTTGCTCGATGCCGACCTGGCCAAGGTCCTGCGCGCGTTGGTGCGGATGGAGAGCGGGGCGGATCGCCGGGACGAAGCCGCGCGCCTCGAGCGCGACTTCGGCTACGCGCCGGGGCCGGACGTCATCGAGCGCATGGTGCGCAGTGCGCAACTCGATCGCGGGCTGCGCGAGGTCGCCGTCGCGTTGCGCAAGGACCAGTTCAAGGTCGGACTGGAGCGCTACGCGCTCTACGTGCCGCCGGACTACGACGCGACGCGGCCGCATCCCTTGCTCGTCGCGCTCCACGGCGGCGGCATCATGCACGAGAAAGGTAAGCGCACGCGCGGCTCGGCCAAGGACGCCGTGGCGCACTACCTCGACGGCGCCAAGGCCCTCGGCTGGATCCTCGTGTGCCCCACGGCGCTGGAGGCTCCGTGGCCCACGCCGAAGAACGCCGCGCTGCTGGACACGATCCTCGAGGAGATCACGACGGTCTACAACGTGGACCTCGAGCGCATTCACCTGGCCGGGCAAGGTGGCGGCGGCGACGGCGCCTGGTTTTGGGGCACGCGTCGCGCGGACAAGTTCGCGTCCGTGAGCGCGGCCGCCGCGGGCAAGCCGCTCGGGGTCACCTCCATAGCGGGCAAGAGCGCCGTGTGGATCTACCACGGCGACGGCGACGAAGTGGTACCGGTGGAGCCCGTACGCAAGGCCGCCGATGCGTTGCAGCGCGTGAAGGCCGACTTCGCCTACTGCGAGCTGCCGCGCGAGAACCACGGCTTCGCGCCCGCGGCCAAGCGAGACCTCTTCCGGTTCATCGGACCCAAGCGTCGGCGTCGCGCGAAGACCGCCTGGCCGCGATCCTCGTACTCCGTGCCTTCCTCCCGCGCTGCGATCAAGGAGTTCGGCGACCCCGCCGCGGGGTGGGGCATCGGATTCGACGCGTCCCTGCAGCCCGCGCAGCTCGTAGAGGTACTCCGGGGAGGCCGGACAGACGCGGAGTTCGCTGCCCGGCGCCTGTTCACCGAGTTCGCCCCGGCACGGGCCGGCGTGGGGCCCGACGTGCAGGCGATCGTGAAGGACCCCCAGGCGCCACGCGCCGCGCGCATCTGGGCGGCCTGGCTCTGCGGGCGCTGGCGCGACGAAGGCGCCGTCAACGCGCTGGGGGACACGCTGCGGACGGCCAAGGACAGCCAGGTGCTGCGCTACGCCGCGGACGCGGTGGCGCGCCTGGGCCTCGCCGACAACGCGCAGGATCTGCGCTTCGCGCTCGGGGACGTGTCGGCCCGCTATCGCGCTCTCAAGGGCGATCGCGTCGCCTTCCAGGAGTTCGAGCGCGCCTGCCGCCTGGGGGCCGCGATCGCCAACGCGATCGGCTACGTCGGCAAGGGCGACGAGGACTTCTTCGCAGAGCTCGAAGAGCACCTCGTGCGCCACGTGCTCATGGACCGCCGCCCGATCCTCGCCAACGCGGCGGCCGGCGAGCGCCCCTCGGAGCCCCGTGCCCACCTGGCCGAGACCCTCGCACGGGCCTATCGCCGCCTGGGGGCGGAGAAGACCCTCTTCGACATGCTCCACGAGGCGGTCAAGCGCGACGAAGCGGCCCTGGCCGCGTTCCAGCGCGGAATGAGATACCGGCCCCGTTAGCCCCGCATGTTGCATGAAGCGCGCGTCGTGATCAGCGCAAGCGCTGGCCGGGAAACGCGTTGTGTCCGCAGTTGCTTGGCGCGACGGATTTTCGGAGTGTCCTCGCGCCGGATTCGGGCCCGAGGTCGAAGCCGAGGTTCCGAGGCGATGCCATGGAGCATCGCCGAGCGGTTCTCGGCAAGGAGATCGGGGTCGAAGACCAGCGAGGACCGCGCGATTCCACGTCAGTTCATGGAACATGCGGGCTACAGAGGCGCTGAGATCCAAGTCGGAGTGTCGGGGGGCCTTCGCTACACTTCGCGCCTATGACGGCAGACCTCACGAGCGCCACGTCGGAGCTGCTGCGACACGTCCGCGAGACGGTCGAAGCCAACGAGCGCTGGCGCGCCCAGACCCTGAACCTGATCGCTTCGGAGAACGTGCTCTCGCCGGCGGCGCGAAGCGTGCTCGATTCCGACTTCCAGCACCGCTACGCGGAGGGCCATCCGGGCGGGCGCTACTACGAGGGCACGCAGTACCTCGACGAGATCGAGCGCCTGTCGCGCGAGGTCATGCAGCGGATCTTCCGCGTCACATGGGCCGATGTCCGTCCCATCTCGGGCACCGTGGCGAACGAGGCCGTCTTCTCGCGGCTCGTGCCGCAGGGGGCCACGGCCATCGCGCACACCGTGGCGACCGGCGGCCACATCTCCCACGCCCGGATCGGGAGCCTCGGCAAGCGCACGAAGAACATCCTCGAGTGGCCGATGTCCGCCGACGGGTACAGCATCGACGTCGACGCCGCGCGCGACCTGATCCACAAGGAGCAGCCGGCGATTGCCGTTTTGGGCAGGAGCCTGTTCCTGTTCCCCGAGCCGGTCGCCGAGCTGGCCGCGGTGTGCGCGGAAACGGGGACGCGCCTCTTCTACGACGGCGCGCACGTGCTCGGACTCATCGCTGCCGGCACGTTCCAGGATCCGCTCCACGAGGGCGCCGACATCCTGTGCGGCTCGACGCACAAGACGTTCTTCGGTCCGCAGCGCGGCATGGTGCTCACGACGGGGCAGGACGAGAAGCTCAACAACACGCTCGACAAGGGCGTGTTCCCCGGGTCGTCGTCGAACCACCACCTCTTCAGCCTGCCTGCGCTGCTCGTGTCGGCTCTGGAGGTCGAGAGCTTCGGGCAGGACTACGCGCGAGCCACGATTGCCAACGCGCAGGCCCTGGGCGCGGCCCTGGCCGCGAAGGGCTTCGCCGTGGCGTGTCCCGAGCGGGGCTACTCCGAGAGCCACCAGGTGGCGGTCGACGTCGAGCCCTTCGGCGGCGGCAAGAAGGCCAGTGCGCGGCTCTGCGAGCAGGACATCATCTGCAACATGAACCTGCTGCCGGGCGAACCGGGCAAGCGCGCATTCGATCCGAAGGGCATCCGCCTCGGCGTGCAGGAGATGACGCGCTTCGGCATGGGCCCCGACGAGATGGAGGCGATGGCCGACCTCATGCACGGGGCGCTGTCCGGTGACCGCGACGTGCGCTCCGAGGTGGCGGCACTGCGCGCGCGCTTCCCCGAAGTGCGCTACGCATACAGCGTGAGCGACCTGCAGTAGGCGCAAACTGGTTGGCCTTCGCGGGCCGACCACTCGCTGCGCTCGGGTCGCCCCTACATTGCGGCATGGGGCAGCGACCACCAACTGGTGTTCGCCGATTCCGAAATCGATGTAGGGCCGAGTGGTCGGTGGTGCAGGGGCGACCTAAGCGCGCGTGAGCGCGCGGATGGTCGCCCGCGGATCAGGCGGCGCGTCAAAAACGAAGAAGGGCGACCATCCGGCCTTCGGCCTTAGGTCGCCCCTACATCGATTCAGGCGGTGTGGACGCCTACCTGGCGTTCTTCAGCGTCGTGCTCTCGGTCTCCGTCGCGAGCTCCTGGCTGCCCTGGGCGGTCACGACCGCCGCGCGCGCCTGGGTCAGGTTGCGCTGCGGAACGGCGACGACCTTCACGATGAGCTCGAAGTTCTGCACCTGGTTCGGGCGCAGCACGAAGCTCGAAGACTCGGCCGAGCGGCCGCTGCCGCTGACCGTGGCACCGCGATCCCCGGTACCCGACACGAACTCGAGCGTCTCGGGCAGCGTCCAGACGACCTTGAGGTCCGGCGTGAGCGCCGTACCGACGTCGTTCTCGACCTTGAGGATGTAGATGAACGACTCGCCCATCTCGAAGATGCCCTTGGGCTGGCGGTTGATGTCGACATCGATCATCTCGAGCTGGATGGCGGGCAGGCCCTTGATGAGCACGCCGCAGTAGCAGCCGGCCGCGGCCCAGCCACGCTCCTCGCGGGCCGAGGCGTTGACGCGGCGCTCGCCGACCGAGTTCGAGACGAACTGGCAGGTGATCGAGCGCTCTTCCCCGACGCCCAGGCTGGGGATCGTGATCTTGAGCGGCTGGGTGCCGACCTGGCTGACGCCCTTGCTGCCCTGCAGGGCGAGCACGACGTTGGACAGCGCCAGGTCGCCCGTGTTGCGCACGGTGGCCGTCACCGTGAAGGGGTCGCCAACGAGGATGACCCGGCTGGGCTCGACCTTGCAGATCACCTCCATGTCGAGGCGGCGGCAGTCGTTGTCGGTTTCCTCACCGGTCACCGGCGTTGCGGCCAACACGGCCAGCAGCGCAAAGGTGGCACAGGCGAGCGTGATGCGGTTGCGAAGCATTGACTCCTCCACGTACGGGGCGCAGGTCCGAGGCATTCGGTCCTACGCGCTCCACTCCGGGCGGAATCCTAACCCCGGTCCCGGTGAGGCGGGAGCGCTTGACGGGGCCCCGCCGCCGCGGGAGGGTTGCTTCATGCCGGGGGGTATCGCGAAGACAGCCACGCTCGCTCTGGGGCTCGGTCTAGGACTGCTCCTGCCCACGGCAGGCCTCCACGCCGCGCCGAAGAAGCCGCTCGTGATCGCCGTCGTGGGCTCCCTGGCCGACGGGGAGCGACTGGCATCGGCGGCCAACGGTGCCCGCATCGCGGCGGCCGCGGCCGGGAAGAAGGGGCCCCTGGCCGCCGGCGTGACGGTCGAATCGGTCGATGCCGGGACGGACAAGAAGGCCTTCCAGACGACGCTGCGCAAGGCCCGGACGAAGAAGCCGGCGCTCGTCATCGCGGTGCCGCCCGACGACATGCACCCGATCTACTGGAAGGCCGCTCGCTCGCTGCGGGTGCCCTGGGTCACGGTCGCGGGGATGGCGCCGGACAGCGTTCGCAACCCGGGGAACCTGCTTCACCTGGGCCCGACGCCGGTCGGCCAGGCGGTGATCGCCGCGGATGCCGCGACGGCTCCCCTCGCCGCCCGGCGGGTCGCGGCGGTCCATGAACCGACGGAGTACGGGCGCACGCTCGCATCCACCTTCGCCCGGAACCTCTCGAGCCGTATCACGTTGGCGGGTGTCCAGGAGTGGGGGCCCGACGCGGGCGAGGAGACCCTCGGCGGCCTCAAGGCCTTCGAGGCCGAGTGGATCTACGTCGCCATGAACGGCAGCCACGCGCGTCGCTTCGTGAAGACGCTCGCGGCATCCGGCTGGAGGCCGAAGCTGTTCTTCGCCGACGGGGCGCGCGACGAGAGTCTGCTTGCGCTGGGGCGGGAAGCGCTGGAGGGATGCGTGTTCCTCGACGGCCCCGATCCGGAGCTGCACGGCCGGCTCGGCGAGCGGTTGATCGACGACCTCGAACGCGCGGACCAGCCCCTGGACGTGGTCACGGTGCGGGCCTACGAGGGCGTCCGGCGCCTGCTCGGTGCGATGGTCAAGGCCGCCGCGACCAAGCTCAAGAAGGTCTGGGCCGCGCTCGAACCCGAGATCCCGGCGCCCGGCACGCTGGGCACGATCTCGTTCGAGCACCACGGCGCCATCCGCATGCTGCCCATGACGTTCTGGCGCGTGAAGGACGGCGCCTACGAGATGTGGCCGCGCGGCCTGTTGCCCACAGAAGGCTGCGGTCCGCCGATTGGGTTCGGACGTCCCAAGACGGCGACCTACAACACGAAGGGCAAGCTCGGGTTCCTGACCTACGGCGAGGGTGAGAAGCGCACGATCGAGCAGGATCTGTACGAGTGCGGACTCATCACGAAGGGCAAGGAGTCCGACCTCGACAAGATCGTCCTCGAAGAGGTAATGAACCGGGCGATCCGCATCGCCAACCGCCTGTTCCGCCGCGAGGCAGACGGCTCGCCGATTCCCGGTTGGTCGTGGGGCATGGCGTTCACCACGGCGCCGCCCGGCGACGACGTGAAGCGTGGTGCGATCTGGCTCGCGCGCATTGCAGGCGATCACGAAGCGGCGGGCGGCCAGGCTTTCGGCACGTGGGTGGCCGTCTACTCGACGTTCTTGAAGAGGACCATGTACGCAGCCCGCAAGCTCGACCCGCCGATCTCCGCCAAGGACCGCCACCTCCTCGACGGGACCTACCGCTGGGGCGAGGACCGTTCCGCCAACTTTCGCGCGGACAAGATCCGCTGCTTGATGGACGGCTTCGCGAGCGCGATCGGCTTGACGCTCTCGCACGAATACGGCCACCTCTGCGGCTGCGGCCACGACACCGAGCACCCGACCTCGATCATGAACGTCGTTGCCGGTGCAGGCGCGTCGTGGGAGGACGCGGTCTGGATTCCGCGCCACCAGCGCAACGTGACGACGACGCTTGGAATCGAAGCGGTGCCCAAGTGATCCGCCCCGTGCTGGTCGCCGTCCTGCTCATGGCTGCCCCGGCGGCGGCCGACGAGTTCCGCATGGTCGACGGGGAGATTGTCTTCGGCGAGGTCATCGAGACGAAGAAGGGACGCGTCCACGTAAAGACGGCGGACGGCCTAAAAAGGCTGCGCGAAGCGTGGATCCAGGAACGGATCGAGGGCGTCGCGCCTGCCGTCGTGATCGCAGAGCGCGAGGCGAAGCTTGCCAAGGATGACGCCGACGGGCTTGCAGACCTTGCGATGTATGCCTGGCGGCACTTTCAGGACGAGGCGGCGGTCCGTCTGGCGAACGCCTCGATCGCGGATCCGGCGGAAGCCGACCCGCGCGCTCTACGCATCCTGGGGGCACTGGAGGCCACGAGCGTCGTGGCGCGCAAGCGCACGTGGACGCAGCCGTTGCCACGGTGGGGGACGCGCAAGCGCCAGGCACGCGCCAAGGGCGGGGGCACGGCGGCGACGGAGGCCGCGGTCTCCGCTGCGTTGAAGTGGCTTGCGGTTCACCAGGACTCCGACGGCAAGCTCGATGCCGACGGGTTCCCGAAGCACGATCCGGAGGGCGACAAGACCGACGGCAAGGGGGGCGGCCACCACGGCGGTCCCGTGCCGTGTCCGTTTGACGGCGTCACCACGTCGGTCGCGCTGATGGCCTGGCTGGCTTCGGGCAGCACGCCGGTGTCCGGTCCGTACCGGGACAACGTGAAGCGTGCGCTCGACTGGTGCGCGCGCCAGCTCAGCGGCGGGCTCGCCGGGTCGTACGGCATGTGGAACTACGGGTTCTGCGCGCAGGCCGTCGCCGACGCAGTGATGGTCACCAGGGACCCCAAGCTCCTGGAGGACCTACACGAGGCCACGCGACGGATCCTCTCGACACAGCTCGACGACGGCGGTTGGAGCTACTACATGCGGATCGGCGATGCGCCGACCACCGCCGTTGCCGGGTCGGCCTTGGGCCTCGCGATGCAGGCGGGCATTCCGCTGCCGAGCGACCGCGTCAATCGCCTCAAGGGCTTCCTCAACGCCCGCATCGATCCCAAGACCGGACGCAGCGAATACCACGACGGCGCGGAGAAGAAGCGCTACACGCCGACGCGTGCGAACGCGGCGAGCGGCTTGAGTGTGCGCGCGCTGCTGGGCATGCTCCGCATCACGCCGCACCTGGGCAAGTCCGTGGCGACGATCAACGATCGCAAGCCGGTCTGGTCGATCAAGTTCAAGGAGGTCAAAGCCAAGGACGGGCGCGTCGTGAAGGCCCAGATCGGCAACCTCTACCCGTACCGCTGGTACTACACGACAATGGCGCTCTACGAACACGGCGGCGCGTCGTGGAGCAAGTGGTTCGGCGGCCTGAAGAAGGCGCTGCTCAAGGGCCAGCGCAAGGACGGCGCGGCCGCCGGGTCGTGGGACCCTCTCGGCACGTACTCCAACAGCGCCGGCCGGGTCTTCATCACCGGTCTGTGCACGCTCATGCTCCAGACGCCCTACCGCTATCCTCGCTCTCGATGAAGCGAGACGGCTTTCCGAAGACGCGCGAGGGCTGGGAAGGCCGCTACCTCGAAGGCAACACGCCGTGGGACCTCGGTGAACCGCCTCCGATCCTGCATGACGTCGTTGCCGCGGAGGCCGAGCCGCTGCGCGTGATGGTTCCGGGGGCGGGCCGCGGCCACGACGCGGTGCGCTGGGCCGAGGCGGGACACACGGTGACGATGGTGGACATCGCGGCGAGTGCCGTTGTCGATGCACGACGCCTGGCGCGCGCGTCTGCGGCGGATATCGAGATCCTCGAAGCCGATATGTTCGAGCTCGGCACGTCCTACGAAGGCGCCTACGACGTGGTTTGGGAGCACACGTGCTTCTGTGCGTTGCCGCCCGAGCAGCGTGACGCCTACGCTGCGCTCACCGCGCGCTGGCTGAAGCCCGACGGGCGCATGATCGCGCTGCTCTGGAACCACGGCTACGAGGGCGGACCGCCGTACGACATCACGCCCGAGATCACGCGTGCGGCTTTCGACCCGCTCTACACGACGGAGTCGCTCGAGCCCGTCGTGGAGTCCGCCCCGGGCCGGTCGGACGAGTTCCTGTGCCGGATGCGGCGCCGCTGGAGAATTCCTGCAAGTTCCCGCGGGCCGTAGCACCCCGCTCCAGATCCCCCTCTCTGGAGTGACCCATGCCGCGTCTCGTCCCCGCCCTCGTCGTGTCCGTCCTGTTGTCTTGTCTGGCCGCGTGCGGCAACGGCTCCGCGGCCGTCGCGCCGGGCACGCCCGGGCCGGCGCCGACGGCGGCCATCACGTTCCCGCCGACGTTCGAGTCCCTCACCACCGAGCCGGCCGTCATCCTGCGGGGCACAGCCGCGTCTGCCGAAGCCATCGCCGAGGTGCGCGTGAACGGCGTCCTCGCCCAGACCACGGACGGCTTCTCGACCTGGCAGGCGACAGTTCCCGTCCAGGACGGGGCGAACCCTGTCTCTGTCTCCACGCTGGGCGCCGATGGCGCCGCCAACAACCAGGCTGCGGCCGCCACGATCAAGAAGACGGGCGCGCTGTTCACGAATGGCGCCGCGCTTGTCCGGAAGGCCGACGGCAACCTGCTCGTGTATGACAACGACTCCGGTCTTGTTGAGGTCGCGCTGCCAAGCGGCACGCGGACGGTCATCTCGAACGGCACCGTCGGCAGCGGCCCGGACCTCCCGGCCGTCAACGACATCGCGCTCGACGCCGCGGGACGCATCTGGGCAGTCACGACGAACAAGCTCTTCAGCATCGATCTGGCCACGGGTGTCCGTGCCGAGCTCCAGGGCTCTGGCGACTCGTTCCAGATCGGGGACGCACTGGGCCTCGATCTGCTGCAGAACCGCGCGATCATCGCCAAGTCCAGCGGAGATATCATCGAGATGAACCTCACAACGGGCGTTCGAAGCGTGCTCGTCGCCGAGAACGACCCCGTGGTCTGGGCGGGCGGCCTGTGCCTCGAGGGCGACAACGCGTTCATCGCATGGGACGACGTGATCGAGCAGGCGAACCTCGTCACCGGTGTTCGGAACATCCTCAGCAGTACGTCGTCCGTCGGCAGTGGCCCCTCGCTGAACAACGCCGAGGCGATCTTGTGCCTCCCGTCGGTCCAGCGGTTCCTCGTCGCCGTCAACAACGCCGTGCTCGGCGTAGACGGGGCGACGGGAGATCGCATCACCATCTCTGGCAACGGCACCGGGGCCGGGCCCGAGTTCACGGGGGCGGTGGCCCTGGTCACCTCAGGCAACGACGCGTACCTGCTGACCCGCAACCAGGGTCTGTTCCACATCGATCTCACAACGGGAGACCGGAGTCGAGTCGGGGACTTGAGCGTCGGCACGGGCCCGCTTCCAAGCTCAGGGGACGTAACTGTCGATCCTGCGACCGGTACCGTGTACCTGCTCGAGGACGGCGGCGGGCCGATTACGGCACTCGATCCCGCAACCGGGGTTCGCACGGAGATCGCCGGGACGGATGCCGATCGGATCACGGCCGACCCGGCCGGCACGTTCGTCTACTTCATCGACGGTGACGAGCTCTGGGCGCTGCACACGGGCAGCGGCGTGCAGAGCGTCGTGAGCGATGCCGTCCGCGGGAGCGGCCCGGCCTTCACTGGTCTCGACGACCTCGCGTACGGACCGGCCCCGGGAACCCTGACCGTGAACGATTCCTCGCTCGGTGTGTTCTCGGTGGACATTGCCACGGGGGATCGCGCGATCATCACCGACATCGGTGTCTTCAACGGCAGCGAGTTCGGAGAGCCCTACGGGGTGGCGGCTGACGCTACGACGGGCGTGGTGTTCATCGCTGACAACGGGGTCGACGGCGTGCTCGAGATCGACGGATTCTCAGGGATCTATGGGGGGGTGCTCTCGGACCTGGCCGGCCAGTTCGGCGTTGACATCAACGACGCGACGTTCCAGGCCCGCGACGGCATGCTCTACGTCTGCGGCGAAGGCGACGGCACGGTCTTCCGGGTCGACCCGGTGACCGGCGCCACCCAGGAGGCCGCCAGCACGACAGTCGGATCCGGCCCCCTCATTACGGGCATGTACCGGTTGGATGGTGCACCCGATACGGGTGTCGTCTTCGTTCCGGACTGGACGGGGCAGTTGATCGCGGTCGACGTAGCGACCGGCGAGCGGGTCTCCGTAGCCCGCTAGTCCCCGAGGCGTGACGCAAGCCAGGCGCGCGTCTCGCGCGCGGGCTCGGTATCGCCCGCGGCGTCGAGCAGCGTACGCGCTTCGAGCAGCAGTCCGTTGCGGATGGCCCAGTGCGCTTGCAACAAGACGGAACGCGCATCCGATGCACCGATCGCTTCGAGCCCCGCGCGATACCTGGACGCCGCCGCTTCGCCGATGCGCTCGAACGCGATGGTGCTCGTCAGCCGTCGGCCGGCCGTATCCACGACCAGCTTCCACACGTACTGCCCGGCCGGAAGCGGCCCGCTCTCGCGCGGCCACGTGGCTTCGGCGCCCGTGACCGCCGTCTTCCACAGCGTCCTTGCGTCTTCGTTGATCACGGTGAGGGTCGCGGTTGTCGTTCCTTCGAGCGGATGCCACCGGAACGTCGGGCGCGCGTCGAGGATTGCCGAACGGGGTTCGACCAGGGTGAGACCTCCGCGGCGGACATCCTCGACGCGTTCGGCTCGCTCTTCTCGCTTCAGTGGTTCGAAGCCCTCGAAGAGCCCGGGTCGTCGCGTCCGCAGCTCTCGCACCGCAGAGACAAGCGTGTCGCCGCGCGCGGGAGGCGGATCGGTCCGGTCGAGGTAGATGGCGGCGCCGATGCCCACAGCGATCACGGCAGCCGCGGCGACGAGCGGACGCAACCGGACGACGCGGCCTGCCGGCACCTCGGACGCGGCTCCCGGCTCGCTCGCTGCGGTTCGAGCAAGGAGCGTGACGTAGGCGGGGTGCTCTTGCAGCATGCGCACCGCGGCGGCCCGCTCATCGTCGAGCAGCGCGCCGGAGATCAGGCCCGCGACGAGGTCGTCGTACGGCGCACCCAGGTCCGGGATCTCGGCTCCGGCCTCCAGGTGTCGCGTCAGGGCTTGGACCAGCTGTTCGTCAGTCATCGGTCTTCCTGCGGCTTTCAGGGGAGGGTGTCTCGAGGGCCTCGAAAGTTGCCAGTTTCTCGGCGAGTGTCGCCTTGATGTGATCCCACGCGGTGTGCTCCCCTTCGTCCGGGGGGGATACGCCATGATCGATCGCCCCACGGATCTTCAACGTTGCGCGCCTTATGTGCCGGCTCACCTGGTACTCCGCCGTGCCGAGAAGGGCGGCCACGCGGCGCTGCTTCATGCCGTGCCGGTGCTTGAGAAGGAAGCACAGGCGTTCTTCCTTTGTGAGAGTGCGCCATCCCGCGTCCAGGGCAGTTCGCAGCTGGTCGGCCGCATCGCGTGCGACCTCACCCGCCCAGACGGGCTCTTCGAGGCTGGTCGTGTCGGCCGTGGCCGTGCCGCGCTGCCGTTGTCGCGTGCGCTCCGCGTTCCACACCCGACGTACCAGGTTCGTCGCAAGCCATGCACCCAGTGCGCCCATGCCCGCGAACGTGCCGATGTGCGTCCGAGCGCCGCCGCGCGCCGCCGGCAGGGCGAGCTCTGCGAACAGCGCGCTCACCGCCTGCTCCGGTCCGGCGCGCCGGCCGCCCTCGCGCGCGGCGAGCGCGATGAGACGGCTCTCGTACGTGGCGACGAGTACCTCCCATGCCCGCTCGCTACCTGCCTCGCATGCTCGTGCCAGGTAGAGGTCGGATAGCGCGCGTTTGGGCAGCGCGGCTTCGATGCGGCTGGGTGTGACCGGGAGCCCCAGGGCGCTTCGTGCCGTACGGATCATCGCGAGCACGTCGTGTGCGTACGTGTCAAACGACAGGTCCAGCTCCCCGTGCCGATTCTGGCCTTCTTCGAAGCCTCGTCGCAGCAACCGACGCGATGCGGGAGCGAGATCCCGGACGGGGACGGCAGGCGACCGGGGAGAAGGCACGTCCATGGGGGCGCGATTCTAGGGCGGCTGTCCTGACGTCAGGGGCCCCAGTAGACGAACGGGGCCCAGTAGTAGGGGTGGGAACGCGGGCCAGGGCTCCGCCGGAACGCCAGGCGTGCCTGGCGTAGTGCCTCGGACGCCGAAGCCCCCTTCGTCCAAGCGGCGTGAAGCGCCGTCATCAACGCAGCGGTCGGAGCGTCCGCCACGGGCCAGGTAGTGGCCACGATGCCGTGCGCACCGGACTGGAAGAACCCGCGCGCCAACCCGATGACCCCCTCTCCGCGCCGGAACGTGCCACCGGCCGTCTCGCAGGCCGAGAGGATGACCAGGTCGCATGGGACTTGTCGTCGGTGGAGCTGCTCGACGCTCAGGACCTCGCCCCCCGCGAACACGAGGCCGCTGAGGCGCGGGCGTTCGGGATCGACCAGGCCGTGGCAGGCGAGGTGCACGCAGCGCAACGGCGCACGCCCGGCCTTGGCAAGCTGCAGGTTCCACGTGCGCAGGGAGGCCTGCGTGCCCGTCAGGACCGTGCGCCGATCCTCCGGATAGAGCGCCGCGACGGCGTCGACTTCCGCGCGTGAGCCTGCCAAGGGAGGATACGTGCTGCCCGCGTAGTCGGGGGCCCCCACGGCGAGAAGCCCTACGCCGGCCGGCCGGCTCGCTGTTCGTCGGCGCAGGGCCTGGTACACGGCGCCCGACGGCACGTATTCGACTGCAAGCCGATCAAGGAGATAGCGTTGCGCGGCGCCGTCCGGGCCGCGCGCGGTCACCAGCGCGCCGAACGGAAGGTACGCCAACGGCCCGTCCGGGAGGACGATGAGGTTCTTCGATGGCGCGAGCAGCGGCTCGAACGGGCGCACCAGGATGTCGTAGAGCTGTGCTGCCGTCTTCGTCGCCGGTCCACCCGGCGCCGAAGCGAGATCACGCCACGCCGACACAAGACGATGGAGTTCGTCGCGCGCACCGAGCCGCTTCGCGTCGACCCTGTCGCGTCGCACGCAGAGGCCGTAGATCGAGCTCGCGGTCTCCATGTAGGCAAGTGCCGTCGTTTCCTCGGGCAGAAGGGCCTGGAACTCGGGCAGAGGCAAGGGCCGCGGTCGCTCGGTTCCATCGCCGCGCACGACGCGGTCGATCCGGTTCGCGACCACGTTGTATGCCTTCCGCGCAGCATGAAACGCCCGTGAGGCCTCCAGCCGGTTGACGGTCGGCTCCGAGACGTGCCGCATCTGGGCCCTTGCGAGCGCCTGGAGCGCGTCCTCTTCGGCCATCCGGTCCTTCGGACTCAGACGATCCAACGCGGAAGCGTTGCGGTTGCGGATCGCCCCGGCGAGGACCAGTGCGCGACCGGCTTCACGGAACCACCAGGCGCTCGCCAGCGCCCCGTTGCCCAAGGGCTCGGTCAATGCCGCCACGAAGCCATGCGACGCAACCCCGTGGGTCTGGTCGCGCAGGCCCATGGCCTGTCGTTCACCCAGACCCGTGGCGACGCGGACCAGCATGGCACTGGCGCGCTTGAGATCCTCATGCGCCGCGGCATGTTGTGAGAGCGCGAGGCGCGCCCGGCCACGCCACGCCAACACATGAGCGTCGGACACCGGGCGTGGTTCCAACTCCCGATGCAACCGGAGAGCGGCATCGAACGCCCGGAGGGCGGTCTCCGGGTCGCCGGAGGCGACCGCAAGGCGTCCGCGTGACACGCGCGCCTCGGCTCGCACGCGTGGCACGCCATCCTTCGAGATCTTCTCGATCTCCAGCACGGCCTTCTCTGCGTCCGCGAGGCGGCCTTGGTCGATGTGGAAGGCGGCAAGGGCACGCAACGTGTGCCGGAGTCGGCTCCACTGCTGGTGCTTCCGGTGGAGGGCGGCGGCACGCTCGTACTCGGCGAGTGCCTCCTCGTGGTGTCCCGCGTTCCGAAGAAGGCTCGCCAGCGTGTGTGCGAGGCCGCCGAGCGCGGTCATGACATAGTCGCGCTCGGAGGGAGCGGATTCCAGCACGGCCCGGCAAAGAGCGAGTGCGTCTTCCGTTCGCCCAACGTCGTTGTAGAGACGCGCGACCGCATTCGCGATGCGTGCACGGTCGTGCGGGAACCTCGCGAGCTCCGGATCGTCGCGAAGCGCGTCAGCCAGCTCCAGTGCCGCTTGCAACCTCCCCTGTGCCGTGTAGATCTGCACAAGCCACCCTTGCACGTTGCGAGTGACCTCCGGTGCGCCGATGCGCTCGGCGTCCTCGATCATTCGGGTTGCTCGCCGTTCCGCGCGAGTCAGCGCACCGAAGCGGCACTCGCAGTCGAGGAGCCACATCTCGCTCCGCAAGCGGGCCCGTGGGCGTTGTGTCTGCTCGAGCAGTTTCTGCAGGCGAAGCCCGAGTACGTACCGTTGGGCGAGACGCCCCAGGTGGAGCTGCAGGACGATCGCCGTTTGTAGGTGGTACCACTCCCGCTCGGTGTCCCCTGCACGCTCAGAGGCCCGCGCCGCACGCACGTGCGCGGCGGCCGCGGCGTCACGCCGTGACGCAGCGCGGTGAGCCAGCGCTGCAACGTTCGCCGCGTCGGCGACAAGGCGGTGCCAAGCGCGCTCCCGGCCCTGTTCCTCCATGGATCGAGCAACGTCGTGCGCCTCATCGAGCTGCGCGAGCCGCACCAGCGTCTGACCTCGCCGGATGGCGAGAAGCGGACCGACGATCGAATGCGTCCCCGGCGCCGGCCGGTCTTCGTAGGGCTCGAGGTCGTTCGCGCGTGGATCGACCGTCCTCAGGTGGCGCAAGGCGGCGACCTCGGCGGCGACCGCATCGCGATCCGCCGCGGCCCACGTGCGCGCGGCCGCGGCCGCCCCGTGCTGTCCGGGGACGGCATCCAGCAGGTCGGCGAAGGCGTTCAGCAACGCAGGACGCCTGTCTCCGGCGGTCTCGAGCAGCTCGACGACGACCGCAAAGCGATCCGGAATGCGAGTTGTCGCCAGCTGCGAGAACTCGTCGGCGTCCTTGGCGTAGGCGACCGTCATCCGGCGTGCGACCACGTCAGGCGCCAAGGGGGCGCGTTTCGGGCCGCCATCTCGCGCCACGGATTCCCCGCCCGCGCACAGAACGAGCACGGATGTCAGGACGAGCAGGAAGCGCACCCCGATACGGTACTCCCGGCGCCTGTGTCGCGCTGCGTGCTAGGGCGCCAGGGGTGCCGCTGTGCGGCCGGACGTCGACTCGACGAGTACCTCCGGCCGCTCGAAGACCAGCAGTTGAACGAAGGGCGTCTGCGTCGCGCGCGTCACGAGGTCGAAGCCCGCTTCTCGTGCGCACGCCAGCCACTCGCGCACCGGGTAGACGTGAAACACGCCCGGACCCCAGAGCAGGGCATTGGGAATGTCGCGACCCTGCTCGACGACGATCAGCCGTCCGCCGGGCTGCAGCACGCGGAACGCCTCGCGGAAGAGGCGTCGGCGTTCGTCCGCATCGCGCACCTCGTGCGCGGACTGCAGGAAGAACACGCTATCGAACACGCCGTCCGCGTAGGTGAGGCTGCGGCTACGGACCTCCCGCTCCGGGCTGTGCGCCTCCGTCAGCGCCTTGCGCAACGACGGGGTGGGTGCGGTGCGCGGCCCGAAGAGCGAGATTGCGTTGCCGATCTCGTGGGGGAGGAGATCGCGCAGGGCGGCGGTCGACATGTCGAAGCCGCTGTGGACGTTCAGCCAGCGCGCGCCGGGCTCTTCGGCGCGCAGGTGGGGGCGCAGCCACTCCCAGTGGTTCAAGAGAGCGCGATCGTAGATCCACCAGCCGCCGACGAGGGAGGCGAGCGTCCACCAGAGCGCGCCTGCCGCCGCCAGACCTGCGGCGATGCGCACGAGACCAGGTGGTGCCACGAAGAACAGGACGGCTGCGGCGGCGATCGTCAGGAACGCGGCGACATACCAGGGCCGGTTGAAGCGGACGACACGGCGCATGCCTTCGAGACGCATTCCGGGCTCCTTCCCAGAAAATTGAACACGTTCAGATTACGGGCCAAGGGGGCCCATGCAAGCACAAACGTGGCGGACCCGGTCGCTAGGGGAGCACGAAGCGGCCGTCCCTTGGGACGAGCAGATCCCAGTTCTGCCGCAGCCAGAGGGCGAGCCGTCCGCGCGGCAGCGGGTGGCGGTCGACGCGCGCCACCCGCTCATCGGGCAGGAGTGCGCTGAGTGCCTCGAAGGCGCGCTGGCGCACCTTGCGGTCGCGGGCGCGGAGGGCCCGGACGAGCGGACGCAAGCTGGACGGCCCGCGCGCGAGACAGCGCTTGGCGAGCTCACCGGGCGGTAGCGCTTCCGTGAGCCACTCCGCGACGGTGCCCTTCACCGGGGCGTCGCCGGGCGTCTTGCCGGGGACGTCGTCCGCCGGTGCTTCTGGATCATCCGGCGCGGGCGTGACCGGCGGCTTGCCGCCCGGGTGCACGGGCTTCTCGCGCGGCGTGAACGCGCGGGGCGGATCGGCCGCGCGCGTGAGAAAAAGAAGCGCGAAGCACGTGGCGTAGAGCGGATGCTCACCGCGCCAGGACCCGTCCTTCTTCTGCGTCTCGAGCAGACGCAACGCGCCCTCCTTGTACCAGTCACGCTTTCCCAGAAGCGCGCGCTCGGCGAGGACCATCGCGCGCTCCACGGTCCACAGGTAGTAGTGCAGCCAGCCGCGTCCGCTGCTGCGCTGACGCTGCCCGGGCTTGCCCTGCGCCGGGCCGTGGTTGCGCTTCACGTCGAACACCCTGGCAAGGAACGCACGGGCATCCGTTTCTGCCTTCGCGGCCGGAACCTCAAGGATCGTGCGGCCGATGGCAAGGCATGCGATGCCCGCGGCGGTCATCGAACCCGTCGACGCGGAGTGGAGCGACCCACCCGAGCAGTAGCCGAAGCCGCCGTCCGTCTGCGGGCTCTTCAGCCACCAGTCGTACGCGCGCTGGATGGTGGCCTTCGGGACGTCGAGGCCTTCCCCGTGGGCGACGCCCAGCGCGAGCATCGCGAACTGCGTATTGCTGTTGTCGCCCACGGCTTTGGGCTGGTTCGACTTGTCCTGGTACCACCACTGCCCGTTCTTCGACTGTGTCTTGCACAGGATGTCTGTCAGCCGTTGCATGCGCGGGCGGTCTGACGCCCGTCCCCGCGATCGAAACGTGAGCAGCAAGAGCGAGGTGGCATACGTACCCGCCGGCTTGTCGCGCTTGCCGGCTCGGCCGGGGCCGTTGCGATCGAGATACCGAAACGCCCTGGCGAGTTTCTTGCCGGCCGGCGTGCCGTCGTCCTCCGCGACGCCGCTGTGCAGCAGCGTGAAGGCGACAAGCGCCGTGTGGCCGAGCGGGTCCCCGGACGGACCCCACGTGCCTTGGGGACGCTGCTCGTCGACGAGGTACTCGACGCCGCGCTCGATCGCCGTGTCGACGGAGGCACGGTCGAGCGTGACGGGATCGGCCCCGGCCGCGGACGGTCCTACAGCCAGGAGCAGCAACAGCGCGAACGGGACCAAGGACCGAGGCATGGCTCTCAGCTTACGAACGTCGCGACCTGCGCCCGTGGCACCGGGTTTCGGAAGATGGCCCCTGTGCAGGGGTAGAATCGCGCAGCGCCCACCCCAGGACCGATCCATGCCCAAGATCTCGTATCGCCTCCTGCTCTGCGCAGGCCTTGCTCTCCTCGGTTTCGCCGGCCCGACGATCGCCGACGACGTGCCCCTGACACCGGAGGAGGAGGAACGGCTCGAAGCGATCGAGCTCCACACGAGCCGCGGCCTGAAGGCGTTCCGCAGCGGGAACCATGAAGAGGTCCTGGCGCGGATGAAGAAGCTGGCGCGCTACGACGCCAAGAATCCCTTGATCCTCTACCTCACCGGGCGGGTGCACGAGCGCGTCGGCAAGTACACCGAGGCGCTCGACGTCGCGAGCGCGGCGGCCGCCGCACACCCGGATGACCGCCGCATCGAGGCCCTGCGGTTCGAAGTGCTGCTGGAGACCGGCCAGCACGAGGTTGCGGCGATGTCCGCGCAGGCTGCGCTCAAGGAACGCCCGGACGATCTCGTGGCCCGCGCGGTGCTCGCCGAGACGCTGGAGGAGCGGGGCCGCCGCAAGGAGGCGCTCGAGCAGTACGACAAGGTCGTCGAGGCCTACAACAAGGGCGACCCCCAGCCGGCCGAGATCCCGTGGGTCGTCAAGTCGGCCGTCCGCGCAACGTGGCTGTCACCCAACCTCTCCGACGACATGCTGCCCGGCGCGATCAAGCTCGTGCAGCGCTACCTCGAGAACCACCCCGAGGACCTCGACGCAAAGCTGCAGCTGGCCGAGCTCTTTCAGAGTTCGCGCGGGAACCGGAGCCAGTCTCTTGCCGGCAAGTACTACCGCCAGGTCCTGAAAGAGAACACCGAGGTTGCGGAAGCGCGCGTCGGCGACGCGCGCCGCATGCTCATCTTCTACAGGCAGAGTGCCGCCCTCAAGCAGCTCGATCGTGCGCTCGACACCAACCCGTATCTCGTCTCGGCGCACGCGCTCAAGGCGGCGATCCACGTCGGCAACGGCGACTACAAGCGCGCCGAGAAGCACCTCGCCAAGGCCAAGGCCGTCAACCCGAACGACAAGTACACGCGCAGTGTCGAGGCCGGGCTGCACTGGATCCGCGGCAACAAGCAGGCCTACGAGGCGCTCGAGAAGGAGGTGCTTGCCTACGACTCGACGTACGGCGACTTCTATCTCACCGTCGGCGAGCTCGTCGGCGAGCGCCAACGGCGCTACGACGTGGCCGAGACGTTCGCCCGCAAGGCGATCGAGACCGATCCGTCCAACCGGCACGCCTACGTGACACTCGGCGAATCGCTGATGAACACGGGCCAGACCGACGAGGCCTTGAAGCAGTTCCGCACCGGCGTCGACAGGTCGCGCCGCTACGGCGACGTGCGCCGCGACAACTGGATCGAGGTGCTCTCGAAGTGGATGCCGAAGTTCAAGACCTTCGAGACGGAGCACTTCAAGATCCGCATGCCCATCCGCGAGGCGCGGGTCATGCAGCACTACCTGCCGGATCTGCTCGAGGAGTCCTACGATGTCCTGACGAAGAAGTACGACTTCATCCCGAAGAACCCGACCTACGCCGATTCGTTTCATCGTGACGACGACTTCTCCGTCCGCAGCGTGGGCTCGCCGGGGTTGCCCGCGCTCGGCGTATGTTTCGGCAACGTGATCACGCTGCTGGGGCCGACGGCCAAGCCGCTCGGGGCGTTCTCCTGGTCGCGTACGGCGTGGCACGAGTTCGCCCACGTCATCACGGTCCAGCAGAGCAAGGGCCAGGTGCCGCGCTGGCTGACGGAGGGCCTGTCTGTCTTCGAGGAAAAGGAACGCCGCGACCGCTGGGGGCGCGACATGGAGCGCCAGCTCTACGACCGCTGGCATAACGGCCGCCTGCTCCAGATGAGCCGCATCAACCAGGCGTTCCGCGGCCCGGACATCCTCTTTGCGTACTTCCAGGGCGGCCTGATCGCCGAGCACTTGCAGGAAGAGCGGGGCTTTGCGGTCATTCCCGAGATGCTTCGCCAGTTCGGAAACGACCGCACGACGGCGCAGGTCTTCAAGGACGTGCTCGACCTCGAGCTCGACAAGTACGACCAGATGTTCCACGAGTACGTGGGCAAGATCGTGGGCGGCTACCGCATGGTCCCGCGCTGGGACAAGGACAGCATGAAGGCCTTCGAGGCCCGCGTGAAGAAGGACGAGAGCGACGCCGAGGCGTGGGTCCGTCTCGCCTGGGGCCACTTCCAGCGCCAGCGCGGGGTCGATGCCGGCTTCGCACTGCAGAAGGCCATGAAGCTCGAGCCCGACCACCTCGAGGTGATCCTGCTCCAGGGCGTCATGGCACAGCAGGGGCGGCGGGCCGACCTCGCCGCGTCCTTCTACGAGAAGTTCCTCCAGAAGGGCGGAGATGACCTCGACGTCCGGCTGTTCCTCGCCGAGCGCGTCCTTGCGTCCGGTTCGGACAGCCAGGCTGCCATCGATCAGCTCGAAGCCGCGAAGAAGTGTTTCCCCCGCTACATCGCGCGCAACAGTCCGTATCTGCAGCTCGCGAAGCTGCGCCGCGGCGAGAACGACCTCCCCGCCGCGATGAAGGAGCTCGAGGCGTTCGCCGCCATCGCGGCCGAGCACTACGGCGTGCGCAAGGAGCTGAAGAGCTGGTACAAGAAACAGGAAGATCACGCAGCCGTTGCGCGGGTGTGTGAAGAGATGGTGGATATCTCGCCGTTCGGGGCCAACGTTGCCCGCGATGAGCCGCCGGATCTCGAGCTTCATCGCGACTACGCCGGAGCCTTGATCGCGCTCGGACGCCGCGACGAAGCGCTGCGCGAGCGTCGCGTCCAGGTCGAACTTGGGCGAATGCTGCCCGAAGACAAGCAGGTCGACGCCGGCCTCGTGGACGACTACGTCGAGCTCGGAAACCTCCTCTTGGATATGGGAAAGGCCCAGGACGCTCTCGCCGCCGCCCTGAGCGCTCTCCGACTTTCCCCCAAGAGTGCAAACGCCCTTATGCTGAAGCAGCGGGCATTGGAGGCAGGCGGCGACCGGTGAGTGCGCTCTATCGCGAGATCAACGACGGACTGCGTGAAGAGCTGGTCCAGTCCCTGGGCCGGCATCGGTTCCGGCTCTGGTTCCGCGACACGACGGTCACCGATGTCAGCGCCAACGGCTTGACGCTCGCGGTTCCGACCGACGTTCACCGCACGTGGCTGCAGTTCACGTTCGGCGACGTCCTGCGCCAGGCGTGCGAGAACGTCCTCGGCCCCGGCGTGAACCTGAGCCTCGAGGTCTCGGCCGAGCAAGAGCGACGCCGGCTGCTGCGCGACCAGCTGCCTCAGCGCGCGGAAGAGTGGGATCAACTCCTCGAGCAGCGCGCCCCGAAGCCGAGTCTCGAGAACTTCGTCGCGCGTCCGAGCGGCCGCTTCCCGCTCATGCTCGCGCGCCAGCTGCTCGAAGGCGGTGGCGCTCGTAGTGCTTCGTCGCTCTACGTCTACGGCGAGTGCGGTGCGGG
>JANQJW010000105.1 GCA_028281445.1 Planctomycetota bacterium | reverse complement strand
GAGCGGCCGCTTCCCGCTCATGCTCGCGCGCCAGCTGCTCGAAGGCGGTGGCGCTCGTAGTGCTTCGTCGCTCTACGTCTACGGCGAGTGCGGTGCGGGGAAGACGCACCTGCTCCAGGGCCTGACCAACGACATGGCGCGACGCCAGCCGGGCGCTGCGCTGTACATGACTGCGCGCCTCTTCACGCAGCGGTTCGTCACGGCGCTGCGCGCACGCGAAGTCGACGCGTTGCGAGCATTCGAGCTCGACCTCGAGCAGCGCAAGCTGGTCCTGATCGACGACATCGATGAGCTGGCCTCGCGCGAGGCGACACAGCACGAGATCGTCACGCTGCTGGAGCGGTGCACGGGGACCGACACGCGTTTCGTCTTCGCCGGCCGTTCGCACCCGCGCGAGATCGGCGGGCTGTCACCGCGTCTGCGTTCGCGGATGCTCGGCGGCGTCGTGCTCAGCATGCCGGTCCCCAACAGCGAAGCGCTCGGCGAGATCCTCGCGGACCGCGCGAGCCGCACGGGCATGGCGCTCCCTGACGAGGTACGGACGGCGATCCTCGACCGCACGGCCTCGGTGCGCGGCGCGATCGAGATCCTCGACCGGTGGGCCGTCGCCTCCAGCGAGATCGGCAGGCCCTTGGACATCGCGTGGCTCGAGGAGCTTGCCCCGAGCGTCTCGGCGACCGCGCGCGAGGAAGTGATCCGGCGCGCCAAGGACCTCGTGTCGTCGCACTTCGGGATCCGTCGCGACCTGCTCGACCATCCCACGAAGGTACGCAGCGCCCGCTTCCCGCGCCGAGTGGCGATGTACCTCGTCTACCGCGCGTGCGCGCTGCCGCTGGTGGAGCTGGGCAACGCCTTTGGCCTGCGGAGCCACAGCAGCGTCAGCCGCGCGATTCGCGAGATGCGGCGCCTGCGCGCGGACGATGCGGGCGTCGAGCAGCTCGTGGACGGCCTGCTCGCGCGCATCTGAGGATCGCCTCCGGCAGGTCGCCAGGCGGGCCTATCCTTCCCGCATGGCGGACGGCATCTTTCTCGTACTGGACGGGCTCGACGGCTGCGGCAAGAGCACCCAGGCCCGGCGACTCAGCGAGCGCCTGCGGGAGACCGGCCGGACCGTGATCCACACGCGCGAGCCGGGCGGCACGGCGCTCGGCGAGCAGGTCCGTGACCTGCTGCTCGATCGCGAGCTGGGGGACATCGCGCCGCTGGCGGAGGTATTCCTCTATCAGGCGTCGCGCGCACAGTTGGTGGACACCGTCGTCGCGCCCGCGCTCGCAGAGGGCCACGTCGTGGTCTGCGAGCGCTGGCACTACGCGACGCGGGCCTACCAGGGCGCCTACGCGGGCGTCGGGCGCGCCGCCGGCGAGGACGCGCTCCGGCAGAGCTCCCAGATGGCGGTGGGGGAGACGGAGCCGCAGCGCGCGATCCTGCTGGACATGGCGTCGCAGGACACCGAAGCGCGGATCGGCAGCGATCCCGACCGCCTGGAGAGCCGCGGCGAGACCTACCGCCGGCACGTGGCGGAGCGCTTCCGGGCCATCTTCGCCGAGGACCCGCAGCGCTGCCGGGTGGTCTCGGCGGCGGGCTCGATGGAGGATGTCGAGGGCCGGATCTGGGAGGCCGTCCGTGATCTCTTCGATTGACCACCCGCTCGCCTCGTTCGGCTCCGTCGGCGATCTACTGTTGCGCACGCTTTCGGCCGGACGGATCTCGCCTTCGTACCTGTTCGAGGGCGCCGATGCGCAGGCGCTGTTCGAAGCCGCGCAGGCGTTTGCGATCGGCTTGCTGTCCGGCGCACCGCCTGCGGAGGTCGATCCCCATGTCGACGCTCGCGTCCGACACGGCAACCACCCAGACCTGCACCATCTGACCAAGGACAAGGCAACGGTGATCTCGGTCGCCGCGCTTTCCGCTGCGCTCGAACGAGCACACAGCACGCCGCTCGAAGGCGCACACCAGGTCTTCCTCATTCAGCCTGCCGAGGCCATGGAGGCCGAGGGCATCGCGCGGTATCTGAAAGCCCTCGAGGAGCCGCCGCCGGGGACCGTGTTCCTGTTGTTGTCTTCGCGCGCGGAGCGCTTGCCCGAGACGGTCTTGAGCCGGTGTCGTCGCGTGCGCTTCGCGCCGCTTGCAGGCGACATCATCGAGGAGCGACTGACCGCAAGCGGTGTCGATGCGTCGACTGCGCGCTTCGCGGCGCGCTCTTCCGGCGGATCACTGACACACGCACGGCGCGTGGTCGACGCGCAGCTCGAAGACATCGTGCGTCCGCTCGTCGAAGCCTCGGTCGCTCCGCAGCCCGCCGTAGCGCAGACCGTCGAGGGTGCACTCGCGCATCTCACCAAGCGTGCCGCCGAGCTGGCCGCGGCAGACCCGGCTGCGACCGACACGAAGCGTCAGCACGTGCGCGTCCTCGTCGCCGACGTGCTGCGCGCCCTGTGCGTCGAGGCGCGCGAGCGAATCGCCGGACGTGAGAGTCTGCTCCCATCTGCGGTCGCCGAAGCAGAGGCACTCGACCTGCTCGAGCAATGGGGCGAGCTCACGGCTGCGGTTGCTGCGAACGTCACGCCGGCTGCGATCCTGCTGGAGACGGTGTCGCGATTGCGGACGATTGCGACGGCTTCGGCGGCGCGCTGACGGTTTCGTTCGGCTCCTGTATCGATCCACCCTGCGAATGTGCTTTCATTTAGGTGGGGACTGCGTCGGACGCGTTCCCTGGTCGATAGATGGATCTCCGAGCCGACATTTTTCGCGCCGGGGGATGAACCCTCCCCGGTACGGTTGTCGCCCCGCAGCGCGGAAGGGAGTGCGCTGTGGGGAGTCGAGTTGTCGACGTTTGGAGAGGGAGCCTCCGTCGATGTTGGACAAGGACGCGGTCATTCTCGATCTCGTTGAGCGCGATCCGCGCTACAAGCCCGCGGCGTATCACTTCGTCTTCGACGCGCTGGATCACACCCTGAGCAATCGGGGCGGCGGTCGCCGGCATGTCTCGGGTGCCGAGATCATGGAAGGCGTGCGCAGCCTGGCGCTCGACCGGTTCGGTTTCCTTGCTCGCTCCGTGTTCAAGCACTGGGGCGTGACGAAGACCGACGACTTCGGCGAGATCGTCTTCAACCTCATCTCCGCCGACCTGCTCCAGAAGACTGCCGACGATCGCAAGGAAGACTTCTGCGATCTCTACGACTTCGAGACGGCGTTCGACCTCGCCTTCGAAGAGCAGTTGCAGTCCGCCGAGTTCTAGGGGAGCCACCCCGCGAAGAGCCCGTGGCGTCCCGTGCGCGGTCCGTCGCGGCGGTGACTGAACCACGTCGCATCGGTGTCGAACGTGCAGGTGTTCAGCCACCCGAAGAGACCGACGCCGCGTGACGTCAGCTGCGACGCCAGGGCCCGGTGCAGGTCCACGTAGGTGTGACCGGGACGACTTGCGCGGAACACGTCGTTGCCGGGCTTTCGGAGCGCACGGCGGATGGCGTCGGCCACCTCATCGGACACCTCGTATCGCGCCCTCGAGATCCCGGGGCCCATGGAGGCGAGAAACGCGTCCGGCTGCAGCTGGAACTCGGAGGCGAGGCGGTCCAGTGCCGCATCGACGATGCCGCCCGCGACGCCGCGCCAACCCGCATGCACGACGGCAACCACGCGAGCCTCCGGCGCCACGAGCGCAACACCCGGACAGTCCGCGCCAAGCACACCGAGAAGAACACCGGGCCGGTCCGTGATGAGGGCATCCGCGTCGCCAACCATGGCGTCCGGGTTGTCCACGACGACGGCGTGGGTTCCGTGGACCTGGTGCGCGAACACCGGCGGCGTCTCGAAGCCGAGCTGCTTCGCGACCCGGCGCCGGTTCTCGGCGACGGCCTCGGGGTCGTCGCCGGACGAGAGACCCACGTTCAGACTGTCGAAGGGCGGCGCGCTGACGCCCCCTCGGCGCATGGAGACGCCGTGGGCGAGCCCTTCGATGCCCTCGAGGCCCGGGACGGGCCAGATCAGGCTCTCGGCGGCTACTTCTCTTCCTCCTCGCCCGCGCGGCGGACGACGAGGCAGTTGAGGTCCGGGATCTTCGTGGGATCGATGCCCAACGTGCTCAGCAGGTCGAGTAGACCGGCTTCGAGCTGGCGGTCGTCCACGAGATCGCCGACGAGCTCACGGCCGAGCATGTCACCGACCTTGCGTCGGACGTTCCACCGGACGAGCCAGCGAACGGCGTCACGATCCAGGCGGGTATCGAGTCCCTTGTAGAACTCCTCGAAGCCCGGGTAGAGGTCGGGCTGGCAGCGGTCCGAACGCGCGAGCCGCTTCATATCGTCGGGGTCGGCGTCGAACAGGCCCTCGACGTACTTGCGCACGACGCCCGAACCCTCCAGCTTGCGCTGGGCCTGGATCTCCCAGAGGTCCGGCTCTTCGGGACGTGCCTCGACGTGCGGCTCGATGCCGCCGACCCACTTGGGTGCGCCGTCGATGATCTTGACCTCGCGCTTCGGATTGAAGCCCGACGGCGTGAAGTACGACGCGACCGTGAGCTTGAGGGCACCGCCGGGATCCCACTTGCCGTTGTTGTTCTTGTCCGTGAAGGACTCGCCGGCATCCCACTTGCGGTTCGCGTTCGAATCCGTGAACGGCTCCCCTTCGTCGTAGACGCCGTTGCCGTTCTGGTCGACGAACTTCTCCGGTTCGTCGTAGCGCCCGTTGCGACGCGGGCGCGACTCGAACCACTCGCCGGGATCCCACTTCCCGTTGCCGTTCTGGTCGCGGTACTTGTCGCCGGCCTGCGGGCGTCCGGCTTGGCGAATTTCGTCCGTCCAGGGTTCGCCGGGACGGCTGTCGAGCGGCATGTGGATCTGGGCTGAGCCCTTGCCGAAGGTCATGGTGCCGACGAGGCGCGCACGCTCGTGGTCACGCAGCGCACCGGCGAGGATCTCGCCGGAGCTCGCGGTGCCCTGGTTCACAAGCACGACCATGGGGACCTGCTTGCGATGGCTGCCCGTTCCGAGCGAGCGATGGACGCGCTCGGGATAGACGTCCTTGCGGCCGCGCTCCGTGACGACGACCTTGCCACCCTGCACGAAGTTGCTCGCGATCTGCACGGCGCTGTGGAGGTAGCCGCCGCTGTTGTAGCGCAGGTCGATCACGATGCCCTTGACGCCCTGCTTGTCGAAGTGATCGAGGACCTTGCCGACTTCGCGGGCCGTGTCTTCGGAGAAGTGCAGGATCTGGAGGAACCCGAGGCCGCCGGGAAGGATGTCGTAGGCGGTCGTGGGAATGGTGATCCGGGCGCGCGTCAGCGTGAACGGGCGCACCTCGGTCCAACCGCGGCGCATGATGCTGACGACGACCCGCGTGCCCGGCGGGCCCTTCAGCATGCGCACGCAGTCTTCGACGGACAGGCCCTCGGTGCTCTTGCCGTCGATGGCCGTCACGAGGTCACCGGCGCGCAGGTCCGCCTTGTAGACCGGGCCGCCGTAGATGGGGCGGCTGATCGTGAAGCGCTCGCGGTTCTCGGGGTTGTTGTAGACGTAGGCGCCGATGCCGCCGTACGACGGATCGAGGCTCTCGAGCAGGCGCGAGTTGTCCTCGGGCGTCAGGTAGGTGGTGTGCGGGTCCAGCGCCCGGGTCAGGCCGGAGGCGGCGGCGTCTTCGAGCTTCTTGCGCGTGAGCCGCGAGTTGTCGACATAGCCGCGGTCGAGCTGCTTGCGGATCTCGTCGAGCAGCGGCCACGTGCCCTTGGGCCCCGTGAGCGGGACCGCCGGGCCGTCCTTGGGCGGCTCGCGCAGGTCGGCTTCGCGCAGGCGCTCGAGCTGCAGCAGACGCAGCAGGAGCTTCGCGCTACGGCCGCGCTCGTTGGGCTGCTGAGAGAGGTCGCGCAAGACGTTCTTGGCCTCGGACGCCGCGCCGATCTCGCCGAGGGCGAGCGCGCCTTCGGCGCGCCACTCCGGATTGGTGCTGCGCATGAACTGCAGCATC
Source organism: Planctomycetota bacterium (assembly GCA_028281445.1). Classification (GTDB taxonomy): domain Bacteria; phylum Planctomycetota; class PLA2; order PLA2; family JAEUHO01; genus JANQJW01. The sequence goes on along the minus strand of JANQJW010000105.1, from coordinate 71,732 downwards.
ACTTCCTTGCCCTTCTTCTTGTTCGAGCGGTTCAGTCGCCAGAGGCTCTTGGCCATGGCGAGCTTGACCATCGGCTCGTGGGTGTTGTCGATCACCTCTTCGAGCCACTCGGCCTCTTCCAGCTCACCCTCTTCCCCGATGACATAGAGCCCGGCCTGCCGCAGCGGAATGGGAGCTTCTTCGTCGGTGATGACCTCGCGCAGCTCCTGGAGGCCGCGCGTGTAGTCGGCGAGGAGAACGAGGGCGCGTCCGATGGCAAGACGGCGCGGAGGAATGGCCGCGGTGGCCATCTTGCGTAGCGGGGCGATGCCGGGGCGGCCGACGGCGGCCAGCGACTCGGAGAGCTTCCAGATCTTGGTCAGATCGTCGCCGGGGTTCTCCTGGAGGAGCGTCTTGATGGTCCGCCCGGCGTTCGTCTCGATGTCATCGGCCTGGGCGAGGCGGTCGCCGACGGCCGGGACGAGGAGCAGGGCGGCAAGGAAGAGAGCAAGAAGGGTGCGATGCATCAGGGATTTCCCGTCGGAAGGGAGGTGGCGCGATCGGCGCAGGAGCCCGCCGCAAGCCTAGCATCGGCTCCGGCGGTCCCGGCGAAAGCAATCGTGTCCTTGTACCCGGCGTACACGTCCCGGGACCGTGCTCAGCGGGCTAGGGTTGTCAAGGGCGTGCAACGGGTGGAGAGGACGGCATGACGGAACGGATCTTTGTCGTTGCGCTCTTCTGCCTTGCACTGGGTGTGCCCGCCGAAGCACGCAAGAAGGACTCGGCCAAGCCGGTCATCGACGGCAAGCTCGGCACGAAGTTGGACAAGGCTGTCACAGAAGGCGGCGGCCGCGGGTTCTGGGGCGCGGTCCTGGTCGCGAAGAAGGGGAAGATCCTCCTTGCGAAGGGCTACGGCAAGGCGGACTACACGGAGACGCCGAACACCCCGTTGACGCTCTTCGAGCTTGCGTCGACGAGCAAGCAGTTCGCCGCTGTCGCCATCCTGCACCTGCAACAGAAGAAGAAGCTGTCGGTCAAGGACACCCTCGACAAGTTCTTCAAGAAGGACGTGCCCAAGGACAAGCGCGGGATCACCCTGCATCACCTGCTGACGCACACTTCCGGAATCTCCGGCAACATCGGCGTGCCCTACGGATCGACGATCAAGATCAAGAAGTATGTGCGCGACATGCTGGCCGAGCCGCTGGCCAACGAGATCGGCGAGACCTTCGAGTACTGCAACGTCGGCTATGCGCTCCTGGCGGCCGTCGTCGAGGCCGTCACCGGCAAGACCTTCGAGGAGTACTGCCACAAGCACCTCTTCAAACCGGCCAAGCTGAAGGACACGGGGTTCATCAACGAGCGGGACCTGATCAAGAAGAAGCGCGCCGCGGCGCGGAAGGACAACGAGGGCCGCTTCGACGTCTACACCGCCGCCAAGTGGCACTGGGGCTGGGGCTACAAGGGCATGGGCGGCGTCGTCTCGACCGTCTACGACATGCTGCGCTGGGACCAGGCGCTGCGCGGGAAGAAGATCCTCAACGACAAGTCGAAGAAGCTGATGTACGAGCCTGAGAAGGAGGGCTACGCCTACGGCTGGCGCGTGGGGCGCAACAGCCGCGGCAAGAAGAAGGCCGAGCACTCGGGCAGCGTCGCGGGCTTCGGCTGCAACTACGTCCGCTACCTGGACGACGACATCGTCGTCGTCATCCTCAGCAACGATGGCAAGACGGCCTACGACGTGACGGCGGCGCTGGAGAGAGAGCTGTTCTGAGGCGCGGCGGGTAGGATCTCGCCATGCGAACGCTCCTCGTCGTCCTGTGTCTGTGTTTTCCTGCGACGGCGCTGGCGGAGGATTCCGTTGATCCGCACTTCTCCCGGTTCGACGCCGGAGACGGGCCGGACCAGAATGGCGCGGTCGTTCGTCTGCTCGATGAGGCAAGCACGAAGAACCAGTCCAACGCCGTTGCGTGGGACGCGCACGGCGCGGGCCGTCCGCACGACATGCGCTTCTCCTGCAAGCTGCGTGTGCTCGAAGGCGGCGACGGCGGGGCCTTCCTCTTCCTCAACACACGCGAGTACGGCCGGCGCGGCCCCGCGCCGTTCGTGAAGAGCTGGGTCGAGCCGAACCTGACGAAGACGTTCGCCGTCGGGGTCGATGTCCACAACCCGCCGAGCAAGGAACAGTTCAGTCCGTGGGGCAACTACATGGACCTGCCCCAGCGCGAGATCTCGCTCCACTGGGACGGCCGCGAGATCGTCAAGCGTGTGGCGCCCGCGGAGTTCCGCGGCGACTTCGTCGTGGTCGTCGTCGAGGTGCGCTACGTCACCGGCGGCGCCGATGTCACGGTCAAGATCGGCGAAGGCGTCGTCTACGACCGCTACTTCATCGCGCACATGCATCCCTACCCTGCGCGTCTTGCCATCGGCGCCCAGACGCGCGCGGATGCAACGACGCAATTCGACGTCACGAACATCTCGTTCAACGTCGAGCGCGGAGGTCCACCGCGGCGGCCGCCGCTGCATGTGGACGTGTTCAACCACGTGCTGACCAACAACAAGAAGACGGCCTACGAGGCCGAGGTGGAGCTGCCGCCGGCCAACTGGGCCTTCGGCCGCGTGATCATGACGATCGACATCCACGACGCGGGCAAGGACTGGGACGAGTGGGACCGCAACGGCGAGGTCTCGATCTGGGATGACGAAGGCCGGAGGCTCGGCATCGTCCCCTTCATCACGTCCTACCGCACGGAGTGCCATTGGAAGGTGGACGTCACGCACTTTCGACCGTGGCTTACGGGCAAGCGCCGCATCCAGATCGCCGCGGGCACGACCTTCTACAAGAACCGCGGCTACATGATGAGCCTCTCGCTCGACTTCCATCACGGCACACCCGCCCTCGCACCGTCTCGCGTCGTACCGCTGTGGGTAGGGACCGCGAAGTACAAGTCGGCGGAGAATCACTTCCAGGACTTCTTCGAACCGCAGACGGTCACCGTGGACGACAGCACGAAGGCCGCGAAGCTCTTTTGCACGACGACCGGACACTCGCAGATCGGCGAGTTCACACCGTCAAAGCGCACGCTCGTCGTGGGCGATGGGGAAGGCGCGGCGCGTTTCGACAACACGCTGTGGAAGACGGACGTCTACCTCAATCCCAACCGGCCGCAGTTCGGCACGTGGCAGTACGCGCGCGCCGGCTGGGCGCCCGGGGATGTCGTCTGGCCGTGGATCCTCGACCTGACGGACCACGTGACGCCCGGTGCGGACACGACGTTCGCGTATGAGCCCAGGCCCTACGTGTTCGACGGGCCTCGGCAGCCGACCGAGAAGCAGATCAACGCCGCGAGCCACGTCGTGCGCACCTACCTCGTCCTCTATCGCGAGCCGACGGATCTCGTGGCGGCGCCGATCCTGCTCGTGACGAACGTGCAGGCCGACAGCAACGCGGCCAAGGCCGGCATGAAGCGCGGCGACTACCTCGCGACCTACGACGACAAGCAGATCGACTCGGTGGACGACCTGCGGGCGGCCATCAAGGGCGCAGCAGACAAGGAGGAGGTCTCCGTCGTCATCTTCCGGGGCACGGAGCGTATCGAACTGACGCTGAAGCCCGGCCGCATGGGCATCAACCTGGCCGCACGCTAGGCGCGAAACGCGGATCCCGCGGCCTAGGGGGGCGGCACTATCTCAGCGCGAACCGGCTCGGGCTGCTCCTGCTGCGAGTTCCGGCAATACGTTCATACAAAGCACATCTACACTATCCTCAGCGACGGATATCGCGTGGAGAATGAAAGCCTCCCGGGGATGCGCGAAGATGTCATCTACTGGGACAAGAACAACAAGAAGACCGGCAGCTTCCCCTGGGGAGGCGTCCCCAAGGACGGCGATACCGTATACAGTGGTCCCCGCTGGCGGCCATCTGGCGCGGACACTTGCGTTTACAAGGACCACGACAATCCGCGCGCTGCCGTGCCGTTCAATACGAGTTTCTTCTTCACGTGGACGTTTCTGGGCATCTTGTATGACCGCTGTGCTCCGGCTGGAAAGCAGGCTCAGATTGGATCTGAGTTCGAGGTGATTCGTATTGGCAGGGTGACGACGGTTCCGGGGGGCACGAAGGACAAGTTGGGCATCGCGTACTATCTGGATTCGGAGAACCGCGCGTACAGGTCCATAAGGACAGCGGGCCCCCGTGCACTCAAGGCGTCGGAAAGAGGGCCAAGGAGGTGATCGCTCGTTGTGCCATCGTGATCGGTGCCATCGGCGTTGTTCTTCTTGGATCCGTATTCATCAACATCACGTCACGGCAGAGCCTAGAGGAGGTCACTGGCGAAGAGACTGGCCTCGAGCAGACGCTTCGTACCGGCTCACTCTCGAACACCGAGAACGGGGTCCATGTGTACCCACAGTGGCTTAGGGATAACAGGGGTCCCTGGCGGTTGCTCGCTAGTGGCACCTCATACATGCTCACGCTGACCGGCGACCAAACCTACACTCTGCAACAACGAGGCCCGAAGAGTCAGAGTAGCGTGCAGGTGTCGGGAAGGTGGGTGTCACGCGACCTGCGGTTGGTGCTCTTGAGGGGATTCGGTAAGGACGAGCAATCCGACCTGCTACGCCTTACACGCTGGCACTTGAGAGGATGGGAGCACCTAGCTCCCGAGGATGTCCGGCGCGTGCATAGCCTCGCACGCTAGCGTTGCTTGCGGCCGACTACCTGAGCTACTGTGAACCAGCTCATGACGATCTTCTATTCGAAGCGCTTCTCTGGATCAAAGCCGGTGCTGGAGTGACGTCTAACTCTGTGGAGATGACAGACCTGTGATGGCCTCAACTCGGTGGACGACCTGCGTGCAGCCATCAAGGGGCAGACAAGGAGGAGGTCTCCGTCGTCATCTTCCGGGGCACCGAGCGCATCGCCCTGACGCTCAAGCCCGGTCGCATGGGCATCAACCTCGCGCAACGCTAGGGGCCATCGGCTACGATTCCCCGCGGAGGGAATCATGCGCACTCAGCTCTTTCTTGGTCTCGCAGCCGCCTTCGCAGCCGGTTTCTTCGTAGCCACCGCCCGTGCCGGCACGTCGGCCGCCGGCAAGCTCGCCAAGGCGAGCGGACACCTCGAAGCCTGCGCGGACAACTGCAACGCCCTGCTCGAGACGATGGAGAAGGCCGACAAGGACAAGAAGAACCGCAAGCGCTGGCGGCGCATCCGCAAGTACGTCAAGAGCAAGGAGGGCAAGGCGGACATGCAGTCGCGCATCGCCGCCGTGTACGCGGACAACCTGAGCGACGCGGAGATCGAGGCCCTGGGCGAGATGTTCGGATCCGGGCCCGGCGCCAAGTGGGGTCGCCGGCTGCCCAAGATCGAAGACGACCTGAACTCGGCGATGGCGAAGCTGATCAGCGACGCACTCGTCGCCGACGTGAAGAAGCGGGGCTCGTGACCCGTCGAGGCTCGCGCTAGCCGCAGCATGATGTGACCGCAGCACGGAGCGGGGCGATAGCTCCGCGTGCGCCGCTTCACCCGTATCGCCGCCGCGTCCGTTTTCGGTGCTCGCGCCGAGCACGTCGACGTGCAGGTCTCGATCGCGGGCGACGAAGAGGGGGGCGACGCCGGGGTCTTTCGGATCGTCGGGTTGCCGGACTCGGCACTCCGGGAAGGGCGCGAGCGCGTGCGGGGCGCCGTGCACCACGGCGGCTGGCCCTGGCCGCATGCGCCGGTGACCGTGAACCTCGCGCCCGCCGCTTCGCGCAAGCAGGGCGCCGCGTTGGATCTGCCGATAGCCCTGGCCGTCCTCGATGCCCACGGCGTGCTCGGCGAGCGCGCCGATCTCGCGACGTGGTTCTGCCTCGGTGAGCTGACGCTGGACGGTGGCGTCGCGCCCGTACGCGGCATGATCGCGGCGCTCGAGTGCGCGGGTCGCGGGGGGCTCGAGCGCGCGCTCGTGCCGGCCGCGAACGCCGACGAGGCGGCAGCCGTACCCGGCATCGTCGTCCACGCCGTCGAGACCCTGGCCGATGCCGTCGGCCACCTCACCGGGCTGCGTCCGTTGGCACCGCACGAAGCACCGCCCTGGCAGCCCGAGTCATGGGAAGGCGACAGCGACTGTCCGGTGCGGGGACAGCCCATGGCTGTCCAGGCGGCGTGGATCGCAGCGGCCGGCGGACACAACCTCCTCTTGTCTGGTCCGCCGGGCTCGGGCAAGACGCTGCTCGCGCGCCACCTCGCGTCCCTGTTGCCGCCAATGAGCTTCGACGAGGCACTCGAGGCCAGCCGCATCCACAGCATCGCCGGCATGCTCGCCGGTGGGTTGCTGCGCGCACGCCCCTTCCGGGCGCCGCACCACAGTGCGAGCACCGCGGGCCTCGTAGGCGGGGGCAGCCTGCCACGGCCCGGCGAGGTCAGCCTGGCGCACCTCGGGGTGCTCTTCCTCGATGAGCTTGCGGAGTTCTCGCGGGGAACGCTAGAGGCGCTGCGTCAGCCGATCGAGGACGGTCGCCTCGAGGTCGCTCGCGCCGCCGGTCGCGCCGTGTTCCCCACGGAGACCCTGCTCGTGGCCGCGACGAATCCGTGTCCGTGCGGCTGGTTCGGCGTGGGCTCACGGTGTCGTTGTGCGCGCAGTGCGCGGGAGCGCTACCGGGCGCGCGTCTCCGGGCCGCTTCGCGATCGGTTCGACCTGAGCATGGACATGCAGGCCGTGGATCCGAGCGTGCTCGTGGGTGATGCGCCGGCGCCCCTCTATACCGCCGCGCAGATGCAGCGGGCGCGCTCGCGCCAGGCACGGCGCCTGCGCATGCTGCCGCCGACACGACGTTGGAACGCATGCATCCCGGGCGGCCGGCTTCCCGCTGCGGCGGCACCGGATGCAGGCGCCCGGCAGGTGCTCGTCCAGCAGGCTCGAGCGGTGGGGTTGAGCGGCCGCGGCGTCCACCGGGTGCTGCGTGTTGCGCGCACGTTGGCGGATCTGCGCGATGCCCCTCGGGTCACGGCGCAGGACGTCCAGAGCGCGATCAGCCTGCGGACGTGATCAGCGCAGCGTCTTCATCGACGCGAACAGCTCCGTGAGCTGCGTCAGGGTCGCCTTCCACGCGTCGTCGCCGCCGATGGACTCGACGACGGCGGACTGGGATTGCGACCAGAGGGCCGCGCCCTCGTTGAGCTTCGCGATCCCGCCAGCGGTGATCTGGACGGGATCGTCGTCGCTCGCCGGCACGTCGACCCAGCCGACGCTCTGGAGGACCAGCAACGCGTCGCGGACGGCGCGCGTGTCCTTGCACTTTCGCTCGGCGAGAGAGCGCACGCTGTGCGTGGCGATGCCGCGCAAGCAGACGAGGTAGCCGAGCTGTTCGATGTTCACACCGGCAGGCGCCAGCGCTCGGTCGAAGAGCTGCGTGGCTGCGGAGAGCACGGTGTCCAGATTGGTGAAGACGCAGGCGGCCTCGGCTTCGCGCGCCTGCTGGGGGGTGATGGTCTGAGGCATGAGCCGCACATGCTACTGACGTCTGTCGCTCGCGCTCCCCGCGTCTTGCCGTTTTCGGACACGGCTCCCGATACGATGGGTGCATGCCCGAATCCGACCTCACGCACCTGGATGCTGACGGACGCGCCCACATGGTCGACGTCTCCGAGAAGCCCGCCACGGCGCGCCGCGCCGTGGCCGCGGGGCGGGTCTGCATGCAGCCGGCGACCGTCGAGAAGATCGTGGCCGGCCACATCGAGAAGGGCGACGCTCTCGCCGTGGCTCGGATCGCCGGGATCCAGGGCGCAAAGCGCACCGCCGACCTCGTGCCGCTGTGCCACCCGATCCGCCTCGACCACGTCGGCGTGACGATCGAGCCCGAAGGCGCCGACGCCATGGGCATCCGGGCGGAAGCCCGGGCCGTCGATCGCACGGGCGTGGAGATGGAGGCCATGGCCGCGGTGTCCGCGGCGGCGCTGGCGCTCTACGACATGATCAAGAGCGTGGATCGCAGCGCGTCGATCGAGGCGATCCGCCTTCTCACCAAGGAGGGTGGGAAGTCCGGGTTCTGGGAGCGCGGCGAGGAGTAGTCTCGGATCATGTCCTTCCATGTCGCCATCGCCGGAGCCACCGGAGTCGTCGGGGCCGAGTTCCTCTCGATCCTCGCCGAACGCGCGTTCCCGATGCGCTCGCTGCGCCTCATGGCCTCTGCGCGCTCGGCCGGGAAGCGCATGGAGGTGGGGGAGCAGACCGTGGAGGTCGAGGATCTAGCCGAGGCCGACTTCACCGGCGTGGACGTGGCCTTCTTCTCGGCCGGTTCCGCGCAGCAGGAGCACGCGCGACGCGCGGCGGCGCAGGGCGCGCTGGTCGTCGACAACTCCTCGGCGTTCCGGATGGACCCCGACGTGCCCCTGGTCGTGCCCGAAGTCAACGCGGCAGCCGCCGCCACGCACGAGGGGATCATCGCAAACCCCAACTGCAGCACCATCATCCTCGTCGCGGTGCTCGCACCGCTAGAGCAGCACGTGCCCATCAAGCGCGTCGTCGTCTCGACCTACCAGGCCGTCTCCGGCTCGGGCGCAGCGGCGTTGACCGAGCTCGAGACGCAGGCGCAAGCCGAGCAAGAGGGCCGGCCGCTGGAGGCCGAGGTCTATCCCACGGCGATCCATGCCAACGTGATTCCCTTCGTCCAGGCGTTCGACGATGGGGATCTCACGACCGAAGAGTGGAAGATGGTCCGGGAGACGCAGCGCATCCTCGATCGCCCGGATCTCGCGGTGAGCGCGACGTGCGTGCGTGTACCGGTGAAGCGCGCGCACAGCGAAGCCGTCAACATCGAGTTCGACGACGAGGTGAGGCCCGACGACGTGCGCGCATGGCTGGCGGCGGCGCCTGGCGTGGCGGTCGTGGACGACCCCGCGACGGTCTCGTTCCCTACGCCGCGTGATGCGTCCGGCGGCGACGACGTGCTGGTCGGGCGCATCCGTCGCGACCCGGGCCGCCCGCACGCCATCGACCTGTGGCTGACGGCGGACCAGTTGCGCAAGGGCGCCGCGCTCAACGCGGTCCAGATCGCGGAGTCCGTGCTCGGTGTGCAGGATCCCGCGACGGCGTAAGGCCCCGGTTCGCAGGGATTCGCAGGTCGCCGGTGCGTATCCGGGACACTTCTTCCGAGCGAGCGGGACTCTGGGCTAGAGTACGGCGCTTGCCGAAAATGGCACATCGGGGGCTGCATGGACCATCGCGAGCTCAAGAAGCTCGTCCAACTCATGAACGACAACGAGCTTGTCGAGTTGGAGATCGAGAGAGAGGGCGAGCGCGTGCACCTGCGCAAGTCCTCCCCGGAGGCGATCCGAGCCGTGCCGATGGATATGGGCCACTTCGCCCATGCGCCGGCCGCCAACTCGGTCCCGCAACCGGCCGGCGCCGCGTCGGCGCCGGAGGCCGCCGCCGAGGAGAGCAACGCGATTCCGGCCGGTACGAAGCCGATCCGTTCGCCGATGGTCGGGACCTTCTATCGCCGACCGAGCCCCGATTCCGATCCCTATGTCGACGTGGGCTCGCAAGTGGACGAGGACACCGTGGTCTGCATCCTCGAAGCCATGAAGGTCAACAACGAGATCAAGGCCGAGCTCGACGGGGAGATCGCCGAAGTCCTCGTGGAAGACGGCCATCCTGTGGAGTTCGACCAGCCGCTGTTCCTGGTGAAGACGTAGTACGAGCCAGGGCGGTCGGACCGAGGGAGTCGGCGGACGCATGATCAGTCGGGTACTCATTGCGAATCGGGGCGAGATCGCTCTCCGCGTGATCCGTGCGTGCCGCGAGCTCGACATCGAGAGCGTCGTCGTGCACTCCCAGGCCGATGCCGGTGCGCCCTACCTGGATCTCGCCGACGAGGCCATCTGCATCGGTCCCGGTCCGAGCGCCCAGTCCTATCTCTCCATCCCGAGCATCATCTCGGCGGCCGAGATCGCGAACGTGGATGCTGTCCACCCCGGCTACGGCTTTCTGTCTGAGAACGCGCACTTCGCCGAGGTCTGCCGAGCCAACAACATCGAGTTCATCGGGCCCGACGAAGCCACCATTCGCCGCGTCGGTGACAAGGCCGAAGCGAAGGCGGCGGCCAAGGCCGCCGGCATCCCCGTCATCGAGGGGAGCGACGGCCCCGTCGAGTCGGACGAAGAGGCCCTCGCCGTCGCACACAAGGTCGGCTACCCCGTGCTCATCAAGGCGGTGAGCGGGGGCGGCGGGCGCGGCATGCGCATCGCGCACAACGACATCTCGCTCGCTGCCAATCTCCTGACAGCCAAGAGCGAGGCCGAGATCGCGTTCGGTGACCCGTCGGTCTACATCGAGAAGTATCTCGAAGAGCCGCGGCACGTGGAGATCCAGATTCTCGCGGACCGCCAGGGCAACGTCATCCACCTGGGTGACCGCGACTGCTCCGTGCAGCGGCGCCACCAGAAGGTCATCGAGGAGGCGCCCAGTCCCGGCGTGCCGGCCGACGTCCGGTCCAAGATGGGGCGTGCGGCCGTCAAGCTCGCCAAGTCCGTCGGCTACCACGGCGCCGGCACGGTCGAGTTCCTCTTCGACAACAAGAAGTTCTACTTCATGGAAGTCAACGCGCGGATCCAGGTCGAGCATCCGGTATCGGAGCTCATCACCGGCGTCGATCTCATCAAGGAGCAGATTCGGCTCGCCGCCGGCGAGCCGCTGGGGCGGAAGCAACAGCAGATCCGTCCCAAGGGACACGCCATCGAGTGCCGCATCAATGCGGAGGATCCGGAGCGCGGTTTCGCGCCGTCGCCCGGTGACATCACGCTTCATCACGCGCCCGGTGGGCCGGGCGTGCGTGTCGACTCGCACGTCACCAGCGGCTACCGCGTTCCGCCATACTACGACAGCATGATCGGCAAGTTGCTCGTGTACGCCGATTCCCGCGAGGAGGCCGTCACTCGAATGCGCCGCGCGCTGGACGAGTATCGGATCGAGGGCGTGAAGACGAACCTCCCGCTCCATCGGCGCATTCTGCGAAACGCCTACTTCGAGCGGGGCGAGTACACGACCCGGTTCCTTGACGAGCTGCTGTCGAGCTGAGGAGATCCAGTGGGACATACGGTCATCACCGGCGGCGCGGGTTTCCTCGGCTCGCACCTCTGCGAGGCATTCCTGGCGCGCGGCGACCGCGTAACGGCAGTCGACAACCTCATCACGGGCAGCTACGAGAACATCCGTCACCTCGACGAACGGGATGACTTCGAGTTCATCAAGCGCGACGTCACCCAGGGCGTCTTCCTCACCGGACCCGTCGACAACGTGCTGCACTTCGCCAGTCCGGCTTCGCCGCTCGGCTATCTGCAGATGCCGATCCAGACGCTGAAGGTCGGAGCGCTCGGTACGCACTGTGCGCTGGGCCTGGCGCGGGCGAAGGGCGCGAAGTTCCTCCTCGCCAGCACGAGCGAGATCTACGGCGACCCCGAGATCACGCCGCAGCCGGAGAGCTACTGGGGCCGGGTCAACACCATCGGCCCGCGAGGTGTCTACGACGAAGCCAAGCGCTTCGCGGAGTCCATGACGGTGGCGTACCGGCGCATGCACGGACTCGAGACGCAGATCGTGCGCATCTTCAACACGTACGGTCCGCGGATGGCGATCGAAGACGGCCGTGCCCTGCCGGCTTTCGTGACCGCCGCCATCAAGGGCAACCCGCTGACGATCTTCGGTACGGGCGAGCAGACGCGTTCGTTCTGCTACGTCGACGACACGATCCGGGGCATCGTGGCCGTCCTCGACAAGGGCGACGGCGACCCGGTCAACGTCGGTTCTCCGGGCGAGATGACGATCCTGGAGTTCGCGAACCTGATCATCGAGCTCTCGCAGTCCGGCTCGACCATCGTTCACGAAGACGCCATGGAAGACGATCCGCAGCGGCGCGAGCCGGTGATCGACCGCGCCCGTGCGCTCGGCTGGCAGCCCGAGGTGCCGCTGCGCGAGGGCCTCGAGAAGACCATCGCGTGGTTCCGGGAAGCGCTCCACGCGAACGCGCAGAGCTAGCGTGGCCGCCCGGAGGGCCGCAGGGGACACACCGGGTCCCTGGGTCGCCGTGGCGGGGACGCGCCCCAACTACGTGAAGCTGGCTCCCCTGCTGCGCGCTGCGCGCAGCGTCGGGCGCCGGATGCTGTGGATCGACACCGGGCAACACCGCAGCGCCGCGCTCTCCACGGGCTTGCTGGGCGCGCGCGCCCTCGGACGTCCCGGCGTACGCCTGCGTGCCCCGGGCCCCGGAGCCGGACGGATTCCCAAGCTGGCAACGATGCTCGAAGCACCGCTCGCGCAGCTGAGGCCGTCGTTGGTCGCGGTGCTTGGCGACGTGGACTCGACGCTCGCGGCCGCCCTGGCTGCGTGGCGCCTCGATTTGCCGCTCGTGCACGTCGAGGCGGGCTTGCGCTCCTACGAGCGCGGCATGCCCGAGGAGCGCAACCGCGTCTGGACGGACGCGCTGAGCGACCGCCTCTACCTCACGGAAGGCGAGGCGCTCGAGAACCTCGAAGCCGAGGGCATCGCACGCAGCCGCTCGCGCGTGCCTGGCAACGTCATGGCCGACGCGCTGCACCAGGCCATGCCTGCCATCGTGCGGGAGACGCCGGCGGGGGGCGACTACGTCCTCGCCACGTTCCACCGCCAGGCGGCCGTGGACGACCCGCGCCGCCTGGCGGCGCTCATGGACGCTCTCAGGCGCTGCGCCGCGGTACGCCCCGTGTGGTTTCCCGTTCACCCTAGGACGCGCGCGCGCCTGCGGGCCGGCGGACTGCTGCCCCGCGGCCGGGCCGGCGGGGTGCGACTCCTGCCGCCCCAGCCGTACGTGCCGTTCCTCGGGCTGGTGCGCGGGGCAGGCGCCGTGCTGACCGATTCAGGCGGCCTGCAGGTGGAGGCCGCGCTGCTGGACACGCCGTGTGTGACCCTGCGCCGGCGCACGGAGCACCGCATCACCGAGCGCCGGGGCGGTAACGAGGTGGTGGGCACCGACCCCCGGCGGCTGCGGGCGGCACTGCGCCGCGCCCTGGAACGGCCCAGCGCTGAGGGCGCGCGGCCGAAGGCGTTGGACGGGCAGGCGGCCGAGCGCATCGTGGCCGACTGGGACGCGGGATTTCGCCGTCCGCGTCGGCTCCCGGGCCTGCCCGCGCGGATTCTCCGCCGGCTGTAACTGAAGCCCCGTCATTTGGTTGCGCCTTCATGGCGCCGTGGCGTACCTTCTCGCACCCTGGGGGTACTACGCGCGGTGGGAGCAGGGCGCGCGACCCTGCCGGAGAGCAGAATGGCCAAGTACATCGTCACGGGCGGCGCCGGGTTCCTCGGCTCGAACCTCGTCGAGTCCCTCGTCGCCAACGGGGACAAGGTCGTCGTCTTCGACGACTTCTCGACGGGCTCGAAGAAGAACGTCCAGGACTACAAGCAGACCGAGGTACGGGTCGTCGAGGGCGACGTCCGCGACGCCAAGGCGCTCCGCAAGGCGACGCGCGGGTGCGACTACATGCTGCACCTCGCCTCGTTGCTGGGCGTTGAGCAGTCCGTCAAGGAGCCCGAGGAGACGCTCGACGTCGCCTTCACGGGCACCATGAACGCGCTGGTCGCCGCCCGGGACCTGCGCGTCAAGCGCTTCATCTTCAGCAGCTCGTGCGCCGTGTACGGCGAGAGTCCCGTCCTCCCCAAGGAAGAGACGATGCTGCCGGCGCCGTACAACCCTTACGGGGCCGGCTCGCTGTTGGGCGAAGAGCTCTCGCGGGTCTTCTACTCGACCTACCGGCTCGAGACCGTCTGCCTGCGACTCTTCAACGTATACGGCCCCCGCCAGGCCACGACGGGCCGCTCCGCCGGTGTCGTCGGTCGTTTCTGCGAGGCCGTGCTGCGCGAGAAGACGCCCGAGATCTACGGCGACGGCAAGCAGTCGCGCGACTTCGTCTACGTCAGCGACGTCGTAGAGGCCTTCCGCCTGGCCTGCACGGCCCCGAAGGCCGAGGGCGAGGTGTTCAACATCGCCTCCGGCGCGCGCATGAGCGTCTCCGGCCTGCTCAACTGCTTCACGACGCTGCTGGAGAGCGAGGTCGTGGGCGAGAACAAGGAAGCGCGGACCAGCGACGTACGCCACAGCCTGGCCGAGATCGTGAAGGCCCAGGAGGTGCTCGGCTACCGCCCGCGCGTGAGCATCGGTGAGGGTCTGGCGCGGACCCTGGTCTGGTACAAGAAGAACCTCGGAAAAGCCGTCAAGTCCAAGCGGTAGGAACGGCGTAGGGGGGCTGCGGGGAGCGTTGGCGGGCCCGTGTGAGGGCGGCGTGATGCGGTCCGCCAACTCGGCCACGGCCACGTGAGCGACGTACGGCCTTGCCAGGTGCGCCCGAGCCTCCGACACGATCCATGCAGGCGCTCGCGCGCTCGAGGGTGAATCGCCCCTCCCCACCGGCCGATTCACAAGGGAAGTGCAGCCCACCTCCGCGCGCGTTCTCCCCCTTGTCCTGTTCCTGCTTGCGGTCGCGGTCCGTCTGCCGACGCTGGGCCTGCCGCTCGAAGGAGACAGCGCCGTCCTGGCGAGCGTGGGTGACCGGCTCGGTAACGAGCGCGGGACGGAGCTCGCTGGCCAGGCACCCTTGATGCCCGGGCTGGTCGCCGTGCTCGTCAACGCGGGCGTCTCCGCCACCTTGGCGCTTCGCTGGATCGACCTCGTTCTGGCAGCCCTGCTGGCCCCGCTTGTCATCTGGCTCGGGCGCCGGCTCGGCCTGCGACGGGACGCCGCCATCGGAGCCGGCATCGTCATGGCCGTACACCCGCTGGCGTTCCTGGAGGCGGGGGGGCTGCAGCCGGGGGGCGGCGCCCTGCTCGCCGCACTCGTGCTCGCCGCCGTGGGGGGGCTCAGCGGCGGGCCTGTGGCGCGGCGCGCCGGCGCAGCCGCCGCACTGGGCGCCACCTTCGCCGCGGCCCCCGGGCCGCTCTACGGATTGCTGTTCTTCGGCCATGCGCTCTACCGCGAGGACGGGCGTGCGGCGCGCGTCGTGCTGCTGGGTGCTGCGGTGTGCGCGTTCTCCTTCCTGCCCCTCCCGCGGGTCACGCTGGAGGGCGGCTTCGATCCACGGGTCGGCCTGTGGCTGCTAGGCGCCGGCCTGGGCGTGTTCTGGCTCGGCGTGCCCGTCGGCGCTCGACGGCTGCGAGGGGCCGGGCCTGGGGCTCGCCTCTGGCTTGTGGCCGCCGCTGTTCACGTCGCGCTGCTCGCCTTCGCGCTCTCGGCGGACGCCGGTGTGGCGCTCCTGCCGCTGATCGCGCTCGCGGGGGCCCAGGGCTTGGGCGAGGCCGTCGCCGCGCACCGGCTGATGGTCCGGGGGGCCGCGATCCTGGGCCTGGCGGGGTGTCTCTGGCTGGGCATGGCCCCGGGCCGGCTCCATCGCCTGCGCGACGCCATGCACGAGGCCGCCCGGGTGGCGGGTAGCGCCGGTTGGATCGTCCTGTCCGTCGCGAACGAGCTACCGGACGAGCAGTCCTCGCTCGCGGACCTCCAGCCCCGGCACTGGACCTGGAGCGACCGCGACGCGCCGGACGAGGCCACGGAGACCGCCGTCCGGCGCCTGCTCCCCTTTCCCGCAGCGACCTTCGAGACGGGGCAGCGCGTCGCCGTGGTGGCCGACGCGGGCACGCGGGGAACGGTCCACACGTTCGGGGGCGTCGCGATCTTTCACCAGGAGGTCGTACGCCAGCTGGGCCCCTTCGTCGTATTGCGGGCCCGGCGCCCAGAGGGCACGCCGGAGCGCGACCGGTAGAGTACGGCCGTGACCGGATCCGAACTCCCGCCCGAGCGCGTCCTGAGCGTCGTCGTGCCCGTCTTCAACGAGCAGGACACGGTTGCCGAGCTTCTGCGGCGCGTGCTCGACTCGCCCGTCGTGCAAGAGGTCATCGTCGTGGATGACGGATCCACCGACGAGACGCCCGCCCGCCTCGCCCAACTCGACGACGAACGCATCCACGTGCTCACCCAGCCGCAGAACCAGGGCAAGGGGGCAGCGGTACGGGCCGGATTCGCACGCGCCACGGCGCCGATCGTGGTGATCCAGGACGCAGATCTCGAATACGACCCCGCGGAGTACCCACGGCTCGTCGAGCCGATCGTCTCGGGGCGTGCAGATGCCGTGTTCGGCAGCCGGTTCCTGTCCGGCCCGTCGCGAGTGCTGTACTACAAGCACCGCCTGGGGAACGGTTTTCTGACGTTTCTGAGCAATTGGGCGACCGACCTCAACCTGACGGACATGGAGACCTGCTACAAGGCCATCCGTCGGGATCTGCTGCAGTCGCTCGAGCTCCAGCAGGACCGTTTCGGCATCGAACCGGAGCTCACGGCCAAGCTGGCGCGCGCCGAGGCACGCATCTACGAGGTCCCGATCTCGTATCGGGGGCGCACGTACGCCGAAGGAAAGAAGATCGGCTGGCGAGACGGGGTGCAGGCCATCTGGTGCATCTGGAAGTACGGCGTCCTGCACCGTTGATGGTGTCTCGCGCGGCCCCGCGCGCCGTTGCACCTGTGCAGATGCATTGCTAAAAAATGCGATCCGGATGCGTGCATGCTCCGGGGCAGAAGCGAAGGGCCCGAGCCGCGGTGAGCAACAGACGACGAAGCAAGACAGGCGCTGCGAAGCGCCGCCGCGGACGTGTGTCGCGACCCGACTGGGAGTCGTACACGGACGAGGAGCTGCTCGAGCTGCGTCTGTGCGATCTCGACCTGCGCATCGAGGGGACATGGCTCGAAGAGATGGTCGACAAGCTGCACGCGGAGATGTCTGCGCGCGGCCTGCGACTGAAGCCGCACTGCTGGTTGTCCAACGAGTGGTTCTCGCCCGACGGCATTCCGGGCATCGCCATTCCGTTCTACCTCGCGCACCCGCGCCTCATGAAGCTCGAGCGCAAGCAGGTCCTCGAGGTCGAGGGGGGCACGCGCGAGTGGTGCATGCGCATCCTTCGCCACGAAGCAGGCCACGCGATCGACACGGCGTATCGCCTGCGGCGCAAGCGTCGGTGGCAGCACGTGTTCGGTCGTGCGGGCAAGCCCTACCCGGCGAGCTACCGCCCGCGTCCGCATAGCCGCAACCACGTGCATCACCTCGAGTGGTGGTATGCGCAGAGTCATCCGGTGGAAGACTTCGCCGAGACGTTCGCGGTCTGGCTCAAGCCGGGTACGAAGTGGAAGAAGGCCTACGACGGGTGGCCGGTCATGCGCAAGCTCGAGTACGTCGATGAGCTGATGGACGAGATCAGCGACGTGCCCGCACCCGTTCGTTCGCGCGCACAGATCGAGCCGCTCCGAACGCGCAAGCGCACGTTGCGCGCGCACTACCGCGCGAAGCGCGAGCGCTACGGCGTCGACCTGCCGGACTTCTACGACCGCCAGCTCGAGCGCGTGTTCGCGCCCGGTCGCGCGCATACCTCGGAAGCCGCGACGACCTTCCTCAAGCGGTGCGGTCCGGACATCCGGCGGCGGGTCGAGAAGTGGTCCGGCCAGCCGGCGTACACGGTCGAGCAGTTCCTGCGCGAGATGACGAACCGTGCGCGGCGCCTGGGGCTGCGGCGAACGCGGTCGGAGCGCCGTGTCAAGCTGGAGGCGGCGATCCTCCTGACGGTCCAGGTCATGGGCTACGTCGACGGGGGAGCGCGCCACATCTCGCTCTGAGATGCCATTGATCGCCCTCTCCGCGGAGGGGTGACGGAGACGCCGCGCTTGATTCGGACCGGAGCATGAAGCGTGTACTGGCCCTGGTCGGGGAGGGCGCTCTGCCGCCGTCGAGCCTCGAAGGGAAGACCCCCGAGCAGATCGACGAGTGGAAGATGGAGTACGACGTCATCCGGGCCGTCAAGGTCCTGGGGCACGAGGTCACGGGACTCGAGGTCAGTCACGACCTGACGCGAATCCGCGACGCCATCGAGGAACACAAGCCGCACGTCGTGTTCAACATGCTCGAGGACTTCCAGGGCATCGTCACGTTCGATGCGCATGTCGTTGCGTACCTCGAGCTGTTGCGCGTGCCGTATACCGGGTGCAATCCGCGCGGGCTCGTGCTCAGCCGCGACAAGTCGATCACCAAGAAGATCTGCACCTACCACCGCATCAAGGTGCCGCGATTCGTGGTCTTCCGGCGCGGCCGCAAGGCACGCTCCGTTCGCAAGCTGCGCTTTCCGCTGATCGTCAAGGCGTTGCTCGAAGACGCGTCCCTCGGGATCAGCCAGGCGTCGGTCGTGAAGGACCAGGAACAGCTCGAGAAGCGCGTCGCGTTCATCCACGATCAGATCGAAGACGACGCGATCGTCGAGGAGTTCATCGAGGGACGCGAGCTCTACCTCGGCATCCTCGGCAACCACCGGCTGCAGACCTTTCCGCTCTGGGAGATCAATCTCGACAGCCTGCCGGAGGGCGCGCCGAAGATCGCGACCGCGCGCATCAAATGGGACGAGAAGTTCCAGAAGAAGCACGGCATCGAGACGGGACTCGCGAAGGACCTACCCGATGGGTTCGAGGCGCGCGTGCAACGCCTCGCCAAGCGCATCTACCGCATGTTGGGATTGAGCGGCTACGCGCGTCTCGACTTCCGCTTGCGGGAAGACGGCAGTCTCTTCTTGCTCGAAGCCAACGCGAACCCCGATCTCACCGAGGACGAGGACTTCGCGAGCTCGGCCGAGGCCGCGGGTTTGAAGTACGAGCCGTTGATCCAGAAGATCATCAACCTCGGCCTGCAGTGGCGGCCGGATTAGTCGCGCGCTGCGCGCGGCCCTGCGGGCCTTGCTCAGGGTCGTGACCTATTTGTCACGACGATTCTTGCGCGTCTTCTGCGCCTTCGCCAGGATCTCGGCGGCTGCCTCGAGCGCGTCGTCCTGCTTCTCGCGGTCGGCGTTCTTGTCGTTCTGCGCGAAGTAGACCAGGACGAACTTCCCCTCGTTGGTGGCCTGCATCTGGGCCTCACCGGCCTCGTCCTTGAAGGAGCCTGCGAAGCCCGGGAGCCCGCTGTCGCGCCCTGCGCCGTCCTCGACCGTCGCACCCTGCGTCTTCAGAGCGGCCTTGACCGTGTTGACGTACTGCTCGGCCATCCCCGCGCCGCGGAACTCGAAGAGCGCGAGGCGGCGCCGGCACTCGCTGGCCTCGTTCGTCGACGCCCAGCCCTGGCCCGACCGGAACGACGCCATGATCGCGGAGTAGAGCTGCTTGTCGATGCCCTCGAGAAGCGCCTCGGCGGCGGCCGCGTCCAGCTTCTCGTCCGCACGCGCCCAGCCGCCCGCCGTGGGGAGGAGCGCTTCGAACTCGGCGACGACCTTGGTCGGGATCGCCCCGCCCCCGCCTTTGCGGCCGCGCTGGAAGTACGCGGCCGGATCCAGGATGGACGCCGCATCGGTCGGCGGCTCCTTCAAGACCTTCGCGACGCGCCGACGCTTCGAGGCGTAGGCCATGAAGGTGTGGCCCTTCAGCAGGGCGAACTTGGCCTGGTCTGCGAACGGTGCCGATTCGGTGCCGGGCATCTGTGCCGTGAGCAGCGTGACGAGGCTGTCGAAGGCCTCGCTCACCTGCCAGTGATCCGCGACGCGCTTGGTGATGTGCTGCGCATGGCCCTGGAGAACTGCGCCGGCCGCGTTCACGGCATCCGCCGTCGTGGCCGCGTCGATGGCTTCCTTCCATTCGGTGAAGAGTTGGCGATCCATGGCGAGGACGGACATGCGCACGAGCAGAAGGCGCAGGACGTCCGTGGTGGGCAGGCTCTCGTCACCGGCGGCGGTCGCTGCGCGCGCCGCGTTCTCGGAGAGCACGTGGACCACGTTGGCCGTGGGGTCATAGGCCGCCAGCATGCCGCTGGCAAGCGCCTTGGCCATCGCGGTGGCCTGCTCCTCGTTCTCGGCGCCAAGGGTCTTGAACGCCTTGCCGAAGTCCGCGACCAGGAATGGGACGGCGTCCTCGGACCGGCTCAGCTTGAAGCTCGGCGGCTCCATGAAATCTGCGCCGGTGGCCTCCTTGGCGTATGCGATCGCTTCTTCCTGCTGCCGGTCGGTGATGCGGCTCCACGGGCCGGCGACGGCCGCTGTGGCGGCGGCCGCTCCGCGCTTCTTCTTCTTGATGCCGGGCTTGGCCAGCTCGAAGGGGCTGAGGAACGCCAAGAGCAGGCCGATGACGGGCACGGCAAGGAACGAAGATCGCATGGTCATTGCGGGACTCCCGGAGAGCAGGTTGCGAAGTGTACTGCGAGCCGCCGGAGCCAGTATCCTGCGCTCGATGCGTTCTCTGTCTCTCCTTGCGGCCGCCCTCGCGGGCTTCCTCGCCTGGGCCGCGGTTTCGGCGCCGCCGCGCGCTCGCGCAGGCGACGAGCCGATACGCGGGTACGTGGGCGAGGCCGTGTGCACGAACTGTCACGCGGAGGCCCACGCGGCGTGGACGGGGTCGAGCCACGCGCACACCTTCGAGCCTGCCACGACGATGAACATGCCGCCGTCGGTGGTGGCCGAGGAGACCGTGGCGCACGCGCCCGGCACGACGGCCTACCGGCGCGAGCCCTCCGGTCGCTTCATCGCGCGCACGCTGGGGGACGACGGCAAGGAGACGGACTTCCATCTCTCGCATGTGGTCGGGCGCATGCGCGTGCGCATGTTCGTCGCGACGATGCCGGACGGACGCCAGCAGGTCCTGCCCGCCATGCTGGAGGTGCCCAAGGACGCCTGGTTCGACTACACCAAGCTCATCTTCGGAGGCGGCGGCACGGAGTGGGACAAGGCACCGGTCGTCAAGCCGGGCGACGGCAGCTTCTGGACGGGCGTCGTGCGCTCCTGGGATCTGCGCTGCGCGCGTTGCCACGTCAGCGGGTACGAAGCACGCCGGCCACAGCCGGACGGAACCGGGCCCCGCTACCGGCACCGTGCGCTCGGCGTGGACTGCGAGAGCTGCCACGGACCGGGTGCGGCGCACGTCGCGTTCCGGGAGGAGAAGCGCGAGGGCAAGGACCCGATCGTGCGCTACCGCGACCTGGCCCACGATCGCGCGCTGGGCATGTGTCTCCAGTGCCACATGGAGAGCGAGGTCGTCAAGACGGGCTTCCTGCCGGGTGACGACATCTGGGAGTTCCGCGATCCGACCCTGCTGATCGATCCCGAGCGCGTGGATCCGTCCGGCCGCTCGCTCGAGCTCATCTACGACGGTCTGCCGTTCTCCTCGAGCCGCTGCGTCAAGGAGGGCAAGCTCACGTGCGTGTCCTGCCACGATCCGCATGGCAGCCCGCATGCTTCGCAGATGAAGCTGCCTCCGGAGGACAACGCGCAGTGCACGCGCTGCCACGAGGAGATTGCTACCGACATCAAGGCACACACGTTCCACGCGCCGGACAGCACGGGTTCGCAGTGCGTTTCGTGCCACATGCCGTTCCTCACGATCGAGCGCGGTCACGGGGTGGTCGCCGATCACTCGATCAGCACGCCGACGTTTGCGCTTCGCAGCGACCGCGTCGCGCAGAACGCGTGCGTCTGGTGTCACCAGCACGGCCTGAATGCACCGACCGACGCGCCGAAGCTCGACGAAGCGGCCCTGAAGAAGGCGCATGCCGAGTGGTATCCCTCCGGGGTGCCCCCGAAGGCCTGGGTGGAGGGCATCGCGGCGGCTCGCCGCGGCGACGCCAATGCCCATGTCAGCCTGCTGCGCGTTGCCAACGACAAGAGTGCGCCGAAGGTGGCACGCGCCTCGGCGGTGGAGCTGCTGGGGCGCCATGCGGCCAAGGTGCCCCTGGCCCTGCTCGCGTTCGCCAAGGACGAGGACAGCCTCGTGCGCCGCCGGGCGATGACGTCGCTCGCCAAGCTCGAGGGCGAGGCCGTGAACAAGGCGCTGCGCGCAGGCCTCTCGGATCCGTCGATGGCCGTGCGCACGGCTGCCGCCCGGGCAGCGCTCGACGGCTGGAAGCGCGTGCAGGCCGACGTCACGCTGCTCGCCGAGGTCATCGCGGTACTCGAAGCCGACGCGCGCGAAGTGCCCGAGGACGACATGCGCTGGTTCCTTCTCGGAGCCGCCTGCGGCCTGGCCGGCGACGATCGCGGCTCGCTCTACGCGTATGAGCGACAGGCCGAGCTCGATCCCTACGCAGGCAATGTGCGCAAGGAGATCGAACGACTACGGAAGAAGCTCGGCAAGTAGGCGCGCCGGCGCGAAGAGCACAGGCTGCTCGCCCTGTCCCAGCAGCAGCGATGCAGCGAGCTTGCCGATGGACCAGCTGAGCGTCACGCCGTGGCCCCCGAGGCCCGCGACGTGGAAGAGGTGCGGATTCCTCGCGTCGAACCCGATCACCGGCAGCCGGTCGCGCGCAAACGTCCGCTGGCCGACCCAGTGATGCGCGATCACCGGCTCGCCGAGGCCGGGTTGGTACGTTTCGATCTTGCGCCAGAGATCGGCGAGCACATCCGGGTCGTCGTCGTAGGCCCCCGGGCGCGCGATCGCCTCGTCGCACGCACACAGCAGCCAGCCCCCGGATTCCGGCCGGAAGTAATAGCCGCCTTCGAGATCCCAGACCCAGGGCCAGTCGGGATCCACCGCCGGATCGTGCGCCGTCGAATACAGCGTGCGGTTCTTCGGCGTGACGTCGATGCCGCCGACCTGCCCCGCCCACGGTCCGGCAGCGTTGATCAACACATCCGCGGCGATCGGGCCCTCGTTGGTGTGCACAGTCAGCCCGTTCACCGAGGACGTCTCGTGCGCCTCGAGCTCGCAACCGTAGCGCACCTCGATGCCGCGCAGGTAGGCGTTCAGCAGACCCGCGACGTCGATGACGCCGTCCGTCTCATGGAAGCGTGCCGTGCCGCGCAGGAAGGGAATCCAGCGCGACGCGTCGTCGTCTCCCATGCCCATGAGCAGGCCGCCCGTCTGACGGTAGCTCGCGAGACCCGCCGCGCGCATCGCCGTCGTACTCTCCGTGGAGAGCGCCTGAAGCTCCGGCTCTTCCATGATCTCGCGGATCATCGCGGCGTTGCGCCCCGAAGCGTGCACGCCGGGAACGGGCTCCTTCTCCAGGATCACGATGTCCGTCGCGCCCGCCCGGCGTAGATGGAACGCCGTCGCCGCACCGGCCAGGCCGGCTCCGACGATCGCGAAGCGTTTGCGCGTAGGGGGCACCGCTTCGTCTTAGCACGCCGGGAGGCTACTGCGGGTTGATGACCCAGAGGACGACCTGGTCGAGTGAGAGCAGCTCGGTGAACAGCCGTCCGTTGAACTCGCGCTGCAAGACGTTGGCCTCGGCCTCCACGTTGGCCATCGCCATCTGCATGCTCGCCATTTGCGGGGAGTCCGGGCCGTAGTCCTTGCCCAAGGCCGCCGCTTCGCGGCGCTTCTCGCGGTACGCGCGGCGCACGCCCTCCAGCTCGGCGCGCATCGCGGCCAGCTTCTGGTGGTCGTAGTTGCGCAAGCCGGCCAGGACCTGCGGCGACGTCTGCTTGCGATCGCCCAGGCTCACGCGCGGGGGAATCGCCTCCAGCATCGTCCACTGCGCCGTCGTGTAGATGGCCTTCGCTCGGTCCACGGCTGCCCGGTGCAAGGCCGTCACGCGATTCTGGGCGGCCTGCATCTCCCTGTGGATGCGCGCGCGCTCGGCGCCGTTGATGTCCTTGCTACGCAGCTGCTGCTGGAGCCGCTTGGTCAGTGCCGTATCCGGGGCGGACTCCGCCTCGAACTCCGTGAGCATGCCGCTCAGACGCGTGGCTTGCGAAGCGGTGAGGCCCGGGACGGCGTAGATGTGGGCGAACGCGTCCTCGTGCTGCTTGTAGGCGGTCGGCAGGGCGCGGTGGAGCGCAGTCCGCTCGGCCTGGGGGACGACGTAGTCCACGAGGCGCCAAAAACGCTTCTCGATCGCGCGGATGCGTCGATCGATTCCATCGATCGCCACCGCGATGTCCCTCTCAGACACCGCGGCCTGCGCGAGCGTCTTCCGCAGGGTCCCCTTCTGTGCTTCGAGTGTGAGGATCGCGCCTTCGGCCGCGGGCACGATCCGCTCGAACATGACGCGCTGCGGCGCATCGTCGGCGAGGACGAAGAGCACGAGGCCCTGGGCATGCCGCGCCACGCGATGGGGGCCGTGCGGCGCGTCGTTCATGGTCTCGATCAACGCGTCGGTGAGATCGTGTTCGCGGCAGACCTCGATGACGCGCGCCATGTACGGCGCCATGTCGGCTTCGGTCTGGCGAATCTGCTTGCGCAGCTGGCGGCTGCCGCTGTCGTTGGGATCCTCGCGGCCGGCCAGGTGACCCTGGAGCTTCTGCAGGCGTGTGCGCAGGTGATGGATGCGCGTCGCGAGATCCGCGTTGTCGCGTGAGAGCTCCTTGCGTTCGAGCTGGGTGATCGGCAGCAGCTCGAGTGCGTGCGGCTGGAGGACCGGCGGCGCCTCGTCAGGAGACGCTATTGCGGCAATTGCGAAGACTGCGACGAACGCGAGCAAACGCAACCCACTACCCATCACGCCATCTCCTTCTCCATCCCAAACCCATCACTCACCACCCACGCTCACCGCTTGTATCCGTAGTGTCCCATGACCCAGCTGCTCACCTGTTGCGGGGTCAGCACCTCGGTGAAGATGCGTCCGAGCATGGCACGCTGCGCGCGCTCGCCGTCTGCCTTGGCGCCCTGCATGGCCATCTGCATACCCGCCATCTGCGGCGAATCGGCGCCGTAGTCCTCGCCCTCGCGCCGGAGCTCGTTCATGCGCTGGCGCGCCGCGCGTTGTTCGGTGCGGAACTCCTGCTGCAATCGCTTCATGGTCCGTTGCTGCGGAGCGCTCGGCTTGAAGCCCTCGAGCACGCGCTTGTAGCTCGCGCGCCGCTCGTTGGTGTTGACGCGCGGCGGGATCGCCTCGTAGGCGTGCCACTGGGCGTCCGTGAGGATCTCGCGCGTGGCCTTGGCCGAGTAGCGGCGCAGCTCGCCGAGCCGCTTGTAGGCCTCGCCGCGCTCCTTGACGAGCGCGTTGCGGTCACCGCGCGGCTCGTCCTTCTGCTTCAGGGCAGCGTTGATGCGCTTGACCGCCGCCTGATCGGGGGAGGACTCGTGTTCGACCTCGGTCAGGAGCGCCTTCAGGCGGGTGCCCTGGGCGGGCGTGAGGCCCGGCAGCGCGTAGAGGTGCTCGACGGGCTGGTTCTTGCGTCGCAGCGTTCGCGGCAGCGTGCGCCACAGGCGCGCGCGCTGATCGCGCGTGAGCGTGAAGTCGGTAAGCTGCCAGAAACGCTGGTCGATCAACCGCTCCTGGCGATCGAACGTGCGCTGGATTGCGCGGACTTCGTCCTTCTCGAGCTTGGCCTGCTTGAGGGCCAGCGTCGTGCGCTGCTTCTGGGCTCGCAGCGCGAGGAACGACCCTTCCATCTGGGCGCCCACGCGCTCGAACATCAGGCGCTGGTCATCGCTCAAGTCGTCGAGCAGGAGCACGAGGCCGTATGCGTAGCGCTCGACGCGGCGTGCGCCCCCGGGCGCCTTGTTCATGTAGGCGATCAGCGCCCCGTCGACGCCGGCGTCCATCAGCTCGTCGGTCAGGCGGGCCCGCAGCGCGCCGTGCTGTACGCGGACGCGGCGGAGGTCCGCCTTGAGCTTCTTGCTCTCCGCGTCGTTCTTGTTCTTGCGCTTGCCGAGCTTCTTGCCGAGGCTCGCCATGCGCTTGCCGAGTCCCTGGATCCGCGCGAACAGCACGCCGTGCTCCCGCCGGAAGTCCTGGATCTCCAGGTCGTTGAAGGGCAGGAGCTCGATCGCGCCCATCTGGATAGGCTTCGGTACGAGCCGTTCCACGGCGGGCGCCTTCTCTTCGGCACCCGCAGGCGCCGCCGGGAGGAGGCAGGCGAACAGCGCGAGCAGGACGAGGGCGGTGCGGTCTCTCATGCGAACAGCTCCAGGGGCTCGAAGTCACCGAGGATGGGCTTCGGGTCCATGCGATACGCGTGCTTCAACACGCTGGCGTAGACGCGGCGGAAGTCGGTCGTGTACTTGAAGTTGTAGTTGTCCAGATCGTCGAGCGACGGATACTCGCCGTGGAACCCGTTGTTGACGCCCTTGCCGATCACGAACACCGGCCCGGCGGAGCCGTGGTCTGTCCCGCCAGAGAGGTTCTCGTTCGCCCGGCGGCCGAACTCGCTCATCACCACGGTGACGATCTTGTCGCCAAGGCCGGCCTTCTCGATCTCGGTCTGGAAGTTGTTGAGGTTGTTGCCGAGCTGGCTGAGCAGGCGTTGGTGGGACGGCGTCTGGTTCGAATGGGTGTCGTAGCCGCCCATGCTGAGTTGCACGCAGTCGAGGCCGAGGTCGGCCTTGAGCAACGAGATGGCCATGCGCAGATCGCGGCCGATGTTCGCGTAGAACGGCCCGCCCGCCGGGCGCAGCGCCGCGATCTTGCCCGCGACCTCGAGCGCCTGGGCGCCCGCGCGTCCGACCTCGCCGCGGGCTTCCGCCATGTCGCCGTAGCGCTTGTAGAGGTCGCTCGCCCCCTCGAGCCCGCTCGGGACCCGGAAGCGGCGGAAGTCGGTCATCGTCACGATGCCCGGCGTGGCGTTGGCGAGGCTGAGCGGCTGCTCCTTCTGCAGCGCCACCGCGCGCAAGGGCGCGTCGCTCTTCGAGCCGTCGAGCGCCCGGCCGATCCAGCCGTACGTCGGGGTCTTCTCCGGTTCCGCGGTGAACCAGATCTCGGTCGAACGGAAGTGGCTGTAGTCAGGCTTCGGGTAGCCGACGCCGTTGACGATCGCCAGGCGGTCGCGCTTCCAGAGGGCCTCGAAGCCGTTGAGTCCGGGGTGGAGGCCGAGCTTGTCGCCGATCTTGCGGACCTGCCCGGTGCTGATCGCAAGGCCCGGCCGCAGCGTGCGGTAGCGCGGGTTCTTGTAGGGGATGACCGTGTTCAGCCCATCGTTGCCGCCGTTGAGGTGCAGAAACACGAGGATCTTCTGGGCTGCCGCGCGGCGCGCATCGCCCAGGGCGAGGCGCGGGAGGGCGAGCACGGCGCCCGCGGCGGCGGCGCCGCCAAGGAACTGGCGTCGGTTGAGGATCATGTCTGCGGTCTCCAGGATCAGAACAGCTGGAACTCGGGTCCTCCGAGGATGGTTGCGATCCGCTTGGGTCGATCGAGGTTCCTGAGCGTGTCGCGCAGGGTGTCCGGCACGTCGCCCTGGAAGGCAACCTCGAGAATGTTGTCCGCGGCGGTGGGCGGAGCCGCGGCCCCGATGAGTCCGGCGACGCGGAGGCGTTCCACGATCGCGCCGCTGGACAGCCAGCCCTTGCCCGACGTCCAGCCCTTGACGGACGGAGGGCGGAACAGGATCTGGCCCATGCGATCGACGGCGCCGTGGACGTAGGCCGGCACCTCCGTGATGCCCGCCGCGCGCAACGCGCCGATCACGAAGTCTGTCGGACCGCGCACGAGCGAGCGGTAGTGCTTGCGGTCGAGGAACGCCGGCGCGCGCAGCATGGCTTCCAAGGTCGCCTTGATGTCGAGGTCCTTGCTGCGCATGACGTGCGCGAGCTCCGCGATCTCTTCCTTTGTCGGATTCGGGTGCGAGAAGAAGCGTAGAAGCTTGCCGGCAATGAACTTCGGGCACGCCGGCAACGCAACGAGGATGTCAACGACGTCGTCGCCGTCGAAGTTGCCCGTCTGCCCGTGCACCGTCTTCTCGCCTTCGTCGTGGAAGTGCTTCTTGATCACGAAGTCATGGTGACGGCTACCCCAGCCGGTGAAGGCGCGTGCGATCTCGCGGATGTCCGTTTCGGTGTAGTTCCCGATGCCGAGCGTGAAGAGCTCCTGGAGCTCGCGGGCGTAGTTCTCGTTGGCGTGGCCTTTGCGATTGGCGTTGCCGTCGAGCCAGCGGATCATCGCGACGTCGCGGTTGACACCCTTGACGAGGTCCCGGAACGAACCGGCGCCCTTGTCCCGGAACAGGGCGTACTGGCGCCACATGAGCTCCGGGTCGACGATCTTGGCGTTCGACGTGGCGAAGTGACCGTGCCAGAACAACGCGAGCTTCTCGGCGAACGCCCCCGTGCCGGCCAGCATCCGCTCGAGCCAGACCTGTTGGATCGAGCCGGGGACGTAGGCATCGAAGTCCCCGGGGTCCGCCGGCCGCGGCTCGTCGAGCTGCGCCAGCACCCGGTCCACCGCGTCGTTGTAGGAGAGCGTGGACCACGACGACCAGTCGGCCGCCGACGGTCCGAATCCGGTGCGCCTGAGCAGGTGGGCGACAGCCTGCTTGCCCTCGAGCATCCCGGGCATCTGCGGTCCTCCGGCGGGTTCCCTGCGATGTGTACGAACGCAGGGCGCACCCTGATGGATGATACCCCCTCGGCAGCCGGAGGTTTCACTCGGAGACGGCGGCCGACCGGGCCCGGTGGCGCCCACGGCGAAGGTACGACGAAGGAGTTCGGCGCGGTGACGGAATGCTTCCCGGGGCTGCTGGCCGCGTTCCTCGTGGCGATGGCTCTCGTGCCGGTCCTGGCGCGGGGTGCGTTCCGCCTCGGTCTCGTCGACACACCGAGTGCGCGCTCCATGCACAGCGAACCTGTGCCGCGCGTCGGCGGAATCGCCGTCCTGGTGGGGCTGTTTGCGGGTCTCACGATGGTTTTCCTGACCTTCGACGCCACCCAGGGTTGGGGGCCGTACATCGTTCCGCTGGTGCTCTACTTCGCGATCGGCCTCGCGGACGACGTCGGGTACCTGTCTACGCGGCGCAAGCTGTTTCTCCAGATCGTGGCAGCAGCGTCCGCCGTGATGCTGGGACTGCGGTGGGGGGGCGACGCCATCGGACCGTTCGCCGAGCTCCGCTTCGGCTGGATGACGCCGCACATGACGGCGCTGTGGCTCTTCGCCGTCGTGATGCTGGTCAACTTCGTCGACGGCATCGACCTCATCACGTCCACCGTCGCCGTCGTGGTGCTCGGTGCCGCCGCAGGCGGCGGCGCAGGTCCGGCAGGCGGCTTCCTGTACGCCGTAGCCGCGGCTGCCGTCCTCGGCATGGTCGTCTGGAACGTCACGCCCGCGCGCGTGTTCCCGGGCGACTCGGCGACGCACATGCTCGGCTTCCTGATGGCCGCGGCGGCGTGCGGTGTGCCGAGCGGCGATCCGCTGGCGCCTGTGACGGCCGCTTTGCCATGGGCTGCCGCGAGCGCGCCGCTACTGCCGGGCGTGATCGACGTGGCCATGGGCATCTACGGCAAGGTCAAGCGCGGGGTGCCCGTCCATGCGGCGCACAGCGACCACCTCTACCAGCGCCTGACCAAGATCGGCTGGACGCACGCGGGCTCGGCCTTGCGCTATGGCGTGCTCGCCCTGGTCGCGCTGGCCCTGGTCACGCGCGTCGCACCGGCCTATGGGCTCCTTGCGTGCGTTGGCGTGAGCGTGGCCGTGCTGATCTGGCATCTGGCAGGTGGATGGAGCGCGACACGCCGCGTCCCCTGGGGCGCGAGCGCGAACGG
Source organism: Planctomycetota bacterium (assembly GCA_028281445.1). Classification (GTDB taxonomy): domain Bacteria; phylum Planctomycetota; class PLA2; order PLA2; family JAEUHO01; genus JANQJW01. The sequence continues at coordinate 42,332 of JANQJW010000105.1, read as the reverse complement.
CGATTCCGCATAGACTCGAACCCGGGGTCGCCTTGGGCAAGAAGCCGATCGTCGCCGTTGTGCTGCTTCTGGGGGCCGCTGCCTACCTCGTGTGGCTCGCGACGCGCCCTCCGACGATCGTCGACGAGGGGATCGTCTACGACGAGGACGAGACGCGCGCAGGGAAGGCCGCGACCCTCGCGGCGGCCGGCAAGCGATCCAGCGCGCAGGTCTCGATCGATCTCGACTGGCTCCTGCGCGAGCTGATGAGCCACGACGCGCTCCGGCGGTTCGAGGCCTACAACAAGGCCGTACGCCAGCCGGCGCTACCGGCGCACGAACCCCTCGTCCGACTGCTCCTCCGCTGGCTCGACTCGACCGACGCTACGCGCCATCGCCAGGCCTTCGGGTTGATGAGTCGGATGGGAGATCGCGTACTGCCCCAGTTGGCCGCCCTGCATGACTCTCCGAACCGGCGCGTCCGGACGCGAGCGCTCTCGGCGCTCTTCACGCTGCGCAAGCAGGGCAAGGACGTCGACGGCCCATCCGCGTTGGAGCTTCTCAAGGACCCCGACAAGTGCATGCGGGACTACGCGATGCGCCTCGTGGCACATGGCGTCCCGTACGACGCCGCGCTTGCGAACCAGCTCATCGCGTGGCTGCGCCCCAAGGGCGCGGCCTCGTACTACGGTGCAGAGGTCGCACTCGCTCGCATGGGACCCAAGGGCGTAGCCCACCTCGTTGCGATTCTCGAGGACCCGTCGCAGGACGAGCTGATGCTGACCGTCTTGGGTGGTCTCAGCGGCGCTGCGCCCGAGGACCTCGTGCTGGTCCTGCCCACGATCGCCGAGTACATCCGCAGTGAGGACGAAGCGACGGCCGAAGCGGCGATCAACGTCCTGATCGCGCTGCGCGGCGACTGCGAGGCGTGCCTGCCGGCACTGCGCCATGCCATGCAGGACGAGTCCTTTCTCGTCGTCGTCGCGGCGTTGAGGATCATGCGGCAGATGGGGCCGCGCGCGACACCGGCGCTTCGCGAGGTGCTTGCCCTGCTCGACTACGGTGACGTGCGCGTCGCCAATGCGGCCTCCGACGCGCTCGCGGCGATGAAGGCCGACGCCAAGGCCGTCATTCCGGCTCTCGGTCGCGCCATCCAGAGCGAACACAGCGTGCCGGCCGCGCAGGCGTTGGCGGTGTACGGATCCGCCGGCCTCGAGGAGCTGCTCCGCCAGTTCGACGCAGGGGACGAGTACGTGCAAGGGGCTGTGCTCGCCGGGATCTCGACGCTCGGACCGGAAGCGAGCCCTGCGGTGTCGCGGCTCGTGCGGCTCATCGAGGGGGACGACGACACGCTCCGCACCGCCGCGATCCACGCGACGGCTCGCATCGGCCCCAGGGCCGCGCCCGCCGTGTCCGCGATCCTCCAGCAAGCCTACGCCGGGCACGTGCCCGACTACCGCGCCGCCCATGCCCTGGTCTGGATCGGGGAGGCCGCGCATGACCCGCTGCGAGAGGGTCTGCGGTCCAGCAGTGCCGCGGTGCGCTCGATGGCCGTCCGCGTCGTCATGTCGATGGAGGGGCGCACGGGTTTCGCCCTCGAGGAGCTGGGCGCGCTGCTGGGCGATGCGGACGAGGATATCCGTCTCCACGCGGTCACCGCGATCGCGTCGGCGCACGTCGGGTACCACGATGGCGGCATGCCGCACATCGAGGCCGACGCCTCCTTGCGCGAACCGGTCCGCGAGCTGCTCGTGCGGGCCTCGAAGGACAAGGACCCGGACGTCTGCCATGTAGCCGCGAGCGCGCTTCGCGCGCTTGCCACAGACAAGGAGGGGTCATGAGTGGCCGTCGGTGGATTGCGGTCGTGCTGGCGATCGGAGGAGCCGGCTATCTGGTGTGGTTCGCAACGCGTCCACCCGAGGTCGTGGTCGCCGACCTGGAACCGGAGCACGAGGCACAGGAGCTCGAGCCGACGCTCGCGACGAAAGAGCGCGAGATCCCGGAGGCGAACGTCGATCTACCGCCGCTCGATCCGGTTGCGCTGCTCGCAGAGTTTTCGAGCAACGACTTCCAGAGGCAGCGCAAGGCGTACCTGCTGGCGATGACGCCGCGGCCGCTGCACTACGACAAGCCACTCGCCACCTGGCTGGTCGCCCATCTCAAGTCCGGTGGGTGGCTGACCCACTGGGGGCGCACGCTGCTCGGCAAGATGGGGGCGGACGCGGCCGAACACCTCAGGCCGCTCTTCACGTCGGACAATCCACACGAGCGCCGCGAGGCGTTGAAGATCGCTTCGAGGTGGAAGAAGCAGGGCTCGGCACCGCGCGTCAACCCGCCGTTGCTCGCGTTGCTTCAGGACGGCGACCGGCACGTGAAGAACGCGGCCTGGCTCTACGCGGGCAGCGGCATCCCGTACGACGAAGAGGTGGCCAACCACCTCGTATCCGTGATGGAACCCGTGAACGGTGTCGGCTGGCCCGGCCCCGAGATCGCGCTGGCGCGCATGGGACCCAAGGGCATCGCACGTCTGGTGGCGTTGCTCGACGATTCCGAGCTCGTGCTCAACGCCTTGGGCGGGCTCGCGCACGCGCCGCCGTCCGAGCTCACGAAGCTCCAGGACCGCATCGCGCCCTTCATCCGGGACGAAGACGAGGAGGTCGCGGTGAACGCCATCTGGGCGCTCGCCCCGCTCGAGGGCGACAGCGAGGCGAGCATTCCGGCCCTGGCCGGCGCGCTCGGCCACGAGTCCGTGGTCGTGCTCGATGCGGCGTTGCAGATCTTCGAGCAGATGGGGCCGCGTGGCGCCAAGGCGGCGCCCGACGTACTGCAGTTGCTTGACTACGACAACGACAAGATCGTCACGCGCGCCGCCGGGATCCTCGGCCAGTTCAAGACGGATCCGGAGGCCGTGATGCCTGCGCTGGCCGACGCCGCCAAGGACGACGTCAACGAAGCGGCGGCGGCGGCACTCGGCGCGTTCGGCGCGGAGGCGATGCCGCACGCATTGCGCGCGTACGCCGAGGCGGACGACGACGGGCGCTACGCGTTGCTTCTGACCTTCCGCGCGCTGGGCCCGCTCGCGAAGGAGGCCGTGCCACAGCTCGTCGCCGCGATCGAGGGTGACGACGCCATGATGCAGGGACGCGCGGTGCAGGCCCTGGCGACCATCGGTCCCGATGCCGCGTCCGCCATTCCATCGATTCGTAGCCAGATGACTGCAGGGGAGATTGCTACGAACACCGGCGTGCGGACGTTGATGCAGCTCGGGCCGGAGGGCAGGGCGTCGGTGATCGACCTGCTTGCGACCAAAGACGACAAGGAGCGCCGAGACGTGGTAATGGCCATGTCGTGGGCGTATGGAGGCACTGCGTTCGCACTGGATGATCTCGACCGGATCGCGCGCAACGACCGCGACACGGAAACACGGCGCGCGGCCCTCCAGGCCGTCTACGTGTCGATGTCCGTCCCGCGGCGGCCGTGGACCAACCCCAAGGCCGACCCCGTGCTGGTTGCCCGCGTGCGGCGCATCCTCGAGGCGTATACCCAGGACAAGCACAAGCGCATTCGGAACTACGCGGTCGGCGCCCTCGCCGAGATGAAGGCGAAGGGGAAGAACTAGAACGGATACACGACGGGCAAGAGCCACGTCGCGAGCAGCAGGAAGACGATTACCAAGGGCATGCCGAGTCGCAGGTAGTCCTGGAGGCGGTAGCCGCCCGGTCCGTAGACGAGCAGGTTCGTCTGGTAGCCGACGGGGGTGAGGAACGAACACGACGCCGCGAGCGCGACGGCGAAGACGAACGGCTTGTGCGAGACGTCGGCGGACTCCGCGGCCTTGACCGCGATGGGAATCATGATCGCGGCCGTACCGGCGTTCGTCACCAGTTCCGTGAGGATTGCCGTGGTCAGGTAGATCGCCGCGAGGATGCCTCGCGGCCCCAGCGGCTCCGCAACCGCGACCAGGGCGTTGGCAACGCGTGCCGCGAGACCCGTCTCGCTGGCGGCGTAGCCCACGCCGAGCATGCAGCCCAGGACCACGAGGATCTTGAGATCGATCGAACGGTACGCCTGGCTGCTCGTCAGACAGCCGCCGACGACGACGATGATGCTCGCGAGCAGGACGGCCACGGCCAGCGGCAGCACCCCGGCCGCTGAGAGCAAGAGCGTGCCGCCGACCACGCCGATGGCCAGCGGCGCCTTCGTCCGCTTCTTGGGCCGCAACGGCGTTCCGCCCAGCAGGACCAGATCCCGTTCGTTGCGCGCGAGGCGCTGGATGTCATCGGGTTCGCCTTGGACAAGGAGGATGTCGCCGACGCGCAGGCTGACGCGGCCCAGGTTCTCGCGCAGGTGCGAGCCATAGCGCAACACCGCGAGCACGACGACGCCGAAGCGGTCGCGCAGCCGCGACTCGATCACGCTCTGCCCGTCGAGCCGCGAGTGCGGCGCGACCATCACCTCCGCCAACGACAGGTCGACGCCGAGGACGCGCGCATCGCCGCCGACCTTGTCCTGCGGTCCCATCACGCCGGGCCGCTGTACCAGCGCGACGATCTGTTCGGGCGGTGCCTTCACGATCAGCATGTCGTCCGGTTCGAAGCGCAATTCCCTGAACGGCGGGAAGTGCGTCTCCTCTCCGCGCACGACCTGCAGCAGGCGGATCTTCTTGAGTGCGGCGGGAAGCTCCGCGGGCGTGAGGCCCAGGATCTTCGACCGCTTCGTGAGGAAGACCTCGGTCATGTACTCGCGCACCGTCTCCGAGGTCATCGGCGTCACGAGACCCGTTCGGTTCGGCAGCAAGGGCGGGCCGACGAGCACCAGGTAGACGAGCGCGACGATGCAGAACGCGAGTCCCATCGGGAGGATCTCGAAGAACCCCAGACCGGGCAAGCCGGCCTGCCGCACCATGCCGTCCACGAGCAGCGTCGTGGTGGTGCCCACGAGCGTGAGCGTGCCGCCGGTGATCGACGCGTAGGAGAGTGGCAGCAGCAGCCGGCTGGGGCTGATGTTGACCTCCTGGCCGGCGGCGATCAGCAAGGGCAGCATGAGCACCACGACGCCTGTGTTGTTCATGATCCCCGACAGGACCATCACGAGCGGAAGCAGGGCGAAGAGGAGGTAGCGCTGGCCCTTCCCCGAGACCCGCTCCACGAGTTGGACGACACCTTGGGCGGCGCCGGTTCGCTGGAGCGCGTCTGCGAGAATGAACATCGCACCGACGATGATCAGGGTGGTGTTGCCGAAACCGGCCACGGCCTCGTTCGGCTCCAGGACCCCTCCGACCACCAGGACGGCGATCGCAAGCAGGGCCACCACGTCGAGCGAGATGGTCGGCACGATCGCCCCGAGAAGGACCAGACCGATCGCCAGAATCGTGAGGAGCTCGTTCTGGTCCACGGGCAAGAACCTACGGAGCACCACTCATGATCGCAAATGGCCTGTCCGTGCCTTCTCAAGGGCCCCGGGTTCGGGTATCCCTGCAATGACGATGCTCGTGAATTTCAGCTGGATCCGGGAGGGGAAGGTCGCCGGTATGGGCCTGCCGTACGGCGAAGGGTGGGCGAAACTCGCCGAAGAGGGCGTTCGAGCTGTCCTGAGCCTCACGGAACACCCTGTTCGCATCACGGTGGACGAGGAACTGGAGACGCTCCACGTACCGCTCGTCGATTTCGGCACCCCGGCCATGGAGGATCTCGAACGCTGCGTCGCGTGGATCCAGGAGCAGGTGGCCGCCGGCCGCCCCGTGGCCGTGCACTGCTTCGCCGGGATCGGGCGCACCGGCACGGTGCTCGCCGCGTACATGGTCGCCGAGGGCGCGGAGCCCCAGTCGGCCATCGAGGAGATCCGCTCGCTGCGACCCGGCTCGATCGAGACCGAGGGCCAGGCCGATGCGGTGCGTCGGTTCGCGGAGCGCGACCCTTCGTGAGCGCGATTCGCGTGATCTTCTGCGGCGCACGAGGCCGTATGGGGCGTGCGCTCCTGCCCGGCATCCGCGAGGCCGAGGGCATCGAGGTCGTGGGCGAGGTCGACATCGACGACGATCTCGGCAAGGCGGCCCGTGACACCGGCGCCCACGTCGTGATCGACTTCACGGCGCCCGCCGCGGCCATGTCGAACGCGCGCGCGATCCTCGCGGCGGGTGCCCACGGCGTGATCGGTACGACGGGCTTCACCGGCGAGGATCTGGACGCGCTCGCGCGAGAGGCGGCGGACGCGGACGTCGGCCTCCTCATTGCACCGAACTTCTCGCTGGGCATGATTCTCCTACAGCGTTTCGCCGAGGAGGCCGCGCGGCACTTCCCGCGCGCAGAGATCATCGAGACCCATCACGAGGGGAAGCTCGATGCGCCGTCCGGTACGTCACTGCACACCGCGGCACGCATGGCGGCGGCGGGTGCCGAGCCGGGCCCGGACGGCGACGCAGCCCGGGGCCTCGACGCCGACGGCGTGAGGATCCACAGCCTGCGCGTCCCGGGGATCCACGCGCAGCAGGAAGTGCGCTTCGCGGGGCCGAACGAGAGCCTGACGCTCCAGCATGCGGCATTGAGCCGGGAGTGCTATCTTGCGGGCGTGCTTGCGGCGGTGCGGGCGATCCCGCAGCGCACGGGCTTCGTCCACGGGCTCGACGCCATCCTCTTCGCGGATTCTGACGGGACTTCTTGATGGGCGCTCCCGACCTCTCCCTCGACGCAGTGCTGCGACTGATCTACGTCGTGAACCGGGAGGACGCACGCGACTGGCAGCGCCTCGATGCGATGCTCGGCGCGGGCGTGACGATGCTCTGGCTGCGTGCACCGGAAGCGACGGGGGCGGAGCTCTACCGCGCGTCGCGTGATCTGGTCTGGCGCTGCAAGGAGCGCGGGGTGGCGCTCGTGATCGGAGATCGCGCCGACGTCGCTGCGTCCGTGGGCGCACATGGCGTCCAGCTTGGGTTCCGCTCGCCCCCGGTCCGGAAGGTGCGTCCCTGGTACGACGGCTGGATCGGCATGAGCTGTCATTCGGAAGCCGAGCTGCGCGCGGCCCAGCGTGGGGGAGCCGACTACGCCGTGCTCTCGCCCGTCTTCGGCGTCCCGACGAAGGGGGCACCGCTGGGTACGGCGCTCTTCGAGCGGCTGCGGGCCGGCGTGGACCTGCCCGTCGTGGGGCTCGGGGGCATCGAGGGGCCCACCGCGGATGCCGTGCGTGCCGCTGGGGCCAACGGCGTGGCGGTGATCCGGGCGCTCCGCGACGCCCCCGACCCGGCCGAAGCGGCCCGGGCCCTCTCGGGCGCGATGACTCCACGATGAACGCCCTGTGAGACCCTTGCAGGCTGAATTGCGCCTGCGAGGACCCTCATTTGCCGGTTGTTCGGACCCGCCTGCTTGGTTGGCTCATGGCCGCCGCTTTGTGTGCCCTCGCCGGGTGCCAGGCGCAACCGCTGCAGGACCTCGTCAACTTCCAGCGGGATGATGTCGGCGATCCGGACGGCGGGGGCGAAGACGACCCTGCCGACGCGATCCTGCCTGAAGCGTTGCCGGCGCCGCAGACGGCGGACAAGGGCACGGTGCCGGGTGTCTATGCAGCGGATCCGCGCTGGCGCCGGCTGGCCATCGACTGGCACGAGCGCGTCGACCGCGCAGTCGACCGGTTCGCGATCATCACCGGCATCACGTTCGACGACGGGTCGGGCCCGGAGATCGTGCTCACGCCTCTGGGCGACGAGCGCGTCCCGTACGAGCTGAACACGCGCATCAAGGACGGACGCCGCAGCGTGCTGCTCCGGATCAACGCCGAGCCGCTAGTGGCCGGCGTGCTCGATCCCGATCGCACGCTGCTCCGTGCGCTGGGCGACGTAGCTTTCGAGGACGCCGCGCGGCGTCACGGACACATGCCGCGATGGATCGCGTACATGGCAGGCACGGCGGCGGCCGGGGACATGGATCGCCAGCTCGAAGGGTTGCACCGGCGTGCCGTCGAGGGGGACCGCGATGCGTTGGTCGTCTCCGCGGAGAACGCGCGGGCGGCCCAGGCAACCGCGATCGCCGCGCTGCTCCTTCTCGCCGATCGCGGTCAGCCGGGGGATGTGCGCAAGCTCCTGCGCTTCGCATCGGACGGCGATGACCCGGATGCCCTCCTCATCCGCTTGACGAAGGAGGCGGAGGGCAGCTGGGTCGGCCGCGCCCGCGACGTCTTCAACCTCCAGATCGAGCGCTTGAACGCGCGACCGTGGAAACAGTTGGCTCGGGCGCGCGCCGCGGTCGACGAGAGCGGCCGCGCAGGGCTCGATGCCATGCTGGGCGACGAGGTCCCGCCGCAGATCGCCGACGAGATCACGGTCCTGCGCGCGCGGGCATCGGCCGACGAGGGAGCGTTCGCGCGCGCACGCACGCTGTTGCGCACGCTGAGCCCCGATGCGATGGCGATCCTCGCCGAGCCGGCGGAGGCAGTCGCGCTTCGCATCCGGGTCGAGTCGCGCGCCGGAGGCGATGCCGCGCTTGCACGACGTCTTGCGGGTGAGCTGGATCGGGACTTCCCGCGGAGCAGCGCACGGGCGGCGCTGCGCCGCGACAACCCGATGCTCGGCATGGAAGAGGACCCCCAGCGCTGGATGTCGACGATGCGTGCGCGGATCGAGTGGGAAGGCAGCGGCAGCTTGACCCTGGCGACGATCGACCGCTACGCACGCGTCCTGCTCCAGGATCACCGTGCCGGCGCCGCGCAGCGGTTCCTCGACGACTTGGGACCGCGGCGCGAAGCGCCCGAGCTGGCGCACATCCTCATCGGCGTCGAGGAAGCACAGCGCGAGCCGTCCGAGGCCGCGCAGCGACGCAACGCCACACGCGTGCGGGCATGGCGCAGCGATCCGAACGAAACGACGCGGCGTGACGTCGAGGACGGCGGCCGCGCGGCCACGCCGGCGCTCCTCGAGATCCTGCGCAACCTGCGGCGCAGCGAGCGCGGGCCCGCGCTTCGGCTGCTCGTCTCCAGCTCGGGCATCCATGCCGCCGTGGTCGTGCTCCAGACGGAGTGGCGCAATGCACCGCATCTGGTGCTGTGGGACCTGGAACAACTGGCGGGCGCGGTGCCGTATGCGCAGCTCCGCGGCGCGACGGACGACGTGCGACTGCGCGAGCTGGGCATTCCCGACGTCGAACATATGTGGGAACGCGTGCGCCTGGGTCTGGATCCCGCATGGCTGGCACGGCGTCCGGGCTTCCTCCAGGCCGTTCGCAACGACGAGTACGCAATGCGGCGCGCTGCGTTCGAGCGTCTGCTCGCCGATGGAGGCACGGGCGCGTCGCCGGGCCTCGTGGCCCACGGCATGACCGACTCTGCGGCCTTGCTGCGACAGATCGCCGTGCGACTGGCAGGAAGCGCTGGTTTCGTCGCGCTGGCTCGCAAGGGCCTCGAAGACAAGGCCTGGCTCGTACGCGAAGAAGCCGTCACGGTCGTCGCTCGCCTGGAAGGCAAGGACGCCGTTCCGCTCTTGATCGGGCGACTTCGGCAGGACGAGGCGGTGCGCGTTCGCACCGCCGCGGCGGCAAGCCTGCTGCGCGTGGCGCCGTCGGATCCCCGCGCGTTGGCGGCCTTGCTGCGCACGCAGGTCGAGGAGGAGCCCCGGCTTCGCGACGCCATTGCTACCGGGCTCACGCGGGTCCCGGCGCTGCCGGTGGCGCGTGTCATCGCGGACGCGTGGACGCGGGCTGTTCGCCGGCGCGAGCCGAGTCGCGGCTTCCTGACGCGTACGGCTCTGCTGTTCCAGCGCGTTGCTCGAACCGATCTGGGTTACGAGCCCGAGGCGACGCGCGCGGATCTCCAGCGGGTGCTCGCCGGCATGCGCCGCTGGATCGCGCGGCAGGAGACGCTGCCTGGAGGACGCGATCAGATGGCGCGCATGCCGCAGCCGGGGGCATCCGACGCGTCTCGATGAGTGAGCGCAGCGAAGACGCCTGGATCGCCGGCGCGGCGCAGCGCTTTGCGCCGAGCGCGGACGTCGTGTTGGGGATCGGGCACGACGCCGCGGCTCTTCGCCTCGCCCCGGACGGCGTTGCCGTGGTTGCGAAGGACGTGCTCGTGGACGGCGTGCACTTCGACCTCGCGGCATGCGGCGGCGCCGCGGCCGCGCGCAAGAGTCTCGCCGTGAACCTCTCGGATCTGGCGGCGGCCGCGTCGGTGCCCGCGGGCTTCTTGATCGGGGTCGTGCTTCCGCATCCGGCGGATCGCGCGCTCTTCGACGCGCTGGCCGACGGGTTCGAGGACGCCTCGCGCGCGTTTCGCTGTCCGTGCCTCGGCGGCGATACGAACGTCGCGGACGGACCGCTCGTGCTCTCCGTCACGGTCCTGGGTGCACCCGGTCCGATGGGGGTCGTCTCGCGCACGGGCGCGCAGCCGGGCGACGTCCTGAGCGTGACGGGACCGCTCGGTGGATCCCGGAGCGGTCGCCACCTGACGTTCACGCCGCGTCTGCGGGAGGCCGCGGTGTTGGCCCGACTCGGGATCCCGAAGGCGATGATGGATCTCAGCGACGGCCTCGCGCGCGACCTGCCGCGCCTGTGTCGCGCGTCGGGCATCGGGGCCCGCATCGACGCGGACCTCCTTCCCGTGCATGCCGACGTGCGCGATTCACCCGACGCGCTGGAGCACGCCCTCGGTGACGGGGAGGACTTCGAGCTTCTCGTTGCGCATGCCCCGCTCCAAGACGACATCCGCACGACCCTCGACGAGGAGGGCGTCTCGCTCCACGCGATCGGCGCGGCGACGGATGAGGGGGACCTGCGCCTCCTGCAGAAAGACGGCACGTCTGCGTGGCCGGACGGCGGGTGGGATCACATCGGCCTACGATGACTCCCATGGCAAGCGAGCCCCTCGTCGTTTCCACCGCGGACACCGAAGAGACCCTTGCGCTGGGTCGCCGTCTGGCGCTGGCGGCACGCACGGCCGGCGTGGAGCGCCTGGTGCTCGACCTGCGCGGCGAGCTGGGCGCCGGCAAGACGGTCTTCGTGCGCGGCCTGGGCGCCGGCCTCGGGATGGCGGCCGGCCAGGCCGTCGTGAGCCCGACCTTCACGATCGCCAGGTCCTATCCCGTGGCCGCCGGTGCCCTCACGGTGCTGCACCACATCGACGCGTATCGCCTGGCGGGGCCGGACGAGCTCGAAGCCGCAGGATTCGAAGACATGTGCGGGCCGGGGCGGGTGACGAGCGTCGAATGGGGAGAGAACGTCGAGGAGGCCCTGCCGATGGACCGCCTGCGCATCGACCTCCGGATCCCGTTCGAAGGGCGGCTGCCGTCGTTCGACGAGCCCGAGGTTGCGCGTGAGGTCACCTTTCGCGCCCTGGGGCCGGAGTCGGCGCGCGTGCTCGCTGCGTTGCGGGCCGCCGTGGGGTCGAGTGAGGCGACGCCGTGAGGTCTCTGGTGCTGCTGTTGCTGTGTGGCCTGTTCGCCGCGCAGGCTGCGATCGCGGACGACGACAAGCCTGCGCCCACGGAGCCGCCTGCGCGGCTCCTGGTGCTCGGACCGAACGGGCGACCGCTGGCCGACGCGCGAATCGTGCGAACCGTCGGCGAGGTCCAGGGCTTCGTGTTGTTCGACCCCGACGCCGGCGTGGTTGGGAAGACCGACGCGGACGGGCTCGCGCGCACGCTGCCCGGCGGCGGCCGGTTGGTGGCATGGGCACCCGGGCTCTCTGCGGTCCTGGTTCCGCCGGGTCCCAAGGCTGCCATCGTGCGCTTGACGCCGGGCGAGCCCACGGAGGGACGCGTGCGTCTCCCGCGCGGCATGCCCGCCGCCCGCGCCGTGCTGCTCGCCCTCCCGGTTGGGGGTGCGGATCTGGCGCACCTCGCGCGCGCGGACGCGAAGGGCGCCTTCCGCTTCACGGCCCTGCACCGCGGACGGTGGCGGTTGCTCCTGCGTCGAGACGCGAAGCGGCTTCAGACACTCGGCCTGGCGCAGGCAGGCTCGCAGCTCGGCGAGCGACGCCCGCGGGCCGACACCGCGGTCTACGGCCGAGTTCTGGACGGGGACGGCACGCATCGCCATCCCGTGCCCGGCGTGGGCGTGCAGTTCTCGCCACTCGCCGGTGGCGGTGCGCCGCAGGACGCGGGCCTGACGGTCACGACCGACGAGAAGGGCCACTATCGCGCCGACGGCATCGCCGCGGGCGTCTACCAGGTCTCGCTCACCGACCCGAACTGGGTGTTCGACCAGAAGCCGCCGCGCATCCAGGCGGAGGAGACGCGCGCTCGGGAACTGCCGACGTGGTTCGCCGTACGTCGTCAGCACGTGGTCGGTGTCGTGCTCGACGCAAGGGACAAGCCGCTCCACGGTGTGAAGCTCCGGCTTGTCCCGGATCCGCACGGGGACGGTCCGCCTGCCGGTCTCGGCGACATGCCTGCGCCGGTGCAGAGCGATCCCAAGGGGCGCTTCCGCATCCCGCGCGTGACGCCCGCGGAGGGCTACCGGCTGATGGCTTCCCTGGAGGGATTCTCTCCCTGGGTGTCGGATCCGTTCCGCGTCGATCGCGGCGAGCCGACGCGGCTCAAGCCGGTGCGGCTGCGCGAGGGGTGGACGCTCAGCGTGCGCGTGCGGGGCGCTTCGGGTGCGCCGGTAGCGGCCGCCACGGTCTTCGCGACAGCCGCCGCCCGTCCTTCGGCGGTCGACGATCTGGCGTGGAGCGCGATGGTGCGCGGCGGCCAGACGGACGAAGCCGGGAGCTTGAGCCTCGCGGACCTACCCGCAGACGACGTGCTGGTGTTCGTGCGGCGCGAGGGCTTCCTCGACGCCCAGGCCGTCGTGTCCTATCCGCGCGTCTCCGACAACCGTTCTGTGGATGTCGACCTTCAGCCCGCGGCATCGATGACCGTGCACGTCATCGCCGCCGAGGGTGGACCGCAGCCTCCGTTCACCGTCTTTGGTGCGACGCGCGACGGCACCGTCACCGTGTCACAGGACACGGACGCGCAAGGCAAGCTGACCTTCACCGACCTGCACGACACGGCGATGGATTTCGAGGTCGTACGCAAGCGCTCGCTGGACACGGTCAGCGACCACGTGGTCCTGGCCGACATCGACAACGTCGTGCCCGGCGTCGAGCAGCACCTCGAGATCCTCCTCCCGAGTCTCTATACGCTGCGCGGCACGGTGGGGGAGCTCGACCCCGACGGCGTGCGGCCTACCGTGACGGTGGCCACCCGCCGCTACGACCCGACGCGGGCGCGCTACCTGTGGCACGAGGTGAAGGACGTACGGCTGCCACGCGGCGAGCGCGAGGCCGCGTTCGAGATCAGCGGCCTGCCGCCGGGCGCCTACGCCGTCCGCTGCGTGCAGGGGGCGCTCGACAGCGATGTGGAGTCCGTCCTCATCGATCGCGCGGACGTGGGCGGCGTCGAGCTCACGATGCCGGCCGGCGCGCGGATCGCGGGCACCGTGCTCGATCCCGAAGGCGAGCCGCAGATCGGCGTCGCTGTAGAGCTCGTGCGGATGCATGGCGATCAGACGGCGCCGATTCGCGGGGGGCGGGCGCTGCGGGCGACAACCAACGAAGACGGAGAGTTCGTCTTCACGGGGATCGCCCCGGGCCTCTGGCGCCTCGAAGCGCGCGATGACCGCGCGGCGCCCGACGCGGAGCTCGTGCGGGTGCTCGACGGCGAGGTGCGCGTCACGCGCGACCTCGTCATGCATGCAGGCGGCACGATCGAAGGAACGGTCGAAGACGGTGACGAGCGGGCGCTCGACGGGTTGCACGTGTTCGTTCGGCGCTTCGACAGCGACGAGGTCGAACGGCGCGTGCGCACCAACCACGAGGGACGCTTCAAGATCCCGCACGTGCGGCCCGGCACGTACGTCGTGCGCGTACTCGGCGGCGCCGTAGGCCGCAAGGCGTCCATCGAAGCGATTGTGGAGGTCGAGGCCGACAAGACGTCGACCGTGGACTTCACGGCGCGACCCGAAGGCACCATCGCCGGCACCGTGCGTCGCGGCGGCTCGGTGGTGACCGGTGCGCTCGTCGATCTCGTCGCCGTCTCCGGCAGCGCGCTCAAGCGCTTCCGGACGTCGACGGACGCCGAAGGCGAGTTCTCTGTCTCTGGTCTGGAGGCCGGGGCGTATCGGATCCAGCTCCAGAGCGGCGCCTGGCGGAGCGAGCAGGATGTCGAGCTTGTCGACGGCGACAGGGTCCAGCTCGACCTCGAGGCGTTCGAAGGGCGGCTGCGCGGCACCGTCGTGACGCGCGACGGCGATCCGGTCCCGGGCGCACACATCACGGCGTGGCCCGCGGGTATCGAGAGCGATCGTGTACCGCGCGGGAGCTTCGTCGGGGAGGGGCGCAGCGATCCGCATGGCGCGTTCATCCTGCGCGGGCTTCCGGTGGGGGCGTACACGCTCGCCGTGTCCGCGCCCGGGTTACCGCCAGGTCGCCTGGAGAATGCCGCCTCGGACCTGCCCGGCGCGGACTTCACCGTACGGGTCGTGCTCGGCCGGGGCGGCGACGTGGCGCTGCGTGTGGTCGATGCCAACGACCGCGGCGTCACCGGCGCCCGCATCTGGCTGGAGGACGACGAGGGGCTGGCGCTGCACCGCCACGCGTACGTAAGCGGCGCGGCGGGTCGGATCCGGATCAACGGCGTCCCCGCAGGCAAGGTGCGCTTGCGGATCTACGCGCGTGGCATGGGCCGGCCGTCGCTCCAGACCCTCGACATCGTGGAAGGCCGTACGACGACGCGCACGGTCACGGTGCGACCCGGCGGCCTCGTCCGGCTCGTCGTACGGGGTGCGGGCGAGGATCCCCTCGGCCGCACGCGGATCGATCTGGTGCGCGCAGACACCGGCGAGGTGCTGGCGTCGCGTCGCCCGCTGAGTCCGATCCGCCTCGGCGAACCCTGGGGGCACGTGCCCAAGACCGGCATCGTGGACATTCCCGATCTCGAGGCCGGCGCGTACATCGCGCGCATCTCCGCCGGGCGCAGCTACGTGCCCGTCGAAGTGCCTGTGGCGGTGAAGACCGGCGACCGCAGCACCGTGCAGGTCACGCTCGTGCCGCGCCGGTGAGCGTTGGGGTATCCTCGTAGGCGACCCAACCGTTCGGGCTTTGCGCTGACTTCCGGCCGGGCAACCGGGAGATCGTTCCCTGCGCGTGCGCCGGTGCATATCAAAGGGCGTTCGTGGCGGACGAAGAAACCGAACTCATGCTCCGGGTCGCAGGCGGGGACGAGCCTGCCTTCGAAGCCCTCGTGCTGCGCGTCCTGCCGCGCCTGCTCGGCTACTTCCGCCGACTGGGCGCCGACGGCGCCACGGCCGAAGACTGCGCCCAGGACGTACTCCTGAAGGTCTATCGAGCGCGGGCGAACTACGCGCCGCGGGCCCGGTTCATCACCTTTCTCTTCCACGTCGCGCGCAACCACTGGATCGACCGCTACCGGCACAAGAAGGCCGGGCCGCCCACCATCTCGACCGAGGTGCTGCGGGGCGCCGATCCCGACGGCCCGGCCATGGAGTTCGCCGCGACCCCCGTGGATCCGGCGTCCGGGTCCCGGCGCGAGGAGTTGCTCGCGGCCCTGGAGCGCGCGGTGGGGAGCCTGACGGAGGAGCACCGGGAGGTGTTCGTCCTCGCCCGAGTCGAAAACCTCCGCTACCAGGAGATCGGCGAGATCCTGGGAATCCCCGTCGGAACCGTGAAGTCCCGGATGCATGCCGCCTGGCGCCACATCCGGACCGCACTTCATCGCGAAGGGATCGAACCGCCGTGATCCGGCCCCGTTGGACAAGGCAAGCCCCCGGTGCCAGGCGCGCCGGGCCCTTACAGAAGACCTGCCGAAGGGGACAGTTCCCGCCCGTGACCGACCGCCGACCCGACCCCCGAGAGGACGACGACGTCCTGCTGGACATGCTCCTCGGCGAGCTGGATCCGGCTGCCCAGGCCGCGCTCGAGGCACGGATCGAGGCCGATCCGGCGCTGGCCGCAGCCCGCGGCTGGACCGAGAGCGTTCTCGCCGCCGAGCGGCATGCGTTCGAGCCGCCCATGCCCGCCGGGGTCTGGGAGGCCGACGCGGCCCGGCTCGCGGCGCGGGTCCGCGACGAAGCGCGGGCGCTCGAGAGTCCGCGTGCCGCACGCCGGCCCGTCGCCACGCGGAGCCGCGGGTGGGCACGCGTTCTTGCGATCTCGGTCGGCGCCCATGTCGCCGTGCTGGGTGTGATCGCGTTTCTCCTGGGACGCGGGGAGGCACCGACGCCTGACGACACGGCACGAATATCCGTGCAGGCCGAGGGCTTCGTCGAGTCCGAACCGGACTACGCGGAGCACGACATGGTCGCCCGCTGGGCCGGCATCGCGTACGAGGACGGCGACGGGCTCACGGATCGCCTGATCATGACCGAGCAGGAGACCCTGGCTGATGAGCTGCCGGTCGAGGCGGGAGCCCGGGCGCAGCCGGATCCGCGCCTCAACGACCATCCCGTCGGTGTCTACGTGCCCATCAGCCGTCGCAAGCACGTGCCGACGAAGAAGAACCGCCTGCGGCTCCTGGGCTTCAACGCCCAGGGCACGATGCGTGCCGTCGAGAAGGGCCTGCGGTTCCTCGCGACCGAGCAGGCCCGCGACGGCTCGTTCGTCGCTGGCGGCGGGCGCACGGCGCTCGAGCAGACCTCGTTGGCGATGCTTGCGTTCCTGGCAGACGGACACTGCTCGCGCCACGCCAAGGACGACCGCCGCCAAGGCCCGGTGGTGAGGCGCGGCATCGCATGGATCCGCAAGCAGGCCCCCGGGCTCGCGGCCGACGCACCCGGCATCGGCCTCGCCACCATGGCGCTGTGCGAGGACTACATGCTGAGCTACGGCTGGCTCTCGCCCGCCGAAGCCCAGCGTCGCGCAACGGAGATCGACGGTCTGGTCGATCGAATCCGCAAGGTGCCGGTCATAACGGAGGTCGTAGCTCCCTGGCGTACCTGGGCACTCGACGCCGCGGCCCGTGCGGGCGTGATCGAGTCGACGCGCGACGAGCGACGTCTCTTCACTGCATGGGTGCAGGACGCGTCCACAGCCAACGGCACGCTCAGCGCGACCAGCGCGTTCGGTGCGCTGGCTGTGAGCACGGCGCTGCTCTATCTCGAGCGCGGCGCCGACAAGCCCCGGTTCCTCGACTGGAGCCGTGCACACGCCGAGGAGCTCGTCGGCCGCCTGAGCCCGATCGGCAAGGCCAAGCGGGGCGACCCGGTAGGCGAGACCGCTTCCATCCTCCTGGCTCTCCAAGTCGCGTACCGAACCTACTGACCTGATCGGGGCGCGGGGCGAAACGGGCGAATGCGCACGTCCATACGCGCACGTACGGTCTTTCCGTGCGGCGACACCCCTTTCGACGTTCAAAGGGTATTAAGGAGGTCACGGTGCCTTCACGTAGGCAACCTCGTCACCGGCTGCGCGCGCAAGTCTCGTTGCGAAACGGGATTGCAGTTACCGAGGCACCCGACCGATGTCTCAAGGTAGGGACGCAAAGCGCACACTCCCGTGGATTTCACGGGAATCCGTCTGACGCACACGTCGTCCCGAGATGTGATGAATCTGGCTCCGCAGCCTTGTTTGTGGCCTTCAGGCCGTGATCGCCGGGCCCATCGTCGGGAATCTCATGTTCCGGCACGGGTCTTGCGGCCGATAGGGGCGGAGTCGCCGCCGTAGGGCGGTGCGTTCGTCGCCCACTGGGCGGCGAGAGACCGGCGCTGGTCTCTTGACGAGCAGGCGCGCGGTCTCGGAAAGGCTCGACATGGAAGTCCTCTTCAAGTGCCTTCAGCAGGGAAAGCGGTACTACAGCGTGCGCCTCAACGGTCAGGAGCTGTTCGTCGGGACAAGCGACGAGTGTGAGCGCTACATGCAGCTCCACGAGCAGAAGGTCGCCCAGGAGCAGCTCGAGCACGCACGCACACCGCGCAGTCGCCCGTTCACGATTCGGACGTACAGGCAGGTCCGAACCGCCTAACGGCGCTTCGAACCTGAGTCTGATTGGGGGCGTGCCGCCCCAAACCCCCGCTCTGAAGGGTGTGCGGACGCCGATTCCCATAGGGGCGCTACGCGATCACGAGGCACGCGGTTCGTACGTTCGTCGGTACGTCTGTCTCCGCATGCCACTCAACGCGCGAAGGCGTGACGCACGCCCTGCACAATCTGCAGAATGGTCCGGGTCCTTCTGTGCACGCTCTGCATCCTCTCGGGCAGTTCCCTGCTCGCCGCGGAGGGGCCCCAGCCCGGTACGTCGCTCGAGGCCGGGCCGTGGGCGAACGCCGATGTGGTCCTCATGGGCATCGTGCATGAGGTGACGGAGCTCCGCGCGCCGCAGGTTGCGCGCGTGAAGGTGGAGAAGGTCTACAAGGGCACGGTCGCGGGCAAGGTCATCTCGGTCGTCGTCCGCGGCGAGCGCCCCACGCTCGAACCCACGAAGCCGTCCGTGCCGTACTTCAGGCCGGGCGTCGAGGAGCGCTTCATCTTGTTCCTCGAGCGCTCGCCCGGCGCGGTGACCTATGGCATGCGCACGCTCTTCGACACCTCCGACAAGACTGGGCCGCAGAAGATCGCCGCGGTCGAAGCCGTCGCGGAGATCGCTGCCGTCAAGGGACCGGACGCCAAACGTCGCCGCGCCACGCGCCTGCTGTCGGACATGCTGCGCGATCCCCGCGGGTGGACGAAGACCTTCGCCGCGCGCGAGCTTGCGTGGCTGGCACGCTCCCAACCCGAGGCCTTCGACGAGAAGACCCAGGCGCGCATCCGCCGTGTCGGAAAGTCGCGGCTCACCGCCGACCAACGCTTCTGGCTACGCACGCTCTTCCGTGCTCTGGAGAAGGCCGGCGCGAAAGCGGACAGCCCGCCGGAGGACCCCGAGGACGCCGATCCCTGGCGGCGCACCTGGGAAGCGGCCGGAACCAAGGAGGACCGCCAGAGGTTGCTGGCACGCCTCTTCGCCGACCGCGAGGCCTTCGAGCGCCACGGCTGGTGGGCATACCGGCAGAGCGAGCCCTCGCTGCGCGCGTGGTACTGGCCGGCGCTGGCAGGGACGCGCCTCAAGATCGAGTCCGCCATGCTGCGTGCGCTCTACCCCACGGAAGAGGACGCGGGCGTGCGCGAACAGCTCGTCCGGACCCTGGGGATCAAGGGCGGCGAGGCCGACGTCCGGTGGCTGGAAGAGCGCTCGGCGAATCTCGCCCTGCGGCGTCCTGCGCTCCTCGCCTTGGCCCGCATCCGGACGGCGTCCGCGCGGGCGGCGCTCGAGCGGCGGCGCGACGTGTTCCGCGGGGCCGGCGAGGCCGATCTCGCCGACTGGATCGACTACCTGCTGAGCCCGGCCTTCGAGGCGGCCGAGCGCAGGGCCGGGCGGGCGATTGGTGGGCGGTAGGCGGCCAGGCAGCGCCTATCATGTGCGCCGCTCCGGCGCCGGAGAGGGAGGACCCCCGTGAACCGCGTTGTTCGACTGCTCGTCGTCCTGGCTCTGGGTGCGTTCTGCCCCTTCGCCGCGGCCGACGACGACAAGAGCAAGAACGAGAAGATCCCCAGCGACCCGCCGCCGGCTGCCCCCGCGCCCGAGAACGGTGTGGCGTCCGGGATCCAGACGCTCCGGCTCAGTCTCGCCGACGCGGCGCGGATGGGCACCGCCGCCAACCTCGAGATCCAGCGCGGCAGCTACGACACGCCCATCGCGCAGCAGGGGCGGATCGCGGCAGAAGCTTCGTTCGACACGTTGCTCACTGCGGACTTCACGGCCAATCGCACCGAGAGCCCGGTCCGCAACTCGTTGTTCGGCAACCAGGTGTTCTTCACCGAGACCATCGGCGGCAGCGCCGGCGTGCAGCGCAACCTGCGGTCCGGTGGAGCAGTGGCCCTCATCTACCGCGCGGACCGGCTCACCACGGACAACCCCATCGGCAACATGGGCGTCCTCCAGGGGGCGACGTTCGAAGCGACGCAGCCGCTGCTGCGCGGGGCCGGCGACGTGGCCATCGCCGACATCCGGCGCGCGCAGAACAACCTCGTGGCCGCACGTGCGGGCTACGAGACCGACATCGAGATCACGATGCTGAACATCGTGACCGCCTACTTCGAGCTCGTCTTCGCCGAGGACAACCTCGGCGCGCGGCGCAAGTCCGAAGAGGTCGCGCGGCGGCTCCTGTCCGATGCGAACTCGCGGCTGGAAGCCGAGGTGGGCACCCCGCTGGATGTGGCGGAGGCCCGTGCCGGCGTGGAACGCCGCGTCTCCGAGGTGCTCAACGCCGAGAACGCGCGCGGCACGTTCGAGGATCAGCTTCTGGCCTTGATCATGCCGTTTCCCGCCGGCGGCCGGCCCAACGTCCGGATCGTCCCGACCGACACGGAGATCCAGGACCTGACGACCCTGCCCTCGGCCGGCGACGAGACCCGCTTCGTGCAGGTCGCGCTCGCGGGACGTCCGGAAGTGCGCGCTGCCAAGGCGGATATCGCGACGCGCGGTATCGACACGCTCGTCGCGCGCAACGCCATCCTGCCCCAGCTCGACGTCATCGGTGCCGTGTCGACGGACGGCCTCGGTGGCGGGTTCGGTGACTCCATCAGCCGTGCCGCACAAGGGCAGGCGATCGGAGGCACGATCGGTCTGCAGTTTTCGCTCTTCATCGGACAGCGCGCGGCGCGCGCCGAGTGGCTGCGCGCAGCCTGGGCACGGCGCCAGTCCCAGCTGAACCTGCGCGAGTTGGAGAACCAGATCATCGTGCAGGTGCGCGCGGCGCTGCGCGACATCGACACCGCCCGCGGGCAGCTGACGGCAGCGCGAGCGGAGGTCAAGGCGGCCGACGAGCAGCTCAAGGGGGAGATCCTGCGTCGCGAACAGGGCAAGTCGACACCCTTCCGCGTGCTGCAGCGCGAAGACGACCTGACCGGGGCGCGAACGCGCCTGGGTCGGGCCGCGGCGGATCTGCGCATCGCCGAGGGGCGGCTCTGGCGCGCGGTCGGATCGCTCGGCGACAACCTGGGCATCGACGCACGCAAGTGGGCTCCGTGCGCGTCCGGCCGGTGCCGCTGAGAGCGGATCTCCGGACGGCAGCTCGTGGGCCGTCTCTGCGGCGCCCTCGACTCGTGCTTCAATGTGCCGGGGGCCTCGGGCGCGCTAGAGAGTTCATGAGCGTGACGCGCCGACTGTCGATTCTCTTCGTCTGTCTCCTGGCCTGTGCGTGCGGCGGCGAGGACCCCGCGCCCAAGCCCGGCATCACGACGAAGCCCCTCCCGGTGGTGAAGCCGGTTCCGCTCGAGGAGCGTGCAGCCTTCGCCCTCCAGTGCCTCATGCGCGGACCGCCGCGCAACTCAGGCCTGCTGGAGGCCTCGAAGATCCACACGTGGAACCTCGAGCTCGCCACCCGCGACCTCACCGTGTTGTCCCCGCAGACGGTGGCTCTGCTGGATGACGATGCGCTCATCCGCAAGACCGTTGCCGGCGCGTCGAGCAGCGCCGACCCATGGATCAACGTGCTGCGCGTGCTGCAGAACATCCCGCAGGTGCCGCCTCCGCTCGTGCTGCGGTGGGCCGCCCCTGCGCTCGAGACCGGCACGCGCCAGGACCTCGGACCGCTACGGCTCGAGGCGATCCGGGTCCTGACCACCGTGCCCGGAGAGGAGGCGGCGGACCTGCTGTACCGGTTCTTCGAGATCGAACCGCAGCACCGCGACGTCGGGGCGTTCTCGTTGAAGGGCTTGTTCGAAGCGGAAGCCTGGCGCGCCCGGGCCGTCGACCTCGTGCTGCGGCGCGGCGGACCGACGATCTGGGAGCAGGTTCACAACCGGCTCGGTGCTCTGGTGAAGCCCGGCTCGTCCGATGCCGGCGTCGCGGACCTGACAACGTGGTGGAGCGTGCTCACCGACGGATCCGGGCCGCGCCTGCCGGCCAAGCTGCCGCGGGTGAAGTCCGCCCCGTGGCGCCCTGCGCGCCTGTGGCTCGATCCGGCGGTGCCGCGCGCCCGGGACGACGACGAAGACGCACCGCTGCGCCCGGCGTACGGGCCGGTGCCGTCGACGGTCACGCGCGGCGCCGGTTGGTATGCCACCGACCTCACCGAGGAAGCCGTCTTCCCGGCGTTCGGCTACACCGTGACCGGCAAGCTGCCGTCGGCCGATGCGCGTTGCGTGCTCGCGCGCTGGAACTACCCCACGTACACCGCATCGGTGCGCCACGACCTCGCCACGGAGGTGGGCAAGGAACGCGACGGGGGGCTCTACTTCGTTGCGCTCCACTGCATGCTCGATCCGACGGCGGACGAGAGCGGCGGTGCCGTGAAGCGCAAGCTGCGCGCGATCCTCGATGCACCCGCGGATCCTTCGATGGCGCAGTCCCAGGAGATCCAGCGCCTCGTCCAGGCGCTGCCGCCGGCGGCGGACGACCCGGAGGCGTTCGACATCCTCGTTCGCGTGGTGCGGGAGGTGCGTCCGCTCGATCTCTATCGTCTTCCCATCGAGCTGGCCTACGACGCGCTGGAAGCGAAGCCTGACGAACAGCTCGCGCTCATCAACAGCTTCCTCGAAGGCGACGATCGCGCGTCACTCGGTGTCGCGCTCAGCCTGATTCAGCGCGCACGCAGCACACGGCACGTGCCCGCACTGGAGAAGCTCCTGGCGCAGAGCGAGAACGACCCGCGCATGCAGGGCGTCGTGCAGCGGTTGTTGATCTTCATCTACTCGACCGGCGACGCGGAGCCGCGCGTGCTCGCAGACTTCGTGGAGCGCCTGCGCGGCTGGCTCGACAAGGCCGATGACAGCAAGCTGGCGGCGACCGTCGCGACCCTGGCCGACTTCGGCGAGCCGGGACTCGCGGCCTACCGGGAGGGGCTGCTGGGGCCGCGACGCGCGGCCTACCTGGAAGGCTGGCCGGAGCAGCGCATCGTCCCGGAGCAGTTGGCGCCCGCGTTCATCGAGCCGGTTGGTGCCGACACGAGCGCCCAGGAGATCATGCGGATCCTGCGTGTCGCCTATCGCGGGTTCCCGGCGGAGGCGGCGCCATACGTCGTCCTGCTGCGGCGGCAGGCCCATCCGCGCTACGAGAAGGCCGTGGATGTGGTCCTCGAGCGCGTCCGGCACCGCGCACCCGGTCGTTAGGCACTCTGCGGGCGATTCACGCTGAGACAGCTCGACGTTGTGCGGGCTGCGGCCCCTCGTATGCTCCGAGCGGTGGATACGAACGATCAGACGACAGGGACCGAGGCCGAAGGCCGTCGCGAGTCCGGCGATCGCCGGCAGCGTCCGACGCCCATGGTGTCACGCTGGCTGTTCTTCGGGCGCCGCAAGGGCGGGCGCCGCGAGGGCGAGGCCCAGTTCGTCTACGTGGACCGGCCGGGCGGCTGGATCCTCGCCGCGTTCGTGGCCGTCGTCGGCCTGTCGCTGCTGGACGCGTGGTACACGCTCGACCTTCTCAAGCGCGGCGCGACGGAGGCCAACCCCGTGATGCGCGCGGCGCTTGAGATCAGTGACGAGGCCTTCGTGGTGATCAAGACGGTCATCACCGTGCTCGGCGCGGGCTTCCTGTGCCTTCACAAGAACTGGCCGCTGGGCCGTACATGCCTGGTGATCGCACTCTGCGGCTACAGCGCGCTTCTCTTCTATCACCTCTACGCGCAGCAGGTCGTCGGAACCTAGCTAGTCATACTCCGTCTCGCGGGCCTTCCGCGCGAAGTAGATGGCGACGCCGATGAAGAAGATCGGGATCGAGAGGAACTGGCTCGTCGAGACGTGCCCCTCGATCACCATGCCCCGCGCCTCGTCGTCGCCGCGCCAGATCTCGATGACCGCGCGCCCGACGGCGTAGAGGATCAGGAACAGGCCTGTCGTACGTCCGGGATGGGGTTTCCGCTTGAGGAACCACACGAGGATGGCGAAGAGCAGCAGCCCGTGGAGGCTGTGGTAGATCTGCGTCGGGTGTAGCGCGACGCCCGTCTTGGCTTGCGTGCCTTCGACCGCCGGGAAGGTGACCGCCCACGGCAGATCGGGCGCCTCCTTCCCGTAGTTCTCGCCGGACAGGAACGACGCCCAGCGACCGACGAAGATGCCAAGGCAGGCGCCGAGGCAGAGGATGTCGGTGAACGCCCAGCCCTTCAGTTTGGGATGGCGCGGCAGGTACCACGAGAGCCACAGCATGCAGGCGATCAGGCCACCGTAGTAGACCAGGCCGCCTTCCCACACTTTGAAGAGCTTCATCTTGTCCGCCGCGAACTCGTCGTACTTGACGATCGCGAAGAGCAGGCGGGCGCCCGCCAAGCCGATGAAGAGCAGCGCGAAGCAGACGTTGAAGGTCTCGGCCTTGTCGAGATCGAGCTCGCGCGCCGCCCGGCGACGTACGTAGAACGACGCCACGAGGAACGCCAGCACGATGAACGTGCCGAACGAGTAGATCTTCACCTTCTCGCTGATGTCGATGAGGATCGGATACATCGCTGAGCTCCGGTCAGGCGCGCGAGGGGACTAGGCCGGTTCGCCTTCGCTCTCGAGCTGGGCCTCGTAGCCCGCGAGGTCCATGACGTCGTCGGGGCCGCCGCTCACCTTGACCTTGAACAGCCAGCCGTCTCCGAAGGGATCCGTCGATAGGGAGGACTGGTCGTCCGCGAGATCGCCGTTCACCGCGGTCACCTCGCCCGTGACGGGCGTGTAGACCTCGCCGACGGCCTTGACGCTCTCCACCTCGGCGACGGTCGTGCCGGCCTCGACATCCTGGCCCTCGTCGGGCAGGTCCACGAAGACGAGGTCGCCCAGATGCTCGACTGCGAAGTCCGTGATGCCGATCGTCGCTTCGCCGTCGGCGACGCGAACCCACTCGTGGGTCTTGGTGTACTGGATGTCTTCGGGTCGATCCGCCATGACTGCCTCTCTATGCCGTGGGATTCGAAACGGACGCCGCGGGCTTCTTCCGCGGACGCTTGTAGAACGGTGCGGGCACGACCTCCATGGGGAACGTCTTGCCGCGCGTCTCGATGTCGACCGTGGAGCCGACCGGCGCGCTGCCCGCTTTCACGAGCGCGCGCGCAATGCGCTTGTCGACCGTGGGGCTCGCGCCGCCGCTGGTTACGATGCCGATGCTCTCGCCGCCGGACTGTACGCCAAAGCCCGTGCGCGGTACGCGGCCGCCGTCGGATGCCAGCGAGACCGCCTCCCGCGCGCTCCCCGCTTCAGCGCGTGCCTTGAGCGCCGGGATGCCGACCGTGCCGGTCTTCTCGAGGTCGAGGCCGAAGGCGAGGTCGGCCTCGAGCGGGTCGATCTCGAGGTTGATCTCCTGTCCGTAGAGCGGCATGCCCGCTTCCAGGCGCAGGAGGTCGCGCGCACCGAGGCCGATGGGATGCATGCCGAGCGCGGAACCGGACTCGACCAGCGCGTTCCAGACCTCCGTCGCGCGGTCCTTGTCGAAGAAGAGCTCGAAGCCGTCTTCGCCGGTGTAGCCGGTGCGCGCGAGAAGCGTGTCGATGCCGCACACGGGCCCCGTTGCGAAGCCGTAGTACTTGACCGCAGAGAGGTCGATGCCGCACAGCGGCTGGAGCACGTGCTCCGAGATGCGGCCCTGAAGCGCGATCATGGCCTGGTCGTCGGAGACGTCGGTCACCTCGGCGTCGTAGCCGCCCTCGTCGCGGCACTGCGTGACCCACGGACCGTCGGTTTCGCGACCCGTCGCGTTGATGACGATGTGGACCTCTTCCTCGTCGCGGTAGACGAGGACATCGTCGATGGGGTACCCGTCGGTGTTCAGCAGGAAGCCGTACTTGGCGCGGCCCAGGCGCAGGCGGCTGAAGTTGCCGCTGAAGACGCGCTCGACCAGGTCTTCGCGCTGGGGTCCGCGGATCACGAGGCGGCCCATGTGGCAGAGGTCGAAGAGCCCGCCGGCCGTGCGCACGCAGCGCGTCTCCTCGAGGATGCCCTTGTACTGGACGGGCATGGCCCAGCCGTGGAAGTCGATGATGCGGGCGGACGCAGCCTCGTGCGCCTCGAAGAGGGGGGTCTTGCGCGTGGACACCTGCGGTCTCCCAATGCCGGACGGGGAAGCTACCACTACTCCCAGCCGTGGCGCTATTTCCCGTCTGCCTCCTGGAACCGGCCTGCGGTCGCCCCAGCCAGGTCCTGCATGAACTCGCGATCGGTGTTCTTGGTGCCGACGAGGATGGTGTTCACCGCGACGCGGTGGAAGCGGTTGATCCGCGAAAACTCGTGGATCAGCCGGGTCGAACGCTCGTACCGGCCGCGGCTCGGGTCGCCGTCCGAGAGCAGGACCACGGTGTCGACCTCCTCGGCGAAGAGCGCCGTCAGGGGCTCGTAGAACGCGGCCCAGCCCTTGGCTTCCTGCCGGTTCATCCAGTCGCGCGCCTTGCGGACCGTCCCCTTGGCCGCCCGCTGCATCTTGCCCAGCGCGCGTGTCAGCTTGGTCTGCGGCGGGTACTCGCTGTAGTAGCGGTAGACCACGATGTCGAAGTAGCGCTCGGAGTCCAGTCCGTCGAGCGTCTTCTCCATCTCCGCGCGCAGGACGTCGAGCTTCGTCGGGCCGTCCTTGTCGCTCTTGCGCGCGGCGTAGCGAAACGAACCCGACAGGTCGAAGATGA
This sequence comes from Planctomycetota bacterium, assembly GCA_028281445.1. GTDB lineage: Bacteria > Planctomycetota > PLA2 > PLA2 > JAEUHO01 > JANQJW01. The sequence continues at coordinate 15,817 of JANQJW010000105.1, read as the reverse complement.
ACGCGAGGTGGCGTGAGAGCAGCGGCATCTTGTAGAAGGCGACGGTCTTCGAGCCCCCGCCGGGCTGCGCCGCGGCGTCGCGGAAGCGGATGTTGCCGGCGTGATCGGGCTTGGGCCGCTCGCCCGCGTCGAACTCCTTGCGCTTCTGGCGCCACCACGCGGTCCAGAGCTCGGGGTCGTCGCCGATCGCCTGCCCGGTGTACGTCTCGAGCGCCCGGCGCACGTCTTCCTTGACGCGGCCCTCTTCCACGCCGAGCCGCGCGATCAACGGATCGACGATCTCCTTGGCCCAGAGACGCAACGCCCCTTGCACCGCGGCGACGCGCACGCGCCAGGAAGAGTGCGCCAGCAGGCGCTCGAGCGTCGTGATGCCCGCGCCCGGACAAGGCGTGGCCTTCGTGCGGAACTCGAGTGACTCGGCGAGCGCCATCAAGGGCGCGTGGTGCTTGTCCTTGAACAGGACGTCGAGCTTGTCGGCGGGCAACGCGTCCACCTTCTGCAGCGCGTAGATCGCCCCCGCGCGTGCGATGGGGGAGCGGTGCTTCAGCGCCGCGATCAGCGGCTTGGCGCCGTCCGCTCCGTCGTAGCGCGCCACCGCCTCGGCGGCATAGAGCACCGCGTAGCCGTCCTTGTGCTTCAAGGCCTTCGTGAACGCGCCGGCGAGCTTCGGCTCCCCGCGAAGGCCTGCCGCGGCGCGCGCGAGCTCGGCCATGACGCTGCCGTCGCGTTCGCTCTTGGCCGCCGTGCGCAGGATGGTCTCGAGCTCCGGCCCGCCGGTGATGCCCAAAGCCACGGCGGCGCCCGCGCGCACTGCCGGATTGCGGTGCTTGAGCGCGCGGTTCGAGAGGAATGTCTGCGTGTCGGCCGCGTTGCTGCCGCGCAGCATCTGGATCCAGGCGCTGACGGCGCGGTCGTGCAGGTGGATGAAGGGGTCTTCGAAGACGTCGAGAATGGCGCGGGCCGCGTCGGTCCCCCCGATCTTGCCCAACTCCCGGATCGCCTTCTCGCGCTTGTCCTGTTCGAACGGATCGTGGGCGTTCTTGCGGTCCTCGAAGACCTCGACCCACTTCTTGACCTTGGGGTCGACGGCCTGCGCGGTGCGCGCCGGGGCGCCCAGAAGGAGGCCGGCAACCAGGCACGGGACGCAGAGGGCAAGGCGCATCGTGGGCACTCTATGCCACATCGGGCCGGCTTCCGCCACGGTCACGTGCGGGTTTCGCGAGCCCTGGGCCAAGGACTCTTGCTGTGCCCCCAGCGGCGCCGATGATGAGGGCGCCGCGGTGGGCGGCCGGAGACCCCGATGCGCTGGATCCTTCTCGCGCTGCTGCTGGCCTGCACGGGCTGGGCAGCACCGCTGCGTCCGACGCAGGCCGAGCCCGAGGATCCGATTGCGGAGGAGGAGGAGGAGGGGAAACGCGCCTTCCGCCGTGCACCCGATCCCAAGGAGCACCCGGGACCCGACGCCGACCTCTACGTCAAGGGCGTCGAGCTCCAGCGCAAGAAGCGCTACAGCCTGGCGCGCAAGACGTTCTGGAAGCTCGTCGACAAATACCCCGAGTCGCCGTACGCGCCGGAGGCGGAGGACCGCTCGGGCGAGAACGCGTTCCTCGGCATCTCTCCGATGGGCCCGATCGGGCCCCACGAGCGTCGCATCGACGTCGCGCTGATGGGCGACGGCTATCGCCTCAAGGAGCAGAAGAAGAACGACAGTCACTGCGAAGGGCAACTCGACGTGATGTTGCGCGAGGAGCTCTACGAGGTCTATCGGCCGTATTTCAACTTCTACCAGTTCCATCTCGCGAGCGAGGACAAGGGCGTCGACGAACCGATTCCGCCGGAGCCGGACGAGGAGCTCGAGAAGCGCAAGAAGAAGCGGCGGAAGAAGAAGAAGGGCCCCAAGCAGTACAACACCGCGCTCGACTGCAAGGCCGCCGGACCGCAGGGCCAGGTATGGGCGAACCCGCGGCGCGTATGGCACTACCTTCAGTACCTCGACAACCACGACAGCCTCGCGATCGTCTTCGCGCAGATGGGCAAGCTCGGCATGGGCGGCATGGGCATCGCCACCACGGGGCCGCGTGGCGTCGTGGTGCACGAGTTTGGCCACGCGTTCATCGGTCTGCTGGACGAGTACTCGAACAACCCCGGCGAGCCGACGGGCATCTTCACGGCGGCCAACGCCTCGACGACACCCGAGAACCCGCCGTGGCAGCACTTCCTCGACGCGAAGTACCCGGGCGTCGGCGTCTACGAAGGCGGCGCCACCTTCTACAAGGGTGTCTGGCGACCGGCGCCCGGCTGTGCGATGAACAGCGGCGGCAGTGCTCCGTACTGCCCGGTGTGCCGGGAGGCGGGCGTGCTCATGATCTACGAGCGCGTGAGTCCGATCGATCAGATCTGGCCGCCGGAGCGCGAAGTCACGTGGGCGGTCGGCGCGGAGACAAGGCCCACGTTCCGCGTGCTGCCGATGCAGCCGGCGGGCCACAAGCTGCAGGTGAAGTGGTTCCTCGGTGCCGCGCCGGAGGTCACGGAAACGGCCAAGGACGAAGAGCCGGAGTACGACCCCGAGGCCGACGGCGAGGGCCTCGATCCGTTCGAGCGCCGCTTGCGGCGCAAGCGCGCGGGGAAGGGTGGCGGTGCGGCCAAGAAGCCCGCGCTCCCCACGCCCATCGGCTTTCGTCCCGGCATGCGGCGCCGGGCCACGGGCACGGCCCACCTGCCGCTGCCGCGGGGCAAGCGCATCCGCGGGAAGATGAAGCGCGAGAAGAAGCTCGGCCCCGTCCACACGGCGATCGTTCCGGACCTCCCGGTCGGCCGCCACATCCTCACCGTGGTGGTCTGGGACCCGGCCAAACCCAAGGGCCACAAGCGTCCGTGGGTCCTCAAGGACGAGCGCGCCCTGCTCGAAGACCGCTACGAATGGCGGATCGAGGTGACCGAAGCGACCGTAGGCGGGAACTAGACCCCGCTTCTTTGCGATCGCTTTGCATCCCTGTTGAAACAGGGAACCGGGCCGGGCCGTCATACGGGCAGTTCGCAACCAGGAGGAACCCATGCGACAGGCATTCACATTGGCGGTGGCGCTCGTCATCGCCGGCGGTCTGCTGGCTTCGTCTGTCGACGCCCAACCGCAGCTCAAGAACAAGACGTACCACTTCGGTACGCACCCTGCGCGCACCAACATCACGTTCGTCAGCGAGGCCGATCTCGAGACGATCCACGGCTACACGAACAAGGTGCAGGGAAGCATCAAGGTCGATGCCAACGGCACGAAGGCCAGCGGGACGCTGCGCGTTGGTGTCGGCAGTCTGAAGACCGGCATCGACCTGCGCGACGAACATCTGCGCTCGGACCAGTGGTTGGACGCCAAGCGCTATCCCTACGTGCAGCTCCAGCTCGTGAGTGCGACAGAGACACAGGATCCGCGCAAGTGGAGCTACGTGGCCAACCTCACGATCAAGGGCGTCACGCGCCAGATCAAGGGCACCGCCCGCATCTCGGCGATCCCCGATCGTCTCGGCAAGTCCCTCGGCGGCGGCTCGTGGGTGCGCGTGCGTACGAAGTTCGACGTCAAGATCACGGACTACGGCGTGAAGATCCCGCAGCAGGTCGGCCCGAAGGTCAGTGATACGTGGTCCGTCGGCATCGACCTCTATGGAACGACCGCGGCGCCGAGCCGCTAGCCGAGTCGAGAGCAGGAGCAAGCGCCATGATCAAGTTGCTCAAGATTGGTGCCATCGCAGCCGTCGTCGTCGCCGTCATCGTGTGGCCCGTTGCGTGGTACATGGACTCCACGGCCCAGACCGTGCACTTCATCTCGCCGCTCGACGAGGCGGCTGTCGAAGTGAACAAGTTCACGTTCGAGGAAGACGCCGAAGAGAACCCGACGGATGAGGACATCATCGCAATCTACGGTTCGAAGTCGGGCTCCGACCCCGAGCGGATCGTCTTCCCCGACGACTCGAAGATCATTCGTCCGGATGAGCGCAAGAGCCTCACGCTCTACGCCATCGAGGGGGACTCGCGGCCGCTGCAGTCGCAATTCGTCTTCTACATGACGAGGGTCGTTTCCATCGGTGCTGCCGTCGCCGCGTTCGGCTTGATCCTGCTGCTCTCTTTGCTGAAGCGGCGCCGAGCGCAGCCGGCCGCGGCCTGACGCAGGCGCCGGTTCAAAACGAAGCAACGGCGTGCGCCCGTTCCCGGGTGCACGCCGTTCTTGTTTTTGGTGGCTGTGTCGTGGTTGGCGCCGCTACTCGCCCGCGGGGGCGGCCGGCGCGGCTTCCTCGACGACCTCTTCGACCACGACGGCCTTGGGCTGCTGGACCGGCAGGTCGTAGCAGCGGGTCGCGACGACGCCCTGGCAGCAGCGGGGCTCACCGCAGACACGCGGGCACTGTCCGTCCACGCGGCCTTCGATCAGGTCGCAGGGCTTGTAAAAGTCCCAGCTGCAGCAGTTGCCGGGGATGCAGCCGCACGAGCTCTGGGTCGTGGAGCAGCCCGCAAGGGACAGGACGACGACCGCGCCAAGCACGGCGAGCAGACTCAGGTTCTTCATGGTTCCCTCCGACGCCTTCGCGCCCGAATCCTTGCCTCAACCTATGCATTCGGCTGTCTGGAAAGTCAACTTGCGAAGGCCTCTGGGGAACGTTTCCCCCATGCTTCGCGCCCAGAAAATGGGGGCCCCGTGACCTGTTGCTGACAAACAACGAAGGTCGGGGAGGGCTACGCCGGCTCGATCTCGGCGCTCAGGGGGAATCCGCGCGGACGCGCAAGGGAACGGACCTGCTCCACGTAGAGCTCAGCGCGCTCGAAGCTCGTCACCGTGACGAGCGCCGAGCCCGTCTCGTGGATCTCCCAGGTTAGCTCCTGGGCTTCTGCACGCGGCTTGTGGAACAGCGTCATCAGCAGCCAGATGACGAACTCGAATGTCGTGACGTCGTCGTTGAGGAGCAGCACCTTCCACCGGGGCGCGAGCTCCGTACGGCTCTCGACCTCCGATTCGACAGTCGGTGCTTCGGTGGCCATGCGCGCCACTCTATCGCGATGGTGGGTGTCCTCGCGACCCCGTAGGGCGTAGCTAGCACACACGGAGGCCGAGCCGCGTGGCTCCCACACCGTCGGCGTGCATCCACTCGGCCACGGCCACGGCCACGCGAGGCGCGCAAGGGCGCGGTTGGTCTCGGTCGCTCGGTGGTGGCCGCGGGCTGACTCTGGCCTACGGCAACTTGGCTCGCAGCGTCGCCGCCTCGGTCTTCGCCTTCTTGAAGCGCGGCTCCCAATCCGTCTTGAGCACGTGGTCCAGCGCCTTGCGGGCGTCGTCGGTCTGCTCGATCTCGAGCAGCGCCTTCGCGAGCGCGATCCACCCGGTCGGGTTCAGCCGGTCCGTACGCACCACCTGGCGCCACTGGACGACAGCCTCCTTCCAGCGCTCCTCCTTGCCGCGGAACTCCGCCAGCCGGCGGTGCCCGTCGGGTTGGTTGGGCGCCATCTCCGCGAGCGTCGTGAGCGCGCGCTCGGCCTGGTTGTCGTCTCGGGCCTTGTAGTAGCGCTCCGCGAGCTCCACATAGGCGTCGTAGTTCCGCGGTGCGAGTCTGATGGATGTGAGCAACGCGTCGCGCGCCTTGTCGGCTGCACCGAGTCGGTCGTAGAGCGCGACCAATCGCTTGTGCGTATCGGCATCACCGGGTTCGAGCTCGCGGGCGATGAGCAGGTGGCGCAGCGCGGCTTCCTGGTTCGCACGGCGCTCGTACGCGCGCGCCAACGCCTTGCGCAGGATCGGCGCGTCCAATCCGCTCTTCTCGACCTCCGTCTCGTAGCTCGCCGCGTACGCATCGAGCGTCGACGTGTCGCGCAGGACCCGGTCGAGAACCTGCACCGCCTCCTGGTAGCGGCCGCGATGGCGCGTGCCGGTCATCAGGATGCCGGAGGCCGCCGCGCGGACTGCCTCCTGGGTCTGCCCGAGCTGCGCCCGGCCCAGCGCCAGCGTCTGGTAGTAGCTCGCCAGACTGCGATCCACGCCGCCGCGATGGCCGCGCGCTTCCTGGCGCAGCCGGATGGCCTCTTCGATCCACCGCACCGAGCGCTCCGCCCAGCGCTGTTCGGCGGCAAGCCGGGCGACGCGTGCAGCGACGTTCTCGGTCCAGCGCTTGCGCTCCCGCCACCGGGCCTCGATGGCGTCCAGCGCCTCGCGCGACTCGGTCTTGCGCTTCAGGTCGGCGAGCGCCTTCACGAGATGCGTCCGATAGGTCAGCGTGTCCGGGCGCTCGGCGATGAGCGCCTCGAGCATCGGCAGGCAGTCCTTCAGGCGGCGCGTCGAATAGAGCCACTGTGCCAGGGTCCAGCGTCCGCCCAGGTCGAGCTGGCCGCGACCGTGTGCGGCCTGGAGCAGGGCGATGCCGCGGCCGCCGAAGCCAAGACGGCTGTAGAGCATCTTGGCGCACCGCATCACGGTGGTCGGCGACTCGATCCGGAGCTCGGCGATCCGCTCCGCCGTGGCCGCGAATTCCGATGCGCGCGCAGCCCAGAACCACTTGTTGCCGCGCGACCAGAAGTGGCTGCCGGTGTAGTCACCGGAGGCGAGGTGTCGCGCCAGGCGCCCGTCCACGAGCGCGAACAGACGCGGTTCGAGGTCGCCGATCGAGCCCGCTTCGTGGCGCCACTGCGCGAGCTCGCGGTTGCAGTCGTTCCAGATCGTGCGGTTGATGCGTTCGAGCCAGCGCGGCTCCGCGTCGTTGCGGTCCAGGACGAAGGCAATGGCCTCGCGCCGGCCGAGCAGCTCGCGGAGCATGCGCGCCGTGGCGTCGACATGACTCGCCGCTGCCAGCGGCACGCGCGCCAACAGGGCCGGGAACCGTTCGCGCCCGAACCGGTCGAGCTGGCGCGCCGCGTCACCCGGTGCGCCGCGCTTCTGCGCGTGTTTGTGGAGATCCAGGTACGCCGGCAGCACTTCGCCGAGCGTTGCAGGGCTCTCCGCCATGTTGGCTTCGATGCGATCGCGAACAGCCGTGAACAATGCCGTGCCACGGCCCAGGGAGGTGCTCCCGCCGGCCCACACGGCCTTGACGTAGTGCTGGAACAGGAAGCGGGTGAGCCCTTGCCTGCGCACGTGCAGGTCGGCCTTCTCGATTTCGGCCTGGATCTCGCGCTCGGCGTCGCGGAAGCGACCCATCTCCGACAGCCAGTTCGCGTACGTGTCGAACACGTTGCGACTGTCCATCGGGACACGGCCTTCGTTGGCCGCGCGCGTCTCGGCGACGGCTGCGTGGAGGATCGCGAGCGCGCGCTCCTTTTGCTTGTAGGCCCAGTGGGTCTTCGCCTGCACGTGTGCGATGCGCAGGCGCGTCTGCTCGTCCTTCGTGTCGCGATGCAGCGCAGCCAGTTGGCGCAGCTGCTCGTCGCGCGTCGCTTCGTCCTTGACGGCGCCCAGGTTGTGGAGGTGGCTCGCCATGAGCCAGCGTTCCCCGGGTTGCCAGGCTTCCTGGAACGCCTGCTTCAGTGCGGCCAACGCGCGCTTGCCGTGGTCCACGTCCGCTTCCGGGACGTCGGCCGCACGACCTTCGACCAGCGCGGTGGCCAGCAGAAGCGCCCGGCGCTCGAGCGCGCTGTCTGTTTCGCCGCGAACGGTGTCGAGCCACTCGCGCAAGGCGTCGAGCGTCGCTTCCTCGTGTACTTCGCGGAGCAGCCGCGTCAGCCGGGCGAGGAATCCGTAGATGCCTTCCTTCGTGTGACCGATCAAGCCCTCGGTCACCGACTCCAGCGCGCGGAAGTCCTTGGTCGGGCGGTAGACGTTGCGGATGCGGTTCCAGTAGTTGCCCGGCCACGTCGCCTTGCGCATCAGGGCGCGCAGCGCGCGGAAGATCTCCGGATCCAGATCCCCGGGGACGCCGCCCGCGCGGCTGCTCATCTTCCGCTGGAGCGCCCAGATGGTGGACGAGATGCCGTACTCGTTCATGTGGTCGTAGCGCTTGTCCAGCACCGCCTCGCGATCGGCATCGCGATCGAGCACGAGGTACCAGTCGGCGAGTACGCGGTAGTCACCGGCGGCCAACTCGCCGAGCGCGTCGACCTCTTCGAACTGCCCGGCGGCGTCTGCAAGGCGCCCGGTCTCGGCCAGGAGATAGCCAAGCGCCTTGCGCCAGCGGCTCTCGACCTTGGCCGGGACGATCCACGCGCGCAGCGCGGTCTCGAGCGCGGGCGCGCGGTCCAATGCGATCAGCAGTCGTGCGATCTGGCGCCGCCAATCCAGCAGGTCCTTCGGCTCGTCGTCCGCGTCCTTCTCAGGCTCCGCTTCCTCGCCCGCCCGCAGGGTCGCGAGCACGCTCTCCTGGAGGGCATCGGATGCGTTGCGGCGCGTTGCGGCGTAGGCCATTACGACGGCGGCTCGTTCCCGGATCAGGCGATCGAGCGGAATGTCCTCCCGTTTCCAGTCGGCCTGCAACACGCCCGCGGCCTCGGCGACGAGGCTCTCGAGGTCCTTGCCGGCTTCGACGCCGTAGGCGAGGCGCTCGAGGCGCAGCCACGGCTTGTGGTGCTCGTCCGCGGCACTCTCGGCCTTGCCCATGCGCGCGGTCAGCCATTCGCGCGTGGACTGGCGCGCCTCCTTGCGCAGCGTCTTGAGCGCCGCGCGGGACAACGGCTCGCGCTCCTTGGGTGTTCCGAGCGCGCGCTCGTAGCGCCACGTGTAGAGCTGCTTGGCCAGTGCACGGGCGCGCCGCGCGATACCGGCTCGTGTTGCTTCCTTGGCGTCCTTGGGGTTCACGAGTCGCGGGAGCAGCGCCACGACCTCGTCCTCGCGCGCTTCCGTCTGGTGCTCGTCCCGCACGGGGGTCTTGAGCAGCCGTTTGTAGAGGTCGGTGGCACGGGCCACGCGCACGGTCTCGTGCGCGGACTCGAGGCGGACGCGGGCGAAGGCGATGGCCTCTTCGCGCCGTCCGCGCGCATCGAGCAGCTTGAGCACGAGGTTTCCGAGTGTGCCGCGTTCGTCCTTGTCCTTGGCCGCGTTCCAGCGCGCGCGGACGCGATCGAGAGTCTGTTGCCACGGTTCGTCCTGGACCTGTTTCGGACCCCAGCCGATCCACTCGATGTAGCGCTTGAGTCGTACGACCGGCATCGACTCGATGGCGCCTTCGGCCAGCACGTCTGCGCGCATCGACTGACGGATGTTGCGGCCCCCGTCGGTCCGACCGAAGCGCCAGTCGCTCAGGATGCGGTAGACGGGCGTGTCGCTGCGCTCCACGTTGCGCCAGAGATGGCGCACGAGGTCCGCGAGCGGTTGGTGGAACATCTCTTCGATGCGCTGCGCGTGGAAGTTCCACCCATTGCCAAGCGCGATGTCGGCCGCTGCGCCCAGGCGCACCCAGGCGGGTTCCGGCGCGTCGTCGTCGATCCGCTTCTGCAACGCAGCGAGTAGCGTCTCGTCACCCGCCTTGTCGTTGCCGCGGAAGTAGGGAATCGAGAACCAGCGCTTCCACGTGGTGCGATCGCGCGACTCGTGCTCGATCCAGGCTGCAAGCGTCTGCTCGAGCTCCTCGATGCGGCGCCGATCCCACAGCAGGTTGGCGAGTAGGTCGTAGATCCCGTGGCGCTCGCTCTCCATCCACGGCTCGCGGTCCGCGAGGAGCATGCGCGCGTGTTCGATGGCTGCTTCCGGCCGCGCCGTCGACCACAGACCGTTCGTGTAGTGGCGCTGCGCGCGGAACGAGTGCGGAAAGGCCTCGGCGGCCTCTTTGGCGATTGCCAGCGCCTGACGCGGCTTGCCGGCGCTCGTGTACATGGCAGCGCGCGTGAGCATCCACGACTCGCGCCGCCCGTCGGCCGCCGGGCTCGATGCGTCGATCCAACGTGCCTTCAGGTCGTCGAGCAGGGCGCTGCGCTCGTTCGCGCCGAGGATGCCGCTGCGTGCCCAGACCAGCTGCGCGAGAAAACGTGTCGCCGCGCCGGGCTCGGTGCCCACGTGGCCGATCAGGTCACGCAGGTAGCCCTTGAACGCCTCGCCCTGGCGATTGCGGGCGAGGAACTCCATGCGGATCCAGCGCCGGCCAGGCTTGTCGTTCACCAACCCCTGGGCGGCGTCCCACGCGGCGAGCGCGGTCTTCCACTGCTGTCGGTGGCCGTGGCGCAGTGCCACGACGAGGTGATCGACGAACGTGGCGCGCTTCTCGTGCCGGGTCTGCTTGGCAGCCGGCACCTTCGGGAGCGTGCCATGGATCGTGATGACGTCGGCCTGTTCGGCGGTGGCACGCGCGGCTTCGCCCTCCAGCGCGCCGGCCGCGAGCGGGCTGACCAGGACGGCCGTTCGTCCGACGCGCTGCTGATTCCGGTTCCATCGTTCGATCGTCTGCGCCCACCAGCGGCCCGCAACCTCGACGTGGTTCGTGTAGACCGTGCGGTTCGAGAGCGCCGCGTGGCCGTCGTAGTGCGACTGCGAGAGCAACGCCTGCTTCTCGGTGTCGATCAACAGCTCGGTGCGGCGCCGGTCCGGCTTGCGCATCTCGAGCACGACGAGGACGCGCCCGTCCTCTCGCTTCGCGATGCGCGCGCGGTAGCCCTGCTGCTTCCAGGTGCGGATCACGTCGCGCGTCTGCAGGTCCCAGATCGGCAGCCACCAGGCGTTCGCGTCCTCGTCCTCGGCGTCCCGCGTGCGTGCGAGGCGCCGCGCGACGGCCAAGGCACCGACCGTGCCGTCATGCAGCCAGTGTTCGCGCGGCTCGCCCGCGCCGCCGGTTTCGGAGCGCAAGCGCCACTCCGTGTTCCCGATCCAGCCTTGAATCGTGCTCGCGCCGATCACCGTGCCGCGGGTCCCGTGCAGGTTCTCGTTGCGGATGACGAACTGCAATCCGCCTTTGACGGAGCGCACGTGGTCGCGGCGGATGAGCGAACGCAGGAGCGCCGTTACCTCCTCGTTCCACGGCTCGCCGGGCTCGCCTTCGAGCGGGGCGGGCGGCGGAGGCAGGGTGGGGAAGCCGAGCGTCCCGAGATGGAACGCAGGCGGCCGCCAGCGGTAGCCGCGATAGCGCATCGCGGCGTCGGACCAGCCGAGGCCTGCAGTCACGCGCGAGGACTGGCCTCGCCGCCCGTACGAGCTGAACCCGAAGCCGCCGGACTTGTCCTCCTCGAAGTCGATGGCCTCGGCCATGTCCTCGAGACTCTCTTCGAGCCCATCGAGTTCGTCCGCCGGCTCTGCATCCGCCGCCGCCTTGCTCTTGGAGGCGCGCCGGGCGGGCATGGCGGCGGACGGTGCCGGCGCCGCGGCAGGTGATGCCGGCATCGCCATCGGGTCAGCGGGTATGCGGGCGTCCCAGCTCGACGCCGACTCGAGTGCACGCAGCTCGCTGCCGACGGCCGGCGCACTGCGCGCGCCCCCGCGGCCGCGGAACGCCCCGCCTGCACCGCCACCGATGCCGATCTGGCTGCGGAACACCTCACGCGCCTCGTCGACCAGGCCGAAGGCCACGGAGCCGTCCGCATTCATGTCGGCGAATCGTGGCGGCGTCTCGATCGGCAGATCGCGCCCCAGACGCGCAATCTCGAGCAGCGTCTTCCGACGGAGCTGTTGCCGCCACCGGCCCGCTGCCTTCATGAGCGCGCGCTGCTTCTCCAACGTCGCGCGATCGCGTGCCTCGGCGAAGAAGCGCTCGCCGTCGCGCATGCGGACACGACGTTCGACGCCGTAGCGTTCGCGATCCTCGTCGCTCTCGAGCACGAGGAAGGACGTGTAGGGCGTCATGATGCCGAAGCGCTCGCTGAAGGCGACGATCTCCTCCTGGTTCTGCTTGCTCGCACCCTGCGCGAGCAGCGCATCGATGTGGCGCCGGCCCCAGAGCCGCGGCAGGAAGGAGTTGCCTGCATCGCCCGCGGGCACCGTGAGCTCCGCCGTGAAACGCACCGGCTTGCCGGCGCGTGTGCCGGTCACGACCACGCGGCCGGTCTGGGCTTCGCCCGTCGGGAGATAGCGGCCCAGCACGATTTGCTGCTGCCCCATGGGGAGGTTCGGCGGCCGCTGCGGGTAGACGCGCGCGGTGCGGATGCCCTCGACGGAGATGCGGATGTCCCGCAGCGCCGGACGGGCGGCTTCGGCGAGGAGGGCGAAGGCGTCCTTGACGGGTCGGTCGCCTACCGTTCGGACCGAGCCGCCGCCGATGCGTGCGAGAGCCTCGAGCACGGGCGCTTCGTAGGACGAGCTGACCGCGACCGCGTGCATCGTGACCTTGGCATTCTTGCCCAGCGCGTCGATGCGCTCGGCGAGCGCGACCGGATCGGCGTCGCCCGTCGTGCCGACGCCGTCCCCGATGTAGACGAGCACGCTGCCGTCGGTAGCCATGCCGAGCGCCTTGCTCAACGCCCGATCGATGTCGGTCCAGCCCAGCGAGCGCGTGGCCGCGAGCTGCTCGAGCGCGCGCTCGAGATCCGCGGGCGGCGTCGGCTCGGTCGTCAGCGCCGTGGCCCGGACGTCGCACGCCAACAGGCTGATCCGGTCTTGCTCCCCGAGCACGCCCGCCAGGCCGGCGATGAACTGCTCCTGCGCAGAACGCGCGGCCGCGTCCATGCTGCCGGAAGTGTCGGCCAGGATCACGAGATGCAGGGGCTTGCCGTCGGGTACGAGGTCGCGTTTCCAGCGGCCCGCCTCTTCGTCCGGCGGCGCCAGCAACATCATGAAGTACCCGTCATCCCCGCGGCGGTGGGGGATGGCGGTAAGCTCGGCGCCGCGTGCGAGCTTGACCGCGACCTCGAAGTCCTTGTCCGGGCGGTACTCGCTTGCGCTGAACTGGACTGTGGCCTCGTTTGCCGTGCTGCTCTTCAGCGTCTCGTGTGTGGGGGAGCTGACCTCCTCGATGGGCGTCTCGGAGACCACGCGGACGGTGAGCTGGAGCTCGCGCAGCGGCTTGCTCCGGAGCAGCTCGCTGCGCAGTGCGTAGCGGTAGCGCATCGTCGAGCCTTCGAGGGGCAGGACTTGTGTGTAGCGGATGCGGATGCGCTTCTCCGAGTGCGCCTCGATCGGGAAGACGCGCGCCTTGAAGAGGTTGCCGCCTTCCCACTCGAGCAGGCCCGGGTCCTTCTTGCGCCGCAGGATGTCTTCGTAGATCTGGCGCGCGCGCTGGCGCTCGACGATGTCGGCCTCGACCAGCTCGCCGCCGATCCACATCGCGAAGCCCGAGATGGAGGCGTCGGCTGGGAGCGGGAAGTAGAAGACGCCCTCGAGGCGCCTACTGGTCGAGTTGATGAAGGACTGCTCGATGGTCGTGCGTGCGATCTGGTCCCGGATCTCGGCGTCGACCTTGTGGTAGCCGACCGCCAGCGGTACGTCCCGGCCGTCGACCTTCGCGAGGAGCGATCCCATCCACTCGTTGCTCGACGACGAGCGATAGCCCTCGACCCAGCGCGGCGTCGTCTTCAGCAGTCCCGCCGTTCCGCCTCGCAGGTACATGTGTCCGTTCGAGGCGGCGTGCATCTCACCGGCCGAGCGGACGGTGGCGACCTTGCCCTCGGGGGCGGTCACCGCGAGCTCGCCCTGCACGAGGTGCGGTCCGTCCTTGTTGAGCTGGATGCGGCCGCCGGGGCCGAGGAGGAACGTGCCCTTGGACGAGCGCCACTCGAGTGCGTGGGCTCCGCGCGAAGGCGTGCGGATCACGTCCCCGGCGAAGAGTACCGACTTGGGTCCCAAAGGCGTCCAGCGGGCGCGCCCGGCCGGTTGCACCAGGGCGGTGCCCTGCACGGCTAGGACCGTGGCGGCGCGGCCGTCGTCGCTGAGCGGAGCGGCTTGCAGTCCGTGCTCGGGCAGGCTGCCGAGGACGAGGAGGAGGGAGAGGGGAAGGAATCGGGCCATACGGGGCATGGATGCACTCCGGGAGAAAGGCGGACCTCGACGTCAACGATTGGACCACAAAGAGGCTCACCGGTTCCCGAGTCCTAGACTGGGGGCAACCCCTCGAGGACCTATGCCGGACGCCCACGACTCCTTCCAGACCCGCACCACCCTCTCCGTGAACGGCCGCGAGTACACGATCTCCTCGCTACCCGCTCTGCAGCAGCAGGGCGTAGGCGACGTCGACCGCCTGCCCGTCTCCCTCCGCGTGTTGCTCGAGAACCTCCTGCGCCGCGAGGACGGCCGCACGGTCACGCGCGCCCACATCGAGGCCATCGTCAACTGGGACCCGCAGGCCGAGCCCAGCACCGAGATCGCCTTCATGCCCGCCCGCGTGCTGCTGCAGGACTTCACGGGCGTGCCGGCCGTGGTCGACCTGGCCGCCATGCGCGACGCGACGGCGGCCGCCGGCGCCGACCCGGAGCGCATCAACCCGCAGGTGCCGGTGGACCTGGTGATCGATCACTCCCCTGAGTCTCTCATGTTGACTGTATAGTTCAGCTGGGTGGGGTCAGGGTACACACTAGTCACCATAGGAGTCACTATGATAAAGACAAGAGTAATTCTGCACACATCACTGGATCATGCACTCACATACCATACACTAGCAAGGTGGCAGCTGTTGTAGTGACATCTCCACGTCCAGTCACACCATTACTAGTCTCACACGTGTACTCTCCTGCTGCTGATACAGCAGTTGTGGTCAGGTTCAAAGTGCTCACCAGCTCCCTATCTCCTCCCTCCATCTCCGTGATGATGACCCCACCCACACCAGACACTAGCTGAGAGGAGGAGGGGTTCAACCATGTGATGACGGGTCTGGGTAGTCCTGAAGCAGTGCAGGAGAAAGAGGCAGCATTAGGAACAGTCACAGTGGTATTGTCAGGACCACGAGTGATGTTAGCAGCAACTGAAATAGAGAAACATAACTCACAGTCAATATCACTACTGGAACCTAATATAAGACAAAGATGGACCCAATGAATCCCTCTCAGCCATTACTAACCTTGTACTAGGAGATTGAAGTTTCTTTGTACCTGCCCAGCAGTGTGGTTAGCTATGCAGGCATACTCTCCACTATCTTCATCCAACACCTCTGTGAACATCAGAGACCGGTTCACTTTAGACACCATACTGAAGCCATCTGAAAGAGCATATCCCCCCTCTACTGCAGCATCAGAAAACATGACTGAAGTGCTGAAGTCTCCATCTAGTCTTATCCAAGAGATGTCTGGAGGAGGAGTGCCAACAGCACTACAAGTGAAGTTCACCTCTTCAAACTGGTCTCCTGTGATCACCAAACCATCAGGAGGGAACACTATCTCAGGAGCATCTGTGAGAAATGGTCAGTAAGAAGTAGTAAATAATTACATCAAGCTACTCACAGTAAATAGTGAGGTTTGCTGTAGATATTGCTGTGTTGACAACATTAATGGCATTGCAGGAATATGTGAGCGCCTGAAATGGCTGAACACTTGGAAGTGTGACAGTACTCATCACCCTGCGCTCCCCAGGACCATTAGTCACAAAGATCTCGAATGCATCAGTCGTCAACTCTACAGAGTTGGATTCATTAACAAGTGCAAACCATGTGATGGAAGGTCTGGGGAGACCCTCAGCAGAACATGTGAAGGTCACATTGTCTCCAGCAGCCACCAACTGGTCCACAGGACTCATGATGATAACAGGACCAACTGTAAATACAGAATCCCTCAATAGTTGTGTACAACCACTGGTGAGTGTGCATGTGTTTTACCTTGAACTGTGAGGCTGAAGGAGACCATGTCAGTCTGCACACCATTCTCTGGAATGGTAGTTGATGCTATGCAGAAGAGTGTCCCTGAGTCCTGGTCTCTAGCAGCAAAGAGAGTGAGAGTACGACTGACTGTGTAGAGACCATCATCAACAGTGGATGATGATGGTCTCTACACAGTCAGTCGTACTCTCACTCTCTTT
>JANQJW010000103.1 GCA_028281445.1 Planctomycetota bacterium | reverse complement strand
CCTGATCCTCGCCGCGTCGGGCGGTGCGGCCCTGGACATCGCGTCGTGGTTCCTTACGCGCAGCTTCGGCGCCCCGTTCCACATGACGATCGTCGCGGGCGGCGCACTCTTCGGAATCGCGACGACGCTCATGGCGGTACTGATTCTCCGCGACGTGCTCGCAGGTCCTGTGAAGGCCGCCGATGGGTAGAGCCGCGTTGGCAACGCTGGTCGCGTTGCTCGCCGTCTCGCTTCACGCCTCCGCCAAGGAGACGTTTCTCCCTGACCCGCCGCAGGCCGATCGCGACTTTTACGAAAAGCGCGTCGCGCCCTGGATCGAGGCCAACTGCGCCCAGTGCCACCGCGGTGGCGGCGGCGCGCTGCGCCTGTGTGAGGAGGAGCCCGGCCTGAGCGAGCGCATGCGCCGCCACACCGACTACGCGCGTCTGCTGCCGTTCATCAACCGCAAAGCGCCGTGGGAAAGCCGGCTGCTCCTCAAGGTGCTCGAACCCGGCGAGGGGGGCGATCCGCACGTCGGCGGCGCGTTCGTTGCACCGGATGAACCCGACTACGACGCGCTGCTTGACTTCGTGTCCGGCGCGACGCTCACGAACCTCCCGCCGGAAGTCTTCTTCGAGAAGAACGAGCTGCGCGGCAAACCGGGCGAGACCATCGCGGTGGACGGTCGTGGCTCCTATGACCGCGACCGCGACGACATGGATGGCCTGACCTACTTCTGGGAGCTCTACGCGCGGCCTGCGGAGTCGCGCGTGATCATCCAGGACCGGCGTGCTTCGCGACTGGAGTTCAAGCCGGACACCGGCGGAAGCTACGTGTTCCGGCTGCGCGTCAGCGACGGCAAGGTCTGGAGCGCGCCGCGTGCGGTCACTGTCGAGGTCTTCCAGCACATCAAGCTGGAGAAGACGAAGCCGGGCGGCGTCACGGGTCTCGCCAAGGCGGAGATTCGCAACCTCGCCCGCTTGCGGCGTCTCTACCTGGATGTCCTCGGACGTCCGCCTACGCCACCCGAGGCCATCGCCGAGGAGCGCAAGGGCATCAAGTTCCTGGTGAAGAACATCATGCTCCGTGCCGAAGGCGGGCGGGCCTGGGTCGAGGAGGTGGCCATCCGCTTCGGCCTCTTCGACGACTACCGGCCGGTGAGTGACGACGCGCGCGATCTCGCGCTCAAGATCCCCGCCGAGGGCACGCCGCCGCACGTCGTCGAGGGCGTGCTGGCACGCGACCCCTCGTTCCTGCGCCGTCATCCGCCCGGTCGTCCCCTGGCCAAGGCGATCGGCGAGCTGCTGCTCGGACGCCCGCCGAGCGACGCGGAGGTCCTCGCTGCCATCGAGCTGGCCGACGGCACGCCCGCCGACATCCCGGGCATCGGCACCGTGCCGGACTCGCGCGCGTGGCTGGTCAAGGTGCTCGACTCGCGGGCGTTTCGTCGGGCGGCTGTCTTGCGGCGGCTCGGGCGCTTCGTCGACTCGGGCGACGCGCGCAAGCGGGTCGAGCGTGCGCTCGGTGCCATCAACGAGGGACAGCAGGAGTGGACGGCGTTCCTGAGCGACCTGTTGCGCAGCGAACGCTACCTCAACCGCAAGCGGCTGCGCCCGAAGGGGACCGTCACCTTCCTGCGTTCCCTCTTCGTGGACCTGCTGGAGCGCAAACCCACCGACCGGGAGCTCGCGGCGCTCGTACGCGCCGTGAAGACGCTGCCCGGCAAGAGTGCGGCGTTCGCCGCCGTGGTGCGCGTCCTCATCGACTCGGGCGAGACGCCGCTGCCGTTGCTCGTCGAGATCCGCGACGGGCCGGCGTGGATCACGGATCGCTTCCTGCGCTATCTCGGACGCAAGCCGCGCACGCAGGAGATGAAGCTCTACGGCCAGGCGTTGCTTCACCCCGGGGGCGGTCCCGAGCTCGTCGTGCACGCGTTGCTCACTTCGCCGGAGTACATGTGCCGATGACGCGCGCCGTTGCCACCGTCTGCCTGCTGCTTGCGTTCGTGCCCGGTGCGCACGCGAAGGACAACGCGAAGGAAGCGAAGCACGTCGTGATGATCATTCTCGGCGGCGGCGTGCGCACCGAGGACATGCTCGACGACGAGGTCATGCCTGTGCTTGCGGCGATGGCGAAGGAAGGGCGCGTCGTCAAGAAGATCGCGTCCGGTGCGCCCGACGGGTACGCGGCTGCGGCGCGGCTGCTGACGGGACGCGACGACAAGCTCGACGGCGCGGCACTCGCGCGTCCGCCCGTGCCGACGCTCTGTGAGTACGTGCGCCAGGCGCGCGACCTGCCTCCGGAGAAGGCCTGGTTCGTCTCGTGCGACGGCGGCGATCACCTCCACCTCGCGGCATCGACCCACCCGCGCTTCGGCAGCGTGTTCGCGCCGTCGATCGCGCACGGCATGGGCGCCTTCGCCCAGCCGCTGCAGAGCTTCCTCGACAAGCTCGGGCGTCCCGTTCCGATGGACCCGGACGCCTGGGGGCAACTGCGTGCGCTGCGCGGCCTGAGCCGTCAGCTCATGTCGGTGTGGCTGCCGCGCTCCGTGGACGCAGGGTTGCCGCGCTCGGAGGCGGTCGAGCGCGCCCTGCTCCGTGAGATCGACAGGAAGTCCCTGCTCGTGGACGGCCCGAACCCCAAGGACGTCCGGGCGTTTCGCGCCGCTCGCAACGTCATCGAGATCCACCGGCCCGTGCTCACGGTGCTCCGCCTCGGAGAGGCCGAGCAGGCCCAGGCCTCCTTCGAGCAGTACAAGGCCGTCCTTCGTGCCAACGACACCTGGATCGGGCGCCTGCGCAAGGTCGTGGCAGGGGACAAGGCAATGGCCGGTCGCACGACGTTCGTCGTGGTGGCGGATCGGGGCCGCAACGAAAAGCCCGACGAGAAGGGCAGGCTGGGGGAGGACGACGCGTCCAAGCAGCGCGGCTTCGTGGCCCTCGTGGCCGTGGGGCCGGGGCTGGCGCGGCGCTCAGGGCTCAAGGGCCCGCGCAGCCTCGACGATGTGTGTCCTACGGTTGCCCGGCTGTTGGGCATCGAGACACCGCACGCCTCCGGGCGGGCCTGGATGGAACTGCTCGCTGCGCGCTGAGTCCGATTCCCTGGCCGCTCTGTCCGGGACC
The DNA here is from genome assembly GCA_028281445.1 of Planctomycetota bacterium. Classification (GTDB taxonomy): domain Bacteria; phylum Planctomycetota; class PLA2; order PLA2; family JAEUHO01; genus JANQJW01. The sequence continues at coordinate 138,487 of JANQJW010000103.1, read as the reverse complement.
TGCGGGACCATCGTTGCCCTCGGGTAGGATTCAAACCCGAACCAGAGCCGAACACGCTGCTGGGGGAGTCTCCATGAAGATCACGTTGCCGGAACGCCTCGCCGGGACCAAGGATGCGCTTTTCGTGCTCGAGATCGAGTTCCCGGTCGCGACCGAGGAACGCACGGTGGAGGTCGGCACGACCGGCGCGGTCGAAGCGCTCGACTTGCGCGGTACGGGACCGGGGGGCACGTACGAGCTGCCCGTCGGCATCGAGAAGCTGCATGTGCCCATGCGTGTGACCGACACGGCCGAGGGCGAAGCCACGGTCGTCGTCAAGCTGACCAAGGGACCCGACTCGCCGATGCACGAGGAGCACACGCTGCTGCTCGAGGCCGGGCCGAGCACTGCGGCCGCCTCGGGCGCCGGCGGCAAGTTCGCCATCGCGGCGGTCTTGGTCGCCTTGCTTGGCGGCGGCGCGTTCTGGTTGGGCCCGAAGCTGCTCGGCGGTGACAAGGTGCCGGACGTGACGGGCAAGGCCGAGATGGCCGCGACGCTCGCGCTGCAGGAAGCGGAGTACACCGTCGAGGTCGTCGTCGAACCCGTGTCCGCCGCCGACAAGGATGGCGTCGTGTTGCGCACGATTCCCCCCGCCGGCGACAAGCTTGCCAAGGGCGGCAAGGTGCAGGTCGTGGTCGGCACCTCTGCGTCACCCATGGAGAAAGTCGATGCCGTTGTCGGGCAGACAGCCGACGCGGCGGCGGCAGCACTGAAGGCTTCCGGCTTCCAGGTGCTGGAGCACTACGTAGATGCGGAGGCGGGGCAGACGCCCGGTCGCGTCGTACGCCAGTCACCCGGCAAGGGAACGACCGTGGAGCGCGGCACCGAGGTCGAGATCTGGATTGCGCGCAAGCCGATCGAGCCGACGCCGCCGCCGGTGGATCCGACGCCGCCCCCGGTAGACCCGCCGCCGACCGATCCCACGCCGTCCCCCGTCGATCCGACGCCGCCGCCTGTCGATCCGCCGCCGACCGACCCGACCCCGCCGCCGGTGGACCCGCCGCCGACCGATCCGACCCCGCCGCCGGTGGACCCGCCGCCGGCCGATCCGACCCCGCCGCCGGTAGACCCACCTCCGACCGATCCGACGCCTCCGACCGATCCGACGCCTCCGACCGACCCGACGCCTCCGACCGACCCGACGCCGCCGTCCGACAACCTCGTCGACGTGCCGGTGCTCGTGGGCAAGTTGCTCAGCGATGCGGAGAAGGAGCTCGAGCGGTGCGGCCTCTTCGCCATCCCCGAGTACGAGACCACCGAGGACAAGGGGCAGCACGACAAGGTGCTGCGTCAGGTGCCGGATCCCAAGACGGGCACCGCGGAGAACAAGCGCACGGCGCCGGGCACCCAGGTCTTCCTGACCGTCGGGCGCTATCGCGAGCCCGCGCCGCCCACGGATCCTACGCCGCCGCCCACGGATCCGACGCCTCCGCCCACGGATCCGACGCCGCCGCCGACCGATCCGACGCCTCCGCCCACGGATCCGACGCCGCCGCCGACGGATCCGACGCCTGCCGATCCGCGACCTGTCGAGGTCGGCAAGGTGCCCGACCTGATCGGTCTCCGCCGGGAGCGCGCCACCGGGATGGTGCGGGCCGCGGGCTTCCGCCATCGCGTCCACCTCGAAGAGACCCCCGATGTTCCGGACGGCCAGGTTCTGAGTCAGAAGCCGGGGCCCGGCGAGTCATTGGCCGCCGGCGGGACCATTGACGTGATCGTCGCGCGGTTGCCCGCGAGCGCGGGCGTCACCGTGCCCGACGTCCTCGGCAAGCGCCGCGCAGAGGCCGAACGCATCCTGCGCGCGCAGAGCTTCCTCGTTCGTACGACCTACGGCGGAGGCAACAGCGATGAGATCGGCAACGTGACCGGCCAGGCTCCGGCCGCTGGTGAAGCGGCCGATCGCCGCACGTGGGTCGAGATCGTCGTTGCGCAGACCGTCGGCTCGCGCAGGGAGCCGACGGGTGGTGCGCCCCCGCGCCTGCCCTCGACCGGCGGCACACCGCCCGCCGGACCGGGGACCTCGGGCGGGATCACGCGACCGCCGGCCGTGGGGGACGGCCCGGTTGTCGAGCCGCCGCCGACACCGCGCGGACCGGCGCCCGTGCCGCCGGTGCAGCTGCCCTCGCGCGACGCGCCGGCGACGATCGATGTGCCGGACGTGTCGAGCATGGCTGCGCGCGCGGCCATCGAGAAGCTCCTCGGCGCCGGGCTCATTCCGATCGTCGAGGTCGACCGCAGCGGCGACGCGCCGAGCGGCCAGGTCACGCGGCAGTCGCCCAAGGGTGCGAAGGCGCGGCCGGGCGATCTCGTGCGCATCGGGGTGCGCCTCGAGTCCAAGTCCTACGAGCGGTTCACGGATGTACCGGTGCGCCTGGGCGGCCTCGCACGCAACGCGCAGTCGCAGTTCATGGCAGGCGGCAGCCAGGTCGAGGTACGCGAGATCGCGGCCCCCGGCCACCCGTACGCGGGCACGGGCCGCATCGCGGCGCAGTACCCGGTGGGGTCGGTGCCGAGATCAGCCGCCGAGAAGATCACGTTCTGGATCGTCAGGTAGCGACCGCCGGACGGAACGCGATGTAGGGGCGACCCGAGGCCCGTAGGGCCGAGTGGAGATCGAGGGCTGGCTCGCGCGCGTACACCGCGCGATGTGATTCGCAGAACGCGCCCGCCCTGAATTGGCCTGCGGTCAGCCCCGCAACGCCGAGCGCCGGCTCTGCTTGCGTGCGTTTCGTGGGCGTTGCCGTGGCCGTTGCCGTGGTCGAGTGGACGCCGATCACCGGCCAGGAGCCGCGAATTCGGACGACGCACTGGGGCGGGTCCTAGTCGCTCGGCGGGGGCGGGGGAACCCAGGCGCCCGCTTCGGGCTGGGGTGTGCGCGTGCGGCGGTTGCGCGTCGTGCGCCGGCGCTTGTTGCCGCGTCCGCCGCGACCCCGGCCTCCACGGCGGCCGCGCGAGCGCCGCGCGTTGCCACCGCCACGCTGGGCCTGCGGCCGGCGCCTGCGGTCGAAGCCCAGGTCGACATCCGCCTCTTCGGCAAGCCGGCGCCAGAAGTCGGCCGCCCTGGAACTTTGGTCGCGCGCCATCAAGTCGAGCTCGAGGAACGCCAACGCGGCGGGGAACGCAGGCCGGTAGAGCATGCGCTTGCTGCGCTTCATTGGCGGCGGCTCGCGCAGATCCGCGAGCATCCAGAGGATGTCGCGCAGCTGGGTGCTGGCCCAACGCGGCACGCTCATGCGCAACGCCAACGGGCGGAACGTCTCCTCGATGTGATCGACGAACGCGCCGAAGCCATGGCGGCGGCGGCGCGTCCAGGTGCGTAGCAGCCACGGGCCGAACAGCGTGGCCAACGCCAGCGACTCCGGCGCCCTGTGGGCCGCTACGCCCCAACGGTCGGCCGCACCCAGGAGGTTCCACGTGGCATGGCTGACCGGGACGTCCACGGGCTCGCCTTGGCTGGCTTCCTCGTGTGTCCCGCCGGAACGCTCCGGCCACGTGGCGGGCTCGTCGAGCTGGTCCACCAGCTCCGGCAGCCAGACGCGCAACACGCCGAGATCGTAGAGCCTGCGGTACGTACCGCGCGCACGGCCGCGGGAGAGCATCTTGACCAGTTCGACGTAGAGGCGTGCCTGGCTCGCCTCCGCGATGCGGTCCGCATGCTCGAGGATCGCCGACTCCAGGGCCGGGTCCAGCGTGAAGTCCATGCGCTGCGCGAAGTGCACGGCGCGCAGCATCCGCACCGGATCCTCGCAGAGCCGGGCGCGCGGTGCGCCGATGCTGCGAATCACGCCGGCTTCCATGTCTCGCAGCCCGCCGACCCAGTCGATCACCTTGTCCTTCACCGGGTCGTAGAAGAGCGCGTTGATCGTGAAGTCACGGCGATGCGCGTCTTCCGGTGCCGTACCGAACACGTTCTCTGCGGAGTCGCGCCAGTCGCGGCGGCGCCCGTTTCCGTTGCGCGCGGGCGGCTTGTGGCCACTCGGATCACCCCGGAACGTCGACGTCTCGATGATGTGATCTGCCGGGAACCGGATGTGCACCAGCCGGAAGCGACGGCCGATGACGCGGGCACTGCGGAAGAGCCGCTTGATGCGGTTCGGGCGCGCGTCCGTGGCGACGTCGAAGTCCTTGGGTTCGAGGCCGGCGAGGAGGTCACGTACGCAGCCGCCCACGAGGTAGGCCTCGTGTCCTTCGCGCTGCAGCCGCTTGACGACGAACACCGCGTGCTCATCGAGCAGCTCGCGCTTGATGAGGCCACCCTCGCGGACCGGCTCCGCCGGGATCTCTAGCTCCGGGTCCCCGCAGTCCGGGTGCGAGTCGGAGGCAGGGCGCGGTTGCTGGTCTGCGGCCTCCGGCGCCGTTTCGGGGTCGGACTGCATCCGGCACATGGTAGGGCCGTCGCCGACCCCGTGTACGGATCCCCTTGCCGAGTGTCCCCCGTCGAGCCGGGATTGCTCCTTGGCACGGTGTCGGGCGGGGGCCTATGGTGGCCACATGGCGCGGATGTTCGTCTTCCTCACCCTGATCCAGGCACTGATCGCGGGCTCCGCGTGTTCGGGCATCTCGGGACTCGACGAGCCCGCGGCCGAGCTGTCGACGTCGGAGCGCGCGACCGTACGGGAGCAGGTCGATGCCGCCGTCGAGGCGAAGACCTACCGCGCAGCCTGGGACCAGGAGGTCACCGCGGGCGCGGACCGCACGCGTCTCGAGCGTGTTGCGCTCGCGGCCCTCGAGAACCACAGCCGGCATGCACCGGACATGTTCGAGGCGTTGCGCGAGAAGTGGGGCGCGTTGCAGCCCGCCGCACGCGAACAGGTCAGCACGTGGACCGCAGCGGCCCAGCAGCGCGAGGAGTGGGGGCGCGCCCTCGAGCTCGAGCTGATCACGGCTGACGATCCGCCTGCGTTTACGCGCGCCTTCGCCGTCTACAAGGCGGCGCCGCCGCTCTTCGCGCCGGACCTGCTGGAGGAGATCCAGGACGCGCGCGCGGATCACGAAGAGCAGGCGAAGACGAAGGCCGAGGGATCGGGCGGTTGATTCGCGTCGCAGTCGCCGGCGCCGGCCTGTGGGGGCGCAATCACGTACGCGTTCTTGCCTCGCTCCCGGGCGCGGACCTGCGTTGGGTCATCGATCCGGACCCGAAGCGGCTGGAAGCGGCGCGCGCCATCGCGCCGGACGCCGCGCTCGCGCGTCACGTCGACGAGGCGCTCGCTGACGAGACACTCGACGCGCTCGTGATCGCGAGCCCGGGACCGACGCACGGCGCGCTTGCGCGCGCGGCGTTGCAGGCGGACAAGCATGTGCTCGTCGAGAAGCCCCTGACGCCTACCGCCGAGGAGGCGTGGTCCCTCGTGCGCCTCGCGCGACGCCGGAACCTCGTGCTCGGTGTGGGCCATCTGCTGCTCTATCACCCGGCCCTGCGGGTTCTCCAGCGCGCCGTCTCGCAGCCCTCCTTCGGCACCTTGCGCTACATCCACTGTCAGCGCACGAACATCGGGCGCGTGCGCAAGGACGAGGGCGCCCTGGCCAGTCTCGCGCCGCATGACCTGAGCGTGATGGTGTCCCTCACGGGTCGTTGGCCCGTGGGCGTCGCCGCGCGCGGCGCGCGCCACGTGCAGCCGCGCTGGGAGGATGTGGTCTTCCTCACGCTGCGCTTCCCCGGCAACGTTCTCGGCCACGTCCACCTCTCGTGGCTCGAACCGCTCAAGGTGCGAAGGGTCAGCGTCGTCGGATCCCGCGCGATGGCGGTCTTCGACGACATGGCCAAAGACGACAAACTCCGCCTGATTCCGGCTCCCAAGGCCGGATCCGGGCGCTCCCGCCGCCGCGAGCGGGTCCTCGCCGTCGGTCGGGCCGAGCCCCTCGCCGAGGAGTTGCGGGCGTTCCTGAAAGCCGTTCGCTCGGGGCGTCCGATGCCGACGCCGGGCGAGGACGGGGCGCGCGTCGCCCGCGTCCTGGATGCCGCCCAGCGATCCCTGGAGGAGGGCGGACGCGAGATTCGCATTTCGATCCGCTGACGCCAAACGCCGTTTTTCTGGTTCGGCGCGGGGGCGCGTTCGGCGAGAATCCCACACGTGACCGAACGCATCGAATCCGACAGACCGGGTGCCGGAGGCGAGCCGCTGGGCGCGACCCCCGCACTGGAGGGGCACGTCCGCCCCTGGACCTCTGCGCCTGCAGAGGACGTCCCCACCGAAGAGCGCTCCAACGGGGTTTCGGCCGCGGAGCCGAGCGCCCCCGTTCCGCTCATGGATCCGGCGCGTGTCTACGGCGACTGGGGCCCCGAGGCCGAGGCCGCCGTGCTGGACGTCCTTCGCAGCCACGCCTACGTCAAGGGCCGCCACGTCGCTGCGCTCGAAGAGGAGTTCGCGGCCTACACGGGCACGCAGCACGCGGTTGCCGTCGACTCGTGTACCGACGCGCTCTACCTCGTGCTTCGCGCCGTGTTCAACGCCCGCCCCGCCGACCGGCGCGAGGTGATCCTGCCGACCTTCACGTTCGTCGCGACGGCCGGCGCCGTCGTGAACGCCGGCGGCCATCCGGTCTTCGCCGACGTGGATTCCGAGACGCACAACCTCTGCCCGGAGACGGTCGCCTCGTTGGTGACCGACCGGACGGCGGCCGTCATTCCTGTCCACCTGTTCGGCGCCCCCGCGGATGTCGATGCGATCCGTGCTGCGGTCGGAGCTCCGGAGACCAACGGACACCCTGCCGCGCCCGAGGACGTATTCCTCCTCGAGGACGCGGCGCAGTCGATCCATGCCACGTTGCGCGGACGTCGCACCGGCTCGCTCGGCAACGCGGGTACGTTCTCGTTCTATCCGTCCAAGAACCTCGCCGCCGCGGGCGACGGGGGCGTGGTGACGACCAACGATCGCGTGCTGGCAGCCGCCGTGCGGGCGCTTCGCGACCACGGCCAGACGCGCAAGCTCTACGATCACGAGGCGGTCGGAACCAACAGCCGCATGGACGAGATCCAGGCGGCCGTGCTGCGTCTCAAGCTGCCGTGCGTGGACGCATGGACCCGCAGCCGCCGCGGCGCCGCCGCGCGCTACGACGAAGCATTCGAGGGCACCGCCGTGCGGCCGCAGCAGGTCGTGGACGGCGGCGAGTCTGCCTATCACCTCTACACCGTGCGCCTGGGTAACCGCGACGAAGTGGCCGACGCGCTGCGCGCCGCCGACATCGGTTTCGGCGTCTACTACCCGTTGCCGCTCCACCGACAGAGCTGCTTCGCGCGTTACGAGCCGGCGGCCTGTCCCAACGCCGACGCGCTGGCTGAGACGGTCCTCTCGCTGCCCTGCTTCCCCGGCCTGACTGCCGGCGAACAGGAGCGCGTGATCGAGGTCGTCCTCTCCACGGCGCGCGCCTAGCTCCCGTTCGTCGCGGTCAGCCCCCGCGAATCCTGCACGCGTCGAGAAATCTGAACGTGCATCGGCCGGATCGGGCCCCGGAGCTCCATTTTCTGGGAGGCTGCGAACGGGCACACGGCATGCAACGGCCTTCGACCATGGCAACACGCCGCGCCCATGCCCAGGAACGCCGCAAGGATCGGAGGATCCCCGTGGTCGCCCGCGTCCGGCTGGAGGTGCCGGGCTCGCCGGCGAACATCCAGGCGCACCTGATCGATGTCAGCGCCGGCGGTCTGCGCGCGAGCTACATCGCCACCGAAGCTCTCGAGGAGGGCCGTGAGGTCGAGGTCGAGATCACCGTGCAGGATGCGGCCGATGCCCGGCATCCGCCGCTCGTCAACCTCCGCGGCCGTGGCCGCGTTGTCCGTCTGGGCGGCGACCTCCTCGACGAGGTCCGCGAAGCCGCGCTCGAGTTCACGGACAAGCTGACCGTGCGCGAGCCGTTCTCGCAGATGCTGTTGTTCTGATTCTGCCCGTCTGTGGGGGACTCACGGGGGCACACAAGGTGCCCCCCTACAGCAACCCACGTGCGATCGTCCCTTGGGCTGTAGGGAGGGGCCTTGTGCCCCTCCGCGCCAACCGGCGATCCACTCTTGGCGTCGTTACCGACTCGACTCTTCGGGCTGGCGCTTCCCGAGCAGGCCGTACTTGCGCATCTTGTTGAAGAGCGTCGTGCGGTTGATCATCAACGCGGCCGCCGTCTCCTGGCGGTTCCAGCCGTGGCTGCGCAGCGTCCGTTCGATGATCTCGCGCTCCGGGATCTCGAGGGCCTTGCGGAGCGGCAGCGTCTGACCCGGTGCCGGGGCCGCCGCAGAGCTGGTCATCTCCGGCGGCAGGTCGCGCGGTGACAACGCGTCGCCCTGCGCCAGGATCACACCGCGCTCGACCACGTTCTCGAGCTCACGGATGTTCCCCGGCCAGTTGTGCGCCTGGAGGATCGTCATCGCGTTGTCGTCGATGTGGGAGACAGCCTTGCCGTTCTCCTCGCTGAAGCGGCGCAGGAAGTGCGTCGCCAGCAGCGGGATATCGCCGAGGCGATCGCGGAGCGCGGGCAGGTGCACCGGCACCACGCTGATGCGATAGAAGAGATCGCGGCGGAACGACCCGTCCTCGACCTTCTTCGCGAGGTCCTCGTTGGTCGCGAGGATGAGGCGGACGTCCACGGTGATGGTCTCTTCACTGCCGACCGGTTCGAACGTGCGTTCCTGGATCACGCGCAGCAGCCGGACCTGCAGGGCGGGACTGGCTGTGCCGATCTCGTCGAGGAACAGCGTGCCGCCGTTGGCGGCCAGGAAGCGGCCTGCGCGGTCCGACGTCGCGCCCGTGAACGCGCCCTTGGCATGCCCGAACAGCTCGCTCTCGAGCAGGCTCTCGGGCAGCGCGCCGCAGTTGATCTCGACGAACGGCTCGTCTTTGCGGCCGGACGTTTCGTGGATCTTGCGGGCCACCATCGACTTGCCCGTCCCGCTCTCGCCGGTGACGAGCACGGTGGCGCGGGTGGGAGCGACGGCCTCGACGGTCTCGAAGATCTTCACGAAGGCCGGGTCGCGACCCAGTGCCGGTTCGCCCGTGCTGCCCTGCACGTTGGCCAGCTTCGCCTTCAGGTCGCGGTTCTCCGACTTCAGGCGGCCCTTCTCGAGGGCCCGGTCGACGACGATGACCATCTCGTCGTCGAGAACCGGCTTCGTGACGTAGTCGAACGCGCCTTCCTTCATGCCGCGGACGGCGTTCTCGATCGTCCCGTAGCCCGTGACCAGGATCACCTCGGTCCCGGGCCAGCTCTCCTTGACGCGCTTGAGGACGTCGAACCCGTCCATGCCGGGCATGTTGATGTCGGAGATGACGAGGTCGTAGCTCTCGGACTCCATCTGACGGAATGCTTCATCGGCGTTCTCGGCAGCGTCTACGTCGTGCCCGTGCTTGCGCAGGAGGATGCGCAGCGTGCGCGGGACGAGCGGGTCGTCGTCGACGATGAGAATGCGTGCGCTCACAGGGCCTCCTCGGCGTGCTCCGCGCCGTAGCGGCTGGCCGGCAACGACACGCTCACGAGCGTGCCGCCCCCGGCGGGGCATTCAACCGACACGCTCCCGCCGAACTTCTCGACGAGGCGCGCGGAGATGGGCAGACCAAGGCCGGTGCCTTGACCGGGCTCCTTGGTCGTGAAGAACGGCTCGAAGACGCGCGGCAGCACGTCGTCCGGGATGCCCGGACCGTCGTCCTGCACGTCGATCACGATGCGTTCGCCGTCCAGGCGGCTGCGGATCGCGATCTCGCGCCGGCCCTCCCCGGCGTCCGCCGCGTTGCGCAGGAGGTTCGTGATCACCTGATGCATGCCGCGCGGGATGTGCAATCCGGCCACACCCGCCTGGATGTCCTGGCTGAGGTGGGGCGCCGCGCTGCCGAGGGCGAGCCGCACGCCGGTCACGGCTTCCTGCACGAGCTCGTCGAGACGCTGCGGTGCCTGTTCGACGGCCGCCTCACGCGAGAACTTGAGGAGCGTCTGGACGATGTCCGCCATCCGCAAGAGTCCGGCGTGCGCCAGGTCGAGGTACTCGGTCGTCTCGGGGTCGTTCTGCACGCGGTCCTTGCTGAGCCGCACGCAGCGGAGCGTGGCGTCCAGCGGATTGTTGAGCTCGTGCGCAACCCCCGCGGCGAGCTTGCCGATCATCGCCAGCTTCTCCTGCACGAGCTGGCGCTTGTCCTTGCGCGCGGCGAGCTGCCGATGCGGGTTGCCGCCCGCATCGAGGGTATGGTGTTGCTCGATCGCCTGTTCGACGGTGCCAACGATCTCGCTGGCGCGACAGGGCTTGGTCAGCACGTCGTAGGCGCCGAGCCGCATGAGTCGCACGGTGCGTTCCACGGAGCCGTAGCCCGTCAGCACGATGGGCACCGCGTTGGGGCACATCGCGCGCAGGCGCTCGATCAACTCCTCGCCGCTCATGGGTTCCATGCGCAGGTCGGTGATGATCACGTCGGGCGCGTCCTGGCCGGCGATGCGCAGGGCTTCATCACCGGCCTCCGCAAGCGAGACGCGATGACCCGCCATGTCGAGCACCTCGGCGAGGAAGCGACGGACGATCTGCTTGTCGTCCACGACCAGGACGTGGGCGGACGAAGAGCCCGAGCGGCTGTCAGCCGCCTGCGCAGCGGGCGCTTCGGAGTTCGTCCTGCTCGTCATGGAGGTCCCGTGGTGAGAATCCCGAACACGGACCTTTCGACTTGCGAGGCGCCGGACCTTGAGGCAATGGCGGGCCTCGACGTGAATTGTCGCGACATTTCGACAACGCGGAGGCGGCCGAGGCCGACGAATGGGGGCGGCGCGTTAGGCCCCGGTCAGGCGGGCAGCTAGCCCTCGATCCGGTCCCGGCCGCGCTCCTTCGCCCGATAGAGGGCCGCGTCCGCCGCGCGAACGAGGGTCTCCCCGTCGTCGCCGGCCGTGGGGAAGGCCGCCAGGCCGCCCGAGATGGTCACGCGCAGCGGCGCAACGCCGGGACCGACCTGGAAGGGGCGTCCGCCGACGGTGCGGCGGGCGCGCTCCAAAGCCGTTCGGGCCTCGCCGCTCTCCCGCCCCGTGAGTCCGGGCAGCAGGGCGGCGAACTCCTCGCCGCCCCAACGCGCGACGAGGTCCGTCTCTCGAAACGCCGACTGCAGGCGGCGCCCGACCTCGCCCAGGACGCGATCACCGGCCTGGTGGCCGTAGCGATCGTTGAACGCCTTGAAGTGATCGACGTCCAGCAGGGCGACGACGAGCCCCGTGCTCGTTCGGCGTGCCCGTTCGATCTCGCGACGCAGGGCACGTTCGAATGCGCGCCGGTTGGGAAGCCCGGTCAGGCCATCCCGCGTCGACAGCGAGCGCGCGCGCTGGAGCTGACGCGTGCTGCCGAGCGCGAGTCCGCCACGACGGCAGAGCCGCGCCCACGTCTTCAGCACGTTCGGACTCGGCAGCGAGTTCTGCGGGAGGCCCGTGATGCTCACGACGCCTTCGCAGCGCCGGGCGGGACCGAGGGGGAGCACCACGAAGCCGGATGCGCGGTACTCGCGCGGACCGCCGGTCGAGCCGTGGCCGCTCACCGGACGGCCGAGCGCGGCAACGCGTCCCGCGATGCCGACGCCGACGCTGCAGCTGACCTTGCCGAGGAGTGCCTCGTTGATGCCGCGGCCTGCACGCAAGCGTAGCGTCTCGCGTTCTGCGTCGCGCAACATCAGGCTGATGCGTCCGGCGTTGCTTGCTTCGGTCAGCGTGCGGAGGATGAAGCGCACGAGCGACCCCATCCGGCCGATGCGCTCGAGGCAGCCTTCGGCGAACTTCCCGGGATCGACCGCGTCGGCGGGCGGCGGCGCCGCATCGGCGCGCGGCAGGGGCGCATCGTCCTCCTCGACCGCTGTCACGTCCGGCTCGTGGACGGGCTCTGCGCGGTCAGGCTCTGCTGTCCCCAGATCCCACATCGCCACGCCGACGTCCTCGGCCGCAGCACGTGCGGCCCGGGTGCCTTCGCCGGGTACGACCCACAGTGGCGCCGCGCGCAAGCGCTCGCGCAGGCTGCGCAGCGCCGCCCGCGGCCGCGTGTCGAGCAGGCCCGCGCTCACCAGGCATCCGTCGACGACGGTCTCCGCCAGCGCCGCGAGCGCACTGTGTACGTCGGCTACGCGCAGGATGGCGGTCCCCGCGTTGGCTTCCGGCGCGTCGCGTCCGCCGTGCTCGAGCGCTCGCGCGGCGGGGTCGCCGACGGCCAGCCAGATCTGTCCGCCGCCGCTGTCCCAGTCGTCCGCGCGCCCGCCGTCCGGTCGCCCGGCGTCGGGGATCCGCATCAGAGCTTCTCCGGATCCAGCGCCAGCAGCGCCTCGGCGGCCTCGACGTGGAACTGCGTGCCGGTGTTCGCGCGAATCTCGGCCAGCGCCTCGCGGCGCGTGAGCGAGTGGCGATACGGCCGCGAGCTGATCATGGCGTCATAGGCCTCGGCCACGCCGATGACGCCCGCGCCGATCGGGATCTGGCCTTCGCGCAGGCGGTCGGGATAGCCACGCCCGTCGGGCCGCTCGTGGTGGTGGCGGACGAATGCCGCCGCCTCGCCGAACGGCGCCAGGATCTGGGAGCCGATGACTGGGTGGAGCCGGATCACGGACACTTCGGGCTCGCTCAGCGGACCCTCCCGCAGGAGCACGTTGTCCGGGATGCCGACCTCGCCCACGTCGTGGAGCCTGGCGGCCATCTCGATCACCTGCTTGAGCCGCGGCGAGAGACCGATCTCCTCTGCGATCGCGCCTGCCAGCCGGGCGACGCGACGCGAGTGGCCGTAGAACAGACTGCCCCGGTTCTCGAGCGCCTCGATGATGCTCTCGGCAACACGCAGCGCATTGCGCTCCGCGGCGCGCCGGTTCACCTGGCCCTCGAGCGCGACGCTCATCGCCTGCGGGACGAGCGAGAGCAGGAACGCGTCGCCTTCGTCGTCGTCGACCTCGGTGGGCGCGCGACGCAACATCGTCAGGCCGCCAACCGGCTGCTCGGAAAGGCGCACGGTCACGGCGAGCGCCTCGAGGGGCTGGCCGTAGCCGAGCACGACGTCGCGCACCGCGCCCTCGGGCAGCATGCGCGCACGGTTGAGCAGCGCCGGCCCCATGGCCTTGAGCACGGGCATCGGCGTCTCGCTCTGCTGCACCTCGGCGGTGTGGACACCGTCGCCGAGATCCAGCTCGATGCGCACGACGTGCGCGTCGAAGCGCGTGCCCAGGATGCGGGCCGTCGTGTGCAGCATGCGGTGGACGTCGTCTTCTCGCGCGAGCAGACCGGTGAGCTCGCGAATGAACTCGAGGTCGCGCACGCGCGACTCGAGTTCGCGGCGGGAGAGGTTCAGGTCCGCGCGGACCTGGCGCAGCTCTTCGTCGACCTGGCGCGTGCGCTTGCGCAGGGTGTCCGCTTCTGTACGCACGCGGCGCACGGCGGCCTGCTCGTCGCGCTGCATGCGGCCGCGGTTCAGCACGCGATTCACGACCTTGCGCAGGTCGTCGAGCCCGAAGGGCTTGGTGATGTAGTCGTCCGCGCCGAAGCGCAGGGCCTGCACCGCCGTCTCCGTGGAAGCGAACGCGGTGATGAGGATGCTCCCCACGGTGGGGCGAACGCTCTTCGCGGCCTTGATGAGCTCGAGACCGTTCATCACGGGCATCCGGAGATCCGTGATGAGGATGTCCACGGGGTCGCGCTTCATCCGCTCGAGTGCCTCGCGGGCGTCGTCGAAGATCTCGACGTCGTAGCGCTCGCGCCGCAGCGCCGTGGCCAGCAGCTCCCGGATCTGGGGCTCGTCGTCCACGACGAAGACCGACGCCGTGGGCGCCTCGGGGGCCTGCCGCGCCGCGGCGGTTGGCGCCTCGGGCCTGCCGGTCAGGGTCCACTCGGGGAGAAGAGGCCGCATAGTCCGGAAGATCGGCTCTGCCGGGCGGGATCTTCCGTCTCGGCCGGGTTTCAGACCGCCCACGCGTGGTCGTCGCCGGCGGCAGGCACGCGCCTCACGTGGCCGTTGCCGTGGCCGAGAAGATCGGGGTGATCAGGCCTGGAGGGGGAAGCGCAGGCCCAGGATGGCGCCGGCGGCCGAGGCCCGCGCAATGAAGGCGCCGCCGTGGTTGCGCGCGATGGCCGCCGGGAGCGCCAGACCGGGGTAGACCTCGCGGGTCTCGTCCTGGGTCAGGAGCACGCTCTCTTCGAGCGCCGCAAGCGCCTCGGCGTCGAGGTCGACTCCGCGGCCGCGTACGGCCGCCTCGACCGCCGTGGCGCGGGTCGCGGGCAGCGCCCGGACGCGGGCTGAGACAGCGACCGGCATGGCGGGGGCACGCGCGGCGAGGAAGCTCAGCAGGCTGTCGAAGGCGACGCGCGCCTGGCTCGTGTCGACCTCGACGGGCGGGCCGTCTTCGACCGCCGCTCCCTCGTGCGTGACGAGACCGCCCTCCGTCGCACTTGCCAGGCTCTCCCGCAGCATGTGCCCGAGGGATTCCGGCGCGCGCTGGGGCTTTCGGAGCAGTCCGTAGCGACCGACGATCTTCACCACGCGCTGGATGCGGTGGATCTCGTCGGAGAGGCCGGTGCGGACCTTCTCGGGCACCTCCGTGGACTCGCCGAGCAGCGCCAGGATCTGCAGCGGGTTGTTCACGGCGTGCGCGATCTCCGCGGCCAGGCGGCCGACCGATCGCGCTGCAACGGTCTCGGCTTCCTCGTGCTGCTCGCGCGCCAGCAGCGACGACGCGAGAGCAAGCAGCTCCTCGGGATAGAAGGGCTGCGCCGCATACGCGTCCGCACCCGCCTTCAGTGCCGTGAGCGCGGCAGCACGCCGGCCCTCGGGGACGAGCAACAGGATGCGCGTAGCGGGTGCGCGCTTCTTGACCGCCGTGATGAACGCCGTGTCGCGCGACCGGAAGCGCTCCATCGAGAGGACGACGAGCTGCGCGGGTCGTTCGACGAAGCGCGCGGTCCCCTCATAGGGCTCGCGCGCAGCCCGGACCCGGTACCCCGCACCGCGCAGTGCCTCGGCGGCGGCGCGCCGTCCGGGGCCCGCGGGCATCACGAGGAGGACGCTCGCGCGACGCGCGTCGGCGGAAGAGGGGGCGGAATCAGGTTCAGACATGGGACTTGGACGGGTCATCATCGTCGGAACCACGGACTTTGCCGGGTATCGGCCTACAATCCCGCCTCAAACCGGGGCGGTAGGGGCCCGGGACGAATCGAGGGGAGTGCCGCTTTGCGGGTCCTGCTGGCAGACGACGAGCGCGCGATCGCCATCACCCTGGCCGACGACCTGCGCCGGGCGGGCTTCACGGTCGAGAGCGCCGGCGACGGGCTCGAAGCCAGGACCGCGTACGAGGCCGGCACCTTCGATGTCGTCGTGACCGACCTCAACATGCCGGGCATGAGCGGCATGGAGTTGCTGGAGATCGTGAAGTCCAGCGGCGACCCCACGGAAGTCATCATCATCACGGGCTACGGCACGATCGACTCGGCCGTGGACGCCATGCGCAAGGGCGCATTCGACTACGTGCTCAAGCCGTTCAACAACGACGAGATTCTCGAGAAGCTCCGCAAGATCGCCGAGTTCCGCCGGCTCCGCACGGAGAACGAGGAGCTGCGCGAGGCACTGGGCCGCGAGAAGGGGCTCGAACAGCTCATCGGACGCGGCCCGGCCATGTCGCGTGTACTCGACCGCATCCGCACGATCGCCGACCGCGATGCCCGTGTGTTGATCACGGGCGAGTCCGGCACCGGCAAGGAGCGCGTTGCGCGAGCGATCCACGACACGTCGCTCCGCGACGGGGGCCCCTTCATCCCGCTCGCGTGTGCCGCGATTCCGAGCACCCTGCTCGAGGACGAGATCTTCGGCCACGAGCGTGGCGCGTTCACCGATGCCAAGGATCGCAAGGCGGGTCGCTTCGAGAGGGCCGACGGCGGCACGCTGTTCCTCGATGACATCGACGACATGCCCCTCGAGACACAGGTCAAGCTGCTGCGTGTCATCCAGGAAGGGGAAGTCGAGCCGCTCGGCAGCCAGGAGCCGATCCAGGTCGACGTGCGCATCATCGCCGCGACGAAGGTCGACCTTGCCGAGCTCGTCGAGGACGGCGAATTTCGCGAGGACCTCTACTACCGGCTCAACGTCGTACCGATCGACCTGCCGCCGCTGCGCGATCGGGTCGAGGACATCTCGTTGCTCGTCGACCACTTCCTCAAGCGCGAAGGCGATGTGGAGTACACCGTGCCCGCGGAGGTGATGGCAGAGCTCTGCGCGTATCGCTGGCCCGGCAACGTGCGTGAGCTCGAGAACGCGATCGAGCGTGCCGTGGCGCTGGTGGGGGACGACCGTGTGCTCACGCGCGACCTCCTGCTCGAGGGCGCGCTCCGCAAGCGCAAGCGCGCCGGTGGGGGCGAGGACGGCGGGCCGCTGGTCACGCTGCGCGAGGTCGTGCGCGAGTCCGAGGCGAATCACATCCGTCGCGTCCTCAAGGCCACGGAAGGGCATCGCGCCAACGCGGCCAAGGTGCTCGGCATCTCCCGGAAGAACCTCTGGGAGAAGATGAAGGACTACGGCATCGAGTAGGCGCCTAGATGTCCGCCTCGTAGGCGAAGACCAGCTGCCTTCCGACCTCGTTCTGGCCCGAGCCGTGGATCCGGTAGTTCGTGTCCGTGATGTTCTCGAGCGCCGCGGAGATGCGCTGCTTCGGCGTCAGGTTGACACCGGCGCGGAGGTTCCACGTGGCCCACATCGGGGTACCGCCCGGCGGGATGCGGCGGCTGTCCGCCTGGTCGCGCAGCGAGAGGCGATCTGCGCGACCGAACCACCGGACGTCGGTCTCCGCCCAGACCCGGCTCCACGGCGGCTCGTAGCGCAGGCCGGCCATGGCGTTGGCCGGCAGCATGCGCGTGAGCACCGAGTCCACGAGCGTCCCACTGGCGGCATCGAACTCCTTCACGTCGGAGTCCATCCAACTCACGTTGGCGTAGGCGATCCAGCAGCGCTGGAAGCGTTTCGCGGCCTCGACTTCGAAGCCCCACGCCCACCCGTCGCCGATGTTGTCCTTGCGGACCTCGGGCGTGCCCATGATCAGGGCGCCCGTGGGGGAGCGGATGATGACGTCGTCCAGGCGCGTCAGCCACACCGCAGCCTCACCGAAGAAGTTCCTCGACTCCGTCTTGACGCCGACCTCGCCCGTCACGAACTTCTCCGCGTCGAGGTTGGGAGACGGCGACTCCACGACGCTGGTGCTGTCCAGCGAGGTCAGGTCGTGCAACGACGGCGCGCGGAAGGACTGAGAGACGGCGCCGTACACGTTCCAGCACTTGTTGATGTGTCGCAGTACGCGCAGGCTGCCGACCACGTTGGTGAAGTCGCGTGTGACGGAGATCACGTTGCCCGGCGTGGTCGGATCGCTGCCCGGGACGGCCGGGTTGTCGACACGCCCCGCGTGCGCGGCGGCGAAGGTGAAGCGCACGCCGGCCACAATGTCCCACGGACCGTAGTCGAGCTGATCCTGCACGTACGCGCCGAAGAGGTGGTAGCTGCCGTTGTCGCCCAACGGGCCCTGAATGTTGGAGCCGGTGGGGGCGCCGCCGACCCAGTTGTGCTGGAAGGTGTCGATGTCGTCGTTGTAGTAGTCGACGCCGTAGGTGAGGTAGCCGATGGGCGTCGGGCTCTCGAGCTGCGCCTGGACGCCGAGCTGGTGCACTACGAAACCGTTGATGTCCTCTCGGACCATCGTGCGCAAGCGGTCGCGCCGCTCCTTCTGGCGATGCCAGCTGACGGTGAGGAAGCCCTTGGTGACTGCCGAGCACTTGTTGCACGAGTTGTAGCTCGCGCGCGCGTAGACGAGGTCGCGCTCCTGGTTGAAGTCACGGCGCAGCTCGTTGCCCACGGCCGTGCCTTCGAACGGCACCGAGAAGATGGTGCGCTCGGTGCGAGGTGCATCGAACTGGCGCACGTGCTGGAAGGCTGCTGTGAGCGTCCACGACCGATTGATGTGGTGATCGACACGAAAGTCGGCGTCGCGCTCCGTGATCCCGCCCGTGTTCGGCAGTTCGCCGGCCCCGCTGATGATGTTGCCGTACTCGCGGAACGTCGCACCGCCGTACCAGCCGAAGTTGTTGATGTTGCCTTGGGTCAGCACGCGCGAGGCGATCGCCTGCTCACCCGACGCAGCGCGTAGTCGCATGCCGCCGCCGACGTGCGTCCCCGGGTTGAAGGACCGGCGACGCCACGGGATGGCGTTCACGGTGCCACCGACGGCGTCACTGCCGTAGAGTACGGAGTGCGGGCCGCGCGCCAGCTCGAGGGACTCGATCGTGTAGCCGTCGACCGTGCTCCAGTACTGGTTCGGCCCGGCGCGGAAGGCGGAGTTGTTCAGCCGGATGCCGTCGATGAGGAACAGGTTGTTGTAGGACGTGAAGCCGCGGATGAACGGCGACGACTGGAGCGGCGCGGTCTTCTGGACGAGCACGCCGGGCACGTTGAGGAACGAGTCAGGCGTGGATCGGATCATCCGGCGCCCGGTGAGGTTCCTGCCCTCCAGGATGGTCACGGAGGCCGGGACATCGAAGGCACGGGTGCGCCGGCGCAGTGCGGTGACGCTGAACGGATCGGCGCTGCTGCCCGGCGCGTTGTAGATCCGCGGAGCCCGGATATCGACCTGCGGCAACGTCTGGACCGGCTGGGGGTTGGTGAACCCCGGCGGCACGAGCGGACGCGCGTCGGTCGGGGGCGGTGCGTCAGCCGTGGGCGGCGTGTCCGGCGTGGGCTTGGGCTGCTCGTCCGCACCGGTGTCCGGCACGGGCTTGGGATCGTCCGCTTCGTCGGCTACCGCGCGCTCGGGTACGCCGAGCCAGAGTGCTCCCACCAGGCAGAGTGTGTACGCGAGCGTCCTGCTCTTCATCGTTTTGCCTCCTGCTCCCATACCGGGCGCGCTTTTGATGCGCCTCCAACGCCACGAACGCAGGACGGTTCACGCTGTGTGTCATCGCTCTGTCGGGGAGAAGGCCTGCGCTTGCGTTTCGTGGCGAGCCCATCGAGCCACGCAGGGGGCATAAACACGCGAGCCCAGTTTTTCGCCTTCTGCGTACCGCGGCGACGCGCATCGGCGTCGCGCTGAGACATTGCGACGAGATTACGAAGCGCGCGGCAGGTCGATCGACGCGTGGAAGCGGCCGTCCCGCGTTGCGATCCGGAAGCCGATGCCTGCGGCGCGTGTGAGCGCACGGACCAACGGGAGGCCCAGGCCCTCGGGATCCGGCGCATCGCCTTCCGACGTACCGAGCGGATTCGACACGACGAGCTGGATCGTCCCGTTGTCGCGCGCGACCGAAGCCTCGATGACGCTGCCGCGCGGCGCATGCTCTGCGGCGTTCTGCAACACGTTGCCCAGCACCGCGTCGAGCACCTCGGGGT
Organism: Planctomycetota bacterium; assembly: GCA_028281445.1. Classification (GTDB taxonomy): domain Bacteria; phylum Planctomycetota; class PLA2; order PLA2; family JAEUHO01; genus JANQJW01. The sequence goes on along the minus strand of JANQJW010000103.1, from coordinate 119,127 downwards.
CTGCGTCCACGTGCACCGCGTCGTCGATGCGTACCTCCAACGTGTGCTCCCGGCTGCTCGCGAGGGCCTCGAGGCGAAGCCACGACGCCTGCAGCGCCGTGCGTAGCTGCAAGTGCGCGGACTCGAGCGGGATCTCGCCGGACTCCGCGCGCGCAAGCCGGAGCAGGACGGACACCACACGCGTCATGTGTGCGGCGATCTCGTGTCCCTGGTCCACGGCGCGGGCCTGGAGCTGCGGATCGTCCGGCCAGCGTCTCGCGACATCGGTGATCGCGCGGAGCTCCGCGATCGGTGTTCGGAGCTCGTGGGCCAGGCGGGAAGCGAGCTCCCGTTCCCGCGTGAAGCTGCGCTCCAGCCGGTCGAGCGCGTCGTTCAGCGCCGCGACCGCAGGCGTGAGCTCCGAGGGGAGATTATCGAGCCGAATGCGCTCGTGGAGTGCCTCGGCATGCAGGCTCTCCACCTGACGACGGAGCGCGGTGAGCGGTCGCAGCGCGCGGCCCGACGCGAGGTAGGCGAGCGCGCCCGCTCCGGCAGCGAGAACAAGGCCGGAGAACAACAGGCCGGCGAGCAGAGCGGCCATCAGGTCGTCCACGTCCCGGCGGTCGCGCGCGACGACGACGACCGCGCTCGATGCGGCGATCGGCGTCCCGCCACGAATGCGTGCCCAGGCCTCGTTCCAGGCTTCGTCTGCGAACGGAACGTGTGCGACGTCGAGCGCGATCGCGCGCCCGGCGCCTCCGCCCGGCAGCGTCACGTCCCGGAAGCGAACCGGCGCGTCGGCCTCGGCCAATCGCGGGAGGCTCAGCTCCGCCAGCGAACCGCTGCGCGCGAGCTCTCTCCCGTCGGACGTCCAGATCTGGAAGGAGGCGGAGCCGTCCGGCGCGCTGTACTCAGGATATGCATCCGTGTCGAGCTGGAAGCGCACGCGCAATGCCTCGCTTGCCAGCGCGACTAGTGCCTGGCGCGCCGCTTCGTCGCCTGTGCGCTCGCCGCCGTGAACCGCAGCACCGAGGGTCGCCATCCGATGCCGGTATGCGGGCAGGACCTCGAGGCGAAGGTGCGCTGCCAGCGCCTGGGCGCGGCCCTGCAGGCCTTCGTCGAATCCCTCCCGCACCGAGCTGCGCACGGAGAAGAAGAGGATCACGCCGCCGAGCGCGAGCAGGGTGACCGTGCCCAGGGTCACGAACAGGAGCAGATGGCGGCGTAGCGACCTCATGCGGAGTCGGCCACCAGCACGTAGCCCTTGCCCCGGCGGGTCTCGATGCGCGGCCCGTCATCGAACTGCTCCAGCTTCGTGCGCAGCCGGCACACGGCGGAGTCCACCGCGTTTCCGCTGGGGAGCGAGCGCTCGTTGTAGATCGCGTCCTCGATCTCGATGCGGGAGACGACCTCGCCGCGGCGAAGACCGAGGAACTCGAGAAGGCTGTACTCACGCGGCGTGAGCGCCACCGTGTCTTCGCCCCGGCGCACGGTGCCCGCGGTCCCGTCGAGTGTCAGGCAGCCGAGCTCGATGAGCGGGTTCTTCTGCCCGTAGCGGCGCCGCACGAGCGCCTGGATGCGCGCCACCAGCTCATCGAAGTCGAACGGCTTGACGAGGTAGTCGTCGGCGCCGGCCCGCAGGCCAAGCACGCGGTCTTCGACGCGGTCCTTGGCGGTCAGGATGAGCACGTGGGTGTCGCAGCTCTGCGCGCGCAGCGTGCGAAGCAAGGTGATGCCGTCCATGCCCGGGAGCATCAGGTCGAGGATGATGACGTCGTACGGGTTCAGCCGCGCATACGACAACCCGCGCGGCCCTTCGTCCACGACGTCAACGGCGTACCCCATCCGGCCGAGACCCTCGGCGAGCGACTCGCGCAGCCGCGGGGAGTCCTCGATCAACAACAAGCGCATGGCAGCATTCTGAGGTGGAGCCGGGGATGCGGCAACCGCAGCGGCTTGCCTACTCTTTCCCTACGGCCTTGTACGTGCCGCCAGTCTCTCGCGCGATCCGCTTGAGGACTCTACTGTTGTGGCCGGGTCCAATGCCGATCGTGTGCACGACGCAGTGGTAGAGTTCGTTCTCCTGCATGAACGCCTGGAAGGCATGCTCGAGCTCCTCGCCCTCCAGGACCCGCGCGTCGGCCGTCGTGGGGGAGCCGTCGCTGAGGAGGAAAATGGTGTCCGCGCCCGTTGCCAACGGTCCCTTCTTCTTGCGCTCGCCGATCGTGTCGGCGTACTCGAGTGCCTTCATCAGCGCGCCGAACGTGAGCGTCGGACCGACGGGCTGGATGGTCTTGACCCACTCCTTGGCCTTCTGCTTGTTCTGCGGCGAAGACGGCATGAGCTCGGGCGGCTCCTGCCAGACCTTCACGTCGTTGCTGTAGAAGAGCACCGCGAAGCGCACATCGCTGTCGAGCTCGTCGATGGACTTGGCGAGCTGGTTCTTGGCAACCTCCATCTTCGTGTCGCCGGCAATGACCTCACCGCCCTGCGTCTTGCCCTTCTCTCCGCCCGTCACCGGCCCCTTGGGCTGCTCGGCCTTCTTCGCCTTGCTCTTGGCGCTGGCCGGCTCCGACATCGAATGGGAACGGTCTACGACGAACACCACGTGGTGCGACGGCGTGGGGATGCCGTAGAAGCGCACCATTGTGGCGCCCTTCTTCTGCTCCTTCTTCAACTTCGTCTTCGGCTTGCGCGGCGGGGGCGGCTTGGCAAGCCAGGCTTCGCCCTCCTGGCCCCACCACCTCTTCCACACGCTGGCCGAGCCCTCGAAGGACTTGCCCGTGAAGTGGTGCAGCAGATGATCGATCTCGTCGTTGAGCAAGCCGCTCGCGCCCTGCATCGCGTCGATGAGCGGCTTGACGGCCTTGCGATCGTCCAGGGTCTTCAAGGCGAAGACGGCGGCACGCTGTACCGCGACCGGCGGCTTGGCCAGCGCCGTGAGCAGCGCGTCCCAACCCTCGCGATATTGATTCATGCCGATCCAGTTGACACCCAGGATCTGCAGCTTCGGACGCGTGCCGTCCTTGGCAAGGGCCAGGGCCGTGTCCTTGACGAGATCCTTCGACTGGCGCAGGACGCTACGCGCAACGATGACCTGGAGCGCGTCTGTGCCTTTCTGTTTCTGGAGCGCCGGCAACCCGGCATCGATCAGGTAGCGGATTGCTTCGATGTTGCTGATGGCAGCGAGGCCCTGGCCGATGTGGAACTGCGTGAAGGTCTCTGCCTCGCGGTGCTTGATCGCCTTCTCGAGGGCCTCCCTGCACTTCTTGAACTTGTCCTTGTCGCGCTCGCGCCGTTCGTAGGCCTTGTCGTAGGCCTTCTGTGCCTTGTCGAGCTCCTTCTGCAGCTTGCCGCTCTGGTACTTGCCCGATCGCACGTACCACTGCACGAGCAGCTCGGCAGCCCGGCGGCTGTTGTCGCGACTTACCTGCGCGACGTACTCCTCCTTGCGGAAGCGGTAGCCCGGCGTCTTCATGAGGCTCTTGGCCTCCTTGCGGGCCTCGCGCCACGCCGGTTCGGCCAGCTCGCCGCCGCGCGCCCCGGGCATTGGCAGGACGAGGCCGAGGATGAGTCCGCACAGGAGCCGGCGGCCGTGTTTCATCGCGTTTCCTCCCGGTCCGCATGCGCCCTGCATCCCATTCTACGACAGGGCTCGGTGCGGATAGGCTGACAGCCACCCAGTGCCGCCGGAGACCCGGTCCCAAGCTGCTCCTGATCGCCCTCGCCACCCTTCTGCTAGCCGCACCCGCGGCGCAAGCGGACGCCGAGAAGACCAAGGCCCTGCTCGCCGACCTAGCGGCCTTGCGCAAGGCAAGTGACGGAATCGGCTTCCAGGGCGAGCTCAAGAACACCGTCGCGCTCCACAACGAGCTCCAGGACAAGAGCCTGCGCGGCAAGCTGCAGAAGGAGCTCGGCGCCGTGCTCAAGTCCAAGAAGATGAAGAGCGCGCACAAGGCGATCGTGAAGGCGATCTCCGAGCTGAACGACTCCAAGGGTGCGTTCAAGCAGCTCAAGAAGCTCGTGCCCAGCCCCAAGGAAGAGGACGTTCCCGACCTCAAGATCGACGTCTTGCATGCCGTCGCACAGCTTGCGCCCGATGCGGCCCTCAAGCAGCTGTTCGTCCTGGCGGAGAAGGCGAAGCACCGTCCGTCCGGGATTGCGGCGATCGATGCCCTCGGTCACTTCGGAACGTCGAAGAAGCGTACGACCGTGCTCGAGGAGCTGATCAAGCTCGTCATGCGATTCATGCCGCCGCGCGGCCAGCAGGTCGGCGTAGAGACCCAGAACCGCTGGAATGCGCTCGCGCCGCCGCTCATCAACGCCCTGAATCGGCTGACAGGCCAGAAGATCCGCGATCCGGACGAGTGGATCACGATGTGGCGCGACAACAAGAAGCGGCCCAACGACCTGTTTCAGGACGGGTAGGCCGCGGCACGGCGCATGCAGTGCGCGCCGACTGTCTCAATCGGATCCAGTCGGGGGCCTGACCACTCCAGCCGGCCTCCCCCGCAGGCCGAATAGATGGGCCTGTCCCCGTAGCGGCACGGGTGCAGCAGCGCCACCAGGAGGCTATCCGGTGACCCGACCCTTCGCGCGGGGCCTCACAACCCTGTTTCTGATCGTGGCCATGGCTGGGGCAGCCGAGGCCGACGAGACCATCCAAGGCGACGGATTCTCCCTGTCCGTCCCCGGCGGGTTCACACGCCTGCCGGCCAGCGAGTGTGGGACCTGATCCACACAAGCGATCAAGCAGGCGGGCGGTGCGTCCGTCAAAGGCACCCCGGAGGTGCACTTCTTCTACGCCGGGGCCAAGGGGCGTCCCGACAGCGTCATCGTGGTCAGCCGCATCGCGTTGGCCGAGGGTCACGAGATGCACAGCGTCCCGGACCTCATGAACTACGTGTGCCGGCAGATGAAGGTGACGCCGGAGCAGTTCGATGCGCTCGTCATGGCGGGCACACTCAACGTACGCAACGTCCCCGTTGGGCGCCTGGAAGCGTTGGAGACCTCGATGCCGTCCCCGGCACCGGGTCAGCCGTCCACGCGCACACTGACGTTGCCTGCCGGCGACTTCCTGGTCGTCGTCGTCTTGATGAACATGGACGACATGGCGTCGAGTACGGACGCGACGTGGCAATACCTGCTCGGATCGCTGCGCGTCGAGAGCAATGCCGCCGTGCTGCACAGCGCGCTCACCTACGGCGGGGTTGCGCTGGGCCTCCTGATTCTCCTGGTGGTCGTCGTACGCGTTGCATCGGCACGCCGCCGCCCGCGTCTCGAGACGGCGGGTATGCCCCTGATCCGGTCGGTCGACGGCTACCCCGAGCGGTTCGATCCCCCCGCGGACCGCGTGCCGTCCCCGGCGCCTGACGTCCTCTCGTCCTCGCCGCAGCCCGCCGCCCCGGCGTCTGTGCCCGCGCCTTCCCCTGCGCCCGTCGCCGCAGCCGCGGCCGCGCCGGCGCCGGCTCCAGAGCCGGAGGCCGGGCCCGAGATCGTGGGCATGCCGGAGGTCCCGCGCGGCGGGAAGCTGATCCCCACGTTGCCGCCCAACGGCCGCTGGGAATCGTAAGGCGTCGTAAGGCTCCGGGCGCGCACCGCGTTTGCCCGGCTCCGGTCTCAGGGGTGTATCATTGCGCTCTCGCCGGCACAGCCGGTGAATCGGCGGCGCCAACCCTCTGGAGACGTCATGCGCACGACTCGATTCTCGATCCTCCTTCTCTGCGTGCTCGCCCTCGGAGGCGGGACCGTGTGGCTCGCCGGCTGCGGCGACAGCACCAAGTCGGCCGAGGCTGCTTGCACGTGAGGCAAGGACAAGACCGCGGTCGCGGGTTGGTGTGAGAAGTGCAGCGTCGGATACGTCAAGGGAGCCAAGACTGACTGCAAGGGTTGCGTGGATGCCGCCAACGGCGGCGAGGCATGCAGCAAGTGCGCCAAGAAGGGCGACGAGAAGGGTGGCTCGCTCCTCGCCGACACGATGGAGGCTGAGTCGATTCCGGGCGGTGCAGCCGCCGATGCCTTCGTTGCAGAGGCGGAAGGCAAGACCGAGTGCACAGGGGATTGCGCCAACTGCAAGAACAAGGACTGCCCGTGCAAGGCCGAGAAGGCCGACGGGGAGTCCTCGGAGGTCGCGTGCGTTTGCGCGAAGGGCAAGGCAGGTGAGCCCGTCTGGTGCAAAGCCTGCAACGTGGGCTACGTCGATGGAAAGAAGGCCGGTTGCCCGGGCTGCGTCAAGAATGCCTTGAAGAAGCTCGAGAAGGCCAAGTCTCCGGACTAGGTCCTCTTTCCGGGGGAGTCCTCGATCGAACGCGCCTCCCGCTGGGAGGCGGACGACCTTCAAGCGCGCTGGGCTCTGCCCAGCGCGCTTTTTTCGCTCTGGGTTGTGGGGACTGGGAACGGGATCGGGTTCGGGAACGAGTGCTGGGTACTGTGTGGTGGGGAGAGGCACCCAGCACGCATTCCCCAGCACCCGAACCCGTTCCCGTTCTCAGCGCCCAGTACCCAGCGCCCCGTCTCGTTCCCGTTCCCTACACCCGGCACCCAGTACCCAGCACTCAACTGGGGGAGGACTCCGGTAGGCTTCGCCGCGATGCCCAACCAGGACTCCAAACGCGTGCACTGCTTTGTCTCGGGTCGCGTCCAGGGTGTCTGGTATCGCAAGTCCGCCCAGCAGACCGCGCAGTCCCTCGGACTCTCCGGCTGGGTGCGAAACCTCGACGATGGACGCGTCGAGTTCGTCGCCGAAGGAACGGCGGACAAGGTCGACGCGCTGCTCGCGTGGGCCGCCGAAGGACCGCCCGGTGCCCAGGTCGGGAACGTGGCCACGGAAGCCGAAGATCCGACCGGTCGCAACGGCGACTTCGACGTCCTCTACTGAGGGCCTACTCGCCCTCGTCTTCTTCGCTCTTCTTGGGACGGACCTGGTCCTTGGGCACGTAGCGGTAAAAGGACGTGCGCGCCGTGACGTAGAGCGTGTCGCGCTTCGGGCCCGCGAAGACGCAGTTCGTGGGCTTCTCGGGCACCTCGTGCGTGCGCAGCTGCTTGCCCGCCTTGTCGAACACCCAGATGCGCCCCTGACCGGCAACGTAGAGGTTGCCCTCGGCGTCCAGCGTCATGCCGTCCGGGCCCCCGCGCGATTTGAGATCCAGGTTCGCGAAGACGCGCGGATTGGCCACGACGCCCGGTGACGTCACGTCGTACGCCATGATGAGCTTGCGGCGGCTGTCGGCGACGTAGAGGACCTTCTCGTCCTTGGCCAGGTGAATGCCGTTGGGCTTGACCACAGCCGTGCAGATGCGCTTGAGCTGTTTGCTGCCCGGCGGCACGTAGAAGACGCCTTCGAAGTCGAGCTCGCGTCCTTCCTGCTTCCCGTAGCGCGGGTCCGTGAAATAGAGACCGCCGTCCTTGTCGATCGTCACATCGTTGGGGCTGTTGAGCTTGTTGTCGCCGTAACGAATGGCGAGGACCGTCATCTTGTCCTTCTCCATGTGCACGACGCGGCGGCCGCGGCCGAGGCATGCGATGAGACGCCCCTTGGGGTCGAACATCATCCCGTTCGCCCCACCCGAGCCGTCGCGGAACCGCTTCGTCTCGCCGGTCTTGCAGTCGTGGAAGAGGATCTCTTCGTTTGGAATGTCGTTGAAGTAGACGTTCCCGTCCTTGTCGACCGTCGGTCCTTCCGTGAACCGGTAGTCGGTGGCGAGCTTCTCCCAGACCATCTCCGGCGCGGCGGTCTTCTCCTCGCCGTAGACCGTCGCACACAACGCCAGAACGAGAACGACACACCACCGCATGAGCACCTCCGGCTCAATAGTGCCCGAAGTGCGAGGGGTGTCGCTACCCCTCGTACTCCGAATACAGCCGGGTGTAGACGCCACCCTTCGCCAGGAGCGAGTCGTGCGTGCCTTCCTCGACGACCCGGCCGTGCTCCAGCACGAGGATCTTGTCCGCGTGCTTGATGGTGGACAGCCGGTGGGCGATCACCACCGTGGTCTGGTGCGCCGCCAGCCGCCGCAGGGCCCGGAGGATCAGCGCCTCGGTGCGCGTATCGACTGCGCTCGTCGCCTCGTCGAGGATCAGGAACGCCGGATCGGCCAGCAGGGCACGTACGAAGCACACGATCTGCCGCTCACCCTCCGAGAGGTTCGCACCGCGCTCACCTACGTCCGTATGGATGCCGTCGGTCAGGCCATCAAGGACCTCGCGCACGCCGAGCTCGTCGAAACCGGCAATCGCCTCGGCGTCCGTCAGCCCCGGGTGCACGAAGCGCAGGTTCTCCAGCACGCTGCCCGCGAACAGGAAGTTGCTCTGGAGCACGATTCCCGTCTGGCGATGCAGCGCGTCGAGGGTGAGCTTGCGCACATCGATTCCGTCGAGACGCACTTCGCCTTCCTGCGCTTCGTAGAAACGCGCGAGGAGGTTGATGACGGACGTCTTGCCGGCGCCCGTGTGGCCTACCAGCGCGATGGTCGTGCCCGGTTCGACGCGGAAGGTCACGTTCTCCAGCTGTCGCCCGTCCTTGCCCTCCGGGTCGTAGGAGAACGACACGGCGTCGAACTCGATCTCGCCGCGCAGGCGGCCGGGGTCGATGGCGTCGGGGCGGTCCCGCACCTCGGGGTCGGTGTCGAGAAGCAGGAAGATCCGCTCGGCCGCAGCACCCGCGACGAGGCACTCGTTGTACAGACCGCCGAGGCCCTCGACCGGGCCGAGGACGAAGCCCAGCAGCAGCACGAACTGCACGAGGTCACCGGCCTGCATCTCGCCGCCTAGCACGGCGTGGCCGCCGAGCACGAGCAGGATCATCAGCACGCCGTGGAAGCTCACCGTGAGGCCCGGGATGTAGGCCGACGCGATCCGCGCGCCGCGCATCACGGCGCCCTTGTACAGCCCTTGCTTCTCCTGCAGCTCGTCCTCCGCGCGCTTCTCGGCCCCGAAGGCCTGCACCACGCGCACACCCGTGATGTGCTCGGCGACGTGCGCCGACAACGCGGCGTTGGTCTCCCGGACCGCCCGGTAGGCGGGGAAGCCCAGCTTGTGGAAGACCCGTGTCGTGATCCACACGAACGGGAACGCCGCCAACAGCCAGATAGCCAGGCTCGCGTTCACGGTGAACAACCAGATCGTGCCCAGGCTCAAACTCAGCGTGAGCATCACGACAAGGATCGGCCCCCAGAAGATGAGGTGCTCGAGGGTGTCGACGTCCCGGTCGGCGCGCGCAATGATCCGGCCCTGCTTCGTGCGGTCGAAGTAGCGCATGCTCAGCCGCTGGACGTGGTCGAACACGTCCCGGCGGATGGCGTCGGCCACCTGCACGCCGACCCACGTGGTCTGGCGCAGCTCCCACGTGATCAAGAGCGTCCGCGCGATGGCGTTGACCGCCATCCAGCCGGCCAGGACGAGGGTGTGGCGCACGTCGCCGTCGGGCACGGGGCCGTTGAGCGCGACCTTCACCAGGTGCGGATCGAGGAGCATGCTCAGCACCCACAGGGCCTCCAGGCCCATGGCGAGCGCGAGCCGTCCCTTGTACGGCGCGAAGTACTTCAGCAGACGCCCGAACGTCGCCCGCTTGAGCGAGGCGCGTGCGAATTCCTCTTCCAGCGCAATGTCGGCAGTGTTCATGGGAGGACTCCCGTGAGCTGCTGGTGGCTGTGGATCTCCTGGTAGAGCGGGCTGCTCGCGAGCAGCTCGCTGTGGGTGCCGACCGCGGTGACGACGCCGCCGTCGAGCACGGCGATGCGGTCGCACCAGCGCACGGAGGTGACGCGCTGGCTGATCACCAGCGTCGTGCGGTCCCGGGCCGCAGCCTGGATGCCCTCGAAGAGCTGCTTCTCCGTCACGGCGTCCACGCTTGCCGTCGCGTCGTCGAAGATCAGCACGCGCGGATCCATGGCGAGCGCGCGCGCGATGGTGAGCCGCTGGCACTGGCCGCCCGACAGGCTCACGCCGCGTTCGCCGATGATGGTCTCGTAGCCTTCGGGCAGTTGCGTGACGAAGTCGTGCGCCGCCGCCTGGCGTGCGCAGGCTTCGATCCGTTGCGCGTCCACGTCCGGGTCTCCGTACGCGATGTTCTCGTAGACCGTTCCGGTGAAGAGGAAGGCCTCCTGGAACACCAGGCCGACGGCCGCGCGGAGCTCGTGGATGTCGAGCGCGTGCAGTTCCATCCCGTCGAGCCGCAGACTCCCTGCCTGCGGGTCGTAGAAGCGGGGCAGGAGCTGCACCAGCGTGCTCTTGCCGGCCCCCGTCGGGCCGATGATGCCCAGCGAGCTGCCCGCCGGCACGTCCAGCGAGACCCCGCGCAACACAGGGGGGCCGTCGGGATAGGCGAAGTGCACGTCCTCGAACGACAGGGCGCCGCCGCGGGCCGGCAAGCGCTTCGGCTCGGCCGGCGAGGGGATGCGGTCCTTGTTGTCCAGCACCTCGAAGACGCGCGCCGCGCTGGCGGTCGCCTTCTGGCCCACGATCACGAGCCGGGTCAGCGGACGCAGCCGGTAGTGCACCGTGCGGCAGTAGAGGATCACTGCAGTGACCTCGCCGAAGGTGCCGGTACCCGCGCCGATGCGCCATGCGCCGAGCAGCAGGATCGCGGGGATGGCCATCGCGAACCAGTTGTTGATGATCGGCATCAAGCCGGTCCAGAACCGCTCGAGGCGGGACCAGCTGCCGGTCAGCTTGTCCATGCCGCGGCCGAACTTGCTCACCTCCTCCGGCTCGCGGCCGAAGGCGCGCACGACGCGCGCGCCCGCGACGTTCTCCTGGAGAACCGTCGTGACGCCGTCGTAGATCTCGCTGACCTCGCGGTCCATGTGCGCGATTCGCCGGCCCGTGAACACGCAGCCGCCGACGCCCAAGAAGAACACGACCGCCATCAGGAGGCCGTAGCTCCAGTGGAGGACAGCCGAGCCGATGATCACGGCCAGGATCAGCAAGCCGATCTCGAGGTAGCCGAAGAACACCTCGCGATAGAAGTGCCGCGCCTTCTCGAGATCACGCAGCGAGAGCACGATGGTCGCGCCGCTGCGGTTCTTGTCGTGGTAGCCGAAGCGCAGGTGCATCACCTGGCGGAACAGATCCGTCCGCAGCTTGTTCTCGACATCGAGGCTGACCTTGGCGGCCATCACACCCGTGAAGTAGAAGCCCGCCGCGCGTAGCGCGATCACCAGCGCCAGCACCCAGAGCAGGGCGACGTAGCCGTTCGGCAACTGCCCGGCCGCGCCCTGGTAGTCCACGAGGAGGTCGACGACCATCGCCACGAGCAAGGGGTAGGCGATCTCGAGGCCGCTGCGCGCGAGCAGCACGCCGAACAGCCCGGACGCGCGCCCCCGGACCGGCCGGAAGCGGCCCACCAGGCGCTTCAGCGTCTGCCAGGTCCTGACATCGGGCGTGGGGGGCGCGGCGCTCATGGTGCCTCGGAGGACGGGAAAGGGGGGTGTAGTCGAAACGGGGGACGAGCGGACGGGAAAGGGGGATTTCGAGCGGGGCTCGATGCGGCGGGCCGGAAGCGACGAGGGAGTGAGCTAGGTGCTCGGTTCGCTAGGCCCGCTACCGCGGCGGATACGGGACGTCAAAGTCCCGCTGCGCGGCTCGCGCCATCGGCCCCCAAAGGGAGCACGACCCATAGAAGGAGATCGAGCCCTTGAATGTGGCGTCGACTCCGGAGGGGAAGCGCGTGCGAATCATGAACAAATCCTGCCTAGCGGGTTGGGACGCATGCCGACCGGGTCAGGTTCGGCGGAAAATCACTTCTTCTTCTGCTGCTTGAGGCGGGCCCGCACGGGCTCCTCGTTCCCGGCCCACCAGGTCTTCCACTCCTTCTGGTATCGGACGCGGTCGTTGCGGGTGTGGCAATCGCGCAGGCGCGCCTTGAGTCGATGGCGGCTGATGAGGCGCAGCGCGTGATCCGCCGCGTAGCGGACGAGGACGTCGGCGTCGTTCAGCGCGGCGATGAGCGTGGGAAATGCGTCGGTGGCCTGGAGCCGCCCGAGGGCCGTGGCGGCGCCCACCCGGGCGTCCGGGTCCCGGTTGACCTTGAGCACCTTGATCAGCGGCGGGACCGCACGCAGGTGCTTCAGGTAACCCAGCTTGACCGTGGCGAGGAAGACGACGTCCGGATTCCGGTCGTCGAGCTCGCGGATCGCCTGGGCGACGAACACCGCGCGCTCGGTCTCGTTCTTCGGATTCGGATGGATCTCCGTACGCGGCGCCGGGCCCTCCTTGGTGGTGGCCGGCATTTCGCCTTCCTTCGAGCCGCTGGGGGTGATGACCGGGGCGTTCATGCGGCTGGTGGCGCGCTTGAGGAAGAGCAGCCCGAAGCAGGTGCCTTCCCAGTGCTTGCCGGTGTGGAAGAAGCCGGCCTTGTCCTGCTTCGTGAACAGGAACTCGGCGCCGAGCTTGTACCAGTCGTGCGTTCCGAGGAAGCGGAAGCGCCCCAGCACGCCCGAGCGCTCGAGCCCGTAGAGGTAGTAGAAGTGCCAGTCCCCCGGCCCGCGCGGGTTGCGGTCGACCCGGAAGTGATGCTGCAGCCACGCCATGGCATCGCGAACGGCCCGGCGCGTGTCGGCGCGGCGCTTGCCGTCGAAGCCGCGGCTGCGCCAGAGCCGGTTCTGGCAGATCACGAGGCACGCCAGCCCGGCGGCCGTCATCGAACCGTTCGGTGAACCGCCGTCGAAGCCGTACCGAAAGCCGCGGGCGATCGCGCGCTCGGTCCACTCGAAGCGGTACTTCCCTCGCACCTCGTTCGCCTTGTAGGCCACGGGCTCGCCCGTCTTCTCCTGGTAGCCCAGCATGAAGTCCAGGGCGTCCAGCCAGACGCGGCTGCTGATCTTCACGCCACAGCGCGTCGCGGCGTGCAAACCGAGTAGCGCGAACTGCGTATTCGACGTGTCGTAGCCGTGGTCCGGATAGCGCCAGTAGCCGTCCGCCTTCTGGTGTTCGAGCAGGTAGTCGGTGGCCTTCTTCATCCACGCGAGGTCGTCGGGCGCGATCTTGCCTGCGCAGGGGTCCTTGCCGCTGCGATGGCCGTACCGGTCGTAGTGCTCGAGCGCAAAGGGATCGCGCGCCGGCGCGTACTTTGCGTCGAGCGCCATCAGGAGGGTGGCGACGGAGTAGACCGCGCGCAACGGCAGGGGGCGGAGGTAGGCGAACGCCTTGGTCACCGCCTGGTGGTCGGGCTTCACGCCGCACTTGAGCAGCGTGAGCACCGCCAGGGCCGTCGAGCCCATGGGGTAGCCGGCGTGGTGCGTGAAGAAGTTCCAGCTGCCGTCCTCGCGCTGGGTCTGGATCAACCACTGCACGCCGCGATCGATCGTCTGGTTGACCTTGACGCGGAACTGCACGTCATAGAGATCGTTGAAGGCCTTGTGCACCTTGGCGCCGCCGCCCGACGCCTCGCCGGCCGCAGCCGGAGCCTCGGCGCCCAACGCGCACAGCGCCGACAGTACGAAGATCCCGGCCACCCTCATCGCGCGCCTGAGGATACCGGCGCGCGCGGGTCCCATGTACGCGCCCGTCCCCTGCGCTCGCCGTCCACGCGCGGGTCGCTGACCGCAGCGAAGGAGCCGTCCGGCCGCCGTCCCACAGCCTGCGTGACGCCGAGTCCCGCGCGCCGTTTCACGACGTGGCCGCGGCGTTCGAGCCGCGCCGGCTCGCCGGCGAGCCAGGTACCGTCGATGAAGAGCACGTCGGGCTTCCACTGATGGTGAACACGCGGCGCGGCGACGGAATCCTCGAAGGAAAGCCCCAGATCGACGTGATTCACGATCGTCTGCGAGACCTGCGTAATGATCGTGGGGCCGCCGGCGCCGCCGAGGGTGAGGAAGGGCCGTCCGTCACGCAGCACGATGGTCGGGCTCATGCTCGACAGGGGCCGCTTGCCAGGGCCCACGGCGTTCGCTTCCGCTCCGACAAGCCCGTAGGCGTTGGGTACCCCGGGCTGCGCGGCGAAGTCGTCCATCTGGTTGTTCATCAGGACGCCGGTGCCCGGGATCACGACCTTGGACCCGAACGAGGTGTTGATGGTCGCCGTGATCGCAACCCAGTTGCCATCGCTGTCTGCGGCCGCGATGTGCGTCGTGTGCTTGCCGAAGACCTCCTCCAGGGCGCGCGGCGGCGTCCCGTGTTCGACAACTGCAGCGCGCTCCGGGTCGATGCTCTCTGCAAGCGCGTCGCAGTACCCATTCGCGCAGAGGTTCCGCGGGACCCGCGCGAAATCGGGATCGCCGAGCCAGTGCGCGCGATCGGCGAACGCGCGCTTCATGGCTTCCGCCATCACGTGCAGATACGTGTGAAACGACTTCCAGCTGTACTCGAAGTTCTCGAGGATCCCGAGGATCTGCGCCACGTGCACGCCGCCCGACGACGGCGGCGGGAACCCGATGACCTCCAGCCCGCGGTACCGGGACCGAACGCTGCGCCGGCGCTTCGCCTCGTAGCCGGCGAAGTCCCTCGCCGTGAGCAAGCCGCCGTTGGTCTCCATCCAGGCCGCGACGCGTTGCGCGAACGGCCCGCGATAGAACCAGTCGACGCCGTAGCGTTGCAGCGCACGGTAGGTGCGTGCGAGGTCCGTTTGAACGAAAGTCTCGCCTGCACTCCACGTGCCGTCCGGCTTGTGAAAGCTCGCCCGCGTCGCGGGGAAGGTGGCGAGGTCGTCCGCCTTGGCATTGAGCCGAGCGGCCAGGACCGGACCGAGCGGAAAGCCCCGCTCGGCGAGCAGGCGGCCTCGCTGCAGTGCCGCGCCCAGCGTGAGCCGCCCCGCGTGGCGCAGCGCCATGTCGTAGGCCGCAAGCGAGCCCGGCACGCCGATCGCCAGCGCTCCCTTGAGGCTCAGTGCCGAGACCGCCTTTCCGTCACGCACGAACATGTCTCGCGTCGCGGCAGCGGGTGCGGTCTCGCGCCCATCGATGGCGAACACCTCGCCGTCGGCGCGCCGCATCAGGAAGAAGCAGCCGCCGCCGATGCCGGAATTGTGGCTGTCGACAACACCCAGCGTGAGCGCAGCGGCGATCGCCGCATCCACCGCGTTGCCGCCTTGCTGCAGTGCGCGAATGCCTGCGTCGGTCGCCAGTGCGTTCACGGTGGCAACCGCGCCGGCCAGCAGGGGCTTTCGCTCGCAGGGGGCGGCCAGCGCGCCGCCCGCGGGCAATAGCAGCGCGAAGGCGAGCAGTGCGGTGCGCACCTAGAGCTCCAGCTTCATGAGCAGCTCGCCTTCTTCCTCCTCGCCCGTATAGACGAAGCCGAGCTTCTCGTAGAAGGGGCCGGGCCCGCCCTCGCCCTTGGCGTGGCTCAAGAAGAACGCCTTGGCGTCCGGCAGCGTCCGGACGTGGTCGATCAGCAGTTCGATGGCTGCGCGACCGTAGCCCTTGCCCTGGTGCTCGGCCCCGATGAGGAAGCGCCAGAGGAAGTACTCCGCTTTCTCGGGGATCACCGAGAGCATCACGAAGCCGACGGGATCGTCACCCTTGTAGATGCCGCGGAACCACGCGTCGTCGTGGAAGTGGGCCTGCGCGATCGAGACCGCGTTGTTGGCCACGAACTGGTCCTGGTCCGGCCGCACCTTGACCCGGAGGATCGGCCCCAGGGTGTCCTTGGTGATTTCACGCAGCGAGATGGCGTCCGCATTCGTCATGCGGATAGCGTACCTATTCGAGGAGTTTCCTGATCCCCTCGAGGTCCTTGCCCACGACGAAGGACTTGCCCTTGACGAGGATCGGGCGCCGGATGAGGTTCGGCTCGGCCATCAGGGCCTTGGCGAACGCCGTCTTGGACGGCGCCTTCTCCTTCCACCCGTTCTCCTTCGCGACCTTGTGGCGCGTGTTGATGATGTCGGCCACGGGCGCGACGGCGAGGAGAGCATCGATCTCCTTGCGCGTCAGCGCGTCCTTGGCGTAGTTGCGAATCGTTGCCTTGGGCGCCAGCTTCTCCACGAGCACGCGTGGTTCCTTGCAGGTGCTTCAGGTGGACTTGTAGAGGAATGTAGTCATGGCGCGGGAGTATAGCCCTTGGTCCCGGCAGGCCGCATGACGACCGAGTGACGGCCTCCGGCGAACCTCGTGGGGCAGAAGGAGGGCCCCGCATGAAGTTCCTCAGTGGGTTGGTGTTGGTCTGCGCCCTGGCCGCGACGTCCGTGCCCGCGCACGCCGAGACCGTGAGCGCGCGCGACATCCAGGCCGCCGTCGACCGCTACCTGAGCGGTGACGAGGCCGATGCGCATCTCGTCGGCGGCCCGGGCAGCGCGGGCTACGACAGTGGCTTCTGGATCAAGGGCGGCGACTTCTCGCTGCGGATCAACATGACGCTCCAGGCGCGCTACGAAGCGTGGATCTGGGACAGCAGCCAGCGCGCGGGCCTGGCGGCGATCCCGGGCAACCCGAACAACCCGGCCGGGCGCGCGGGTCTGGACCATGGTTCCGGTTTCTCCGTGCCGCGCGCGACCGTCAAGTTCTCCGGCACGGCGCCGTGCAATATCAGCTACTACCTCGAGCTCGAGTTCGGCCACTGGGGTCAGGACGTGCTCGACCAACAGCGCAATGGCTCGTTCGTGAACAATGCGCTGGGCCCCCTGCAGCAGAGTCTCAACTACGACACGCTGAGCGAGGCCTGGATCCAGTGGTCGATGTCCGACCTCCTGAACATCCGCATGGGGACGATTGCCACGGCGAATACGCGCCAGCTCATGATCGCGCCCGAGCTCCAGCAGTTCGTGGACATCTCGCTCGCCAGTGCCTTCGTCGGCAGCCTGATGCCGGGCGCCACGGACCGCAATCGGGACCACGGCGTTGGCATCCACGGCTCCTTCGGCTGCAAGAACGAATGGAGCTACCTCCTCACGATCACGAACGGCGATGGCGGCGACTCGATCCGCAACGTCATCGACACGCGTACGTCTGACGGATTGGCCTACGCCTTCCGCGTCAACTGGGCATTCATGAACCCGATCGGCTATCAGGAGGGCGCGCTGCGCCAGAAGACCTGCCAGTGGTACGGCGAGGCCGGCGCCTGGATCTACTACTACGCCGATCGCTTCAACCGCCCGCACGCGCAGGTCGCCGATTCGATCCGCTACGGCCTGGATCTCGCCATGGGCTACGGTGGCTGGTCGGTGAACGCCTCCGTCGTCAACACGGCTACGGAGCTCGCTCCGAACACCAACGACTACGAGGCCCTGGCCTGGCTCGTGCAGCTCGGCTACCACTTCCCCGGCACGGCCTGGGAGCTGGCCGCGCGCTTCAGTACGTACGACACCACGAACTCCCCGCCGATGACGCTCACGGTGCCCGCCGGCGGCACGGCTGTCACGCAGCATCCGCTCGGCCACGGCCGCGTGCAGGAAATCGCCTTCGGCGTGAACTACTACCTCAACGGCCACGGCAACAAGCTGCAGATCGACGCGTCGATCGTCTCCGGTGACTCGGCCGGATCCGCTCTGCTGTTCGACACATTCACCGGCTATCCGGGCAACAACGGCGCGGCGGGCACCGGCAGCGACACGTACGGCATCCTGCTCCGCTTCCAGTGGCAGCTCGCGCTCTGAGCGTTCATCCCTCGACTCCTGATCGCGAGCTGACCCTCGAGCAAGCGGCAGCGGCCATTCACGATGCCGTACCGGAGCTGGCCGGGGCCGACGTACGCCTGCTGGGCGAGGGCTGGGACTTCGACGCGTACGAGGCAGGCGGGTACGTCTTCCGGTTCCCGCGCCGGGAGAAGGAGCAGGCGCGTCTGCGCGCCGAGCTCGTCGTCCTGCCGTGGATCGCGCACGCAGCGCCCTTGCCCGTGCCCAGGTACGCATGGGGCGAGCTGCGGAGCGACGCGTTCCCGTACGTCTTCTCGGGCTATCCGAAGCTCGAAGGCGTGAACGCGTCCAAGGTCGAGCCGGACTCCGTGGACTTCGAAGCGCTCGGGCGATCGCTCGGCGCGTTCTTCCGCGCGCTGCATGCCGTCGACGTGCCGTACCGCACAGTACAGCTTGCTGATCTTGACAAGCCGGGCATGGGACCGGCAGAGCGCCGCGACAACATGCGTGACAGGTTCCTGGCGCGGTTTCGCGCGCGCGTTCCCGCCATGGCCGCGCGCGCAGAGCAGTTCTTCGCGGACCCCGCGCTGCTGCCGCCGGACTACGAGGGACCGGGCTGCCTGCTGCACGACGATCTGCACGCCGAGCACCTGCTGCTCACGGAAGACCGCGCCGGCATCGCGGGTGTCATCGACTGGAGCGATCTCTGGCGCGGTGACCCGGCTCGCGATCCCGGCTACATCTACTCGTGGGGCGGCCAGGCGATGCTCGCGGGCATCCTCGAGGGCTACGCCCCCGACGATCCGGACTTCGAGGCCCGTGCGCGCTTCCACGGCACCTGTGTGGCGTTCCTCGACTGGGACTGCTACGTCCGCGACGGGATCACCATCTGCGAGCAGGCGACGCTGCACACCCTGGACGCCGCGCTGCCGCGATAGCGCTCTTGCGCGGCCTGGTGAGGCCCATTCGGGAATCCGGGAGACAAGCGATGACGATCGGCGCGCTGGATGGGGTGCGGAAGGCCGATGAGAAGGACGTGGCGTGGTATTCCACGCGAGGACGACGAAGTGGCCTGAGCGCCCTCAGCCCAGCGTGCCGCACTTGAAGACGAAGAGGCGATAGGCGCCATCACGAAGTGCGGCCCACCTCGATGCCGGTACACGAGGTGGGCCGCTGGGGTGGCCGGCGATACACACCAGCCTTGCGGGGGATAGGAGGTGGTGAGACGGCGTTGGTGCTACCGGAGCACGCTCGACATCACGGCTTCCAGCGTCGCCGGGCTGCGGGACGGGCGCGGGGGGCGGTTGTCACCGTCACCCGGGCGACCACCGTCTTCACCAATGGACATCACGGCGTTCGAGAGTTCGTTGCCGATGCCGGTGTTGCGCCGGATCACGTCGGAGAGACGCGTGCGCTCGAGACGCTCCAGCGTCGGACCGCTGTAGAGGCGCTCGTACCAGAACCGATCGCCGTCGCGCAGGCGGCGGAACTGATCCGCCAAGGCTGCCTGCAACAGCCGGCCGACCATCGCGCCCTGGGCCGGGTCCTCACACAGACCACCCAGCCAGGGATCGATGTCGTTGACCGTGTCGTACGCAGCTTCCAGCTTCTCGACGACACTCGGGTCCTGGGAGACCTCGGAGAACGAAGTGAGCGCCGGCAGGCCGTGCGCCACGCGGAAGGCGTTGTAGTCCGGAAGACCGTGATCGCGACCGCGCTGGATGTTCAACGCCGCGAGATCCAGACCGCCCGAGCCGGGCGCGCCGAACAGGAAGTTGCGCAGGTCGTCTACGACGAGCTCGTCCAGTTCCTGGGCCGGTTTGGCCGCGAATCCGCGCAACACGGGGTCGATGCCGCCTTCCTCGACGAGGATCGCAGGGTTGAAGAAGGCGTCGCGCAGGGACAAGTGGCCTTCCTCGACCTCGTTGCCCTCGGCGTCGATCCGCCAGACCTCGCTCGAGACCATCGTGTGGCCGAAGCGGTACATCGCCGTCGAGAAGCCGACGCCGATCGAGGCGTCGACGCTCGCGTCGTAGCCCTGGTAGGGGCCGAGCGCGTGCGGTCCGAGCAGCATCGGTAGGAACTCGTGGTACGTGATCACTTGCATCAAGGCGGCCACGTAGCACCGTGCGGCTTCGTAGAGCTGGTCGCCGGTGAGGTGCGGGTTCTCTTCGCGCATGTCGTCGACCAGCCGGTTGTGCTCGCGCACGAACAGCGTGTGCATGGCCGTGAGCCCGACCTGTTCGCTCGCACGAACGTCGCCGGCGAGGAAGAACGTCGGGTCGAAGGCGGTCGGCGCGTTCGGAAGCGCGTCCGTGTTGAAAGGCAGGAGATCGCCGTCGCTGGTCTTGAGCCGGCCGGTGCCGTCCAGCGTGCGCAGGGCCGCGGCGCGCACCGCGTCCGAGCCGTAGACGTTCGACGCGTCGATCCACGACGTGATCTCGTTCGGTTGCCGGCGCCAGTTGGTGGTGTCGGTGCCCGTCGAGGCCAGCCAGGCGGAGCGGTGGAACGGCAGTTCTTCATCGCCGGAGCCGGTCGGATCGAACCAGATGTCGCCCTGCGGGACCTGGATGGGGAAGGACTCCTCGGGAACGGCTTCGCCCGTGAGGTCGATGTCGTGGTCGAGGAACTGGCCCCAGAGCCAGAACATGTCGGATGCGCCAACCGTGCTCTCGATGGAGCCGTCCTGCGCGCAGACCAGGCTGCTGATCGCACGCGCGCTCAGGCGCCCTTCGCCTGCCGGCGTCGAGATGCCGTCTCCATACGCGCGGCCGACGTCATCCCGTAGCGCCGTGCCGGCCTGACCCAGCGTCGGGGTGGTCTCGTTGTTCGCGGAGCCGTCGATCGTGCGGAGCTCGGCCATCTCGTTCACGAAGCGAACGCCGGGAATCGTCATGATCTCGCCGTTGCCGTTGCGGATCTCGACCGTGACAGGCTCGTCGGTGACATCCGGGAGCATCGGGGCTTCGCCCTCGATGCGCGTTCCGTTGGCCCGTGCATCGGCGTCGACGACACTGCCGAGCAGATTGCCTTGGGCGTCAAGGAAGCGGATCTCGACCGGGGCCACGAAGCCCTCGCCCTGGATCGTGAACGGGTCGTTGGTGGAGGCCTGTAGCGTCGTCGGCGTGAATTCCAGCGCCGCGGGAACGTCCGTGACAGGCGTTCCGTCGGCGCCGACGACCTCCGTGGGAGTTGCGGTCTCTCCGCCGCCGCAGGCGGCAAGCAACGCTGCGGCGAAGAGCGCGATGCAGATGTGTTTGCGGGACATCGAAGTGATGTTCTTCATGGCACTCTCTCCTTCCGAGCACGCGTGTGACGTTCGCGCGCTCAAGTCTGCAAACGCATAGGCGCGCCGGTGCCCGAGCCGGAACGAGAGAAAGGACGGACTCGTAAGCCCAGCGCAAGGAGTCTTACGCACGTCTTAAGCGCGCGCCGTGTGCTACCTTCACGCGTCGTGAGGAAGCGCGCATTCGTCCTGATCGTCTTTCTTTTCGTGTCCGGTACCGCGGTTGCGGACGACAAGCCCCCGCCGCGCGCGACGAACGCAACGAACGTTCTGTTCGACACCGTCGCGGCGCTGTTGCGATCCTCCGAGCCGGTTCAGTGCGCGTGGGGTGCCCATCTTGCCGCTTCCCTTCCACTCGTGCGCGCGCACGACGTACGCAGTGCGCTCGTGCGACTGCTCGACAAGCACGCCTACAAGGAGCACTGGGACGATCGCTCCGTGGCGGCTGCCGCATGGGACGCGCTCATCCGGCTGCGCCTCGTCGTGAACCCGGACAAGCTGCTGACGCATCTGGAACACTGGTCCGCGCAGGCAATCATCCTGCTCGCACGCGACCGGGACGCGTCGCGTCTGCAGCTCCGCAGCGCGCTCAAGAAGGGGCTGCGGGGCGCGGACTGGATGGCGGTCATCGCCGCGCTCGTGGACGGGCGGGATCCGAAGGTGGCCGACGCATTGCTCTGGGGGCTTCGGCTCAAGCTCGTCGTCGATGTGGTGCCTGCAGAGAACATGGCGATTGGCGCCAGCGGCGGCGACGGCTCCGAGCGCCCGAAGTTGCGCGTGCTCCACTCCGCGGGCGGACGCAACGCCTGGCCGCCGTTCGTGGACTATGCGCTCACGGACGCAGGCGCGGCGGGTGATGAGCTGTTGGTGGCCGGGCGGCAGCCGATTCACTTCCGGCGCGTTCCGAGCGTCCGCCATGCGGCCCAGCGCGTTCGCATCACACCCTCGGCGCCGCAGCACCGATTCCGGCTTCGCATGCTCGAGGGCCTGATGGGGCGCGCGCCCGGCGCGATGTGGCTGAAGGCCGAGATGCACCTGCGGCACCCCTGGACGACGGAGGAGGCCTATGTGGCGGCCGTCCAGGGGCGTTGGCGACGCATCCAAGGTGCCCACCACTCGATGCTCAAGGCGCTTGTGCTCGATCGTCTTCTCACGGGTGCCGAGGCAAGCCGGCAGCGTGTGCGATTGCGGGTGAAGCCGGAGTGGTTCGGCACGGGCGAGCGGAAGTTCCCGGTGGTGGAAGAGCCGCGGTAGCCTCCCGCGCATGTACTCCACCAGCGATCTCAAGAAGGGCCTCATCATCGAGATGGAGGGAGCGCCCTACGTCGTCGAGACCTTGACGGTGTCCTCGCCCCAGGCCCGCGGCGGCAACACGATCACGAAGGTGCGGCTGCGCAACCTCAAGACGAAACAGAAGCGCGACGAGAGCTTTCGCGGCAGCGAGACCTTCGGCGAGCCCGACTTCGAGAAGCGTCCGTGCCAGCTGCTCTACCGCGACGCCAACGGGCTGCACTTCATGGACCAGGAGAACTACGAGCAGTTCGCGCTGCAGGAAGCGGACCTCGCGTGGGAGCTCAAGTTCCTCAAGGACGAGATGGAGGGCATCCTGGCCATGATCTACAACGAGCAGGTGATCGGGATCGAGCTTCCCAACACCGTCGCGCTCGAGATCACCGAGACGCCGCCCGCCATCAAGGGCGCGTCGGCGACTGCCCGCACCAAGCCGGCGACGCTCGAGACGGGCCACGTCGTGACGGTGCCCGAGTACATCGAGACGGGCGAGGTCATGACGATCGACACACGCACCGGGGAATCGGTCGGCCGCGCGTAGCGGAAGCGGAGGTACGCTGGTCCACGGAGGTGGGCCCATGCGCGTTCTCTGTCTGCTTCTTCTGATCGCGGCCGCTCCCGCATGCCAGCGCCGGGTCTGCTGCGACGTCGCGCCGCGTCCTGTCGCGGTAGACGTAAAGCCCGAGCCGGATCAGGTTTTCCTCGATGTCCAGTGCGCCCGGATCCTGGTCAAGGGCCGCATGCACGAGCTTACGAAGCGCGGGGCGCCCCCGGCTCCAGGGGCGACATTCGCCAAGCGGCTCACGGATGAGGAGGTCGCCGCGCGCTACGCGAGGTGGAAGGCGGAAGGGGCCGAGATCGTCCAGGCGCCCAAGCTGCTGGCCGTGGATCAACAGGTCGCGACCATCATGATCGGAGAGAGCGTGACAGGCGCGAAGCCCGGCGAACCCGAGTTCCTCGGCACGTTCTTCCGCGTGACGCCGACCGTGCGCGGCGACGACGTGCGCGTCGAGTACCACCACCGCATCAAGAGCGACCCGGGCGTGCTTCGTCCCGACATGACGAAACAGGAGTGGGCATCTGCCGTCGCCGCGATGCCGTACGCCGAGGCGGATACGGAGTTCGTGGTCCCTTCGGGGGGAGCGGTCCTGATCCAGAGCGGGCAGCAGCTGCCCCACAAGGACGGAAACTACTGGATCGAGACGCTCGTGAAGGTGCAGCGCCTGCCGTATGCCGAGGCCTCGACGATGCGCATCGAGCTGCCGCCCGTCGAGGACAGCCTCGACTCGCGCAAGTAACTCGCGACTCAGAGAAGCGGCGAGGAATCACGAGGCGCTGCTGTAATCCGTACGCTCGGGGTCGGCGTCTCGGGGCGAAGGCGCCGCACAGCCGACGAGGACGCCGCGTGGTACGCCACGCAAGGACGAGAGCGAAGCGGTCGGCACAGCGCCGCCGAGCATCCGGGAAGCCGCACGTGGTGCGAGGCAGACCTCTGACGCATCAAGGCAAAACGGCGCGAGACGTGCCGGACGTCTCGCGCCGTGCGCATGAGGAGCGGTAGTTGAGCTAGCTCTCGCTCGAGCTGTCGTTCTTCTTCCCGCGCTTCTTCTTGCAGGCTGCGCGGATCTCGGCGCGCGTCACCGCGCCATTGCCGTCGGCGTCGGCCTTGCTGAGACGGGCCCAGGCCTTCTCGGGGACTTCGTCGGCCGTGAGGCTGCCGTCCTTGTTGGCATCGAACTTCGCGAACAGCTTGCCGGCGTGACGCTTGGCTTTGCCGCGCTTGCCCTTGCCCTTGCCGGGACCGGCGTAGGCGTCGGAGGACAGCGCGACGACTGCGATCAGCACCGCGATTGCAGACAGAGTGCGCTTCATGGGAGAGGCTCCAGTTGCATGGGGGGAGGGAGGAGTAGAGGGAGTGGAGAGCATTGCTCTCGCGTGTCGGTCTGATGAAACCCGTCGTCGTCTCAGGGGTTTCGCCTGCAACCGTCGAGTCCTTGCGCGCGTCTGAAGTTGAGTACCGAACGCTTCCCTGACGCGAGATCTAGACTGCCTCCATGAGCCGATTGCACGCCTTCTCCGACGAGCTTGCCGCTCTCGTCGAATCCGTTTCCCCTGCTGTGATCCATGTGCGTGCCCTGCGCAACGCGGGACCATCGACCGCCGGTGGTTCCGGGGTCCTCATCGACGCCGACGGATACGCGCTCACCAACTGGCATGTCGTGCACGGCGCGACCGGCGTCCAGGCCACGCTCGCCGACGGGCACACGGTGATCGTCGACGTCGTGGGGACGGACCCGGCCACTGACCTCGCGGTTCTCAAGCTTTCCTCCGACCAGCCGCTCGATCATGTGCCGCTGGGCGACTCCAATGCCTTGCGCCCGGGTGAGGTCGTGCTCGCCGTCGGCGCCCCGCTAGGGCTCGCCTCGACCGTGACGGCAGGCATCGTGAGCGCGCTCGGGCGCACGCTTCCGAGTCGTGCGGCGGGGCGCCTGATCGAAGGCGTCATCCAGACAGACGCGCCGCTCAACCCGGGCAACTCCGGCGGCCCGCTCATCGACGCGCGCGGGCGGGTCGTCGGCATCAACACGGCCGTGATCGAGTCCGCGCAGGGCCTCTGCTTCGCCGTTCCGTCGAACACCGCGTCGTTCGTGCTCGAGGAGGTCCTGCGCGACGGCCGCGTTCGCCGTGCGTACCTCGGGATTCTCGGTGAGGACGCACTCGTCCCCGCCCGCCACGCCGAGCGCCTGGGATTGAGCACGCCGAAGGGCGTCGCCGTCCGCCGCGTAGTGGACGGCGGGCCGGCGCACGCGGCCGGCGTGCGGCCGGGAGACGTGCTGGTGGGGCTCGGCGACGTACCGATCACATCTGTCGCTGACCTGCACCGCGCACTCGATCGCAAGGCGATCGGTCGGCTCGCAGGCTTGCACCTGATACGCAACGACCGGCGTCATGCTCTCGCAGTGACGCCGGCCGAGTTGGAACCGTCCTCACGTTGACGCGAGGGTCGATGTAGGGGCGACCCGAGGCCCGAAGGGCCGAGTGGTCGGCCCGCGCGCATTCGACAACCATGGGCCGACCATTGCTGCAGGTCCGTGCGGACGCGGACCTACCTACGCCCGCATCCCACCATCGATGGAGAAGTCGGCACCCGTCACGTAGCTCGCGGCGGGCGAGGCGAGATAACCGACGCTGCTTGCGACCTCGTCGGCCGTGCCGAAGCGACCCATGGGCACCATGCTCGCGATCTGGGCGCCCATCTCGTCCTGCTGTTCCTGCGGGAGGCCGAGCTTGCCGAAGATCGGCGTCTCGATCGGACCGGGGCTCACGATGTTGACGCGCACGCCTTCGGGTGCGAGCTCCTTCGCCCAGCCCTTGCTCAGCGTCGTGACGGCTGCCTTGCTCGCCGCGTACACGGTCA
Source organism: Planctomycetota bacterium (assembly GCA_028281445.1). GTDB lineage: Bacteria > Planctomycetota > PLA2 > PLA2 > JAEUHO01 > JANQJW01. The sequence continues at coordinate 93,651 of JANQJW010000103.1, read as the reverse complement.
TGTTGGGCATCGGGCGATCGCTCACGATCGACGAGATGTTGATGATCTGTCCCTTCGACTCGCGCAGCATGGGCAGCGCTTTGAGCGAGGTGTCGATCAGCCCGCGGACGTTGACGTTGAAGATGAAGTCGTAGTGGTCGGCGGTGATGTCGCCCACGGGCGCGATGGGCGCCACGCCGGCGTTGTTCACCAGGACGTCGAGACGGCCGTGGCGGTTCTTCACCTCGCTGACCGTGTTCGTCACCTCGTCCGGGTTGGTCACGTCGGCGACGACGTAGCTGATGTTCTCGTTCTGCGAGGCGGCCTCCTGGAGGCTGTCCTCATGGCGGCCGGTGATGACGACGTTGAAGCCGTCGTTGGCGAGGCGCGCCGCAATCGCGCGGCCGATGCCGGTGCTGCCACCGGTAACCAAGGCGGTCTGGTTGGACATGCTCTTCACTCCCTGGTGCGAGACTTCTGGTGTCTCCCCTCGATGGCTGCTAGGGAGCCGGGGTTTCGACCACGCCGCGGAATTGCGGGAATCTCGTCGAATTCGCGCACCGGCGGCCACTCTAGAGCGGAACGGGTCTCCGCGCTGCGGTCGCGTTCAGACGACGTTTGTAGGGGAGGTCTCGGCAGCGGAGAATCGAAGCATGCGGACACGGATCAACTGGGGGGCGAGCCTAATCGCGCTGCTCCTCCTGGCGTTTCCGGCGGCGGCGGACGAAGGCCGCGGCGAGAAGCCCCTGCGTCCGTCGAACTCCGTCGAGACCAAGCCCCGCCGCAAAGCCACGGGCTGGGAGAACGTGCCCTTGCCGCCGTCCGCCAAGAAGGGCGTCAAGTGGCTGATCGTCAGCCAGAATCGAGACGGCGGCTGGAACACGAACGGCTTCGCCAGCAACCCGCACCACGCGCCCCAGTGGAGCAAGAGCGACATCGGCAACACTTCGATGGCCGCCATCGCCATCCTGGCGACGAACAGCACTCCGCGGAAGGGCGCCTTCCAAGGTCCGCTCCTCCGCGCCGTCACGTACGTGCTCAATCACCTGGAGCCCATGCTCGAGCGGGGCCTCGATCATGCGAAGCACCGCCGGACCACGAGCCAGCTCCAGGGCAAGATCGGCCGCTACGCACCGGCCTTCCTCTCAGGCGAGCTCCTGCTCGAGGTTGACGGCCAGATGCCGACGGCACGGCAGAACGCGCGCGTGCGTCGCGTGCTGCGCAAGTTGGTTGCCGAGATCGTGCGGCTGCAGAGTCCGGACGGGAGCTGGAACGCGGCCGGCGGCTGGGCCCCGATCCACTCCACGGCGTATGCCTCGAAGACCCTGTGGGCGGCGAAGGCTGCCGGGATCGATGTGCCCGACAGGGTTTTCGAACGCGTCAATGCATACACCGAGCGCGCCTACGACGGTCACGTACACAAGCGGCCCAGCGGCGGTTCGTCGAAGCGGCGCAAGGGTCCCAGTCGATCGGGCCCGGTCACCACGCCGAGCGGCGGCAGCACCAGCGGTCCGGTGTCTTCCGGAGCCGCGGGCATCCGCCTCTACAGCATCGGTCAGGGCATCGAGCAGCTCACGCGAACGCCCGCCGATCGCAAGAAGCACAAGAAGATCATCGAGTCGATGGTGAAGCGGGCCAACAGCGAAGCCACGCTCAAGGGCCACGGTTCGATGGGGGGCGAGGAGTTCATCTCCTACCAGAACATCAACCTCGCGATGGCGCGCCTCGGCGGTCGCGGGTCGATGTACTGGAACACCAAGATGAAGCGCCGGATGGCCGACTTGCAGAATCGGGACGGTTCGTGGACCGGCTACCACTGCATCACAGGCCGCACGGCGTGCACGGCCGCCGCGGTCATGACCATCGTGGCAGAGCGCAGCGTTCCGCGAACCCGGTAACGCGCGTACCCTGGCGCGGTGCGCCGGGTCTCGCTTCTCCTCCTTCTCCTGATCGCAGGCTGTGGCGACGCACCGCCCGCCGTGAATCTGGACGAACAACGCGACGAGATGCTTGCGCGCGCCGTCGCCTGGCTGTGGTCGAAGCAGGCCGACGACGGGGGCTGGCACAGCGAGACCTATGGGCTGCTGCGCTCCGGCCAGTCGCTGACCCCATTCGCGCTCGATGCGCTCCTCGACGCACGACCCGAAGACGTGCGCAACGAGGCTATTGGGGTCGCTGTGGACTTCATGCGGGCGCTCATCGGCAAGGACGGGGCCCTCGGAACGGCGGATCCCGCCGTGGACGACTATCCGAACTACGCGTCGGCACTCGCGGCAACCGTGATGGCGCGCCTGGGCGGCGAGCCCGGCCTGGTGACGCGCCTCGGCAGCTACCTGTTGCGCCAGCAGTTCCAGGAAGCGCACGGGTGGACGAAGAAAGACCCCGCCTACGGCGCGTGGGGGATGGGCGGCGCCTTCCGCAAACCCCCTCACGCCGGACACCTCGATCTATCGATGACGCGCTACGTGCTGGAGGCACTGGCCTACCAGCCGCGGCCGAGCCGCAACAAGGCGTATGCGCGCGCCAAGGTGTTCCTGCGCCGATTGCGCACAGACGACGGCGGCTCGTACTTCTCGACGGTCATCACCGAGAAGAACAAGGCGGGCCCCGACGGGAAGGGCCGTTTCAAGCCCTACGGCACGACGACTGCCGATGCCGTGCTCGCAATGACGGCGCTCCACGACGACGCCAAGCACCGCGTCGAGGCGCGCGACTGGCTGATCCGCCACCACCGCGTGGATCGCGTGCCCGGCTTCGACGACGACGACGACAGCGGCTGGCCGCAAAGCATGCTCTTCTACTATCGCGCGGCGAGCGCGCGAGTGTTCGAGCGCCTGGACGTGAAGCACGCACCGGAGGGACGGGACTGGCGCGCAGACCTGATTCGCGCGCTTGCGAAGGAGCAGAACGAAGACGGGTCCTTCCGCAATCCGGCCAACCTGATGAAGGAAGACGATCCGCTCATCGCGACGGCTCTCGCGATCAAGGCTCTTGCTGCGACGCGCTGAGCGCTCGCCGTTGTCTCGCTTCGGGGTCCTGGCGGTAGTACTCGGCCAGAATCGCGTAGAGCTCTTCGTGACGGCGCTTCATGTGGCGCGGCTTCTCGAAGAACGCCTCCGTGGCGACAGCGAAGAACTCGCCTTCGTTCGTTGCGCCGTAGGGATCCAGGATGCTCTTGCCCCGACGCCTGCCCTGCAGGCGTTCGTACTCCTCGCTCATGATCCGTGCCCATGCAGCCAGGGCGTGCGGCGTGCGCAGCGGCGGCGTGCCGTCGACGACGCCGTCCTGCATGTCGAGGCGATGGGCGAACTCGTGCAGCACGACGTTGCGCCCGTCATCGGCGTTGAGCGCGCCCTGGAGGGAGGAGTCCCACGCCAGCCGGATGGGACCGCGGTACCAGGCTTCCCCGAGCAGCGTGGGTTGCTCCGGTTGCAGGACGCCGTGCTGCGAGCCGCCCCAGACACTTCCGAACGTGGTCGGATAGACCAGGATCGACGTCACGCGGCGGAAGTACCGGTGCTCGATCTCGAGGATCAGCAGCGCCGCGAGTCCCGCGATCGTGACGCGGATCTCGTCGGTCAGCTCGATCTCGACGCCTTCCCAGTTCTTCTCGTCGACAAGGACCCGCACGATGCCCTCGAGTCGTCCGCGCTCGTCCGCGTCGAGCTCACTGTAGAACCGGTACCCGTCGAGGACTGCGCGCCACCCGGCGGGGAAGGGCTGGGCCAGTAGCTTTCGTCGCCGGCGGCGCCGGAACCACCCGAAGATCATGACGCGACGAACTCGATGCGGTTGCCGAAGGGGTCGTGCGCAAAGCAGCGGCGCGTGCCGGGCAGGCTCGTGTCCTCGACGAATTCAACATCGGCGCTGCGGAGCGCAGCCATGCAGGCGTCGAGATCTGCCACGAGAAGCCCGGGGTGTGCCTTCCGCGCCGGGCGGAACTCCGCTTCCACGCCCAGGTGGATCTGCCCGCCGGGCGCCGCGAACCAGCACCCTCCGCGCCGGGAGAGCGGTTCGGGCTTCGGAAGCTCCTCGAGGCCGAGCACGCCGCCGTAGAATGCGCGCGCCTCGTCCTCGCCGCCGGCGGGCATCGCGAGCTGCACGTGATCGATGCCGACGATTTTCACCAGTTCCGGGCTCCTGCGGACTGCGATCAGACTACCCCCTGGTCTGCGGGGGCCGGACCCGTACATTCTTGCGGGGCCGGAGGAGGACGCCAGTCGATGATCATCGTGCGCAGCCTGGTCGACGACAAGATCGTCGTGAACGAGGGGCCCGAGGGCCTCAGGCGCGCGCTGATCAACGAGGCGCCCGACTGGATCAATCTCATCACACCGACGGAAGAGGACATCGACGCCGTCTGCTCGACGCTGGGGCTGCACGAGCTCGCGATCCGTGACTCCCTCGACGAGGATCAGCCGCCGAAGCTCGAGGAGTACGGCGAGCACATCTTCTTCATCGTCCACAGCCCGGTCGCCAAGGCGTGGACCCAGGCGCGGCGGATCGCCGTCTTCCTGCATCCGAACTGGGTGCTCACCGTGCAACGGACGGCCGAGTCCGACGCCATGGATGCGATCGCTGCCCGGGTCGAACAGGATCCCCAGCACCTGCTGCCGTCCCCGGACATGCTCGCGCACGTCGTGATCGACCACATGACGGCCGGATTCGAGGGACTGACCGCCGATCTGCTGGAGGACATCACGAAGCTCGAGGATCAGGTGCTCGCCGACGCCTCGCCCAAGAGCATGGAGGCGATTCTCCACATGCGCCGCCGCGTGATCGGGTTGGCGCGGGTGACGCGCAGCCAGCGGGACGTGTGCGGGGCGCTCTGCCGCCTCCGCCATCCCGCCCTCTCCGACCAGGTGATGCCCTATCTCCGCAACGTCTACGATCACATCCTGCGCGTATTCGAGCTGCTCGAGTCCGCGCGCGAAGGCATGTCCGTCACGCGCGATGCCTACCTCGCCGTCGTCAACAACCGCCTGAGCGAGATCATGCGCACGCTCACCATCATCGCCACCGTGATGATGCCGCTGTCCCTGCTCGCCGGTGTCTTCGGCATGAACTTCAAGAGCATGCCGTTCCTCGACAGCCCTGCAGGCTTCTGGATCACGCTGGCCGTCATGACCGGACTCGCGTTCGCCATGCTGGCCTACTTCCGCCGCCTCAAGTGGTTCTGACAACCGGCGGCGCAAGGGAGAGAGACCATGAGTGACGCCGCACCCGCTCAGACGTACGAGAACCACGCTCGGTTCGTACCGCTGTTTCACTTCCTCGTGCTGCCCGTGCTGCTCCTCAACGTGATCTTCGCGGCCCTGCGGTTTCTCTCGGGGCCGGATCTGGGCTCGATCTTCGGGATCGCGCTCGCGATCGCCCTCCTGTTGCTCGGCCTGTATGCGCGTTTCTTCGCATTGCAGGTACAGGACCGCCTGATCCGACTCGAGATGCGCTGGCGCCTGGCCGAGGTGCTGTCGACGGAGCTGAACCGCCGCTTCGACGAGCTCACCCGTGACCAGCTGATCGCCCTGCGCTTCGCGGGCGACCACGAGATCGCGGACCTGATGCTGGAGGTCCTCGAGGAGGACGAACACGATCGTCGTGTCATCAAGAAGCGCATCAACGACTGGCAACCGGACACCTGGAGAGCCTGATGGCGACGCGCTACGGCCACACGAACCTGATCGCCGAAGACTGGGAGGCGCTCGCCGACTTCTACGTGCGCGTACTCGACTGCGAGCGGGTGCTGCCGGGCCGGGACATGCAGGGCGACTGGCTCGACAAGGGCACGGGGCTGGACGGCGCGCACTGCGTCGGCATGCACCTTCGACTGCCGGGGTGGGGGGACAGCGGTCCGACGTTGGAGATCTTCCGCTACGCCGAGCAGCCCGCGCGGGTTCCCGCCGCCGTCAATCGTCCCGGATTCGGCCACATCTGCTTCCGCGTGGACGACGTACACGCGAAGTTCGACGAAGTCCTCGCCGAGGGGGGCCGCGCGGTGGGGGAGGTGGTCAGCACGGACATCCCGGGCAAGGGACACATCACGTGGTGCTACGTGACGGACCCCGAGGGCAACATCGTCGAGCTGCAGCGCTGGGAACCTGCGTGAGCTGGTACGAGGAGTTCTTCGCCGGCAGCCTGTGGGGGGACGTCCAGCGCACGCGCTATACGCCCGAGAGTGCGTGGCGTATCGCCGAGGCGTGATCGCGCTGCTCGCGTTGTCACCGGGTGATGTGGTGCTGGACGTGCCAGTGGGCGCCGGTCCGATCGCCGTCCCGTTGGCGCGGCGCGGCATCGAGGTGACCGGGGTCGACTTGAGCGCCGAGCGGATTGCAGAGGCGCAGGCGGCAGCCGAGGCCGCAGGGGTGTCCCTGGCGCTGCACGAGCACGACATGCGCGAACTGCCCTGGGATGGCCGGTTTGACGCCGCGATCAACTGTTGGGGCAGCTTCGGCTACTTCGGGGACGAGGGTGACGAGAGCTTCGCGCGCGCGGTCTGTGCGACGCTCAAGCCGGGCGGGCGCTTTCTCATCGAGATTCCGTCACTCGAGACGATCGCCGTCACGTGGGACGCCGGCGGCACATCCGTGGAGGGTGACATCGAGATCACGGAAGCGCGGACCTACGACTTCGTCACCGGTTTCGTGGACGACGCGTGGACGTTTCGCCGGGGCGAGCAGGTTGACGATGGGCGCACGATCATCCGGATGTACTCGGTCGCCGAGCTCGCTCGCCTCCTGCAACGGGCCGGCTTCTGCGCCTGCACGTCGTACGGTTCCCTCGACGGGCGCCCCTTCGAATTCGGCGCGCGGCTCAACATGGTGGCGACCAAGTAGTTCGCGGGGGCACACAAGGTGCCCCCCTACAGCAACATGTGAACGTATGGCCTTGGGCTGTAGGGAGGGGCCTTGTGCCCCTCCGCGCACATCCGGAACGCGCGCAGTTTTTCAGTGAACCTGATCGCTGCCTGCTTCGTACTGCATGAGTCATTCAACGAAGGAGCCGCTACGTGATAGCGAGTCACAACCAACCAAACCGCGCAGAACGGCGATTGTCCGTAGGCGATTGCATTGCGCGCACACCGGCGTCTCCGATGTGACCTTCCGCCCCCGTTCCACGGGCGTGAAGGCCCCGGAGGCGTGCCTCCGGGGCTTTTTTCGTGCCCCGAGGACGAAGGGGGGTGATCCACAAGCCGGGGGCTCCGGTCCTCGAACAGAAGAAGTGCAGACGGTGCCGTCAGCCGGCGGCGTGCCCGCGCGTCCACGAAAGGGATCCGCGCGGGACGTTCCGACACCGGGTTCGACCCGCGTCATCGTTTGTTACGTAGCTGTAGCTCAGTGCGTTAGAGCGCCGGGGTGAAACCCGGAGGTCCGGGGTTCGATTCCCCGCAGCCACTCCCATGTAGCTCAGAGGTAGAGCATCATCCTCGCAAGGTGACGGTCTCGGGTTCGATTCCCGACATCCCGCTTCAGAAACCGGGCGGAGGGAAGCGCCGCCCACAACGCGAACCGGAGCGCCGGCTCGCGACGCCGGCCGGAAGCCGACGAACGAGTGCGCCTGCGGTGCTCGAACCGACGTGTCCGGCACCTGCCGCAAGGCCCTGCAGCCGGAGTCCCCGGTCTGCCGCCGCGCGGTCCCGGCCGCATCGGTTCCTCGGGAACGATGACGGGGGGCCGCTGCGGGAGGCACGCCGCGCACCCGGCTCCGCCGTGCGCAGGGGCATCGCGGATTCCATCCGTCGAACCGGTTCGCACTCCTCTTCCGAATCGCGCCGCCGGCTCGGGTTGCTTCGTCCGTGGACGAAGACCCCCGCGGCGCGGTTCGGGTTTCCAAGACTCCCGAAGGGAGGAACCAACCATGTCCAAGAACATCTTCATCAAGCAGCACGAGCGTGGTCTGCGCTTCCACCGCGGTGACTTCGTCGGGCTCCTGGGGCCGGGGCGTCACCGTCTGCCGTGGTTCGCCGAGCTTCGCGGTATCCGCGTCGAGATCGCGGACACGTTCAACGTGACCTTCAAGCACCGCCACCTGGCGCTGCTGCTCCAGCACCCGGCCGTGGCCGAGGCGCTGCACGTCCTCGATCTCAAGGACACCCAGCGTGCGCTCGTCTGGAAGGACGGCCGTCTCGCGTGGATCGTGGGGCCGGGTCGCTACGCCTTCTGGAAGACCCCGTTCGACCTGGAGTTCGAGGTCTTCGACATGGAGGGCGACGAGCGCTTCGATCACCCGAAGCTGGACGTGATCCGTCGTCACGCCGATGCGGGTACGTTCCTCGCCGACGTCGAGGCTGCGCCGAACGAGGAGGTGATCCTCTTCAGCGACGGGCAGCCGAAGGCGCGCTTTCGCGAGGGGCGCTACGTCCACTGGAAGACCGGCCGCGCGACGGTCGTGAAGCGAGTGGATCTGCGCGAGCAGACGGCCGACGTGGCGGGCCAGGAGATCATGACGCGTGACAAGGTCACGCTGCGTGTGAACCTGGTCGTGACGTCGCTGGTCACGGATCCCCTGAAGGCCGTGACGGTCGTGAACGACTGGACGCAGGCGCTCTACCGCGAAGCCCAGCTCGCGCTGCGTGCTGCGGTGGGCGGGCGCGAGCTCGACGCCCTGCTGACGGACAAGGAGGCCGTGGGGGCCGAGCTGCGCGAGGCACTTGCCACGCGTGCCGAGGCCTTCGGTGTCGAGGTCCGCAGCGTCGGTCTGCGCGACATCATCCTGCCGGGTGACATGAAGGCGATCCTGAACCAGGTCATCACGGCTCGCAAGCAGGCCGAGGCCAACGTGATCAAGCGTCGCGAAGAGACGGCTGCGGCCCGCAGCCAGGCCAACACGGCGAAGCTGCTGGCCGAGAACCCGGTTCTCGCGCGCGTCAAGGAGCTCGAGCAGCTCCAGGAGATCCTGGCCGGTGCGCGAACGGCGTTCGTCTTCGGCCGGGGCGACCTGGCGGGGCAGGTGCGTACGCTCATCGAGCGTGACGACGCCCCGGGCGCCTGAAACCAACCGGGGGTGCCGCCCGTCTACCCGATGGGCGGCGCCCCTCTCTCGCTTGCCTGCTGACGCCACCGGGCGGATCGGGCATCCTTGGGGCGCCCCGGAGAGGACTGCATGTCAGGCGTCGTCGATCTGCACCGCATCTCGCGCATCGCGAACCGATTGATCTGGGCGCTGACGATCGCCTTCTTCCTCGCCGGCTGGAAGATCCACTTCGCCTACCACTTCCTGACGGTGTTCTTCCTCCTGCTCACCGTCATGAACTTCTTCTACCGGCACGTGCAGACCGAGCACACGATCCTGCGCAACTTCGGAATCCTCGGCCAGGCCCGCTACATCCTCGAGAGCCTTGGGCCCGAGCTGCGTCAGTACCTCTTCTCGAACGACACCGAGGAACGGCCCTTCAACCGCATCGAACGCTCCGAGGTCTACCGGAAGTCGAAGGCCGTCGACTCGGCGATGTCGTTCGGCAGCGCGCTGAACTACGACGCCAACGAGATCAAGATCCGCCACTCGATGTACCCCACACCCAAGGAGGAGCTGCAGCCCTTCCGGTTGACCGTGGGCGAGGAGCGCGGCGTCGAGAGCGCGTACACGCTCACCAAGCCCGTCATGATCAGCGCGATGAGCTACGGCTCCCTCGGCGCACCGGCCGTGGAAGCGCTCGGCCGCGGCGCGCGCATGGCGGGGATCCCGCACAACACCGGCGAGGGCGGCTGGCCCAAGTACCACCTGATGACAGGGGCCGACCTGATCTTCCAGATGGGAACGGCCAAGTTCGGCGTACGCACCGAGGATGGCAGGCTCGACGACGCACGGCTCGCGGAGCTCTCCGCCAAGCCGGAAGTCAAGATGATCGAGATCAAGCTCTCCCAGGGCGCCAAGCCCGGCAAGGGCGGCCTGCTTCCGAAGGAGAAGATCACCGCGGAGATCTCCGAGCTTCGCGGGGTGCCCATGGGCAAGGACGTGGTCTCCCCGCCGTACCACGCCGAGTGCCGCTCGCCGGCGGCGACGGTTGAGTTCATCCAACGCGTGCAGCAGGTCTCCGGTCTGCCGGTGGGCATCAAGTTCTGCGTCGGGAATCTCGACGAGGTGCGAACGCTCTTCGGCGAGATGACGAAGCAGCAGGTCTTCCCCGACTACATCGCGGTCGACGGCGGCGAGGGCGGGACGGGTGCGGCGCCCAAGCCCTACCTCGACGGCTTCGGCATGCCGCTGCTGCCTGCGCTATGCAACGTGCAGAAGCTCCTCCTCGAGGTGGGCATTCGCGACAAGCTCAAGGTCTTCTCCGCAGGCAAGCTGATCAACGCCGCCAAGTGGGTGCACGGTCTCTCGCTCGGAGCGGACGCGATCTACAGCGCGCGTGGGTTCATGCTCGCCATGGGCTGCATCCAGGCACTGATGTGTGGCAACAACACCTGTCCTGTGGGCATCACCACGCACGACAAGAGCCTGCAGCACGGCTTCGATGTCGAAGACAAGGCGCAGCGAGTGAAGAACTACGTGGACGGCGTCGATCACGACTTCGAAGAGCTGCTGTTGTCGATCGGCGTGAAGGATGCGGCCGAACTCTCACCGTCCAATCTGTACGTCCCACCGGCATCGATCATTTCCGCGGACGTCCTCGGCAAGTCCTAAGGGAGCACTCTTGGAAACCCACAATCTCCCCGTCGAGAAGCCGAAGCTCTCACCCGCGGCCCTGACGATCCTGTGGATCGCCAAGCTGGGGGCCGCCAGCATCCTGGGGGGGGCCGCGTGGCTCAAGCTCAACGGCCATGAACCCGATATCCGGCTCTTCGAAGAGCTGCAATGGGAGCCGTCGGGTCGCTACCTGATCGGCGGCATCGAAGTGGTTGCGGCGATCCTCATCCTCATCCCGCAGAGTGCGATCTTCGGCGCATTCCTCGGCCTCGGAATCATGATGGGCGCCCTCATCGGGCACTTCTCCGTGGACTCCGAGATCATCGGAGTCTTCAACATCTGGAAGCCGCTCACGGTGATCGTGCCCTGCCTCGTGATTCTCTACATCAAGCGGCACGACGCGAAGTTCATCCAGAACCTGTTCGCGCGCTGAGCCGATCCCGCCCGAAGCGAAGCGAGGCCCCAGGTCCGAACGGACCGGGGGCCTCTGTGGTGGGGAGTGGATCGTGGGAGCCCGGGGGCCGTAGCCCCCGGGCGTGGTGGAAGGGTGGCGTCTAGCGGATGACCACCGGCGGGACGACCGGGTCGGCCGGCTGTCCGCCGCCGTCGAGCGCCTCGCGTGCTGCGTTGAGCGCCTCCTGCGCAGCGGTGAGGGCGCCGTGTGCGCGCTGGAAGGCGCGCTCTGCGTCCTGCACCCGCTCGTGCGTCGTGACGTTCGGATCCGCGTCGTAATCCGCCTGGGCCTGCTGGAGTTGGTCCGCGGCGTCCTGCATCGTGGCTTCCGCCTCGTCGACGGCACGCTGCGCCTGCTCGACGTTGCCTACGAGCGTCTCGTGATCCGGCGTGGGCGGCGCTTCGGTCGGCTCCTGGGGCAACGGCTCGGGCAGCTGCGCTTGCGCTGCGTCGATTGCGCGCTTCATGTCGGCAGCCTCGATGGCGCGCTCGCTGGCCTGCTGCTCCAGGTCGCGAGCTCGGTCGCGCGCCTGGTTGGCGGCTTCGCGGGCGGTCTCCGCCGCGGCGCGTGCCTCGTCGGCCGCTTCGCGCGTGTCCTCCTCCGCCTGGCCGGTCGTTGCCATGTCCTGCAACTCCTGCGCAGTCGGGTTCGGGCTGTTCTGCACGATCTGGCGAGCCTGCTCAGCGGCCTCGTGGGCTGCCTGCGCAGCCTGCTCGGCCGTCTCGGCAGCCGCCTCGGCGTCGCGTGCGGCCTGGTCGGCGGCGTCGTAGTCGCCGAGCGCCGTTTCCGCTGCACGCTGCAGGTTGTCCGCCTGCTCCTGCATCTCCGCGTAGGCCTGCTTCATCGACTCGATCGTCTCGAGCGTGGGCTCGGCCTGCGGATCCACGGGCTCCGTCGGCGTTGTGGGGGGCGTGTTCGGCGTCTCCGTGTTCGGTGACGGCACACCACTGTCTCCGGGCGACATCGGCTTGGTCGTGTCCGCACCGGTCGTCGGAGTGGGTGTATCGATCGTGGCTTCCGGAATCACCGGCATCCACGGGTCGAGCGCCGAGCCACCGATCGAGCCGGTGCGCACGTTGATGCCGGCGTTGACGCGGCTTCCGTTGCCACCCACGGCCTGGGAGACGAGAGCGAACAGCTCGGACTCCTCGGCGTCGAGGCGCCGGAGCGTGGTCACGATGCCGCGCATCGGCTGTGTCGCGCCCGGGTGATCGCCGATCACCTTCAAGTTGGCCACGAGCGCCTCCGTGTAGAGACGGTTGTTCTCGAGGATCGTCGCCTGGACCAGGTCACGGGTGATCTTCGACTGCCGCTTCATGTGGCGGCTCTTGGATACACGCGCCACTTGGCGATCGGCGTTGGGACGGTTGACGACGCGGAACTTGGTCCGGATCGGCTTGCGGTGATCGTCGAAGTAGAGACCCCACGAGATCGTCCGACCCACGCGCAGGTGCTCGCGCACCTCTTCGGGGATCTGCTTGACGGTCGTGATGCTCTCCGGGACGAAGTGCTCGCGATACAACACCTTGCGGCCGCGACGGAACTCCAGGGTCGCATCGCCCTTGTAGGTCTCGTCGGACTCGACGGCATAGGTGACGACGCCGCCCTTGCGGACGTCCTTGCTGGGCCAAAGGAGGACGCAGCAGCTACGCGGCTTGCGGCCGCGTGTAGCAGCGGGCGCCTCGAACGACGCCATGTCGATTCCGTGAATGGAGGCCACATGGGCGACGAGGGCCGGGTGACCGGGGTTGAGGGCGGAGAGTGTGGCCGGTGTCGAGCCGAAGCTCTCGCCGTCCACCTGTATCAGGGCGGCATCGTTGCCGCGCGCGACATCCCCTCCGCCACACAGCAGCACGAGCGACAGCGCCATGATCGCGGGGAGCGACCAGGCGGAGCGCGTGCCGTTGGTGCGCGTCTTGGCGCGCTTCGTGGCAGTACTCATTGCATTGACTTTCGTCTGGTACCGGCCACCACGATCCCGTTGCCGCACCTCCAAACGCGGCTCGTGCACATCTATCGATGGGGGAGCATGAGGAGATTGAGAGTGTCGTTTCGAGACGGAAGCCCGCGTGCGGCGCTTGTTCAGCGCGCGTGAACGCGAGCGTCAACAGGTCATTCACATGTGGCGGCACGCGTTTCGAAACGAGACGGATGCCGGAGGCGGAGAACGCAATATGGATCGGGATGCGTCAGTCTGCGGTCGCGCAGCAACCGGGCTCGTCGTTAATCCACCTTGAACAGGGAGGCGGGTACTGAGTGCTGGGAACGGGAACGAGAACGGGAACGGGTGCTGGGTGCTGGGTGCTGGGAGCGGGAACGAGAACGGGTACTGGGTTCTGGGTGGCTAGCCCCGCCGCCTCCGCCACATACTGAACAAGATGAACGCACCCATGCCCGCGGCTGCGAGGAACAGCAACGTCGAGAGGCCCGGATAACCCCAGAGCTTCCAGCCCGCGTCCACCCGGCTGAAGAGACCCGCACCGACAATCAATGCAGCCAGGATGATGCCCAGCGTGAGGTTGTTGGCCGCGCGCCGGATCGTCGGACCGAACTCGCCGTCGTCCGTCAGGCGCATCTTGACCTCGAACTCGCTGTTTGCGGCCTTGTCCATGATCCGATTGATGCGCTCCGGGAGCTTCTGGATCAGGTCGCCCGTTTCCAGCAGCGTGTTCAGCAGCTCGTCGGGTGCGAGGCGCTGCATCATCTGCTTGCGCAGGAGCTTCTGGGCCTTTGCCTTCATCAGCTCGTTGGGGCTGAAGCGAGGATCGAGGCCGGTCGTGACGTCGGCAAGATGTCCCAGCGTGCGTCCCAGCATTGTCAGACTGGCCGGCGGGCGCAGACCCGTCTTCGCCGCGGCTTGCACGACCTCCATCATGATCAGGCCGGGGTTGGCCTGCTCCATGACGACGTCCTTGTAGCGCAGGACCAGGTTGGACACCGTGCGCCGGTAGTTGTCCTGGTCGAACTCTGGGAGCTTCGTGCCGAGGTCCTCCAGCATGCGCGCGACGTCGCTTCCGCGACCGCTGCTCAGGGCGAGCATGAGCCGGACGAGCTTGTAGCGGAGCTCCGGTTCGATACGGACCACCATGCCGAAGTCGAGCAACGCGAGCTTGCCGTCCGGCGTGAGCAGGATGTTCCCGGGGTGCGGGTCGGCGTGGAAGAAGCCCTCGACGAGGATCTGATCGAGGTAGGCCTCGGCGAGCTCCTCGGCCAGCTGCCCGCCATGGCGGCGCCGGCGTTCCGCGTCGATCTCGTCGACCGCGACACCCTGCACGAAGTCCATCGTGAGCACGCGCCGCCCGCTGTGGTCCGGCACGGTCTCGGGAATGGTGACGTTCTCGTAGTTGTCGAGGATGCCCTTCATCCTCTGGAGATTCTGCGCCTCCTGCCGGTAGTCGAGCTCGGCGAGCAAGTTCGTCTTGAACTCGTCGAACATGGCCGCGAAGCCGAACTGCTTGCCGATCTTGGTGTGCTTGTCGGCGAACTCACACAGGTCCTCCAACGCCTCCAGGTCGTCGACGATCACCGGCGCAACGCCGGGGCGCTGGACCTTGACGATCACGTTGCGGCCGTCCTCCAGTGTCGCGCGATGCACCTGCGCGAGCGAAGCGGCAGCGAGCGGCTCGCGATCGAACGAGGCGTACGCCTCGTCGACGCTCATGCCGAGCTCCTCGGTGAATGTCCGGGAGACTTCCTCGAAGGTGATCGGCTTCACGTTGTCCTGTAGGCGCTCGAGTGCTTCGATGTAGGCCGGGGCGAGCAGGTCCGTGCGCGTGGACAGCACCTGGCCGAGCTTGACGAACGTCGGGCCCATCTCCTCGAGGTCCGCGGCAAGCTCCTCGGGCTTGCCTTCCGGGATCTCGCTCTCCATCTCGTCGCTGATGAAGCCCGGAGCTTCGGCCATGGCCTCTGCGGCCGCGTCCTTGCGGTGCTTGAGGAAAAGGAACAGGAGGTCCTTGTAGCGCTTGAGGTGACGCGGGGTCAGGGCCATGAGGTGCTCCGGAAAGGGAGCGAGAGTCTACCGCTTCGGCCGCAGCACGACTTCCACGCGCGTCATCTCCCCGCGGCGCGCCTCGACCTCGAACGGCTCGACGGGCTCGTAGCCCTCGGGCGTCTCCAGACGGAATCGATAGAGGCCAGGTTCGTCGACCCACACACGGGGCCCGTCGGGCGTCTCCCCCAGACAAGGATGCTCCCTTCCCCCTGCAGGGGTTCGGCCTCCACCTCCACACGGTTGGCATTCGGTACAGGGCGGCCGCCTGCGCGCAGCACGACGAGGATCTCGCACACGCGGGCAACCCGGAGCGTGACCTCACTCGGGTCCGGACCGATGCGCGTTCCCTCATGGCTCGTTGCTACGTAGTCGTCCCCGCCGGGGTCGAGATACAGCGTGCCTTGTGGAGCGGTGAGCTCGAACCGCCGGGTCTCCGCGTTGCGTTTGGATTGCGCCGGGCTGTAGCCGCTCACGCCCTTCGGGAGCTGCATGTTCCAGGAGATCGTCCGCACCGGCGCGGTCTCCCCGGTGGCCACGTCGATGACGTGCACCGTCACCGGGACCGGCGGCGGCACGTGGATCTCGATCTCCTCGCTCGCGCCCCCTGCGACCAGGACCGCTGCTCGGTATCCGCAGGGCTTGACCACACCCTGGTAGCGCCCGGTCTGGACCTTCTCTGGCAGGCGGAAGCGCCACACGTCCGACGCACCGTCCTTCTGCGCGAGGTCCGCGTGCAGCCAGCCCTTCTGGCCTGTCAGGTTCTCGTCGAGGAGCATGAAGACAACACGCGGCTTCGCGACTTTCCATGCGGCGGGAACCTGCAAGGTCCCGCCCAGTCTCACCGTGATGGGCTGCTTCACGACAGGCAGCTCGAGCGTGGCGCTGCTCCGCTGTCCCGGCGCGATCACGACGCTGGCTTCGGCAAGCACACGCGGCTCCCAGGAGTCGCCGATCTCGGCGCGCACGACGAACGAGCCCGCCGGAAGGCCCGGCACGAGCAGATCGCGCCGGCCATGCAGGGGAAACTCCGCATGGACGCCAAACTCCGTGCCGGCGCGGCGGAGTCTGAGGTGGACCGTCTTGCCCGGGGGCGCCCCGGTGAACTGCAGCGAGAGGTCGCCGGCGGGAACGAGTCGAGCACGCGCTCGCCGCCGGCGCGGTAGTCGATCTCGATGCGGTGCCATGCGTAGCCCGGGCTCCACGCGAACAAGGCCTCGGTACGCGACCAGTGTCCATGTTCCACGATGGGCATCAGCTCGAACGGCGATGGTTGCGCCTTGAAGAGCTTGGCGACGCGCCGGGCACCCGACGGATGCTCGTAGTCTTCATACCGCCAGTCTTCGACGCGCTGAACGGTGACGTTGCGCAGGTCCTGCTTCGTCTCCGCGTCTCAAACGCGTAGACGCGTCGGGGTGATCGGACGCGCAACCAGCGCCAGCGGCGCGTCCGTCGCGAATGTCCGTCCGCTCTGCTCGTCACAGAGGACGATCGCGCGCTCGCCGTCGTGAATGTTCCCGATCCGCAGTGTGCGGCCCGGTTGTGCCTCGATCGCCCACCGGCCCTTCTCGACCTTGGCGGAGCGGTAGCGATCTTCGTCCACGAACTCCAGCTCGAGTCGATACTCGTGGACCGGCCGTTCCGTTCCGTCTTGTTCCCGGATGACAAGCGTGCCTTCGATGCGCGGCGCCTTCGAGCGCTCCGTCGCTTCCGTGGGACCGGCCGGCGCCTCTTTTGCTTCCGCGACTTCGGCTTCCGGCTTCGTGGTTCCGCCGGTCTGCAGCGTCGGATTGGCAGACTCCACGCCGGGATCGTGCTTGTCCAGAGAAGTCTTGCTCTGGGGGCGGTCGAGCAGCAGCCAGAGCAGGCCACCGAATACCACCGCTGCTACGACTACCCACGCCCACCGCATGGGTAGAGGGTAGTACGACTAGCCTCCTTGGTGCTCGACGACGCGGGGGACGTAGATCGCGTAGTCATCCAGGAGTGACGCCCGGGCGGTCTCCGAGAGGCGCAGCTCGTCCAGCAGGCGGCGCGTCAGCGCGACGGTCGCCTGGCCTGCCGCCTCGCCCTCGTCGTAGGTGTAGTGCTTGAGGCGCACGTGCGGAACCGGCGCGAGGAGACCTCGCACGTCGTGGCGCCACGCCTGAAGCGGTCCGTCGAGTGCCGCGGCCTCCTCCTCGCCGAGCTGGAGCTTGTGTGCGAGAACGCCGCGCAGCTTCTGCGCGATCTTCTCGATCGAGTCGCCCGCGATGACGGGCGAGGTGTGGAGGATCATCAACGTCGGGCTGTGGAGATCGAGACCGGCCAGGCCCTTCATGGCCGGATCGACGACCTTCGCGCGCTGCTCGGCGGTGAGGACGGCCGTCACCTCGTCCGTGAACCGGCCCTTGAGCTGGTACTCGGCAAGCATGCGCTCGACCCGCGGCGTGGCTTCGGTGAACCGGTCGCGCAACCGGGCGAACTCGCCCTCGAACGCCACGCCACGCGCGTTGATCTTCTCGATCTGCGCTTCCGTCAGCGGGATGCCGGCTTCCGCGAGGATCGCGGCCATCAGATTCGCCATCGTGATGGGGTGTGTGATCTCGCCGTTGTGCTTCGCGTCCGTGGGCACCTTCCCGATCGTGCGGTACTCGTACTTCCGCATCTTCTCGACGTTCTCCTGCAGGCGCAGGAAGACATCCTTGGGCGCGGTCGCCCCACGCGTCTTGTGCTCGAAGATCGTGTGGATGGCGTCGTGCACGACGTTGGATGCGGCCGCCATCTCGCCCCAGTTGGCTTCGCGGATCGCATCGAGCTGTCCCAGGCGGCCGAACGTGAACGTCGGCCCGATCACCTGCGAGCGGACGACAAGCCGGCGCTCGAGCTCGGTGTTCGTGGACTCCGCCGCTGTCAGCTTCTCGCGCAGGTCCTTCACCTCGCGGCGAAGGGCGCCCACCTCACCGGACGCGTCCGGTGAGGCGGGGCCGAGAGTAGGGGAGCTGGGTCGACCGGGGTCGACGGTCATCTGGGCAAGACTGCCGTCGGGTCCTGTGCCGCTCGGCTCTCCACTCGAAAGTCCTTGGGTCCACGCACCGCCGAGGAATCCGACTCCCAGCGCCGCGGTCAGCGTGATCGCGATCCACGTCTTCGACATCAGCGATGCACCTCCTATGACACCTGTCGCCGCCGCGGCGCTCGATGCGAGCGTGCTCACGGCGGATTGCATCCAGAGTTCCGTTGCTGCTTCCCAGCCGCCGGGCGGCCCTGCGATGGGCAGCACGGCCAGCGCGCCGGGAACGGCCTTCGGTTCCCGGCGCA
Organism: Planctomycetota bacterium; assembly: GCA_028281445.1. GTDB lineage: Bacteria > Planctomycetota > PLA2 > PLA2 > JAEUHO01 > JANQJW01. Next base: position 75,301 of record JANQJW010000103.1, on the reverse strand, counting down.
GGTCGCGGCCGAGACGGTCGAGGCCGCGCGAGACCTGTGCGCTGACCGTCTTGCGCGGTACGTCGAGCGCCTCGGCGGCCACGGCGTGCGTCATGCCCGCCATCTGCGTGAACACGACGGCTTCGCGCTCGCGTGCCGGGAGGCCCGCAAGCGCCGTGTGGAGCCGCTCGTTGGCCTCGCGCTGTTCGCTGGCGGCTCCGGGATCGGAGCCGAGAAGGTCACGTGCCTGCATGTCGGCCCCCTCCGAGAGCTTGTTCGTCACGGGCCGCTTCTTGCGCCGAAGGTTGCGCGCCTCGTGGGCGACCACGACGGCGAACCACGGCCAGGGATCGTCGGCAGGGATCTTCCTCGGTTTGCGGGCGGCCACGAGGAAGGCCTGCTGCACCGCGTCGAGCGCGTCGTCGCGGTTGCGGAGGAGGGCCAGGGCAACGATCCACGCACGCCGGCCGCAGTCACGGACCAGGGCTTCCAGACGGCGGCGGTGCGGATCCATGGGCGGCTCGCTTCTCCTCTAGATACGAACCGTCGTGGGGGCTGTGTTTGGCTGAGAAAAAATCGGCGGGGCTATTGACCGTCGAAAATGAGCACCCGGTTGTTGCCCGTATCGCCCACGAAGAGCTGGGCGCCGTAGACGTGGATCGTCAGCATCTCGTCGGCGGCGTGGAGCGTGCGCGCCGAGGCGGCGGGATCCTGGACCCCGTCCTGGTTGTCGTCATTGGGCGTCGTGTGGAAGAAGTCGCCCTGGCCGAGGACCCGGTCCGGCGCCGTCCGGCTCGCCGTGGGGAAGCGGTCCCAGATCAGCACCCGGTGGTTGCCCGCATCCGCGACGAAGAGCTGGGTACCGTTCGAGCACACGTCGGCGGGCCGGTTCATGCCGGTCGGTCCGCCGGCGGGGCTGGCGGACACGAAATCGGCCTGCCCGAGCACGATGTCCGCTGGCACGCCCGGTGCCGTCGGGATCTGGTTCCAGATCAGCACGCGGTGGTTGCCGCGGTCGGCGACCACGAGACGCTGCCCGTCCGTCCACGCCGATATCGGATCCGCGAGCGTCGTCGGTCCGCGCGGCGTGCCGCGGTTGGGCGTTGTCGTGTCGAAGTCCCCCTGGCCGACGACGACGCTCGCCTGGACGCCGCTCGCCACCGGAACGCCGTCGTAGATCAACACGCGATGGTTGCCGCGATCGGCAACGGCGATGCGGCCTCCACCCACGGAGATGCCGGCGGGACTGCGAAGCCCGGCGCGGCCTGCGCCCTCGTCGCGCGTGAAGAGGTCGGGCTGCCCGATCGCAACCTTGGCCCCCGCACCGTTCGCCGTGGGCAGGTTGTGCCAGATGACGATTCGATGGTTGCCCTGGTCCGCAACCAGCAGTGCGTTACCGGCGACGACCGCTGCGATGGGCTCGTTCAGCGCCGTCGGGCCGACACCGGGGAACGCGAACGTGAAGCCCGGCTGGCCCAGCACGAACGACGCCGACAAGTTGCTGATGATCGGCGTGGCATGGAAGCCGAGGACCCGGTGGTTGTTGACGTCCGGCACGTACAGGCCCGCGAGCGCGGGCTTGCCGCACCCACTCAGGGTGTGCGGCCCGGGGGTTGGCTGGCCCTGGTTGGATTCGTTCAGCGCGAAGATCGGCTGCCCGAAAACGATCGAAGCCGGCTGGAAGTCGCGGAGCGCGACCGTGTTGCTGGTGCCGGCCGGACCGGACGCAGCGCCGCCGCATGCCGTGGTCACGAGGACCACGAGCGCGGCAAGCAGGCATACCGCCGGACCCCAAGTGGTGCGCATCCCTGGAATCTGTCTCCGCCCTGGCCCTCCAAGGAGGGTACCGGGCCGGGCGCTTCGATGCCACGGTCCGTGCCTCGCAGGGAGACATCCGGCCGCTACACCACTCGGGGCCCGGTGGGAGAGACGCTCGACCGTGCGGCGCCTATTTGCCTGTCACGACCGCTGCGGGCTTCTTCACGTACTCGGTGACCTCCGTGCTCGAGCTGGTGCTCATGCCCATCACGTTCGAGGTCATGTTCATCCGTAGGCTGCCGCCGGGGAATTTGTTCGCGATCTCCATCACGGTCTTCCCGCGAGCCATCGAGTTCTGCATCGTGATCTCGCGCGCCTTGAAGGTGTGCTGCCCGATCGTGCGCGACACGCTCAGCTTGGTGGTCTGCCACTGCCACGCGTGCGTTCGGCCCATGACGGAGATCGTCGACTTGATCTGCACCACGCCGATCTTGCGATCGGGGTGTTCCCACACGGTGGCGGCGCCCATTGTCGAACGCATGGTCTTCTCACCGCCGGGTTGCTTCGGCGTCGGGTCGTCCATGAGCGTGCTGAAGTCCTCGACGAGCCACTTCTTGCACGCGTAGCTCTTGCCCTCGATGACGATGGACTCTTCGCCGAGGGGCTTGACCTTCGTCATGTCCGCCTTGGTCCGGCGCACCCGCGGCTCGCGCCGCTCGTGCGTTGTCGTGCGTCCCATGGACGTCGTCTCCGTCTTAAGGACGAACGCCGTGGGCTCGATCTTGACGAGGGTCGTCTTCATGCGCGTCTCCATGACGCCGTCCTTGGGCATGCCGGGCACGTTGGGCATGTTCGGCATATTGGGCATCTTCGGCATCTTGGTCTTCATGACCTCGACGTAGTAGCTGCCAATGCCGTGTCCCTCCCACGGGGACGAGCGCTTCATCCAGTCGGCGATGCCATAGCCTTGTTCTTCGGCAGTCGCGGATGCTGCGAGCGTCAAGGCGAGGAGCAGGGGTAGGACGAGACGTAGCGTGCGCATCGGAGATCTCCAGTAGGGAGCGTCCCTTATAGCGCCGCGGGGGCCCAGCTACTCCAACTCACGCGGAAGCCAGAGACTCACGAGTCGTGACGATGCCGAAGCCACCTCGCGCCAGCTGTCCGTGTCGATCTCGAACTGGGCCAGCGCTGCGGTGGGGAAGCGGTGGTACTCGCCGGCGAGCGACGAGACGAGCTCCTCCATGCCCGGGTTGTGGCCGACGCACATCACGCACGTGAGCGCGTCCGGCAACCACGAGATCGCCTCGATGTAGGCACCGGGCGCGGCGTGGTAGAGCTCCTCGCGCAGTTCGATCTCGGCCTCGTAGCCGGCCGCTTCGGCCGCCCGCTCCGCGGTGTCCCGCGCGCGCCGGGCAGTGCTCGAGAGGATGACGTCCGGGACGATGTCCTGGTCGCCGATCACGCCACCCATCCGCGGGGCGGCCTTCCTGCCGCGCTTGTTGAGCGGGCGGTCGTGGTCCGTCAGCGTGGGGTCCTTCCAGCTCGACTTCGCGTGGCGCAACAGCAGTAGCGTCTTCATGACGGATCTCCCCGATTGCGTGCATCCCACCACGATTTGCGTGAACTGTGCACCGGTTGTTATCGTCCAACAATACGAACCGTTGCGGAGGACTCGTGGCGAAGCGCCGGCTGCTGCCGCTCCTGTTTCTGGCAACCGTCCTCGTTGCGCCTGCGTACGCCGACGAGGCAAGGCCCGCCACGTATGCAGGGAAAGACGTGGCCTGGTGGATCGGCGAGCTCCGGGAAGGCCGCACGCGCCGCGTCGCCGTCGAAGCGCTGAAGACGATCGGCGAGCCGGCCCTCGTGCCGCTGGCCAAGGCGGCCGCCGGCGAGGACCAAGCGCTGCGTCTGCCGTCCGCGAAGGCCCTGTTGAGCCTCAAGCTGGATCCGAAGCCGGTCGTGGCGGAGCTCGGGCCGGCCCTGGCGTACGAGGACGCCAACCTGCGCATGGCCATCCTATCGCTGCTTGCCCGCGCCGGGCCTGCGGCGGAGCCGTACACGGATGCGATTGCGAAGCACCTCGCCGATCGCAACACGCGCGTCGTGCGCACGGCCGCTGTGACGCTCGGACGCATCGGCTTTGGCGCCATCGATGCGCTGCCCGCGCTCCTGGAGGTCGTCGTCAAGCAAGGGTCCGCGAGCACGCGGCGCTACGCGTTCGATGCCGCGCGCAAGATCGCCCCCGACTCCGGCCGGTTGATGCCGGCGCTGACGGCGTTGTTCGAAGACGTCAGCGCACGTGAGAGGCGGCGCCTGCTGAAGATCGTCTCGAAGCTGCCGCCGGAAACACCGGGGCTCCATGACGTGCTCGTGCTGGCGGCGCGCGACGAGAAGGACATCGGGGTACGGGCGACCGCTGCGACCCAGATCGGACGCGTGCTCCCGCACGATTCCCGGTTGACGCCCTACTTCATGGCTCTGCTCCGCGACGGGTCGACGAAGGTGCGTGGGGCTGCCGCGTGGTCCATCGCGCGGTCGAAGCTTCGCTTCGAGGAAGCGATAACCGCGCTCTTGCAGATGCTCAAGGGCGACGAAGCCACCGACTACGCGCCGGCGCTTCAAGCGCTGGCCGCTATGCAGGCCGACCCGGGTCTCGTGTACCCGCATCTACGAAACGTCCTTGTCGCCAATCGCGATCGCCGCGACGTACGCAAGGCCGTCGGTGTCTTCGTCGGCCACGATCCGGAGATGAGCCTCGAGCTGTTCGCGCTTCCCTATGGCAATATCCACAACGAGGTCGGCGGTTTGATTGCGCGGTGGCCCGACGAGACGTGGGCCGCTTTGGGTCCCGACCAGCGTGACCGGCTGGTCGCCGTACTCGTGGCCCAAGAGAAGAACCTCAATGGCGACCAGAGTGTGCTGAACCGGCTTTCCGGCGTGGCGCACACGAGCTCGGTTGCGCGCGAGATCCTGTTCGCGATGAGAGACGCAAGGGCGCCCACGATTCGCGAGCGCGCCGCTCAGATCGTGGCGCGGCTTGCGGTCAACGAGGCGATTGCGGACAACAAGGAGCGGGTCTACGCGATGCTTCGCAGCGACAGTGCCAATGCGCGGCGCTTCGCGATCGAGGTCCTCGCGGACCACAGCAGCATGATCCCGATCGATGCGAACGAGCTTCGCGAGTTGTTGCGGCACGAGAACGCACCCGTCCGAACAGCGGCGGCGCGCGTAGTCATCCGCAAGGGGGGGCACAGTCAGCCCTCCAGGCTCCGGGCGGACGAAGCCGAGATCCTCGCTTCGACCGCGGTGGCGATGCTCGGTGAAGACCACAACCGGGGCTGCGCCCTCAGCCAGCTCGCACACCTGCGATCGCACGCGCTGCCCCACATCGACGCGATGCTACGCGTGATGGGCGAAGACTCGCTCGATTCGCTCGGGCCGGCGGCCGCGCAGTCTCTCGTCGTGATCGCGGGCTCCGAGCCGACAGCGCGCGAGAAGGTGGTGCCGAGACTCGAGGAGGCATTCGGCGGCAGCAACCCGGTGCTCGCTGCCACCGCGGCGATCGCGCTCGCGACACTTCGGGCGCACGATGCGGCCTTGCTCGAGCACCTGCCCGCGCTGATGCTCCACCCGCGGCCCACCGTGGGGTTTCGCGCGCTGCATGCGGCACGCGCGCTGGGCCGGGATCGCGGCGCCGATCTCGTACCCGTCATGCTCGAGGTCGCACGCGCCAAGGGTCGGCTTGGGCTGTGGGCGATCGAGATCCTCCCATCGTTCGTTACCGACGACGCGCGCTTCGCGAAGGTGGTCATCGCCGGCCTCGATCAGACGAATCGGAATCAGCATCACGGGACGTACTGGAACGCGTTGCTCGGCGCGGGCCCCGTGACGTTCCGCACGCTTGCCGAGTCGCTCACGACCGTACGCGCGGAGACGACCGTACTGCTGCTTCGCATCCTGGCCTCGCACGGCGCCAAGGCCGCACTCGTCGAGGACGCCGTGCGGGCGTTGCTCGACCACGAGGACGCCAAGGTGGCTGCCCAGGCGAAGGCGACGCTATCCGCGTTCCGCGCCGATCCGGACCAGACGCCGCGGCGCGTACGCTAGGGGGCTACGCGAGCACGCCGGCGAGGTCGTCGAAGGCCTTGCTCCAACCGGCGCGGTGTCCCTCGACCGACTTCTCGTCGGGAATCCCGCGGTGAACGAAGCGCATGCGGCAGCCGTCTTCTGTCGGTACCAGCGTGATCTCGAGCGGCTCGTCACCCGGCGGGTAGCCGACGTCGGCTTCCCAGACGAGCACGCCTGCGAGGCGGTGGGGCGGCTCGATGGCCGTCCACGTACCGCGAAAGGCCCAACGCTCTTCCTTCACCTTGGTGCTTGCGCGAAACAACCCGCCGATTCGCAGGTCGATCTCGGCGCGCGGCTCCGTTCCGATGCCGGCCCAGACCCATTTCGCGAATAGATCGGGATCGGTCCACGCTTCAAAGATGCGCTCGGCCGGCCCGACGAACGCACGCTCGATGATGCACTCGAAACTCATGCGGGTGCCACGCCGGGCGGTCCCAGCTCCTCGATCACGTAGCCTCCGGGGCGGCTCTTGCGGCGCGTCTCGGTGCGAAGGCGCGGGCGGCGGCGCGGCGGGAGGCCGCGCACAACGACGCCGCGAAGGCGCACGCACGCGGGCACGAGGGCACGCATGAACTTCGACGGCCGCGGGAAGTCGAACGCCTCGATCACGGGGTCGTCGAGCAGGGCGTAGATGCTCTTGCGCACGAGCGGCGCGACCACGCCTGGGAACCAGCTCGCGAACAGCTCGACCGTTGCGTCGCCGATCTTCCGGTTGGTGGCGCACTGCGTATAGTTCTCGCGTTCGTAGGCGCGGTTGAACGTCTCGAACGCCTGGTACGAAGGCGGGATGTCCCGGATGTTCATGCGCTCGCCCACGGCGCGCCAGAACCAGTACTGCGCCTCGCGTTCCTGGACGGTCATCAGGCGCCAGCCAAAGCGCGCGTTCCAGCGGATGGGCTCGTACACGAACGTGGACAGCACGTAGAGGAAGTCGTCGTTCGCGATGTCGTAGAGACCATGGAGCCGATTGAGACGCCGCAATGCACGCGTGCCGCGGTCGCTGTCGTAGCCGTGTTCCATGAGCTCGCTCACGATCAGGTCCGTGTCGTCGTAGCGCAGTTGCGGACGCTTGCCGAACTCGCCGGTTCGATCGAGCAAGCCCGAGATGCTCGGTACGCAGTAGGAGCGGAATAGGGCGAACTCCAGGGACCGGGTCGTGTCGAAGGGGAACTCGTAGCACGTGGAGAGATACACGATGCGTTGATGATCCCGCTCGGGATCGAGTGTCCGGATCCGGTCACGAAGGGAGAAGCGCGTCACGGCCTCAGCCTAGCCCATCCGTCAAAGCCGCGTAATGTGTCGCCATGCGACGGATTGCCCTCGTTCTGGCCCTGCTCCTGCCCGCCTGCGGCGTAGCCGGCAACACCGGCGGCGGTGGGGACGAGGGGCCGCAGCTGCCGCCCGCCGAGGCCGTACCCGCGCTCGAAGGGCTGTGGTGCGGCCCCGGCGCAGACGTCGACGGGCCCACCATCGGGGCGATCTGCATCAGGATCGACGCGATGGGGCAGATCACACGGATCGTGTTCGAGGGGGAGCAGGTCGACGCCGTCGGGACGATCCAGACCACGGGCACGGCGCGCGTCTTCCGCTTTGCCCTTTCGAACGGAGGTGCGGGCTTCCTGTTGCTGAGCCCGACCGAGCAGCACCTGCTCTACCTCGACAACACGCGCCTCCTGTGCGTGCTCGATTCCACGTCACCCAACCTGCCGGCGTCTTACCTGCGCGCCGACATCAACGACGACTGGGCCGGCACGTCGCTCTTCCTCAACGACGCCGGCGACGTGATGGGTACGGCGGCGTCCGGCATGTCTGTGCTGCCGGCGTTCGGCTTCAACGGGGTGAACAACAGCGTGGCCTACCAGCAGGCGGCCGGCTCGACGCTCGTCGTGACGCAAGCCGTCTTCGGGCGCTACGAGGCGCGCTACAACGTGCCCACGGTGGAGCTGGGGGACATGCTCCTGTTCATGAGCCCCGACAAGCAGTGCGTCGGGGGCACGCTGTGCGCGGACGGCGGGAGCTTCCCCGACGCCTGCTCGATCGTGATCTGGGAGCGGGTTCCGTAGCGTGGCGAGAGAGACTACTCGCGCATGCGCAGGAACAGGATCACGACGTAGTAGAACATCATCGCGATCGAGGCGAAGAGCGTGAGCGCCGCGCCGACGTAGCGGTCTTCGGGGTACTTGAGCAGGATCTCCGACGTGTCGTGCAGGATCCAGCCGCCGAAGAGCGCGATCATGAGCGCCGGAAAGACGACCCCGCCGTCGAAGCCGAAGATGAGCCCCATGACGATGAAGCCGACGGCTGCGAACGTGGCCCACATGAGCACGCCGCGCATGAACGAGAAGTCCTTGCGCGTGATGAACACGATGGCCGTCAACGCGCTGAAGCCCGCCAGCGTGACCACCGCCGAAGTCTCGATGACACCCGGGGCATACTCGTTGGCGATGACGAGCACGGGGCTGAAGAGGATCGCGATTGCGACCGTATAGAGCGCGAGCCCGAAGTACTGCTTGCCCTTGGACTCCGTCTGGTACGCGAAGCGTGTGGCGATGAACGAGGCGAACATGAAGCCACCGAACCAGAGCAGCCCGCTCATCAGGCCGCCGCGGAAGAGGAAGCCCGCAAGATCCCAGGCCACGCCGGTCTTGAAGAGCACGACCTCGATCAGGACGAGCGCGACGATGGCGCCGAAGAGGTGGGCGTAGGTGCGCTGGAGGAAGGTCGCGCGCGAAGCCTCGGCCACGCCGAAGGCACCGCCTTCGTGCGCGGGGTAGCTCTGCTGGAAGGGGTTGTTCATGAGTGGATTCCTCGTTGGAGATCAGCCCAAGTGTACCGCTTGCCCAGCCGCCCGGAACGGGGTCTTCCAGAGGGCTCAACACCCTCTTCGCCATCCCCCGGGAGGCCCACTTCTCGGGCCTGGATCCAGTACACTCCGTCCCCTGAGGACGTGCCTGATGCGTAGCCTGGCCTGCTTGTTCCTGGTGTTCGCCGTCGCAGCGTGCGGGGGCGGCGAAGACGATCCGAGCGGGGGCGGCACGGATGTGACCGCGATGACCGGCAGCAAGGAGGACGTCGCCAAGGCCGTCGTCACCAGGCTCCTCAGGCTGGCGAAGGCGGGCGACAACAAGGCGGCAGCGGGCCTGATTGCCTACCGGGGCCGGGAAGACAAGAAGCGCCGCTGGACGGACTCCTCCAACTACGCGAACGAGGACGAAAAGCGCTACGTCGATCGCGTCTGCAAGGAAGTCGCGGGCTACGCCGACATGGGGGGGCCGGTCTTCGAGAAGTTCCACGCCGAGAAGAAGAGCGAGGGCGAGTGGCTGGTCTGGAAGGTGAAGTTCGGCACCAAGACCGTGCACTTCGCCTGCATCAACAACGCGGGGAAGACGCTTCTCGGCGACATCGACTAGCGGGCAGCCGCTCGCGCGAGCTGGTAGGTGTGGCGGATCGGATGCATGACGGCGTGCTCGAGCATGGCGTCGATGCAGTAGGGCACACCCCACGACGAGTCGAACACCGCGCGATCGGCCGTTTTCTCGTCCAGCGCCACCAGCGGCCCGTCCCAGCGCTCGAGCAGGTGCTCCACGTACTCGTCCAGCGAGGCCGTGACGTCGTCGGGGACCTCCCGAATGCGGGGGTCGTCGAACCCGAGGTGCCCGCACATCCACACCATGTAGCCGCGCGCCGCACGCAGCACGTGATGCAGCAGCGCATCCAACGATGCGCAGGTGGGGTCGTCCGTGGACGGCAGCGCGACCCCTTGGGCCGCGGCGTCCTTCCAGGCAGCCACGAAGCCCCGCAGGTGCCGATCGTGGAGTTCGACGAGGGCACGCGTGCCGCCGTACACATAGTCGTTGGGTCGATCGCTCATGGCGCGAGCATACTCACGGTTCGACGTGCAGCACGATCCGGTCGCCCGCGTCGACGCCACGGCGGCTGGCCACGACGCGGGTCTCGCGCGCGCCCGTGCGTGCTTCGACTTCGAGGTCGAAGCGCCCTTCCGGAAGGCCGACAAGCGCGAAGCCACCGTCGCTGTCCACGTGGTCGAACGCGCCGATGGGCCCCGCGCGCGCGATGACGATCACGTCCCTCGCCCACGGGCCGAGGCCCTCGATCCGGCCCGTGATCGACCGGCCTTCTCTCAACCGCAGGCGCACGGGCCCCATGGAGAAGTCGACGTGCTCGAGGACGCCGTAGCGCGTGTCTCCCGGGCGCCAGGCGTGCAGCGTCCCTACGCCGCCGCCGTGCATGTGCTTCAAGGTGAAGCGGCCGTCCGTTCCGACTTTCGCCGTGCACTGGCTGGAGCGCTGCGGCATGCCCGGCTCGAACCACGAGACGAAGAACCCATCGGTGTGCTCGCCGTCGACGCGGCCGCTGAGAGCGAACGGCGGCGCGCACGTGATCGTCACCCGTTGCTGCGGCACGTCGATGACCGTGCGTCCTACGACGCCGTCGCCCTCGACGCGAAGGAGGTAGCGGCCTGCCGCAAGTCCGTCGATGGTGAACCGCCCGTTCGCTCGGGTCGTGATGGCCGTTCTCGTTTCGACGCCATCGTCGGCCATGCGCCAGACCGTGAGAATCGGTCTTCTCCGCGGTGGGCCAGAGCCCGGCGGGGGAGGCGGCGGCGGCGGAAGGCGCGGATCTTCGATCTCGATGGGCGTGCCGTTGCGGAGCTGGACGCCTCCCTCCACGCTGTGGGCGAGGGGCACGTGCAGCTCGATGCGGCTGTGCGGATCTACGTCGTGCACCCAGATGCCCGGGCGCGGAGCCGGCCGCCCGCGCTTGTGTCCGCACGGAAAGCGAAGGTAGCGGGTGCAGACGGCCGGCACGCCGACGCGCAGTTCGCATGCGTCGCGTGGGACGCGCAGCTTGAAGCGGCCGGTGACACCGACCTTGGCCTTCGTCTTGCGGGTTCCCAGCAGGCCGTGGCGCCAATGGGCTTCGACCGTCCCGCTCCACGTGCTGCGGCCGTGATACGCCCAGCCGCGCAGCGTGACCGCGCTCTGTACACGCAGGTTCAGCTCGGGCCAGCGGTCGCTCACGATCTCGCCGACCGCGGGCCTGCCGTCCTCGTCGTAGGCCATCCGGCTGCTGCCCAGCTCGTGCACGAGCACGGTGCTTCCGCGACGTGCCTCCACGACCGGAGGCGCGACCCACCAGTCCTGATTGCGGACCAGGCACCGCGCAATATTCGCGTCGGGTGGGCTGTTCACACGAAAGGCACCGTGTGCATCGGTCGTCGCCTTGCGGTCCCACAGCCGCCGCTCCCGCGTCATGCGGCGCCTGAAGAAGAGGACGGTCACGGCCGCTTCAGCGACCGGACGCCCGGCTTCGTCGCGCACGCTCCCGTACACCCACAGAGGCGGCGGCGGCGGCGTCTTGTCCTCGACCGTGCCGTCGACTGCCCGCGCGACTTTGTCACCAGGCTTGGTTTCGTCCTCTGCCGTGCGCTGCGCAGCGCGGTGCTTGCGCACAGCCAGCGTGGGGCCCTCGACGGACGGCGCCGGTTCCGGGGCGGCATCCGTATCGAGGAGGTCACACTGCATGGGCACGTCGCGCGGCAACACCGCCGCGCACGCAAGGAGGATGAGGAGGCCCGCCCGAACCAGCATGCCGGACGATGCGCAACGCCTGTTCCGCACCGCGGAACCCTCGCCGGCTCGTGTAGTGCGTTTCGAGACTCCGATTCGCGTGGCTCGGTGGTAACGCCGCGGCCGGACGTGTATAGATGCCGGGCCATGACCGGTGCTGCCGACCGTCTCCGAGCCTTCGCCGAGCGCAGCGTCCCCGAACCGCCCGGGGCCACGTACCGCTTCATGATCGAGCAGGAGGGGGAGTTCCGGCTGGGCCCGGACAAGCCCTGGGTCCCGTTCACCGCCGAGCAGTGGTCCTCCGTCCACAAGGTGCAGTTCTGCTGGCACGCGCGCATGAAGATGGCCCCACTCGTGACGGTGGTCGTCGAGGACGCCTTCGAAGCGGGGCAGGGGCGCCTCACCGCCAAGGTCTGGGGCGTTCTGCCGGTCGCCCACGGCAGCGGTCCGTCCTTCGACCGTGGCGAGGCCCAGCGCTACCTGGCCGAGCTCCCGTGGAACCCGATGGCGATCCTCCGCAATCGCGAGCTGCGCTTCGGCGAGGGCGAGGGCGGAGCAACCTGCGTGTGGTTCGGCGAGCCGCAGACCTACGTCGATCTCCGCCTCGACGCGGGTGGCGACGTGGTGAGCGCCTACTCGACGACGCGGGAGCGCGAAGAGGGCGAGGCCGTTCCGTGGGAGGGGTTCTTCGCGGACTACGTCGACTTCGACGGCGTACGCATGCCGCGGCGGGCCGAGGTCTCGTGGGTGCTGCCGGATGGGCGCTTCACCTACTTCCGCGCGACGGTGAAGGGTTGCCGCTGGCTCGACGTCACCTGAGCATCGCGCCGTAGACTGGGGTCATGAGCGCGGACGGCCCGGACCTCGATGCCTTGCTGGCCGCAGCGCGCGGCGGCGACGACGCGGCTGCCGCACAGATCTTTGACCATGCCTACGACGAGCTTCGGGCGATCGCGCACAAGGTGTTCCGCGATCAGATGGCCGCCCACACGCTGCAGCCGACGGTGCTCGTTCATGAGGCATGGATGCGCATGAACAAGCCGGGCGTCGAGCTCGGTCAGGACACGACGCACTTCCTCGCGATCGCCGCGCGCGCGATGCGCCAGGTGCTGGTGAATCACGCACGCGATCGCAAGGCCGCGAAACGCGGCGGGGGACGCAAGCGCGAGTCGCTTGCCATGACGCAGCCCAGCGGCGCGAGCATGGCCCCGTCCCTCGACATCCTTGCCATGCATGAAGCCATCAAGCAGCTCGAGGAGCGAGACCCGCGACAGGCAAAGGTCGCCGAGCTGCGCCTGTTCGGGGGCCTGTCCAACGAGAAGGTCGCCGAGGTCGTGGGCGTGTCCCTGCGCACCGTCGAGCAGGACTGGCGCGAGGCCAAAACATGGATCGGGACCCGCCTCGCCGACGGCGAAGCGGGTCCCTGAGGGAACGAACCCGCTACCGTAGGTTCGTGCGCGCCGAGTGACGCTCGAACGCGTTCTCCGGTACGTGGTGGAGCCAGGCCAGGATGCCGCGGCCAAGCGCGTCGAGATCGATCAGCACGTCCGACTTGCCGCTCGCTGCGAGCGGGACCGGCCGGAAGTTGACGGCCGGTGCGCCGTGCACCAGCCGGATCGCCTGGATGACGTCGTTGCCCGAGGCGCGGTCGTTGTTGTTGGGTTCGACCCACCGCACCTCGGCCGTGCCGTCCGGACGCAGCGCCACGTCGATGCGGGGGCTTCCGATCGTGCGCTGCGGACCGACCGCGCCGCGCGTCCATTGACCGCTGCTCGGCGAGTAGAGTGCCGTGCGGTACTGGTCGGCGACGGCGCCGTCCCGCTTGCCGAGCCACGCCAGCGCCACGGTGCCGTCGCGCTGCGCGTCCATCCGGATGTTGCCCTCGACCTGCGCTTCGTTCGCCTGGCCGTCCTGCGGCAGGCCGACCTTGCCGCCCGCCGCGACATGCGCCATGCGGACGTGCGACGTCTCCGCGTCGGGCTTCACGACCCAGGCGATGGCCAGCGAGCCGTCGTCCGCGGCGGCTGCACGCACGCTGCCGATGTTGCCGAGCACCGTCTCGACCGGCTGCGCTTCGCTCCACGCCGGGCCGCCGAGCGAGGCGGGGACGAAGCGGGCGTGATAGAGCGTGGTGCTGCGCACCGCGCTCACGATCTCGCGCCAGACGGCGTGGACGATGCCGTTCGAGGCGTAGACGACCGCGTCGATCTCGAACTCTTCGGCGTCGGCGACGCGGACCACCTCGACGACCTGGAACCCAGTCTCCGGCGTACGCCTGCGGGCCAGGATCTCGGGCAGCTCGTTGTCGTTCTCTTCGTCCTCCACGTACACGATCGTCGTGTCGCCGCTGTTGCCCATGCCGACGCCGACGCTCGGGTTGGGCACGTTGCCGGCACCCACGGGGAAATCACCACCCCAGCGGCCGTTGCGCACGTCGAAGAGGCGCATGCGCGCGAAGGGCTTGTTGAACGTGCCCTCCTCCTGGGTCCAGACCGCGATGGCGTCGCCGTTGGGCGAGACGGCGGCCTGCGGAACCGACGGGGGGCCTTGGTTGAAGACCTGCAGGGGCTCCGCGTCCGTCCAGGTGAACAGGTCCGGGTTGAACCGTCGCGCGAAGATCTGGGTACCGGCCTGCTTCGTCACCTGCCAGGTCATCACCGCGTTGCGGCCTGCCGCGACGCGCACACCGCGCTCGATATCGACGTGCAGGTCGTCGCCGGCGTCGGCGGTCTGCAGCAGCTCGAATCCGCTGTCGGGATCGAACACGAAGGCCTTGAGCTCCTCGCTGTTGGCGGGGCCGTCTTCCTTGCGCAGGAACAGGCCGAAGCCGCTCTCGGTGATCTCGAGCGCCAGGGGCAGGCTGTTGCCCGAGTCCTCGATGATCGAGGCCGGCTGATTGACGGCGGGCAGCGTCTCGAAGGGGATGCGCTGCTCGATCGTCGGTCCGCCGCCGCCGAACGCTTCGAGGCCTGCGGCCACGACGATCTCGTAGGGCGTGTCGCGGAACATCTCGCTCGCGAGCTCGTATCGCAGGACGAACTTCTCGGCGTCGTGCGTGAGCTGGCCGAGGACCTCGCCGATGGGGGAGACCACGCGAACTGCGTTGACCCGGATCGAAGCGGGGTCCAGCGCGCGGTCGTACGACACGAGGATCGTGCGGTCGAACGCATTGACGCGCTCGTCGCGTGCGGGGTTCGTCTCGAGGATCTTTGGCGCGTCGGGCGCCTCGACCTCGCCGGGCTGGGTTTGGAACAAGCCCTCGCCACCGCCGCCGCAACCGGCGGCCAGCGCGAGCGCGGCAAGCATCATGAGGACACGGAGCTGGGTCATCGTCGTTCTCCCTGGGGCCCGGATTTCGGGCCGTTTGGATGGAGAACACGGTTCCCGCGGGGACCCCGCAGGGGAAAACCGAAGAACGTGGACCGTCAGTCGAGCGCGAAGCGAATCGCCGCCTCCGCGTGACTTCGGGAGGTGTCGAACCCGGGCAGGGGCAGGGCTTCCGAGTCGAGCAGCAGCCCGATCTCGGTGCAGCCGAGCACGATGCCCTCGATTCCCTGCTGCGCCCGAAGGGTGTCCACTTCGCGCAGGAAGCGCTCGCGCGACTCGTCGCGGATGATCCCCGCGCAGAGCTCGTCGTAGATGATGCGATGGACATCGTCGCGGCCCGGCTTGTCGGGCGTCGCGACCTCGATGCCGCGCACCTCGATGCGCTCGCGTACGAACGGCGCCTCCATGGTGAAGCGCGTTCCCAGAAGTCCGACGCGTCCCAGGCCCGCCGTCTGGACCGCGTCTGCTACGGCATCCCCGATGTGCAGGAAGGGGATGGACACCGCGTCGGCGACGGCATCCGCGACGTTGTGCATCGTATTGCAGGCCAGGATCAAGCAGTCGGCGCCGCCGGCCTCGAGCGAGCGGGCGGCGACCAGCAGCTCCTTCGTGACCCCCGGCCAGTCGCGGGCCACGTGCATCGCCTCGACGCCGGCGAAGTCGACCGCGTGAATCAGGCAGCGCGCGGAGTGGCGCCCGCCTAGGCGGGCTCGGGTGAGGTCGTTCAGGACCTCGTAGTAGTACGACGTCGAGAACGGGCTGATGCCCCCCAGGATCCCGATCAGCTTCACGCCTGTTCGCCGCCGCAGCAGGGGTCGATGTTGATGCCGCAGGCCGCGCACTGCACGTGTCCGTGGACCTCGACGGACTCGAGCGGGGCGTTGCACCAGTTGCAGGTCGCTTGAGCGGAGCAGGCCTGCGTGTCCTCGTGCGCCATGGGCCCGAAGGTACCCGGTCCCTCGGATTCTCCTTGCCCTTCCAGCAATATGTGACTAAAAGGTCACCTATGAGTGCTGCCCGCCCGCTGCCCGAGAGCGAGGACGCCGTGTGGAAGGCCCTGGCCGACCCCACCCGGCGGACGTTGCTCGACGTGCTGCGACGGGGGCCGCGCACGACGGGGGAGCTGAGCAGCCGCTTCGAGATGACCCGCTTCGGCGTCATGAAGCACCTGCGCATCCTCGAAGAGGCCCGTCTGGTCCTCGTGGAGCGCAAGGGCCGCGAGCGCTGGAATCACCTCAACCCTGTACCCATTCGCCAGATCTACCGGCGCTGGATCCGTCCGTTCGAAGAAGAGCCGGCGGACCAGTTGCTCAGACTCAAGCGCGTGGCGGAGAAGAAGACGACGCCGCGCAAGACAAGGAGAAGGACATGACCGCTGCTGTTGCAAACCCCGCCACGATTGCCGACGTTCAGCTGGAGATCGCCGTCGACGCACCGCGCGAGACCGTGTGGAAGGCGCTGACCGAGGACATCGGCTCCTGGTGGCACAAGGACTTCTTCCTGGGCGGCCCCGGCGCGACCTTTCGCTGCACGGCGAAGCTCGGTGGCTGGATGTTCGAGGATTACGGCGAGGGCCAGGGCCTCATCTGGGGGACGATCACCGGCATCCGCGCACCGGAGATGCTCATCACGGTCGGGGACACGGGCGCGGAGTGGGGCGGCCCCAACCGTGGCATGATGACGTGGAACCTGACCGAAGACGGTCCCGAGAAGACGACGGTTCGCTTCCGCCACGCGCTGCACGGGAACGTGAGCGAGGAAACACGCCAGTCGCTCGATGCCGGGTGGCGCCTGCTCATCGAGGGCTGCATGAAGCCGTACGCCGAGACCGGCGAGCGCCCCGCGGCCGCCGATGCCGACATGGGCGGCTGCGAGGGCTGATCCGCCGGCGCGCGCGCTAGACTGCGTGCGTGGAGTGGATGGACGTAGGCCTGCTGTTGCTGCCCGTGGCGTGTTTCGTCGCCGCTGTGTGGTGGCACGTCAAGATGGCGAGTGCGCGCACGCCGGGGTCGACATGGTGGCTCGCGTGGGGACACCTGTTGGCATTCGCCGTGCTCGCCATAGTGTTCGCCGGCGAACGACTGGTCATTGTGTTGTGCAGCTGTGCCCTGATGGGGCTCGCCGCCGTACGACGGCCGAAGGACTCCAAGGCTGCCTGGAGCCTCGTTTGTGCCGGCATCTTCGTCCCCATAATGGTGGGGTACGGCGCGTACCTCCGCGAGCCGCTGTATCTGCCGTTCGCCCTCGCGTGGTTCGCACCGGCGTCCATCGGCCTGGCGCTGTGGCTGAACCCGGACCGAACCACGAATCGGTACAGCTTCTACGTGATGTTCGGCGTGCTGTTCGTGGCCAGCCTCATCGCGGTTTGGCGGAGTGAGTTCCGCTCGCCCAGCGCACTCGTTGCGTACGCCGAGGGCTTCGAAGAGCCCGTAGACGAGCTGATCCGTTGGGAACACTTCGGACGCGTCGCCGGTTGGCTTCAGTCGCGCGGCCACGACTTGGATCTTGCTGTGCCGCGAAACACGATTCGGGAGGCCATTGCGGAAGGCGTCGACGTGCACCCCACGACCATGAAGGGTGCTATCGACGCGCGGCTTGTCGGACCCCGCGAGTGGGCACGACTCAGCG
Source organism: Planctomycetota bacterium (assembly GCA_028281445.1). Taxonomy (GTDB): domain Bacteria; phylum Planctomycetota; class PLA2; order PLA2; family JAEUHO01; genus JANQJW01. The sequence goes on along the minus strand of JANQJW010000103.1, from coordinate 57,890 downwards.
AGGAGTTGTCCGAGAGGGAGCGCGAGCGCAAGCTGACGAACGATGGCCCGTTGATCTGGACCCTAGGGCAGCCGATCGAGGTCTGGGCGATGCTTGGATCACAGACGCTGGACGATGTGCAACGCGAGCACCTTCTCGCTCGTGTAGGCTCGTCTTGGCCGCAGGAGAGGGGCATCGGAAATCTGGGCGACGCACGGGAGATAGCTCAGATCCTCGCGCAAGCAGGCGCGGCGGACCGCGTCATAGCGGCACGCGAGGAGCTCTACGCCATGCTCGAGCGAAGCTGGCACGTAGATGGCCGTTGGTACATGACAGGGGGCGGCTTCTCGGTCTATGACGACGGCAGGAACAGCCTTGACGAGGAGGCCGCGCTCGACGCCCTCGACCTGATGGCTCACGTCGGCGTGCCGCAAGCCGTCAACCTGGGCCGCTTCGAAGCCCATTTGCGATCGAGGGCGAAGATCGGGTGGTTCGACTTGGGCGGAGTCAGCCGCTTTGACGTGCTCGAGCACCTCGGCCTGCACCGTCTCCTCGCCGAACACGATCCCCAACACAGTGCGAGCGAGCGACTTCGCGGCTGGCACATACCAGTGTCCTTGATCCTGCTGCTCGCGCTCTGCGCGGTCGTCATGCGCCGCGCCCCCGCGGCCTGACCACCCGGGCTACCCTCTAGCCATGCCCCTCACGCCGTTCCATCCGACGCTGGCGAGTTGGTTCCGCGACACGTTCGCGGAGCCGACCGCGCCCCAGCGAGAGGGCTGGCCCGCGATCCGGCGCGGCGAGCACACGCTCATCGCGGCGCCCACCGGTACAGGCAAGACGCTCGCGGCGTTCCTCACGGCGCTCGATGGGCTCTTCCGTCAGGGCGCGGCGCTGCCCGACGAGACGCAGGTGCTCTACGTCTCCCCCCTGAAGGCGCTGGGCAACGACATCCAGAAGAACCTGCAAGGGCCGCTGGATGAGCTGCGCGCGCGCGACCCGGCCCTGCCCGACGTCCGCGTGTTCGTGCGCTCAGGGGATACGCCCGCTTCCCAGCGCGCGGCCATGGCGAAGAAGCCGCCGCACGTGCTCGTCACGACGCCCGAGTCGCTGTACATCCTGCTCACGAGCAAGTCGGGCCGCGGCATGCTCGGCACCGTCAAGACCGTGATCGTGGATGAGATTCACGCCGTGCTCGGCAGCAAGCGCGACTCGCACCTCGCGCTCTCGCTCGAGCGGCTCGAAGCTCTCGCGGGACCCGTGCAGCGCATCGGTCTCTCCGCCACCCAGAAGCCCTTGTCCGACGTCGCCCGGTTCCTGTGCGGCACGGATCGCGAGTGCACGGAGATCGACGTCGGCCACCGGCGCGAGCTCGATCTCGCCATGGAGATCCCGCCGTCGGAGCTCGGCACCGTGTGCTCGCACGAGGTCTGGGATGAGATCTACGAGCGCATGGTCGAACTCATCGAAGAGCACAAGACCACGCTCGTCTTCACCAACACCCGCAAGCTGGCGGAGCGCATCTCGGCTCGCCTGACCGACAAGCTCGGAGAAGATGCCGTCACGAGCCATCACGGGAGCCTGTCGAAGGAGCGCCGGCTCGATGCCGAGCAGCGACTCAAGGCGGGATCGCTCAAGGCGCTGGTCGCGACCGCATCGCTGGAGCTCGGCATCGACATCGGTGACGTCGACCTCGTCATCCAGGTGGGGGCGACGTCCTCCATCGCGACGTTCCTCCAGCGCGTCGGCCGCGCGGGGCACTTCCTCGGCGGATTGCCCAAGGGGCGCGTGTTCCCGCTGACGTCGGACGAGCTCATCTCCACGACGGCCCTGCTCCGCGCGACCGTGCGGGGCGACCTCGATCGCACGCCGATGCCGGGTGCGCCGCTCGACATCCTCGCCCAGCAAATCGTCGCGGCTTGTGTGGCCGAGAACTGGCAGGAAGACGACCTCTACGCCGTCCTGAAGCGCGCGTGGCCGTATCGCGCGCTCGAACGCGAGGACTTTGATCGCGTCGTCGCCCTTCACGCGAGCGGACGCCTGTCCCTGCTGCACCGCGACGGCGTCAACGGCCGCGTACGCGGTACGCGCCGGGCCCCCCTGATCGCGATGAGTGCCGGCGGTGCGATTCCCGACCGCGGCGAGTACCGCGTGGTCCTCGAGCCCGAAGGCACGTACGTCGGAAGTCTCGACGAGGACTTCGCCATCGAGTCCAGCGCCGGCGACGTCTTCCAGCTCGGCAACGCATCCTGGCGCGTGCTGCGCGTGCGCGCCGGAACTGTTCATGTCGCCGATGCGCATGGCACGCCGCCGAGCCTTCCGTTCTGGTTCGGCGAAGCGCCCGCGCGCACGCCCGAGCTTTCGCGCGAGATCGTGGCGGTACGCGAGGACGCGTCCGGCGACCGCCTCGACGACGCACCGGGCGTTCCCGACGGCGCGCGCGACCAGGTCGAGGCATTCGTCGCCGCGGGCGTCGAGGCACTCGGCTGCGTGCCGTCGCAGGACCGTCTCGTCCTCGAGCGCTTCTTCGATGAGAGCGGCGGCATGCAGCTCGTGCTGCACTCGCCGTTCGGCAGCCGCATCAACCGTGCGTTCGGCCTCGCCTTGCGCAAGCGCTTCTGCCGCGGCTTCGGCTTCGAGCTGCAGGCGGCGGCCACCGAGGACGCGATCGTCCTCTCGCTCGGGCCGCAGCACTCCTTCAAGCTCGAGGACGTCTTCGACTACTTGCATCCCAACACGGCCAAGCATGTGCTCGAACAGGCCCTGTTGCCCACGCCGTACTTCAAGACCCGCTGGCGCTGGAACGCGAGCCGCTCGCTCATGCTGCCGCGCATGCAGGGCGGCAAGCGGCTGCCGATCGCGTTGGCCCGCATGCGGGCTGACGATCTGCTCGTGAAGTCCTTCCCCGACGTGCTGGCGTGTCCGGAGACCCTGGCCGGCCCCGATCTCGAGATCCCGAGGGAGCATCCGATCGTCGCCCAGACGATGCACGACTGTCTGCACGAGATCATGGATCTGGACGGGTTCCTCGACCTGCTGCGGCGCCTGCGCGCCGGCGAGATCGAGCGCGTCGCGGTCGATACCCCCGAACCCTCCGCGTTCGCGCGCAACGTGCTCAACGCGATGCCGTACGCGTTCCTGGACGACGCGCCGCTGGAGGAGCGCCGCACGCACGCCGTTGCGACGCGCCACCTGCTTGACCCCAAGACCGCTGACGAGCTCGGGGCCCTGGATGCTGGCGCCGTCGCGCGCGTCAAGGGCGAAGCGTGGCCCGAGCCGCGCGATGCCGATGAAGTCCACGAAGCCCTGCTCTGGATCGGCTACGTCACCCAAGAGGAAGCCGACGACTGGCGCGACTGGATCGACGAGCTGCACGCCGCCAAGCGTGTGGTGCGTGAGGGCGAGCGCTGGTTCGCCGTCGAGGCCACGCGCGATCCGGTCGAGGTCCTGCGAGGGCGCATGGAGGCACTGGGGCCTGTCGAGCTCGGCGACCCCGCCTGCTTCGAGCTCGAGCGGCGTGGGGAGCTAATTCGTGTCCGCCTCGACGGCAAGGACATGTGGTGCAACCGGCGCCTGCTCGCCCGCATCCACCGCTACACGATCGACCGCCTGCGAGAGGCGATCGCGCCCGTGCACGCCAATGACTTCCTGCGCTTCCTCGCGACCTGGCAGCATCTCGACGCGGAGCATCGCGTCGAAGGACCGCAGGGCGTCGAGACGGTCCTGCGCAAGCTCGCCGGCTACGAGATTCCGTGCCGCGCATGGGAACGCGATGTCCTGCCTGCGCGCGTGAACAAGTACCGCGTCGACCACCTGGACCAGGTCGCGCTCTCCGGGCAATTCGTCTGGGGCCGTTTCTGGGGTGGGGGCGCAGCGGCGCTCAAGCAGGCGCCGATCGCGTTCGTGCCGCGCGAGGATCTCGCGATGTGGCAGGCCCTGGCGGGCCCCGCGGACGAAGCCGGCGTGACGGGGTCGGCCGCGCAGGCGCTCGACGCACTCAAGGAGCGGGGGCCGCAGTTCCAGCAGGATCTCCAGCGCGCAGCGCGCTTGCTCCCGACCCAGCTCGAGATGGCGCTGACCGAGCTCATCGCGCGCGGCCTCGTCACATGCGACAGCTACGCGCCGGTCCGCCAGCTCCTGGCCGCCGCGCACAAGCGCAAGCACGCCGTCGGGCCTCAGGGCCGCTGGGCGCTGCTCCGCGACGACGCCGCCGAGACGCCCGGCACGGAAGAGCTCGATGCCTTCGTTGCGCACCGCCTGCTCGCACGCACGGGCGTCGTCTTCCGCCGGACGATCATGCGCGAGCGCATGCCGGTTCCGTGGCGGCGGCTGCTGCGCGTCTTCCGCCACATGGAGCTTCGCGGGGAGGTTCGCGGCGGGCGCTTCGTGGCGGGGTTCGACGGCGAGCAGTACGCCTTGCCGGAGGCCGTCCCGCTGCTCCGCGAGATCCGCAACCGGGAGGACAAGCCCGCGGTCGAGGTCGCGGCCGCCGATCCGCTCAACTTCAAGGGCATCCTGACCCCGGAAGGACGAGTATCGCCTGCGTCGAAGGAGCGAATCGTCTTAGGGCGTGATTGAAAAGCCATCTACTGCGCCCGGCGATCCTCTCGCTGCGCTGACTCTCGAAGCGCTCGCCGGCTCGCTCTTCTCGTGCCCTGCGGGCACCGTCAGCGAAGGGGCCTCGACTCGGAACCTGGTCCTCTACGTGCATGAGCACACCACAGGTTCGTTGGACGCATTTGCGCTCCATGCCAGGCCTGGTTGAGGGAGCCATGCTCCGACGTTCGAATGCGGCCAGAACCGCTCGTCGTGGCTCCGGCTCGCATCGGTCTCACCGGGCTCGTCACGAGGTGTTTTCAAACACGCCCTAGCCGACCACTGGCGCGGCAACAATGCATGAACATCCGCGAGCAGTGCGGAGGGCCTACGCTAGGGTACGTGTGGGTGCGGTGGCACACCGGAGTCCGCACCATCCACTCCACAACCCGCAGTGCCCTCGCCGGGCTTGTTGCCACCTTCCTCGTTCTCGGCCTCGGCGGCCAGGCCACAGCCGACGGCACGTTCATCGTGCTCTACGACGTCGACTTCGACTCTCCCACGCACACGTTGGACAGCGCGCCCACGCTCGGGAACGCACCCGCACCGCGCGCTACGCCGACGGCGATCCGACGCAGTCCCGTCACGGTCGTGAGCGCGTACGGCGGCCTCACTGCGCAGCCCATGGCCTTCCCCGGCCCGCGGGGCGATGTCGCGTTCGCGCTCTCCGACCTGCCGCCCTGCCCCGACTACCGCCTTGCGATGGATGTGGTCGTCGACAACGACCTACGCCTCATCCTCAGCACGCCGGTCGCCAACGTCGTGCACTTCCAGTCGAATGGCAACGTTGTCGTGAGACTCACTGCGCAGACCTCTGCGACGGTGGCGACCTACACGCCGGGAGACGGCGCGGTGATGGCGCTCGAGGTGCGCGTGAACCTGGCTGCAGGCAGCTTCGAGCTCCTCATCGACGGGACGTCGGTGCATACCGCGACGTTCGGCGGCCAGACCGCTCTCACCGAGTTCCGTCTCCTAGGCGACCGGGCCGCGGTTGACGACATCGTCGTCGACTCGGGTGAGGAGCCTGTCGAGCCGGTCGAGATCGAGGCGCGTGTCGACGTGCGACCCCGTTGCAAGGGACCGGCGCTCTTCACGCTGCGTCGCAGAGGCGCCTTGCCGGTGGCCTTGCTGAGCACGGAACGACTGGATGCGTCCTCCGTCGACGTGGCGACGCTGCGTCTCGCGGACGCCGAAGGCAGTGACGGCGTTCCGCCGAAGCGTGCGCGTCTCAAGGACGTCAACCGCGACGGCGTCGCCGACCTGATGATGTACTTTCGCAATCGCGACCTCGTGCGTGCCGGCGTGCTTTCGTCTTCGACGACATCCGTCGAGCTCACCGCGCTCACGCTGGAAGGCGTCCCGGTTCGCGGTGCTGACGACGTGAAGTACGTACGCTGCTGGTTCGAGCGCCTCTGGCGGTGGCTCCACGCACGAAAGCGCCGCTAGGGCTCTCCGAAACGAAGAGCATCCCGCCGGCGAGCCGGCGGGATGCGAGGGGTCTCGGAGCTCGTGGTGAAGAGCTACGGCGCGAGCTGGTAGAGGCGGAAGTCCGTGCCGTCGTGCAGGATCTTCGCGTTGCCCTGGTAGGTCTCGGCCGGCGCGTTCACGATCTGGGCCGTGGGGCGCGAGGCGTGTCCGTACTCGTAGCTGCTCCCGTTCCAGCCGAACTGGTAGAGCGTGTCGACCGAGCCTCTCTGGAAGATGGCCTGCCGGTACGTCGCGCCGTCGTAGAAGATCGTCCAGCGGTCGAAGTCTGCGTCGGCCGGTGCACCGGTCGTTGCAAGCGAGGGGAAGGCCAGCCCGCCGCCCAGCGTGTAGGGGCCGGTGAAGTTGTTCGACTGGAACTGGTAGATCGTCGTCGGATCCATGGCGCTTCGCAGGTAGACGCTGTATCCGGTGCCCGGCGAGTAGGTTGCGGCCACGCTGGCTACGCTCGCGTCTGCGGGGACGTTGCGGAGGAAGATGTCGGCCGCGTACGTGTAGCGCCGGCCGTCGAAGAGGAAGAGGTAGAGCCGGTCGCTGGCGGCGTTGAACGCGTAGAGCAGGTAGTCGCGCCCGTTGTGGCTCATGGCGAAGCGGCTCATGTCTGCGTCAGCGGGTGCACCGCTGATTGCGAGCTGCGCGATCGAGCGATAGCCGTAGTCGTAGACGCCGGTGCCCGGGCGATAGCCGAACTGGATCAAGGTGCGGGCATCCTGACCGGGCAGGATGACCGTCTCGCCACCGGCGTCACCGTCGGAACCACCACCGCCGCCGCAAGCGGCGAGGCTGAGGGAGAGGACGCAGGCGAGAAGGGTCAGAGTGGGGCGAGCGAAGCGGGACATCTTGTGTTCCTCCTGTGGGTGTTCAGGAGGTCATGCGCAGCCGGCCCGGGAACCCCGCAGCGAGATTTTGAAAAAACGCGAGAGGCCGGGGAACAAGCCTCCGGGGGCGTTCGTCGAACCCCGCGTGATTGGAACTTCGCCGCTCTCTGACACCCTCCGCTTCGATGCGGGACCGGTCCCGTTGCGCCCTGCTTGGGGTGTGCGACCGGTTCTCCTGCGCATCGATTCCCTTGCGGGGTAGCTCAGCGAGAAGAGCGTTCGTCTGATACGCGAGAGGTCGGGGGTGCAACTCCCTCCCCCGCAACCAACCATCTCAGGGCGAGCATCCAGCGTACCGTCTCGGAGCCGGGGCGGCGGTGGTTCGCGTCCACCCGCAATGACCTTTTTGCGCCATGGAGCCTGCGCGCGGTTCCGTGACGTCCATACATGAGCGCGCACCTCGGGGTGAGGTCGAAGGAGACGAGATCCCGGCTTGTCGAGCCGGAGGAAGCGGGTGCAAGTCCCGTCACCCTGGCCAGATTACGAGAGTGGCTCGAAGGCGTGGCCACTCTTGCGGAGCTGCTTGAGCTGCTTGTGCGTCACGCAGCCCAGCACGCAGTCCTGGCCTCTCAAGTCGTAGTAGACGTAGACCTTGGACGGGTCGGTCTTCGCCAGTAGATCCACGAAGACCGCGAAGATCTTCGTGTCGACCCAATCGTTGTCGACCTCGCAAAAGACGTTGTGCTTCTCCCCATGGAGGGTGAAGCCGAAGGAGGCCTGCCCCGCTTCGACATCCACGTAGTCGTAGACATCCTTCAGGGGCAGCGAACCCTGCGCCATCTCGGCCATCCGTTCGACGATGCGCGCGTAGTCCCCATGGTCTTCGATGCACTCCGTGTCGAAGTACCAGAGGGGCTCGCAGAAGGGGCCTCCCGGTCCTTCCATCGACTCGTTGCCTAGCGCAGCTAGCGTCGGGCCCCAGTCCCGCTCGACAAAGTCGTTACCCATCTCCCGCTTGAAGCTCTCGATCGTGTGGCCCTTGGCTAGCGGGAACCCGCGCTCGGCGAGGTAGGTCAGGCGCTTGGTCAGCGCGTCGGAAGGGGAGGACGGCACCCGCCTCCGCTCCCTCTCGATGAGGAGGAAGATGAGCCCGAACACGCCGAGGCCGACGAGGAGGAGTGTCATGCCCAGCGCTAGCCTCCCGCGCGTTTGACGGTCCAGCCCTCGGCTTCCAGCGTCGGCACGAGCGCGTCGCGGTGGTCGCCCTGGATCTCGATCGTCCCGTCCTTGACGGCACCGCCGGCGCCGCACCGGGCCTTGAGCTGCTTGGCGAACTTCTTGAGCGCGTCTCCCTGCAGAGGAACGCCCGTGATGATCGTCACGCCCTTGCCCTTGCGGCCCTTCGTCGAGCGCGACACCCGCACGATGCCGTCCGCAGGTGCACCGCCGGCGGCGGCCTTCTTGCAGCGGCACGCCGTCACCAGACGATTGCAGGCGGGGCACATGCGCCCGTGGTCGGTGGAATAGACGCGGCGGTTGCTCATAGTTCAGAGCGTACGTCTAAACCCGGCGCCAACATGACGTCGATAGACCCCGAACGATGCGCTGGTCGGCCCGCCCCCCTCGAGCCTTCCTGGCCTTGGCGGTCCTGTTTGTAGGCGCCTGTGGCGGAGCCGGTAGCGAGGTCGCGGGCACCCCGCCGCCGCCGCTCCAGGCTGCTGTGACGGGTCTCTCGCTGCCCGCTGATCCCGAGGGCGTCGTCTCTCTCTCCGTCACCCTGACGACAAGCGAACCCGCCACGCTCGATCTCCAACTCGAGGTCAGCGTCGATGGCGGTCTCACCTGGCGTCCCGCAACGGCACCCGAACGCCCCGGCGGCTTCAGCGCGGATCCGAACGGCCGCACGCACGCTGTCATGTGGGACTCGGTCGCCGATATCGGCTTCCGGTCGTTCCCCAACGCGCGCCTGCGCGCGACGCCGACGCATGCAGGCGGTTCGGGTACGTCCATGGAGATCCCGGTGCCGGCCATCGACAACCTGCAAGCGGCCGCGCAGCGGGTCGATCACTACTTCATCCACTACGGCGCGTTCGACGACGACACCACGCGCCTCGCCGAGACATACCAGCTGGTCATCCTGCACCCGTTCACGGGTGGTGTTCCCGTCGCCACGGTGCGCGACATCCAGGACGGTGTAGACCCCGACGATCCCGCCGACGACGTGATCGTCCTGGCCTACATCTCCGTCGGCGAAGACCTGCGTACGATCGGCATGGACGACAACGCGCTGCTCGCCGATCCGCGCTTCGTCGGTGACGCCTCGGGGCCGCGCGTCGATCCCCGCGGTCCGAATGCGGACGGCCAGCCGATCACCGGCCTGAACCCGCTTGGCAGCGCGTCCAACGGCGGCACCGGGTTCGCATCGTGGTACCTGGACGACAACTCCGTCGACCGGGATCCCAACGACATCGGTGACGGCTCGCCGGACCGCAACGGCATCTTCGGCGGCTGCTTCGTGAATGCGGGGGATCCGGCCTGGTTCGACGTGCTCGACCAGATGACCTTCGACGGCATCGACGGCATGCCGGGCATGGGGGAGCTGCTCACGTCCACGACCGGACGCGGCTATGCGTGCGATGGCCTCTTCCTCGACACCATCGACACCTGCGCGCCGAATCACTTCACGGACGCGCAGAGCGTGAACCAGAGCGAGTTCGAGTGGACGGCCGGCGGATTCCGGGACTTCATCGCGCGGCTGCGGACGACGTATCCCGACTCGCTCATCCTGCAGAACCGCGGGTTGTTCCTGCTCGACCCGCGCCATCCGCACTACGCCGTGACGACACGCGCGTCCGTGGACTTCGTCCTGCTCGAGAGCTACCGACTCAACTCCAACGAGTTCGAGGAGTTCGATCCGCTCTTCTTCCCGGACAACAAGTACAACACCGCGCCCAAGCTCATGGCCGAGGCCAACCGGCCCGACGGGTTCAAGGTGCTCTCGCTCGGCTACGCCGAGGGGCCGGCGACGGAGATGGACGTGTTGACCCTCGTGGGGCACTCCGACACGGGTCTCGCGTCGCTGCTCACCGACATCCAGGAAACCCAGGACCTGGCCGGGTTCCGTCACTACCTGACGGATGGCGGCGTTGCGTTCCCCAATGACTTCGTGCGCATGCACACGGATCTGAGCGACACCACGCCCCCGACATGGACGAGCACGTGGAATGACAACGCGTGGCCGTTCCCGCAGCCGCCGGGTGCCCCGACCCCCCGCGTGGGCATCCAGGAGCTCCTTCCGGGACCGGGGCGCATGACCGTGCGGTGGGATGTGGCGCTCGACCTCCATCGTGTCGGCTACGCTCTCTACTACGCCACGCAACCGCTCGACTTCCAGGGCGACCCGACGCTCTCGAGCGCGACGCGAGTCGTGCTCACGGCGAATCCGGCCTCGAACTACGCCAGTGCCTTCGGCCCGTCCGGCTACGCGAACGAGTTCACTCTCGACGGCCTGACCAATGGCACGACGTACCACTTCTGCATCCGTGCCTTCGACAGCAAGGGCAATGAGGAGCAGAACGCCGTGAGCCTCAGCGGTGCGCCGACCGGGCAGGCGACGATCACGATCGACGGAGCCTTCGCCGACTGGCTGGGCGTTCCGCTGGCCCATGAGGACCCCGCGGACGTGCCGGACTCCTCGGGCGCGGACTGGCGCAGGATCTGGATCGCCAACGACGCGCAGAACCTCTACATCCGCTACACCTCTGACAACGCGTTCAACCTGGACGGCTCGCCCGCGTTCCCCTTTTCGCGCACGATGATCTTCGTCGACGTCGACAACGATCCCGCAACCGGCTACTCCGGCGGCGCGAGTGAGGGCAGCGAGCTGCTCGTCTTCGGCACGGATCTCTACGAGCAGGCGCTGGGCGTCTTTAACAACGGCCATCTGGGCGCCCTCTCCGTCGCGCCGGCAACGAATGCAGTCGAGGTCGAGCTCGCGATTCCGCTGGCCCAGATCTATGCACGCGCGCCGGACGCCTCGCAGCTGCGGCTCCGGTTCCTGAACGACGAAGTCGCAGATCGCGCGCCCGACACGGGCGCGCTGACGTTCACGATCATCACGACACCGTAGGTGCGGCGCAGAGCCGGGCCGGGTACTCTCCGGCGATGGGATTCGCCGATGCGGTTGATGCTGCCAACGACGCCGACCTGGCACGCCTGCAGGCGTTGGTTGGACAGGATCCGTCGCTGCTCGAGCAGCGTGACGACGAGGATCACTCGATCTTCGACCGTGCGACGTGGGCGTTGTTGATCCAGGACTACAGCCGTCCGCCGATCATCGCGGACGATGCGGACGGCAAGCGCTTCGAGGTGGTGCGCTATCTGCTCGACGCGGGCGCCGACCCGAACGGCAGGAGCCAGGAGAACTGGACGCCGCTCCATACGGCGCTCTACGAGAACCATGTACCCCTGACCGAGTTGTTGCTCCAACGCGGCGCGGATCCGAAGGCGGAGGTCTACGCCGAAGGAGGGACGCCGCTTCTTCAGGCGTTGTTCTGGGGACACGCCGAGGCAGCGGACGCCTTGGCCAAGCACGACGTGACGCCGCGGAACCTGCGGGTAGCGGCTGGACTGGGGCGCACCGATTGGATCGAGGAACTCGTGCCCGAAGACGGGCCACTCGACGAGCGCGCTGGAGCTGCTCGCGCCTACTACCGCCCGCACGCCGGTTTCCCGTCGTGGCAAGCGAGCGACGACCGCCAGGAAATCCTGGACGAGGCCCTCTGCTACGCCGCGCGCAATGGCCGCGATGCGGTGCTGCCCATGCTGCAGGCACGCGGTGCGGATGTGAACGCCGATGTGTACGGTGGAACGGCGTTGCACTGGGTAGCAAGTCAGGGAAGGCTGGAGATCAGCCGCTGGCTGCTCGATCGCGGTGCCGAGGTCAATCGTCCGGCGATGTTCGGCGCGCAGCATGGCGTGACGCCGCTGCACTGTGCGGCGTGGATGGACCGGATCGAGGTCGCGAAGCTGTTGCTGGAGCGCGGGGCCGATCCGTCCATCCAGGACGAGACCCACGAAGGAACGCCCTTGGGATGGGCCGAGTACATGAAAGCGCCGCAGGTGGCTGCGCTGTTGCGCGAGGGCCAGGCATGAAGGACTACAACCCCGAGACGTTCGGTGAGCTGAAGGCCGACGACTACGACGCCTATTGCGAAGGCATGGAGCGCGAGACCCGTGACTCGGTTGCGTTCCTGGCAGCGCTTGCCGCCGGAGGCCGCGTGCTCGAGTTCGCCATCGGCACGGGACGCGTCGCGCTGCCCCTGGCCGCTACGGGTCTCGAGGTCCACGGCATCGAGGCGTCGGAGCACATGGTCGCGAAGATGCGCGAGAAGCCGGGCGGCGAGGCGATTCCCGTCACGATCGGCGACATGGCCGACGCACGCGCCGAGGGGCAGTTCGACCTCGTCTACCTGGTGTTCAACACCATCTGGAACCTGACGACGCAGGACGCACAGGTCCGCTGCTTCGAGAACGCGGCGCGGCACTTGAGTCCGAAGGGCGTGTTCCTGATCGAGGTGGTCGTGCCGGACTTCAGCGAGTACGTGGATGGGCAGCGAGTGAAGGCGCGCTGGGCGGAGAAGGACGCGATCAAGTTCGAGATCGCCGTGCAGGACCGCGTGGCGCAGACCGTCGACTTCCAGCGAATCGTGATGGGGGAGACGGGCGCACAGATGTCGCCGCACTTCATGCGCTACTCGTACCCGCCGGAGCACGATCTCATGGCACGGATCGCGGGTCTCGAGCTGCGCGAGCGCTACGCGTGGTGGGACCGCACGCCGTTCACATCCGAGAGCAAGAGCCACGTCTCGATCTACGGCGCGCGTGAGGGTTGACTAGGCTCCGACAAGAGCGTGGCCGCGAGCCCGAGGAGACCATTCGGCGGCGGTGCCCATCGGGCACGAGCGCCACGAGCCGCAGCGAGAGGATCCTCGGGCGAGCCCTAGAACTTGTAGCCGGCGCCGACGTAGAGGAAGTGGAGCAGGAGGTTGCTCTCCTTGAACTGCGACTGGACCTGGCCGGTGGCAGCCTGCGAGAAGTCCAGTGCGTCGAACCCGCGAACCACGCCGTCTACGAACAGCAGGTTGTAGCTGGCGCTGAATGACCAGCGGTACGTGAGCCAGAACTTGAAGCCGAGCTCGAACTCGGCGCCCCAGGCGAAGGTGAACCGGTCCTGGTTCGCGGTGTGTACGCCTGGGCTCAAGAGATTCATGTCCCGGACTTCGAGCTCCTGGACCATGCCGCCGAAGAATGCCTTGCCCTTCGTGAACACGGACCAGCGCCGTGACAGGATACGCTCGGCGTGGACGCCGGGCTGCAGGCCGAAGAACAGGTTGTGGCCGAGGGACCGGACTTCCGGGATGCCGCCGATGGCGGGGAACGGCATGGCCCCGGTGGCGACCAACGGCTCGTGCCAGTGGAAGACGCGCAGCGCCGCGCCGGCCTCGACACGCCACGGGCAGCAAGCGTTGACCGTGCGCCACCAACCGAGCTCGTAGGTCTGCGATGCTGCTTCGAGCTTCACCGTCGCCGTGTTGGACGGGGTGACCATGACCGGGCCGCCGGGCGTGTTCGTGAACCCGACGACGCCTGTGACGGTCTCACGGTCTCGCGCGTAGCCGTTGACCGCCGCGCGCAGGTACAGCGTGTCGCGTTCGTTGAGCCGGTAGCGCAAGCCGACGCGCGTTGCGCCCGGGCGCCAGTAGCGCAGGCCGCCCCAGTCGAGCTGGTTCGGGTTGTTCGCGGGCACGCCGACCAGCCCGCGCGGCTGGGGGAAGCGCGAGCGCCCCAGCTCGAGCGTCACCTCCCAGCGCTTCCAGCACTGCGAGCAGCGCTCGAACCGAGGCCGTCCGCAGCACCAGTCGCGAACGAGACGCGTGCCTGGTGCGTACGCGTGCCGCACGGGGATTTGCGCGCGAGCATCCTTGGCGCAGGCCGCGTCGGGGAACGCGGCCAGCAAGGTGCTCGCGAACAGGGCTGCCAGGGCGATGCGCATGGATCCTCCGGCGCGGAGGATAGGCGAAAACCGGTCACCTACTTGTCGGCATGGAAGACCACCGTGCCCGATTCCAACTGGGTCCAGAAGAGACCGGTCAGGGTCTGGATGAGGTCGAGCGCTGTACGGAGGGTCGCGCCCTCTACCTTCAACTCGGCGATTCTCGCATCGCCCGCTTCGCGTGCGAGAGGAGAGATCAGCAGGTTGTTCCCCGTCTGGATGCTCAGCGTCTTGATGACGTCGGTGACGGTCTGGTCGCGGATCGTCAGCGACACCAGCGTCTCGTCGAGGATCGCTGCGTTGCTCGGCGACGAGCCGCCATGCGCCGGAGACGCCGCACCGGCAACGGGCCCGGGCGTTCCCGATCCCCTCGGCGCGGCAGGGGGCGGCGGCCGTGGAGGCGCGCTGCTCTGACGGGCCGGAACACTCGGGGACCCCGGACTGTCGGCACGGTCGGTCGGCGCCGCGGGGAGCGCACCGGACTCAGTGACCGTGGCGACCTCCCCTTCGTCGGCCACGAGCGAGTACGCGGCGTAGCCGCCGCCTGCAACCAGGAGCAGCGTGGTTGCGATCAGGGTCTTCGTCTTCACGATGGCGCCTCCGGTCGCGAGAGCCGCGCCGACCTGGCCCGCACTCTCCTCGAGTCCAGCGAGCGGAGCCAGGCCGGTACGCCACGAGGCAGCGCCCTGGCGATCCGTAGCGTCGAGACGCTCCCGTAGCCGACCGAGCGCACGACCGAGACGGCTCTTCACCGTCGCGACGGGGGCATCGAGTCGTTCTGCGATGCGGCGCGGCGGCAGGTTCTCGTAGTAGCGCAACACGACGACTTCGCGGTAGGGCTCCGGCAGCGCGAGCACGGCATGGGCCACCCGCCGGATGACCTCGCGCCGCACCACGGCGTCTGCCGTCGATTCCAGCGCCTCGGGTACGGCGACCGCGTGCTCGCGCGCCGACCGGCGCGTGCGTCCGCGATATCGCTGACGCGCTGCGTTTCGAAACACCTGCGCCAGCCACCCGCGCGCGGCGCGCGGATCACGAGGACCTCGCTCCAGCCCGACGACCATCGCGTCCTGCTCCGCATCGGCGGACGCCTCGCGATCAAGCAGGAGCTGACGACCGAGCCGGCGCAGGAAGGCTGCGTGTTGTACGAGGTCGGCATGGGGGAGGGGCTTGGACATCCAGGCTCCGTGGAGCGCGAACCTGCGCTCCTACCCTACGAGATGCCGCGCCGACAAGATCGGATGCACGCCGGATCTCGCGGCGTCCGGAGCACCCAGTGCACTGTGCTAGCATGCTCGTGGGTGTCACATGCGAGGTGGTGATGCGTGTAGTCCACGCGAAGTTCTGGGTTCTAGGCCTCGTCTTCGTGCTTCTAGGCGGCGTCTCGGTGCACGCCGAAGACCCGCCCGTCCCGATCACCGAGCCGGAGTTCCTTAAGGCCCTCGAGGACGTACGCACGTCCTGCAAGAAGGGGCAGTGCAAGAGCGGGATCCGGAAGCTCGAGAGTGCCCTGGAACTCCACAAGCAGAAGCCCTATGTCGTCTCGCGCCGGATCGAGATCCAGACACTCGCCAGGCGACTGGCCTTCGGTGCCGCGTGTCCGCCGCCCAAGCCCAAGACCCTGGTCAGCGGGAAGCTCGTGCGCTACCGGGCCTCGAGCGGCTCGATCAAGATCTATTACACGCCGCAGACCATGCAGGACTGGCGCAAGACGGACCAGTTCTACGTCCACAAGGCGGGCGCGGTCGGCCCCATCAAGATCGTGATCACGGGCAAGCACTACCCCCCGTCCCACGAGACGAGCCCGGCACTGATCTTCGGCAACGAGGAACACCCCGACACCGGCCGCACGCAGCTATGGACCTTCGTGCTCGGGAGTCAGACCAAGTACACCAGCGACGCACGCTACTACGTGCCGCGCCGCGTCCTCTTCTATGACGGCGACGACAAGAACGAGCTGTACGGGCCCGAGTGGGAGCCGTCCCACGGCAAGTTCAAGGTCGAGCTGAACGTCCGCACGGACAAGATCGAGGTCCGGATCAACAAGGACAAGCTCGGTCCGTACAAGAAGCCCAAGACGCTCTTCGGCCAGTTCGGCCTCTCGTTCTCGAACTTCGACAAGATCGAGCTGAGCGGCAAGATCGAGCCGTCCTGGATCCAAGGGCAGATCGACAAGATCCAGCAGGGGAAGCGCGAGAAGTTCACCGCAGGCTTCAAACCGGAGGACCACCTGCCCGCTTGGCTGCTCGAGTCCGGGACTCCAGGCGCGACAGGCGCGAAGGGCGAGACCGCAAAGACGACCGGCGGGAAGCTTGAGCTTCGCGAGTACCCGCCGTCGATGCAGGCCTCGCAGCGGATGATGCACGCCGCCGTCTATCTGCTGCTCATGACAGGGCAGAACGTCGAAGCGCGGCAGCGAATCGACTCGTTCGCAGGGAAGATCCTCCCGGCGGCCTCCAAGGGCTATCTGCGCGCCATCTCGCACTTGAACCAGCACCAGCTCCACGAGGCGATCGCGCATGCGCAGCGGGCGACGCGCGCGGAGCCGGAGTTCCTGGCCCCGTACCTGGTGGAGTCGATCGCGCAGCACCTCAAGGGCGACAAGGAAGCCGCCAAGGCGGCCATGGCGCGCGTCACCGCGACGCGCTCGCTGGATGACGCGTTCTTCGGCTCGATCTGCGCGAACCTGATGCGCGCCGGCAAGCTGGAAGAGGCGAAGAGTGTTGCCCGGTGGGGCTCCACCAACGGGTTGAACACGCCCGAGATGAAGATGCTCCATCGCGCGCTGCTCAAGGCGTCCAACGGGCCTGAGTGGCGGCGCACCTACGAGCACAAGTCGAAGCACTATCACGTCCTCTCCGATATCGACAAGAAGACATGCGTCGCGACGACCAAGGAGCTCGAGCGCATGTATCGCCTGTACGAGCGGACGATCGAGCGCGACAAGGGCAAGCCGGAGCGTCGGTTCCGCGTCTACCTCTTCAGTGGCCGCGACGGATTCCTGTCGTACATGAGCGACCTGGCGTTCCTCGGTGGAAGCGGCGCGAAGATGGCGGCGGGCGTCTACAGCACGGTACTCAAGCAGCTCGTGATCTGGAATCTGCCCCAGCGCAAGGAGATGATGGGGACGGTGCGCCACGAGGGCCTGCACCAGTACCTGGACCAGCGCCTGCCCTACATGCCGGCGTGGTTCAACGAAGGGCTGGCGGTCTACTACGAGTACAGCGGCTACCGCGGCTACAAGCTCCACGTGGGCGATGCCAATGGCAACGCGCTGCGCATGCTCAAGGCCAAGGGCTTCGTGCCGCTCAAGGAGTTCATGGCGAAGGGCTACGCAGAGTTCTACGCCACGCCGCACTACAGCTACTCCCAGGCCTGGTTGCTGATGCACATGCTCCGGGAGGAGAAGCAGTACAAGACGCTCTTCAAGAAGATCTGGGAAGCCCTGAGCTCCGACGATCCCAACAAGTCGCTGGATGCGGTACTGACATCAGATGTCGTGAAGAAGCTCGAAAACGCCCTCGACGACTATCTCCATCACGACAAGTTCGGCTAGTCCGACGCAGAACGTCCGAACGCGCAGGCTGTGCCAAGCGCTGCGACGCCGACCGTGCCCCGGTCGTAGACTGGGCGTTCCTGAGGGAGGAGCGTCTCGGATGAACAACCAAGCCCTATGCGCATTGATGCGCGGCGTTGCGCTCAGCATGTCGGCGTGCGGCAATTCCGGGAGTGCGGAGCCCCCGGCGCCGGGCGAGCCGCCGGACGTCGGCTTCCTCGAACCGCTGATCGGTACGGGCCGCACGTCCGCCTATGGCGTGGATGCCTTCGGGGACGGGTCTACCGTCGTCGTCGGCGAGTTCACGATGATGGCGACGTTCGGATCGGGCGACCCGCAGCCGATCACGATCACCGCCAACGGCGTGCCGCAGACGGACATGTTCGCCGCCCGGTACGCCTCGGATGGGACCATCATGTGGGCCACGCGCGCGGGCGGCACCGTCGGGGGACAGCGCCAACGATGTCGCGACCTTCGCAGACGGCTCTTGTGTCGGGGGCATTCTGTGGGTGCGACAGGCCGGCGGCGACGACATGACGGACTCCTGGCGCGACGTGTGCGTGTACTCCGACGGAACCTGCGGCGCGGTCGGCCACTTCAACGGACTCTCGGTCTTCAACCTCGGGGAGGGCGACCAGACCGTCGTCCTCGGAAACGGCGCGGTCGACTCGGCTGCCGCTCGCTTCGGCCAGAACGGCGAGCTGTGGTGGGTGCGGAGCGGCGGCGGCGGGATGGACGACTTCGGGTTCGGCGCCGCGGCGCACGCAGACGGAACGCTCGGCGCCTGCGGTACGTACCGGGATCAGGGCACGTGGAACGTCGGCCTCCCGACGCAGACGTCGCTGTTCAGCATCGCGACGAGCAACGGCTGGCTGGGTCGCTACGACCCGGACGGCAGCTTCTAGAACTCGGACACATCGAGCTCGCGCAGCGGCACCGGCGGCGTGGGCTCCGCATCACCCCAGTCGCGCAGCGGCCGTTGCCACCAGCTCGTGTCGTGCCAGGCTCCGAACTTGTAGCCGACGCGCTTGTACGTGCCGACGGCCCCGAAGCCCATCGCGCGGTGCAGCGCCACGCTTGCGTCGTTGGGCATCGTGATCCCGGCGAACGCGCGGGCGTAGCCCTGCCGGATGAGCAGGTCGAACAGTGCCGCATAGAGACGCGAGCCCACGCCGCGGCGGCGGTGGTCCGCATGCACGAAGACCGAAACTTCAACGGCCCACTGATAGGCCCAGCGACCGCGGTGGGGGCCGGCGTACACGTAGCCGGCAAGGGCACCGTCCGTTTCGCCGACGAGCCAGGGCAAGACGCCCTCGTGTTCTCGTAGGCGTCGCTCGATCTCGGCGCCATCCGGTGGATCGAGCTCGAAACTGATCACGGTGTCGCGGACGATCGGCGCATACACCGCCGCGATGGCCGCGGCATCGTCGGGTTTCGCGAGTCGGATGGCCATGGTGCTCACGTAGAGAAGCTAGGCGTACTCTCGGCGCACGTTGCGCCAGTACCCGTGATGTGATTGTTGCCCGCGCTTATGCACGGGCCTCAGCTGGACAGTCCCCAGAGAGCCCAAGCAGCCCAGTAGTAGGGGGGCTCCCAGTCGGGCTGGGCACGCGTCCACGCCTGCGCTTCACGCAATGCGACGGCGGCCTCGACTCCCTTGCCGGCCTTCGGCCGCCACAGCGCGTAGAACTTCCTCATGAGCGCGCTCGTCGCTTCGTCGTCCACCTTCCACAGCGAGCACAGCACAGCCGATCCGCCGGCAACCATGAAGGCCTGCGTGAGCCCGAGCATGCCTTCGCCCCAGATCGTGGTGCCGCGGCCGCTCTCGCAGCCGACGTGCGATTGCTCGGGGACAAGAGCACGGAGACGAAGCTCACGGAGGCACTGCGCAGTCGACCGTCCTGGGCGGCTGTTCACCTCGCGTGCCACGGCCTGATCGACAACGTCGCTTCCTCGACATTTCGCGTCTCGGCGGTGGGGGATTGGACGCACCCCGCTTTCGCGTCCGCGGGGGCGCGTTGGGATGGCTATGCTCTCGCTCGGGAGGACGGATGGACGCCTACGCCGCGCTCGAAGCGCTCGAGGAGACCCTGCGCCGGTACGAACCGGACGCGAGTGCGTCGAAGCAAGCGTGCCTCGAAGTGCTGGCGCGCCGTCGTTTCGACGACCCCGACGCGGTGCTCCGACTGCACGAGGCCTTGTGTTTCCTGCGTGCCTATCCCGACGACACGGACGTGCTCGCCCGCGTCGAGGCGATGTTGGCCGGTTTCCAGGACCGCGGCGACCTCAAGCGCTTCCGCCGCGACCTCGAGGACTCGGGCATCGCGGGCACCCGCCTCTATTACTCCTTCTATCTCTGGACCGCGGAGTGGCTCGCACGCCGTCATCCGGGTGCGCTGACGCTCGACTGGCCCGAGTTCGAGAAGAAGGACGCCGTCCTCGGGCATCTCTGGCTGCTCGTGACCTACGCAGAGGATCCGGTCCTCGAGGAGATCGATCAGTCACTGCGCAAGTGGATCGACGTCCTGAAGGGACCCGAAGAGACGGATGCCGAGTTCCTCGCCAAGCGCTTCCATGCCTTGGACGCAGCACCCTACGTTCGCGAAGCGTTCTACGACACGCACGCGATCCCGATGGTGCTCGAGCCGGGTGAAGGTACGCCGTCGCGCACGCACGCACGCTACGCACCCTCGAAGGTGACGTTCCAGACAAAGTCGCTCGATACGAAGCGTCCGGACTTGAAGAACACCCTCGCCGTGGACCCGCTGCGCGTACGGCGCCTGAGTCCACGAGAAGGTCGCGTACTCGTGGCCATGGCACGCGAAGCCATGGTGACGCGCAGCCGCGATCTCGACGTCTTCATGCACGGTGACGAACGCGACGTCGTGCTCTATGACTGGGAGGACGGGCTCCAGTTCGCCGCGATCGGCTACAAGCCCGAGCGCCGCATCCTGCTCGAAGCGGTGTACGGCTTCCTGACGCTCAAGAACGGCGTGCCGATCGGCTATGTGCTGGCCTCGGGCCTCTACGGAAGCTCCGAGATCGCCTACAACGTGTTCGACACCTACCGTGGCGGCGAGGCGGGGCACGTGTTCGGCCGTGTTGTGGCGACCGTGCGCCACGTGCTGGGCAGCGACGCCTTCACGGTCGATCCGTACCAGCTCGGCGGCTACGGCAACCAGGAGGGCTTGGAGTCAGGCGCGTGGTGGTTCTATCGCAAGCTCGGTTTCGTGCCCGTGGACCCGGACATCAAGCGCCTGGAGCGCAAGGAGCGCGCGGCGATGAAGAAGAACCCGCGCCACCGCACCGACATCGCAACGCTCGAACAGCTTGCGCAGGATGTCGTCTGCTACTTCGCGGAGGGCCAACGCGACGATGTCATGGGACTCCTCGATCTCGGCGGCGTCTGCATGGGTGTCGCGCGCTACCTCGCCCAGCGCTTCGGTGCGGAGCGTGAGAAGGGCGAGCGCGTGTGCGCGAAGGAGGCCGCCGCGCTGCTCGGCGTGCGTTCCTTCAAGGGATGGACGAGAGACGAGCGCACGGCGTGGCGCCGGTGGGGTGTCGTTGTAATGGCGATGAAGGGGCTTGGGCGCTGGAGCACCGCGAACAAGCGTGCGTTGGCCAAGGTCATCCGCGCGAAGGGCGGCCGGCGTGAATCGGAGTTCGTCCGGCTGTTCAACGCACACAAGCCGCTACGACGCGCGCTGCTTCGACTTGCGGCGTGAGCTAGGGCCCGGCGGTCCGAACGAGCAGGTCCAGCCGCGGCGTGAGGCTCGCTCCGAGCGAGACCACGGCGGCGACGTCCCCGTCCGGGGTGATGCCGCCCACCCCGCCACTCACGCCGCCGTCGAACGCACCATCGGGGGCGACCGTGTAGGACGCACGCAGGATGTCGGCGAAACGGATGAGCAACCCATCGCCGTTGATCAAGCGTTGCGTGCGGTCGACCTTGCCCAGGCCGTCAGCGATGCTCACCTCGCGCAGGCCCGTCCAGCCGCTGCCGGTGCTTGGGAGCACGGAGGAGAGAGACACGCGGCAGTAGGTGCCGTTGAACAGCCCGATCGCCGCCGCCGTGCTGGCTTGCACGAGCACGAGGAACTGCCGTTCCGTGACCGCCGCGGTGGCGTTTCCGCCGAGGATGGCAACCTGTCGGTCCGGCGTGAGCGCTCCGTGCATCTGCGCCGCAGCGATCGTCAAGGTCAGAGAGCCATCACCCGTGAGCGCATACGTCGCCGGCGAGGCGAGCGGCGTGCCGACCACGCCGTCCGTCTTGGGCGTGAAGTTGACCGTCGCGTTTCCGCTGCCGTCGAACACGACCGTGCCGGCCAGTACGGTGCGCCCCTGGGGCGCATGGTTGTGCGTGATGCCCACGAGGTGATACGTCCCGCGGAGCGAGCCGTCGTCGAAGCCCGTTCCCGGCCGCACAGCGGCGGCAATGGCCGGGTCGTCGCCTTGGCGCTGGGCGGAGAAGACGGCCACGTTGTCGTTCATGGCAAGGGCGCCGTCCAGGCACAGCTCAGCCTCGATGATCACGCGGCGGGAGACTCCGGTGAGGAACGCGAACGGACCCACGGTCAATCCGGGGGTGATCTGGCTGTCCGCTGTGGGCATCGCGCTATCCCACTCGTTGCGCGTCTTCAGGCCGCTGACGAACGATGCATCCGAGTTGAGCAGGCCCCAGTCGACGTACGTCGAATCCGAGTCGCGCGACCGCCCGGCGTAGGCGACGAACGTGAAGTCACCCGTGAACAGTGCCGGATCGGTGCCGGGACCGAACAGGCCCCCGGTGCCCGATCCGTCGGACGATCCGCAACCCAGGAGAAGCGGACACAGTGCGATCAGGACGAATAGGGTGCGCATTGGGAGTCTCCGGCTGCCTTCAGGGCTCCGGAGGCGCGAGCTTTGTAGACATGCCACTAGGGACCGGCGCGGAACGTGAAGGCGTAGGGCAAGGACATGGCGTTGCCGTTCAGGTCCAGGAGATCGGTACCTCCGAGGGCGGCGCCGTTGCCGACGGTCACACGGATGGCTCCGGATGTCGGGAGCGGATCACGTGCGCGCCAGTGAACCACGTGCCCGTTGCTGGGCAGCGTGGCACCGTCCGCATCCGTCTGCATCTGTGGATAGCCGGTGGCGGCCGGCAGTGTCGTGACGGCCAGCGCGCCGAGGTGCTCCACATGGATGGAGACCGCGTCCAGCGTCGAGGCGTCGATCCCCTCCGTGAAGCGCACGATGATCGTGGCGTCACCCGCCACGCCCGCCGCTCCGTCTCCGGGGTCTGTGGCGCGAACGTAGGGCTCGATCGGATCGCTGCTCACGAAGAACGTGTGGAACACCGGGGCTGGCGCGACGGAGAGGCCGGCAAGCGACTGGCCGATGGATCCGACGCGTACGGTGTACTGCCCCGTAGGGAGCGTCGGTGCGTAGCCCCCGGTGGGGGTGAGGACGATGCGGTCGCTCAGGAACAGGGCGTCGAACGGTACCGGCAGGAGCCCGATGCCGGGCGCTTTCTGCCAGAGGACAAGCGCATCCGGATCCACACCAAGTGCGGGTCTGCGGCCGACGTAGAAGGAGTCGGCGTCGAGCGACGTCGCGGAGTCGAAGAAGACCACGACCTTGCCGGGGTGCAGCGGGTCGGTGTTCATCGTCAACGCCGCGTTCGTGAAGCGCGGGAGCTGCATGCCCGTCGTGAGGTCATAGGGCTGCACGGTGGGTGAAAATCCGCTAACGCGCGGGGCGGGGGGCCCCCGCCGCCGCCCCTGCCGCCGGAGCCGCACGCGGCGAGAAGAAGCGTCAGGCATGTGATGACGAAGTGGCGCATCGGAGTGGGATCCGGGACTGAGTCCAGGGCTCCCTCCCTGTCGCTCCTGTAGACACTGGCGGTACCATCCCGCGGATGTCCTGGGAGGTTTGGGTCGTCTTCGGCACGCTCGGCGGGGCTGTTCTTCTGTTCGTGACCGAGTGGCTGCGCGTGGACGTCGTAGCGCTTCTGGTCCTGATCACGCTGGCGCTGACGGGCATCGTCTCCCACGACGAGGCGCTCAGCGGCTTCTCGAACGAGGCCGTGGTCACGATGGCCGCCGTGCTCGTACTCAGCGGCGGGCTGCAGCGCACCGGTGTCGCCAACACGCTCGGCCGCCGGGTGCTCCAGGTCGCGGGACGCGGCGAGGCGCGCCTGACCGCGGTGCTCATGCTCACGGTCGGCCTGCTCTCCGGCATCATGAACGACATCGCGGTGACGGCGCTGATGCTGCCTGTCGTGGTCGCCATGGCCAGGCGCCTCAAGCTGTCGCCGTCGAAGCTTCTGATGCCGCTCGCCTTCGGCTCGCTGCTCGGCGGCATGACGACGTTGATCGGAACGGCGCCCAACATCCTCGTGTCGGGCGCGCTGCGAGACACGGGCAACGAGCCGTTCACCATGTTCGACTTCACGCCGATCGGCCTCTGTGCCTTGGCCGCGGGCACGGTGTACATGGTCTTCATCGGACGCCGCTTGTTGCCGGACCGAGACGTCGGGCGCGAGGACGCAGCCGCGGACGACAGCATCCACGAACCCTACGATCTGGGGCAGCGCCTGTTCACCGTGCACATCCCGGAAGACTCGGCGCTCGCCAACGCCACGCTGGCGGAGAGCCGGCTCCATCCCGCGCTCGGTTTCAGCGTGCTGGCGATCAAGCGAGGCGACGATCCCCATCTCGCGCCGGGACCCGACTCGGTGCTGCGCGGGGGCGACCGTCTGGTGGTCGAAGGCCGCAGGGAGCGTTTCGACGAGGTGCGCGGGTGGGGCACGCTCGAGGTTCTCCCTGGCGTCCCGTCGTTGGGCCGACTCGAGTCAGACGAGATCGGGTTCGTCGAGATCGTCCTCGGAGAGGGCGAGTTCGAGGGGACGACACTTTTCGATTACGGGTTCCGCGACGTGACGGGACTGCGCGTGCTGGCCATCGCGCACGGGCGCCGGCGCGATGCGCGCCTCACGCGGCTCGATACGTTGCGCTTGGCGTCGGGCGACCGGCTGCTCGCGATGGGCCCACGCGAGAACTTCGGCGTGCTGAGGGCGTTCGACGGCCTGACCGGCGTCAACCTGCTCGACGCCAGGACGGCCGCCTCCACATACGAACTTACGCGCCGGTTGATGCGCGTACGAGTGCCCGCGGGCTCAGGCCTTGCCGGCAACTCGCTGGCGGCGTCGAACCTGCGCGACGCGTGCGCGCTCACGGTCGTCGGGTTGGAACGAGGCGAGCAGCACATCGTGCTGCCCGAGCCCTCCACCGTCCTTCAAGAGGGAGACGTGCTCGAGATCGAAGGCCGCGACGAGGAGCTGCAGTACCTGCACGCACTCCAGGCGCTGGAGATCGATACGGAGCCCGCGCCCGGCGTAGACGCGCTCGAGACGACGGACGTCGGCATCGGCGAGATCATCCTCGCGCCGCGCAGCGAGCTGGCCGGCCGCACGGTACGCGAAGTGCACTTTCGCCAGAGCTACGGCGTGACGGTGATCGCCGTCTGGCGCGGGGGCCGGGCCTACCGTTCGAACCTGCGCGACTTCGAGCTGGCTCTCGGCGACGCGATCCTCGTCTACGGACCACGCGAGAAGTTCAGGCTGTTGGCGCAGGAAGAGGACTTCATCGTCGTCACGGGAGCCGCCGCGGAGCCGTATCGCGTGGAGAAGGGACCGATCGCAGGACTCATCATGGCGTCGGTACTTGCGGCCGTGGCGTTCGGGCTCGTACCGATCTTCCTCGCGGCTCTCTGCGGCGCGGCGGCGATGGTCGTCCTCCGTTGTCTGAAGCCGCAGGAGGTCTACGAACACATCGAGTGGAAGGCCATCGTGCTGGTGGCGGGCATGTTGACGCTCGGCCTCGCAATGGAGAAGTCGGGCGCGGCCGCGATGATCGCAGACAACGTGCTGCAGCTGATCGCGCCGCTCGGGCCGCGCGCCGTGCTGGCGGGCATCTTCCTCGTGAGCGCGCTTGCGGCCCAGGTGATGCCGACGGCGGCCGTGGCGGTGTTGATGTCGCGGATCGTGTTGAGCGACGTGGCGGCGCTGGGCGTGCATCCCCAGAGCGCGGCGATGTGCGTGGCCCTCGCGAGCTCGTGCGCTTTCATGAGCCCGGTCGGTCATCCCGTGAACCTGCTTGTCATGGGCATGGGGGGCTATCGCTTCACGGACTACACGCGTGTGGGCTTCGGTCTGTTTCTCGTGGTGTTCGCGGTCGTGATGCTCGTGCTGCCGATCTTCTGGCCGCTGACGCCGGTGTAGGACTGGCGTCGCGGGAGGCTATGCTGCGCGCATGCGACACACGATCACGCTCCTGATGGCTGCCATCGTCCTGACCGCTTGCAGCGGCCTGTCGGGCGGCAACGACAAGCCGAAACCCAAGTACGGACGCGTGTTGGCCGCAGCGGGTGGGAGCGGCGCCGTCGTGGTCTCGCTCGGAACCAAGGACGGCGTGCGCTCCGGGCAGGCGCTTCCGATCACGAGGGATGGCAAGGTCGTCGGCGAGATCATCATCCACGAGGCCCGGGAGTCGCAGTCCGTGGGTACGCCGTATGGACAGTCGACCAGCGGCACCATCCGCGTGGGGGACATGGCGGTCTTGCGGCAGTAGCGCCTGCGTGGAGGGAGACCGGACCATCGAGCTGCTCGTCGAGCTGCACGCGGGACTCGCTCGACTCGGTCCCGGTGACGACGAGTCGACGCTCAGGGCGCTACGACTGACGGAGCTGCCGCCGCAGCCACGCATCCTCGACATCGGGTGCGGCACCGGCGCCCAGACCTTGACGCTCGCCGCGAACACGGATGGCAGGATCACGGCCACGGACCTGGTCCCCGGCGTGCTGGCTGCCCTCGAGGAGCGCGCTGCCGCGCGCGGGCTCGCGTCCCGTGTGACGCCGCACGCCGCGGACATGCGGTCGCTGCCGTTCGAGGGCGGGTCGTTCGACCTGCTGTGGAGCGAAGGCGCGGTCTACATCATGGGTTTCGATGCCGGACTTGCGGCGTGGCGGCCGCTGCTGACGCCTGGGGGCTACCTCGTGGTGTCCGAGGCGTCCTGGTTCCGTCCGGATCCGCCCCGCGAGCTGGCCGACTTCTGGGCGCAGGGCTATCCGGGCATGCGCAGTGTGGAGGCCAACATCGCGGCCGCCGAGGCGAGTGGGTGGGTGGTAGTCGGCACGTTCCCGCTACCGGACGCGAGCTGGACCCGCGAGTACTACGGTCCTCTCCGGGAGCGGCTGGATGCGTTCCGCGCCCGGCATGCGGGCGACGCGGAGGCGCTCCGGGTCGCAGAGGAGACCGCCGCCGAGATCGCCCTCTTCGAGTGTTACTCCGACTACTACGGCTACGCCTTCTACGTCTTGCGCAGTTGACGGTTGCCCTACGGCGATAGCGCGGCGAGTGCTGCGAGGATGTCGCGCGGCTCCGCGCGAGACGTGTAGTCGATGTCGATGTCGGCCCACCGGATCGTTCCGTCCTGGCTGATGACGTACGTGGCGGGCACGGGCAGCTCGAAGGTGTCGTCGCCGTTGTCCGCGGGGAGATCGATGCCGAACTTCGCGTAGACCGGACGCAGGTCTGCGGGCAGCGCGAACACGAGCTTGTAGGTGCGCGCCACCTTGTTCGCGGGATCGCTCAGGATCGGATAGGCGTTCTCCAGCACGGTCTGCATCTCACGCGTGCTGTCGGCCGTCATGGGGGAGATGGCGACGAGCGTCGCGCCGTGCTTCTTGATATCCGGCAGGACCTGCCGGTACGCCTTGAGGGCGATGTCGCAGTAGGGTCACCACTTGCCGCGGTAGAAGGTCAGGACAACCGGGCCCTCTTCGAGCAGGCTCTTGAGCTCGTAGGACTCGCCGTTGCCGTCGGAGAGCGTGAAGTCCGGTGCTCGCGCGCCGACGTTCAACGCCTGGGACTCCAGGTCGAGCGCGGCGATCTCCTTACCGCTCTTCTCGATCACGGCCTTCACCTCGTCAGGCATCATCTTCATGCCTGCGGCCTTCTTGGCGTCCAACGCCTTGGCGAGGGGACCCGGCTCGCTGGGCGTGGTGGGCCCGTCCGGGTTCTTGGTGTCGGGTGCCTTCTCCCCGCCGCATGCGGCGAGCAAGAGGACCAACGCGGCTGCAATGGCATGGAATCGAATGGGCATGGTTCTCCTCCAGACACCGGGATGATGGCCGCCGTCCTGCCTGGGTTTCAGAGTAGGCATCTCGAACGAACGCCCCAGTACCCTGACGCCATGTCCCAGCCGGAACCGGAGCTCAATCGAGAGGCGATGCGGTCGCTAGCGCGCGGGTGGGGGCGCGTTGCGGACCAGTACGTCGAGCGACTCTTCCATGAGCTGGACGACAAGCCCTTCGACCGCGCGTTACTCGAGCGCTTCGCCGGGCTGGTTGCGCCGGGGGCTCTCGTCGCGGACGTGGGCTGTGGCCCCGGTCACGTGGCCAGGCACCTCTGCGGCATGGGGCTCGAGGTGTGCGGCGTCGATCTCTGCGACGAGATGGTGGCGCTCGGGCGCTCTCTCGTTCCGGAAGCCACGTTCCAGGTCGGCGACATGCTCGAGCTCGAGGTGCCCACAGGATCGTGGGGGGGCTGCGTCGCGCTCTACTCGCTCATCAACGTCGTTCGAGAAGACGCCCCGCACGCCCTCGCGGAGTTCGCTCGTGCGCTGGCGCCTGGTTCACCGCTCCTCGTGTCCGTCCATCGTGGTGCCGGGACGTTCCAGCAGGACGCGCTGTTCGACGAGCCCGTGCCCATGGCGGTGACGCTCTACGAGCTCGATGAGATGCGGTCGCTCGTGGAGGGGGCAGGGTTCGACATTCTCGAGGCGACCTCACGGCCGGCGTACGAGACGGAGTACCCGACCGAGCGGGTGTACGTGCTGGCACGGCGAGGCCGGTAGCTAGCTGTCATTGCTGAGCAGGTTGTAGACATCCCGGGAATCCCGGAACGTGGAGGTTGCGAAACCAAACCCACGTCACCGGGAGGATCCCAGGATGAAGCTGCATGCTAACGCTCGAACGACACCGAAGACCCGCCAGCTACTTGTGCAGAGGGTTTTGAAGGAGGACTGGCGCGTCTCGGACGCGGCCTGCGCGATGGGCATCAGCCGTGCTACGGCCTACAAATGGCTCTGGCGCTACGAGGAAGAGGGCCATGCCGGCCTTGAGGATCGCAGCTCGGCCCCAGGTCGTGTCTGGAACCGAACGAAGCGGTGGCTTCAGCGACGCATCGAGCAACTGCGCCGAAAGCGCCTCACCGCGTGGGCAATCGCGAAGCGACTCGGCATGGCGATCTCCACGGTTGGCGGCGTTCTGCGCCGGCTGGGCCTGGGCAAGCTCAAGTACCTGGATCCCGTGGAGCCGATCGTGCGCTACGAGCGCGATCGACCGGGTGAGCTGATCCACCTGGACGTGAAGAAGTTGGGCCGGTTCCGCTGCCCGGGCAAGCGAGTCACCGGCAAGCTCCGGCGCCGCAGCCAGGGAGCGGGCTGGGACTTCCTGCACGTTTGCGTGGACGATCACAGCCGGGCGGCCTACGTAGAGATCCTGTCCGACGAGCGCAAGGAGTCGGCGACGGCCTTCTTGGAACGGGCGACGGCCTGGCTGAAGAGACACGGCGTGGACGTCGAGCGTGTGATGACCGACAACGGCTCGGCGTACTGCAGCTACGCCTTCCGGGACGCCTGTGCGGCGCTCGGAGCTCGCCATCTCAAGACACGGCCGTGCCGGCCGCAGACGAACGGCAAGGCCGAGCGCTTCATCCAGAGCCTGATGCGCGAGTGGGCCTACGCACGGCCGTACCGCAGCGACCGAGCCCGAGCCAAGGCCCTCGGGCCTTGGCTCGAGCACTACAATCGCGAACGACCCCACGCAGGCATCGGCGGGAAGCCCCCGTTTGAACGCCTACCGGCCGGGTGTCGACAACGTGCTCGGTACTGAGAGCTAGCGCGCTGCGCGCAGCTCGACGCCTCGTGCGCCGGCCTCGATCGCGTCAGCGCCCAGCAGGCGCTGGAATCCGGTGCTGTTCGCCCAGGACTGCACGCGAATGCGATGCTTGCCTTTCCGCAGTCCGCGGAGCACGAAGGCGCCGCTCTCCCCCGTGATGACCCACTTCGCGTGGCTTCCGATGGGAAGGCCGGGGACCCCCTTCCCGGTCCCGTCAACCACGCGACCTTCGATGGTTGCGCCGCGTACGAGGATGAAGTTCAACTCGGACCCACCCGGCTCGACGCCGGACTGTTGCATCCACGCGAACGCGCCCAGCTTGCCCCAGCGGGGCGTCTCGACGCGCACGACGAACCGCTCGCTACGCAGGCCGCCGATCTCGAAGGTCCCGTCGGGCTTCGTCGTCGTCTTCCAGGAGCCCGACTTCGTTTCTTCGGCGAGCGCGCGGACCACGACGTCCTTGGCGGGATAGCCCGCCGGGTCCCGCACGCGGCCGACGATGATCCCGGCCGCCGGGAGCGTGATGGACAGGTCATGGGTCCCGGTTTCGACCGACTCGAGGGTGACGACACCCAGTCCGGTTGAGCCCGCGGGCGGTGAGACCACGACTCGGTAACGGCCGGCCGCGAGCCCGTCGACGACGAAGCGCCCGTCGGCTTGGACGAAGGCCTCCCCCGGTGTCGGCGACGGCCGGATGCCGGGGCCGCGCCGCGGTGTGACCTCAAGCGGCGAGAGCTCCAGGCGCGCACCCGCTGGTGAGGCGCCCGTCTCCGCGCGAACGCGGCCCTCGATGCGAGCGGCGCGAACGAGGGGCACCGCGATTCGCGTGGGCCCCGGGAGGACCCACTCGACCTGGGCCGGTGCGAAACCACGGGCGCTCACGTCGGCGAAGAACCGCCCGTCCGGCAGCACACGCAATGTGGTCGAGCCGTGTGCGTCCGTGGGATCTCGATACGCGCGCGGCTCGTAGAGGTTGTTCTCGTCGTCATAGCTCACTAGCACGACGGAAGCGCCCGGAATGGGCGCGCCACCCTGTTCCGTCACGACGAGCTCGACGTCATGACCCCTCGCCAGGGCGATCCGGATGTCAGAGATGGGTTCGTTGGGCTTCACCTTGAGCGGACCGAGAGTCGCGTCGGCGTATCCGGGCGCGCCCGCGCGGATCCAGAGGCCGCCAAGTGCACCCTCGAGCACGGGCACGCGCAACTCGAACGAGCCGTCGCCTCCCACGTCGTGCTTGGGCGCGTGGACGAACTTCCCAAAGAGCTCCTGGCGATTCGAAGCTCCGTAGCTGACAAGCCGCACGACGGTCCCCTCCGGCACGTCGCCGCTCTCGGAGGTGACACGACCTCTTGCGACTCGGAACGCATGCAGCTCGAGCGTCACCTCTGCGCGGTTCTCGTCGGAGGCTTTCACTGCGACGCAATGCGGAAGGAAGTGGGGATGCCTGACGCTTACCCAGCCCTTTCGCGTAAGGTCGACGGGGTCCAGGGTGAACGTACCGTCGGCCGCGGAACGGGCGTTGGCCACTTCCCGAGTCTCCACTGGCTGACCGGCCCAGACGGATGCGCCGGCCACCGGCTTGCCGTCGCTTGTCACCACCCGACCCGTGATGACGGCGCCCTTCTCCAGTGTGATGTCGAGGCGACCCGTCGCCCCCGCCCCCAGTGTCACTGAGAGCGGATCCGTCGCGCCGGATCGAACCGCGTGCAGGCGTACGCCGTCGCGCGGAAGGCCGGGAATGGTGTAGGACTCATGCTCGGCGCGCACGAGAAGCAAGCCTGCGGGAAGACCTTCGAGCACGTAGTGCCCCTCGGCGTTCGTCTCGGTCCCGAAGGCGCCCACAGCCGCCTCGGTTCCGATGGTCACGACGCGTACGCGGGCCCCGGCAAGCGGGCCGTTCGGTCCGAGCACGCGTCCCTGCAGCCTCGCGCCCTTGATCAATCGCATTTCCACGTGCCGCGTCTCGCCGACTGCGGGTGGGGGAATGTCGAGACAGCTTCCGATGTAGGCCGAAGCGAGGTGGTAGTAGGGCTGCCCTGGATCGAGCAGGAAGCCTCGGACGCGGGCCGTCAGGAACGCCGAGCGGATCGGCTTCTCGGTGAAGAGCTCGAAGCGTCCCTCGTGATCCGTGCTCGTCTCGGCGAAGCCGCGCGCCCACATGTGGAGCTCGACCTGCGCGTCGGGCACAGGCGCTCCGCTCGGTCCGAGGAGACGGCCTACGACGCGCCCCGTGCGCGGAAGGTGGATGTCGAAGCCTCGCGCCATCGGAGCCACGATGGAGCCTACGCGGTGGACCGCGTGACGTGGGGCGCGCACCTCGAGCGAGAGCACACCGGGCGGTAGGTCTTCGAAGGCGTACTCGCCTTCCCTGGTCGACCGTGCGCGCACTTCGACCGCCCCGAACCGTCCGAGGCTAGTGCGCGAGGCGATGACGAGCGCGTCGGCTACCGTGCGGCCCTCCGCATCGAAGACGCGCCCTGCGACGCGTCCGCCCGGTTCGAGTCGAAGGTCGATCGTTAGCTCGCCGTCCGCCGAGAATCGAGGCAGGCTCACCCCGCTGGGCGCGAAGCCCGGACTCGTCGCCACGACGACCCACCCGCCGACGCGCAGCGCGTCGAAGCGTGCTTCCCCGCGGACATCGGTGGTGGCCGAGTGCGCGGGCATCGGGTCGTCGTACGTGCGGTCGAGATCGAGCCAACGGATGCGCTGCCGCAAGCCGCCCGGATACACGTTGACGGCCGCGCCCGCTACGGGTTGGCCCTCACCCTTGGTGACCCGGACGTGAAGACGCCCCACGCGCGCCTCCGGCACGCGTTCTGTCGACGGGCCCGGAGCCCGCTTTCGAACAGGCTTCGACTCGAGGGTGGGAGCCGATGTCTGCAGCGCGCC
Source organism: Planctomycetota bacterium (assembly GCA_028281445.1). GTDB lineage: Bacteria > Planctomycetota > PLA2 > PLA2 > JAEUHO01 > JANQJW01. The sequence continues at coordinate 25,570 of JANQJW010000103.1, read as the reverse complement.
GGGCGTCTCCTGCGGGCGCGGCGCATCGGAGGACGACAGGGAGTTCACGGCAACGACGCCGCCGATCAGGAGCAGGACTGCGCCGGACAGGGCGGCCCACTTCTTGGTGCTCGCGCTCACGAGTATCGCTCCCTTCGAGATCCAGCCGTTCGCCGCCGGCGCGAGCCCCAGTGTCCCGAGCTGCTCCCGACCGGACCGCTCCTGCAGCGCGCTGCGCAGTCGCTTCCGCGCGCGCTTGAGCTGGGTGTGGACCGTCTCTACCGGCAGGCCGGTCCGTTCGGCAATCGAACGAGGCGGCAGGCCCTGGTAGTAGCGACGGAGGAGAACGGAGCGGTAGGGCTCCGGGAGGCGCAGCACCTCGCTCGCGACCCGGTGGTGCAGTTCCGCTTCCGCAACCAGGACCTCGGTGGAGCGAGCGCTGTTGGGTCTCGCAACGGCCTCCTCGCGGTACGTGCGTCGGCTCTCAGACCGGCGCGTGTCGCGGAATGCGTTCGAGAGGACCACCTTGATCCAGGCGCGGAGTCCTGCGCTGCGCCTGGGCGGTGCCCTGAGGATCCGTAGCCAGGTCTCCTGCTCGAGATCGTCTGCGTCGGCCCGGTTGCGGGCCACGCGGAGTGCGAGCCCGCGCACCCAGCCCGTGTGGGCGAGCAACGACTCCAGCGGGACGGACTCGGGTTGGGTCACGACAGGGGTAACGGAGCAAACCCGGGTTCCGGTTCAGGTGTTCTGCGAATGGGGAGCCCGGTGGGCGGGGCTCTCTGACCGCATGGAGTCACACTAGGATGCACAACGCCCTCGGTGGCAGGGAGTAAGCACCATGAGCAGCCGGCGCAGCACGGCCTGGACTCCGGCCAACAGGAGCCACACAACCGCACATCGAAACCTGTCCGTCCTATGCATCCTGATCCTGCTGCTGTGCGCCCCGCCGTCATGCGCCGAGGAGGCTTCCGAATCCCCGGGGATTCGAGGTCGCGTCGTTGACGAGAAGGGCAAGCCGATCGCCGGCGCCACCGTCGCCGCGAAGGTGCGCGGGCGGCAGCCGATGCTCTTCGCAACGACGGACGCCGACGGTCGCTATCGGCTCGGCGCAGCGCGAGGACGTACCCTGCGGCTCCGCGGTGTCGCGGCTTCGGCGCCCGGCTATCCCACTCGTGCCGTCGTCCTGGATCGGAAGGAAGGGAGCGAAGGCAACACGCAGCATGTGATGAAGGACGTCGTGCTGTCATTCACCGGTGTGGTCCGCGGGCATGTTGTCGACGCGCAAGGCAAGGGGGTGCCCGGGGCGCGCGTCGACGTCTTTGCCTTCACGCCGGGCGGCTCGTCGCACGGGTACGGCGACGTGCCCGCTCGTTGGCCGGAGCTGGGACGTTGGGGTCGGCAGGATCGGTACCAGGAGGACGCCTTCACGGCGATCCGCAGTGGACACGATGCGGACGACCAGGGCCGGTTCGAGGTTACGACCGTGAAGGCGGCGAGCTACCTGGTTGTAGCTTCGGCGCCCGATCGTCCACCGGTGCGACTGGATGTTCCTTCTTCGAAGATGGGCAAGGACAAGCCGGTCGGCGAGCTCGGCCGGATCACGGTCCCTGAACCGTCGACGATGCGGGTGCGACTCCTCTCGCCCGGCGGCAAGCCGCTGGCCGAGTGCCGCGTCACGCTGGACTGGCGTCATCCGGAACCCAACTACTACACGCGCATCTGGCGATCTCCGACGGTGAAGACGGATCGTGAAGGCTGGGTGTCGCTCCCCTTCGTCGCGGCCGCGACGGCGTACGACCTGGAAGTCGTCGGTATGGGGCAGTTCGCGGCAGAGGCACAGGTGTTTGCGTCCGGCTCGACGCTGAAGCTCCCGCGGGCCAGGTAGCTCCGCGTGCGGTAGACTCGGAGCCGACCCGTTCCCCGCCGAGGGGTTCCTCATGCACGTTCGTCATCGCGTCGCGGCGCTGGTCTGCGCCTTGCTCGCGTGCCTTCCCCTTGGCTGTGGGGACGGCGACACGGAGGCAAATGCCCTCATCGATCCGTCGATCGAACTTCCCGTGGCGGCTCGCTTTGGCGCCACACCTCCGCGGGCAGGCCGCCTGACCCTTGCCGTCGACTCGCTGGGCCGTATCCACCTGGAGGACGGGACCTGCCCGCTCGAGAACCTCGCGTCTGCCCTACGGGAGCGACTGGGGCCGATGCCAGGTTGGAGCGATTCGACCAGCGGTGTCACTGAGGAGGAGGTCATCCAGGAGGAAGGCACCGACGAGGGAGTCACCGAGAAAAAGACCGCCGCCTCCTCGGACCCGAAGCGAACACTCGCGGACCTGCCGCCTCGCGATCCCGTTCCCGCGGCCGAGGACAAGGCGTTTCGTCCTTTCGTACGGCGCGATGACGTGCTGTTGCAGATCGACCGGCGCGTGCCGTATGCGTTGGTGGACCGCGTGCTGCGAGCTTTCGTGGACATGAAGGTGCGTCTGGTCAGGTTGTTCGTCGCCGTGCAGGGGCAGGACGGGCAACGCGGGACGATCGCGGTCTTCCTGCCGAGTGACCGGGGCGTGTGTGGGGGGCGTCTCGTGGCCGGCATCGACCTCGACGTGCGCGTCGAGCCTGCCTCTACCCCCGATCCCCCTGGTGCCCTCGCCCGGGCGCTGGCAGAGCGCAGGGCCGAGGCAGCCGACGCGCTCTTCATGGTCATGCGAGCGACGCCCGGCACACACTGGTCGGCTATCGTCGCGACGATGGACGAGGCGCTCGGCGCCAATGTGTATGCATACATGTTCGACGGGATCTCGTACAAGCTGCGCGACGTTCCCATGCAGCGTTGGATCGGCGAGGCGGCGCGAGGTACGCATCACGCGGTCGCTCTGCGTCGCGGCCCCATGGACATTTCCTCGTTGCGTGACGTGTTGCCCACGGATCAAGTGCCCGCTTTCGAGCCTGTCCCGGTCGGTAGGCGCCGTGGCCTCTTCGGGTTCTCGAACGGCGTGGCCATGGCCGGTGAGGAACTCATCGAGGAAGAATTGGAGCTCCTCGACGACCGACGCTGGAAGCCTGTGCGGGCGCCGCGCTAGCGCATTTGCTCAGCGTGTCCTGGGAACCTCGCGGGCCACCGCGGCGATGGCCGCCGGCAGCGGCGTGCCATCTGCGTCGACTACGAACTGTAGCTTCGTCCTCGCCGTGCGGAGGAAGGCGACCATCTCGTCGAAGACCCTGCGTGTGAGTCGTCCTCGCAGCATCCGCGGAGAGTCCGGGGGCATCGGGGTCAGCAGGCGATGACGAACGGCATACGTGCCGTCCCAATACACGATGATGAACCGGTTCTCGACGCGCGCGCCGTCGACGCGTACCTGCTCGAGGATGGTGCACGCGCGCTCTACGAGGAAGCCGGGCTCGCCCATGACCTCGTGCGGTGTGCGGTCCTGGACCAGACTTCCATTGCACGTGCTCACCTGGACCTTCATCCGGCGCACGACGTCGATGGCGTCCCGGGCGTCTTTCGACACGGGCACCCCCTCGGCGGCCAGCAGCAACAGCGCTTGCGCCGCATAGAGCCTGCCCTCCGGGTTGAGCCCCTTGAGGATCGCGGCGAAAGCACTCCAGTTGCCTTGGAGTCGAAGTCGATCGGCCGCGGGGCGACCGGGCGGCGCCTCGCCGGCTTCGTAGCAGCTCGTGCCGTAGTCGAGGTCACCCAGCGGATCCATGAGCGTGCGCACGTCGTCCGTGAACCCGCCCCAAGGCGTCGCCGGCGGCGTCTTGAACATCGCGTGCGTAGCCTTGCGGTACCGATCCAACGGTTGCGTGTGTTCCAGGCGGTGATCCAGGCCGTCCTTCTTGACGCTGGCCATGTTTCCAAGCGCCTTGGCGGCTGCCTGCTTCCACGTATCGCTGCCGCCGAGACTCCGCAAGCGGATGGCTGCGACCGTGGATCGATGCACGATCGCGTCGATCCAGATGGTCACCTCATCGCCGCCGCGGGCGAAGCGCATCCAGCGCGCGTCCGGACCCACGATCCGCGTGTCGCGCGCGCTCGTGCCCGCAGCCTTCGCAAGTGCCGACTCGTTCGTCGCGGCCTTCGCCCTGACCAGGATCTCGATGAGCGCGCGATCGTCGGGGTGGATGTCTCCCGCAATTGCGAGAAGAGGAGTGGCGAACACGAGGGTCAGGAAAACGCTGAAACGAATCCGCATGCGCACCGATGGCCTCCCACGAGGGCGTTCGCCCTGTTCTTGGACGCGATCCTGCGGCGAGAGTTCCGGCCTACTAGCGCTTCGCAATTGGGCGGCTACCATTCGCGCACCCGGAGGCTTCGCCCATGTCCGCGACCCGCCTTGCCTGCCTGGCTCTGGTGCTCGTGCCCGCGCTGGCGTTCGCCGAAGAGCCTCCTACGCCCATCCAGCGCATCCTCGAGGCCTTCGAGGCGAAAGACGCGGAGCGGATGGCTCGCATCGCGGCCGAGCCGCATGACGCGTGGATTCTCGCCGACACGATCTTCCAGAAAGGGAAGACGGAGGCGGCCCTCGCCTACGCGGAGGCGGTGAAGCGGCCAGGTGCAGAGGGTCTCGTGGCCTATCTGACCGCACGCCAAGAGGTAGGGCCCGATCCCAAGCTCGCCAAGGCGCTGGCCGATGCAACGGCAGCGATTCGCCGGCGTGAACCCCAGGCCGTGCTGCCCATCGCCGACGCGCTGGGCGATGAGCTGGACACCGTGTCCCGGATCCTGGTCGAGCTCCACCGCGGACACGCGCACCTCTACGTCGACGGACCCGCCGCGAGTGCCAAGATCCAGGCACGCGCAGCGAAGGCCGCCGAGGCACTGGGGTGGATCGGCGGCGCTGCGCGGGCGCAGTCCGACGAAGCGCGCAGCGCGATCATGGGGGGCGACTTGCGCGGCGCGACGAAGCTGCTGCGAAACGCACTCAAGATCGCCGAGAGGATCCAGGAGCCCGCCGCACAGGCGCGGTACCTGACGAACCTCGGCTACGTCTACTTCCAACGCGCCATGTACGACCGCGCCGTGACGTACTGGCGCAAGTCCGTGCAACTCAAGCGCGGCCAGGGAGACCGCGGTGGCGCTGCCCGGACGCAGCTGAATCTCGGAGCCGTCTTCCTTGAGCTCGGGCGCTATGCCGACGCGCTGCACGTGCTCGAAGAGGCGGCCGAAGTGGTCAAGACCGACGTACCCCGCAACTATCCCGGAGCACTCCTCAGCCTGTCCAACGCGTGGAGCGCCGTGGGCGATCAGGAGACCGCACTCCGGTATCTGGAGAAGGCCGTGGAGTTGGCGCGCAAGACCAACAACCTCCAGTCTCTCTCGGTCGGACTAGGGAACATGGCGAGCGCAGAGATCTTGCGAGGACAGAGCGCGGATCTGGACCGCGCCTCGACACTGCTCGAAGAGACGCTGGCTCTGCGCGAGAAGATCCACGATCGGCGCGGCGTTGGGAACGCGCTGACGATGCTCGGACACGTCGAGCAGCAGAAGAAGAACTTCGAGGAGGCCATCGAACACTACGAGCGCGCTCTGGGCGTCTCGAAGGAGGTGATGGATCGTGCCGAGGTCGTCCGGATCCTCGAGGCCCTCGGGCTCGCTCACAAGCGCACGGGGCGGACGGCGAAGGGCATCGAGTACCTCGAGCAAGCGCTCCGTGAGGCGCAGCGCATGCGGCTTGCACGGGCGGCGTCGGAGATCCAGACGGAACTGGCGGTTTGTTACCTCGAGGGCAAGCGGTACGCGGACGCCCTCCGCGCGGCGGAAGCGGGCTTGGCGCAGATCGAGCACCAGCTTGGTGGGTTGGACGACACCAGCTCGGCGCGAATGCGTGGCGAGCACATGAGTCTCTTCGCCGTGGGCACCGCCGCGGCCTTCCAGCTTGGCGATGTGGCGAAGACGCTTCTCTTCTTGGAGAGCGGGCGCGCGGGTTCGTTGATGGAGCGCCTGCGGGGCAGCGATGCGCTTCGCCTCGAGGGCGTCGTTCCCTCGGAGCATCTGAAGAGCAAGGCCGAGGCAGAAGCAGCGGAGCGCGCGGCCCGTGCGGCGTACGAGCAGGCCGTCGTCGCGCGCAAGCCGCTCGCAGAGGTCAGGACCCTCGGGGAACAACTCGACGCGGCACGCGAGCGCGTGCAGGCCGCACTGGGTCGAATCCAACGACTGCGCAAGCGCAAGGCACAGCTCGTGTATCCACGAGCGGCGACGCCCGAGGAGATCCAGGATCTGCTGGAACCGGGACAAGCCCTCGTCGTGTACGGCGCCGGCGATCCGGTGATCGCATGCGTGATCACGGCGGACAGCGCGCGTCTCGTGCGGTGCAGTGCCTACACGGCCGTACGCGAGGCCTACGAGGCACTCAGGCTGGACGACCCGAAGCAGCAGGCCACGCCGGCCCTCGCGCGTCTGCGGGCAGCGCTCGTGAACCCCCTCGCACTAGGGGATGCCGTGACGCAGGTGATCGTCGCGCCCGAGGACTTCCTGGCGTACGTGCCCTTCGGTGTTCTGTTCGACCTTCCGGTCGCCTTGACACCGTCGGGATCCACGCATGTGCATCTCGTCGAGGAGGCATGGACGGAGGGGAAGGGCGTGCTGGCGGTCGGCGATCCCGACTACGCCGCGATGCACGAGAGTTCCAAGCGTGTCTTCCTGCGCGGCCGCACGCTGCTTCCGCTCCCTGCCACACGCGCCGAGGCGAAGGCTGTTGGTGACGTCGTGCTCCTCGGCGCGGCGGCGACCGTACCCGGCTTCGTGGAGAAGCTGGCGACGCGGGAGCGCTGGCGCGCCGTGCACTTTGCCTGCCACGGATTGATCGATGCACAGCGGCCGCTCTTCTCGTCTCTTGCGTTGACCGAGCAGGAGGATGTCGATCCCTTCCTGGACGGACGCGATCTCGCGACGATGGAGCTCGCGGCGGATCTGGCCGTGCTGTCGGCGTGCGAGACCTCCCGAGGCAGCCTCATGCGCGCCGAGGGCATCATGGGCATCGCGCGTAGCTTCATGTACGCCGGCACGCCGCGCGTTCTCTGTTCCCTTTGGAAGGTTGATGACGAGGCGACCCAGGCGCTGATGATCAAGTTCTACGAGCTCTGGAACCCGAAAGACGGCGAGGGCATCGCTCCGGCCGCTGCGTTGCGCAAGGCCCAAGCGCACGTCAGATCGCAGAAGAAGTGGGCGCACCCGTACTACTGGGCGGCGTGGGTGCTGTGGGGCTTGCCCGGTTAGAGATCCATCCGGTTCAGCGCCTCGCACCCGGTCCGCAGGAAGTCCGTCTCGCCGGTGCGTGCGCCGTACGTGATGTGGCCGATCGCCATGCAGATGCCGCCGAAGTGGGCGCGTTCCCGGGAGTCCGCATCGACGTCGCCTGCGTAGCGTCCGAGCGCGACGTCGAACAACCTCGGACCACCCCAGAAGTAGGCCACGACGAGGTCGGCGACGGGATCACCCATCGTCGCGTCGCCCCAGTCCAGCACGGCGGCGATCCCGCCATCTGCACCAAGGAGCAGGTGGGCGGGGTAGATGTCGTTGTGCACGAGCTGCGCCGAACCGCTGAAGGCTGCCGGTGCGTCCATGTCGAGCAGCGCCGCGCAGCGGGCGTGCAAGGCCTTGTCCATCTCTGGCTCCGCCGCGTCGAGCCCCGCACGCACGTCCGCGAGGAGCTTCTCCGTCCCGCCGTGGTCGAACTCTCCGGGGAGGGCTAGGCCCTCGACGTCGACGGCCTGCAGCGCGGACACGAACTCGGCGAGCGTCGCGCCGAACGCGGCCGTGGTCGGCTGACCGACCATCGGCAGGCCGTCGAGTCTGCGATACCCGGCGAGGCCCGGAGCGCGCCACGCGAAGTGCGGGACCAATACGGGTAGCCGATCGTTGAGCACGTCCATCAGGGCGACTTCGCGGGCGAGTCGTTCGATCTCCTGCTGTCGCTTGGGGAATCGGAACAGCCAGGTGCCGTCGACTTCGAACATCCGGAAGTCGTAGCCCTCGGCGAAGTAGCGGACGTCGCGCGGCTGGAGCTCCGGGAACGCCTCCACGAGGCGGGCCTTGGCGCCGTCGGCGTCGAGATCATGGTCGGCGGTCCACGGCGCGGAGCTCATCGCGAAAGCCTAGCGGACTTCGCGGTCGCGGGTGTTGACGCCGCGGAGACGCCTGGGCAATCCTGTGCGGCCTTCGATTCTCTCTCGTGGAGCCCACCCCATGCCGACTCGACGTCCGACAGCACTGCTTCTGTGCGTGGCCTGCTTTGTACTGACTGCCTGCGGCGGCGGCGGGGACGGCCACAACAACAACGGAAACGAGAACTTCTCGTTCTCGGACATCGTGGGCAGTTGGCTCGGCCCGACGGGCACGGCAACAGTCGGAGGCGCCTTTGCCCAGGCCGCAGGACCGACGGGGATCGATGTGGACGCCGCGGGCAATGCGGTGGGGACCGGCGCGTCGAATCGACAGGGAACGCTCTCACTCACCTCGGCCGCGAGGGGCATCTACAAGTTCACGGGGACGGGCACGTCCGCAGGGTTCACGGCCATGCTGATCATGAGCGCGGACAAGAACCACCTGCTCTGGGTCGGAGACTTCCTCTCGTTCGGTGCCTGGCAACGCAACGCAACCAACTTCGATCCGCCCTACACCGACGCCCAGTTGCGCGGTGCAACGTGGACCGGAACCGCGTGCGAGATGGGCGGAAGCTTCAACCCGATCGACCCCGAGACCATCTCCGTCATGGTGGACGCGGCCGGCAACTTCACCTCGGGCACGTCGTCGACCAACGCCGTGCCGCTGGCCATCGCCGATGCCAACAAGGGGCACTACCTCGGCGATTTCGCCGATCCGGGGCCGCCCCTGGAGGCGGGTGCTCTCATCGTGGTGATGACGCCGGACAAGAACTTCGTCGCCGTGTGGTCATGCCTTGGGGGCGGGACCTTCCCCGACGACTGCAGCTTCACGGCGCTCTCGCGATAGGCGCGCGCCTTCCTACGCACCCTCTGGCTCCTCGAACGGGCCGACCCGATAGCTGAAAGCCGCGGTCGTACGCTTGCCTTCGGCGTCAGGCTCTCCCGAGTGGAACACGGAGCCCCCCTCGACGGTGACGCGAAGCTCGAGGACGAGGACGCGATTCAGATGGTCTATGCACTCCTCTGCCATTGCGCGCCGTAGCTGAGAGCAGTGCTCCAGGCCGAGGAGCGGGGCGGCGATCCGTCCGAGGTCGAAGTTGCACACGGGGTCGCAGCAGCAATAGCGCTCGCCGTTGCGGAAGTAGGCGTGGAGAATCAGGTCGGCGCCGTCGTCGCCCACGCTGACGACTTCCCACCGATACGGATCGGCGAAGCGGTGGGGATACGTGCGGACCGCGTGGAGGCGCTGCAGTACCGCTTTCCAGCGCGCCTTGAGGTCGCCGGCGCGCCAATCGAATGAGGACTCCGTCATGGCAGAAACCGCCAGTGCTGGCGGCGATCGAGCAGTGCTTCTGATTCGCCGCAAGTATCGGCGGTGCCCACGCGAGTCGCAAATACTCGCGGCCCCGGCCTCGCGTATCCTGCCGCCGATGCAAGTGAACCGGCTGTCGCAAGAGAGGTCTCGCGCGTGAGCGACGATCGATGGCAGCGGATCTGCGACCTCTTCGAGAGGGCGCGCACGGCACCGCGCTCCGAACGGGAGGTCTTGCTAGCGGGCGACCCGGAAGTGCGGGACGAGGTCGAGGAGCTGCTCGCCCAGCACGAGCGCCCGGATGCGAGCCTCGGCACCCAGGTGGACCTGCCCCCCGGCTCGCAGCTCGGTGTGTACCGAATCGCTTCCTTGCTCGGCGTCGGGGGCATGGGATCCGTGTACCTCGCGGAAGGACCCGAGGGGTCGGTCGCGCTGAAGGTGCTGCACCCGCATCTGGCCGGGCGCGACGACTTCCGCGAACGGTTCACCCGCGAGGCGACGCTTGGCCGCCGCGTCATCCACGACAACGTGGTTCGCACACTAGGCGTGACCGATGACGGCGCGTTGGTCATGGAGTACGTGGAAGGGCAGACGCTGGACCGGCTGCTGCAGGAGCTCGGCCGCGTCCCGGAGGACCTGTGCCGCCACATCGCGCATGAGGTGGCGGGCGGCCTGCATGCGATCGGTGAGCAGGGCATCGTGCACCGCGATCTGAAGCCCGAGAACGTGCTCATCACGCCGGATCACGTGGTGAAGGTTATGGACTTCGGCGTGGCGTTTCCGGTGGACGACCTTGCCCGTCTGTCCCAGACCGGCCAGTTCATCGGGACGATCCGGTACTGCGCGCCCGAGCAGATCGACGGGAAGGGGCTGACACCCGATGCCCGCGCAGACCTCTATGCCCTCGGGCTCGTGCTCTACGAGCTGGCAACGGGGCAGCACCCCGTCCCCTCCGGCGACGTCGCGTCGTCGGTGCGCGCGCAGGTCGCGGGCAACTTCCGCCGGCTCGGTGAGGTCAACCCGCAGTGCTCGGCGTTCTTCGAAGAGCTCGTGCACACGCTGCTGGAGACCTCGCGCGACGAGCGCATTCCCTCGGCGGCCGCGTTGATCGAGCTGCTCGACGAAGGCGAGGCGAGCGACTGGTGGCGGGAGCGTGCGCGCGACGTGGAGCGCCGTACCCGCAGGCCGCTTCGCCGCATCCGGATTCCACGCGACACGGCGGTATACGGCCGCGACGGGGAGCTCGCGCGCATTGCGTCTGCGTTCGAGGCGGCCGCTCAAGGGCGCGGGCAGGTCCTGCTCGTCGAAGGGGAGGCGGGGATCGGCAAGACGCGCCTGATCGACGAGGCGGCCACGCAGCTGCGTGTCGCGCACCCCGATGCGCAGCTGCTTTTCGGCAGCCACCCGATCGGTACCGCGTCGCAAGGTGCCAACGCGTTACGCGCTGCACTGGCCGACTTCCTCGGGCGCGCAGACCTCGAGGTGCGTCTCGAGCGGATCCTTGCAGACACCCCGGCCCTCGTGCCGGCGCTTGCCGCGTTCCTGCGCGGCGATGCGCCGCCTGCCGATGCCGAGCCGCTCCATGGCGGCGGCCTGCAGGCTGCGTTGGTTGCGGCGGTCGCGTCCATCAGCACCAACCACCCGACCATTCTCGTGCTCGACGACCTGCACCTGGCTTCCCAGGAGGGGCTGGATCTGTTCGCCGCGCTCGCCGCTGCCGCGGTAGACCTGCCGTTGTTGCTGGTGGGGACGATGCGGCCCGGGGTGTCCACGGCATGGCGCTCCGCCCTCGAACGGCTCGATCACTCGACGGTCCTGGAGCTCTCTCGCCTCGGCCCCAAGGAGCTGACCGAGCTCCTGATCGACGCGTTCGGTTCACGACGCCTCGCCGAGCAGCTTGGCTTCCGCATTGCCGAGAAGTCCGACGGCAATCCGTTCTTCGTCTTCGAGATCGTGCGTGCGCTCAAGGAAGCGCGCCAGGTCGTCCCGACGGCCGACGGCAGTTGGACGACCTCGGGCGCGATTCTCGAGATCGAAGTGCCCGCGTCGGTACGCGAGGTCATTCGCGCGCGCCTCGACGACCTGTCCGAAGAAGAGCGCGAGATCCTCGACGTCGCGGCGTGCCTGGGCGCCACCTTCGAGCCCAAGCTGATCGCACAAGCCTTGGATCAGAAGCTCATTCCCGTGCTACGGGCACTGGGACGGATCGAGCGGGTCAAGCGGTTGGTGCGCGCGTCGGGTCCGACGTTCGTCTTCGACCACCATCAGGTGCAAGAGACGCTCTACGAGCAGCTGTCGGAGCCGCTGCGCGAGGCGTATCACGCGGCGATCGGCGACGTGCTGCTTGCGCGGCTGGGCGATCGCGCGCCTGCGGGGCACGACGCACTGGAGCTCTGCCAGCACCTGACCCTGGGCACGCGGCACGCGGCGGCGCTCGATCACCTCGACGGCGCGTACGAGCAGATCTGGCAGCGCAATCTCTGGGATGTGGGAACGAACTTGTTCCGGCGCCTGCTTGCCGACCACGACGAAGTCACCGGCGTGCGCCGCGTCGAGGTGCTGTCGCACTTGCGCGACTGCTTGGAGCCGCAAGGTCGGCGCGCGGAGATCGAGAGGGTCGTCGAGGAAGCCATCGCGGTCGCCGAAGCGACGGGCGAACCCATGGCGCGCGGCCGCGCCTGGACGGCGTGGGGCTGGCACCAGATGTATCTCGGCCGGCTCGACGAGGCCATCGAGGGCTTCGAACGCGTCATCGTCGCGGCGAAGGAAGCGGGCTACGCGCGGGGCGAGGCCAGTGGCGTCGGCAACATCGGCATGGTGTATTCGCGCCAGGGCAACTGGCCGTTGGCGCTGAAGCAGTTCCGCAAGTACGAGCGCCGCGTAACGGAAATCCAGGATCCGTACGGCATCTCCAGTGCGCTGGGGAACATAGGCGGCCTCCTGGCCCACCTGCGCCGGTTCGAGGAAGCCGAGGACGTGTTCCGTCGTCACATCGAGATCTGCGCGGAGCAAAGCGACGACCGCGGTCGCTGCATGTCGATCCTCGCCCTGGGACAGATGTACCGCCTGATCGGGGAGGACGACCGCGCGGAGGAGTACCTCGCACGCGGCCTGGACCTGGCGCGCCAGATCAGCGATCGGCTGCTGGAGATGCGCGGCTTGATCCGCTTGGGGGAGGTCCATGCCGAGGCGGGCGCCTGGGACGACGGGCTGGCGCTGCTCGAGCAGGGCTACCTGCTTGCGAAGGAAAACACCGATGGCGAGTACATGGCCAGTGTCGGCGTCTTGCTCGCGCGCCTCTTCCGGCGTCGCGGCGACTTTGATCGGGCCGCGGTGTACCTGGACGAAGCGTCGGGAGGCGATTCGGTAGGGGGGGCGCTGCGCGCCGCGGTGCAGATGCAGCGGGCCCGCATCGCCGAGGCACGCGGCCAGCTCGACGCGGCTCGACCACACTTCCGCGAAGCAGAAGCCGATGCGGAGCACTCGCCGTCGTTGGTCTGCCCGATCCGCGTGGCGCGAGGTGAGTTGGCGCTGGGGGCCCGCGAGAACGAGACAGCGCGCGAGCACTTCGAGAGGGCGTACGCGCTGGCTTGCGAGACCGACGAGTACGCCGCGCAGGTCGCCGCGCTCTGCGGGCTCGCGCGGTGCGGCGAGGCCGAACGGTGGGACGAGGCTTGGGACGTGTTCCAGCGCTTCCGCGAGCGCATGCCGACGCGGGACGAGCTCTACGCCGCATGCACCCTCGTCCGGGCGCGTGCTTCGCCCGAGGCGCGGGATCAGTTCGCGGCGCTCGTCGATCGCTACTGCGAGCTGATGTCGCCCGAGACGCGCGCTCTTGCGCTGGTGCACGATCCGGTCCTCCGCGAGGCCGGCGGAGCGAAAGGCGAGTAGGTGCCGCGCGCGGAAAGCGCGTTTGCGTTGCCCAGCATCGTGCGCTACACCCGGCGCTCTTCCGCTTGGAGCGCTCGATGCCGCCTGTTCCTTCCGACGTCACGCAGATCCTGGCGCGCGTGCGCGCGGGCGACGAGGACGCGCGCGACGAGCTGCTCCCGGTCGTCTACGAGCAGTTACGGGGCATCGCGCGCGGGCAGCTCTCACGCGAGCGACCGGGACACACCCTGCAGGCGACGGCCCTCATTCACGAGGCATGGTTGAAGCTCGGCAACCTCGACCGCGCGGCGCCCGAGGACCGCACGCACTTTTTCGGAATCGCGGCTCGCACGATGCGGCAGATCCTGGTCGATCACGCGCGCCGCAAGAACGCGGAGAAGCGTGGCAGCGACTGGGAGCGTGTGACGTTGGACATCGCCCTGGACCAACTACAGCAGCGAGAGCTGGACCTGGTTGCGCTCGACGAAGCGCTCACGCAGCTCGCGGAGCAGGACGCGCGCAAGACCCGAGTCGTGGAGCTTCGCTTTTTCGGCGGCTTGAGCATGCCGGAGGTCGCGGAGGTTCTGGGCGTGAGCGTGCGCACGGCCGAGGGCGACTGGTACCTCGCGCGCGCGTGGCTGCGCAAGGCGCTTGCGTCCTGAGCTCAGGGGTAGCTGTAGATCAGCCGGCCTTCCTCGTCGTACTTGAAGCCTGCTTCGATCACCACCGAGTCGATCCGGCCTTCGCCCTTCTTGAAGTAGTCGATGCGGCCCCTGTAGCGGAAGGACCGGGCGAGCCCGGGACCCGTCGTGCGGGTCCAGCGCCATCGTCCGCGACTGAAGATGGTGCCATCGTCGCTGGCGAATCGGTTCCCGCCGCGTGCGCGAACGAAGGTGACGTCCGGTGTGGTGCGTGTGCAGATCCTGTTCGTGTGGCTCAGCGTGCCGGCGACGTACTCACCCGTCAGGGGCGATGGACGATTTGCGACGTCATGCTGTTGCAGTCGCGACACGGGAAAGTACTGGATGCAGCACAGGCGGGCGCCGCAGCGCGCGCCCTGGGAAGCGACAAGTTCACTCGCGGCCGTGCGGCCGGCGTGTGGTATTCCATGGGCCGCCAGTGTCCTGGAGACGAGCGATGCCGAGGCCCTTGATCGTTCTGTGCGCCGTGCTGGCGTGGCTGATGCTGGGGTTCGTTCTCGAAGACGACAAGCAGGCGGTGACGGCGCGCGAGCATCCGCCCGCACCGATTCAGGCCGAGTCCGTTCCGGGGTATGGTGCGCGGGAACATCCGCTCCCGCTACCGAGCACGAAGACGCGGCTCGAGTACGAGAAGCTGCTCTTCCCGTGGATCCTCAGCCGGGCGTACGACAAGGAGCTCTCGTGGGCGGTCGACAAGGGCGTGCGCGACACCGGGCCCTACATCCGCGGGCAGTACTACGGAACCCACCCCGCCGTACGCATCTGGTACTCGCCGAAGATGATGTACTGGCTGACGGGCGACCCGGGCTTCTGGCCCGAGGGCAACGCGCGGCGAAAGAAGCCGCGCGAGGGCAAGGTGCCCGACGGCGCCATGATGGTGAAAGAGATGTTCGCGCCGCCGGCAGCGCGCTACGTCGGCCAGTCGGACGACGCACTGGCTGCCACGCTCTTCACGCCGTCATCGCCCGGCTGGACCGTGATGATCAAGGAGAGCGGCGGTGCGCCGGACGGCTGGTACTGGGCCAGCGTGTGGAAGGACCAGCACTACGACACGCCGACCAGCCTCCACTACCCGGAGGCGGGCTTCGGCATGGCGTGTGTCCGTTGCCACGCGGTCGCCGAAGAGGGCGGCACGTTCGCCGCCATGCGCAACATCAAGGGGCTTCCCGGCGACCCGATCGCCTTCTTCGTGGACGACACCTGGCGCGACGTTGCACCGCAGCTACAGCCGTTCGGGTTCAAGCACAAGCCGGCGATGCCGGAGCTGACGGCGCCCGGCGAACCCGGTCCGTCGGCGCCGAATCCGGAGTTCCTCTACACCTTCAACCAGATGAACAAGGTCTGCTACGAGGCGGTGCAGAAGCTGGCGTCGGAAGCCAACGACCATGTGACGGTCGACCCGAAGAACGTGCAGAAGCATGTGACATCCGACCAGTGCATGATGTGCCACAGCGGGATGAACAGTAAGTACGCGTTCGGCCCGATCATGTTCCTGGAGACGAAGCGTGGGGGATTGAACGTCTCGCCGTACGGCGAGTGGCGTTGGTCGCCCATGGGCCTTGCCGGTCGCGACCCCGTCTTCCACGCGCAGCTCGAGAGCGAGGTGGATCAGCTCACGCGCGATCTCGGCACGGAGAAGGGCAAGTTCTACAGCGATCAGCTTGTCAACACGTGCCTGCGCTGCCACGGCGCCATGGGCAAGCGCCAGCACGACCACGACCAAGGGGTCGGCGAAGAGTACTGGAGCCCGAAGGCCAACTTCCAGCACGAGTGGTACCACATCACCGACGAGAAGGACCCGCACTTCAAGTACGGGGCGCTTGCGCGCGACGGCATCAGCTGCGCGATCTGCCATCGCATGGTCGAGAAGAACAAGGACTTCAACACGTTCCTGGCCAACGAGATCACGGGCCAGTTCACGCTCGGGCCCGCGAACGAGCTCTACGGGCCGTTCGAGGACGAGCACATCGTCGCCAAGCCCATGGAGCAGGCGTTGGCGATGAAGCCCAAGTACAGCCCCTTCATCTCCAAGTCGCGCCTGTGCGCGAGCTGCCACATCATCAACCTGCCGGTGGTGGACGCGCCGCTCGATAACCTGCCCAAGGACATCTTCCACGAGCCGATGCCGAAGGAGGAGATCGACCAGCTCCTCGCGTCCGTGAAGAACCCGCACTTCAAGGGCTTTTTGCACCGCATCGAGCAGGCGACGTACCTGGAGTGGGTCAACAGCAAGTTCCAGGACGAGTGGACCCCCGGCAAGGACGCGCGCAGTTGCCAGGACTGCCACATGCCGGATCACTACCGCTCGCCCGACGGCAGCGTGAAGATCCACCCGATCCGCACCAAGATCGCGACTATCGAGGATCAGGACTACCCCGAGGCGGATCACCGCATCGCGCTGAAGGACATGACGGTCACGATCAAGGAGAAGGGCTATCGCCGGCACACGTTTCAGGGCTTGAACGTGTTCCTGGCGGAGGTCTTCAACCAGTTCCACGACGTGCTGGGCGTGCGTCGCTACGACTTCGAGACCGGCGTGAGCGGCATTCCGTTCGCGATCGAGAACTACGTGCAGAACGCGCGCGAGAACACCGCACGCATCGAGGTCTCACCGCCCAAGGTCGAAGGCCGGACCCTAGACGTCGACGTCAAGGTGACCAACCTCACGGGCCACCGCCTTCCGAGCGGCGTCGGCTTCCGCCGGGTGTGGATCGAGCTTCTCGTCATCGACGACAGCAACGGTCCCGAGCGCGTCATCTGGGGCTCGGGGCGTACGAACGGCGTCGGCGTGATCGTGGACGGCGACGGCCGCATCCTGCCTTCGGAGTTCTTCAACGACTACGTGAAGGACGGCAAGCCGTCGCAGCACTACCAGAAGCACCACCAGGTCATCACCAACGAGGGGCAGGTCCAGATCTACGAGGAGCTTGCGCACGACACCAAGCACCGCTTCACGACGAGCTTCATCCACCGCGCGCACCACGTGAAAGACAATCGCCTGCTGCCGGCGGGATGGTCTCGCGACGGGCCCGAAGGGTACAAGCTGCCCGCCGCCTTCCTCAAGGCGACGTGGCCCGGTCACGACACCGACGGCGATCCCCAGTACGCGGACGGCAGCGGTACGGATGTGGTCAAGTACCGCATCATGCTGCCGGACTGCTATGACTGCAAGAAGCTGCGCATTCGCGCAACGCTCTACTCGCAGGCCTGGGCGCCGTACTACCTCAAGGATCGTTTCACGAACGTACCGGCGGGTCCCACGGGCGAGGCTCGCCGCCGGCTCTATTACTTGACGTCGCACCTCAAGACGGACGGCACGGCGATCGAGGACTGGAAGCTCGAGCTGGTCACCGACGAGGTCAAGGTGAGCGAGCCGAAGAAGGGCGCCTCCTCGGATGGCAAGGGCTGCGGCTGATTCACCGTCGCAGCGGCAACAAGCAGCGCCAGGCGTTTCATCGCGAGTCGCGGTCAAGCCTCCCGGTGCTTCTCGCGCACGGAGCCGCACCAATCGTCGAAGCACTCGCGGAAGGCCCGCGAACGATGATCTTCAGTGAGGGGGATCTGGTAGAACTCCGGTTCGTGCGTGCTGTAGTCGAAGATCTCGGTACTCACGCCTGCAGCGACGGCCAGAAGGACAGGCAGCCCCAGTCCCGTTCCGACTCCTAACTCGAGGCTCGTCCAGGGGGAGCAGAGGCCGACATCCTGGATGTCGCGTGCTTGAGGAGTAGCCGTGCGCCACTGGGCATCACGGATCGCGAGATCCGGCACCGCGACGACGACGATTCCGGCGCAGTCCGCCATTACCCGGCGCACCTCGGCAACGGCGCCGGTGGTTGCGTAGTCGACGGGTTCGATCTCGCGCACATGGAATCCTTCACTCTTCAGACGATCTTTCAGCGCACGAACCAACGTGCGGACATCCATGCTGGCGGCGCCGGGCCGACTGAGGAACACGGCAGGCGGTTCTGCAGGCTCTGGAGCTCGCTCACTTGCGGAAACGCCGTACGTGCCGCGTTCATCCAGGTGGGAGCGGATCGATTCAGGGATGTTCCGCGCCCGCGAGAAGCTTGCGCCTTCGAGTTTCGCGCCCGTGAAGTTGGCCCCCAGGAGGTCTGCCTCGTAGAAGTTTGCTCCAGTGAGATCAGCGCCACGCATGACCGTCTTGGCCAGACGCGCCTGGTAGAAGACAGCCCGCTGTGCGGTCGCTTCTTTCAGCGAGGCCCCTGTGAGATCTGCCCTATAGAAGTCTGCTCCGGACAGGTCTACACAGTGGTCGCCACGGCGTCCGAGATAGGCACCTTGGAGATTGGTCTTCTGCAAGTCGGCCGAACGCAGTGTCGGGGCATACGCCAGTCCGTCAGCCAGTAGCTTCTGCAAGCTGCCCGTCTCGATGTTGCGTAGCGTGGCTGCGAGCACGTTCAAGGCTTCCCCCGCGTACGGGGTCCCGCTTCCTCCCTGCTCCGTCTTTGCATCGAAGAAGCGACGCAGCATGATGGCGCCCGCGCGACGATGGACGTCGTCGTCGGCGCCAAGGGAGTCAACGACTTCCCGAAATGCGGTGCGAACGGCCGACATGCGTTCGCGGTGCGCGAAGTACTTGTACCCCGCGAACAATGCGCCGAGCACAGCTACGAGCGCCGAGACCGCCTCCCAGATGCCCGCGCCGACGATCGTTGCCATCATGCGGTCAGAGTATGGATCCGAACACGCGCCCCCGAAAGGGCCAGTCCGGAGAGCATCATCGAATCGAGCGTCGCTGCGAGCCGATCACACCGAGCCGGGTACGCAGGACTGCGCGACCGGCAACCTGGTGGCACGACGACCAGATGGGGCGGCCGCGGCGCACAGCGTGATAGGCTGCCGCAATCATGAAGAAGTAGCACCTGACGCGCCGCCGCGTGCTGGCCGGTGGGGCGGCGGCCGCGGCCCTCGCGGCCCTCCCGCAGCCGCGTGCACATGCCGAGGCGCCGAGCAAGACCAAGGCGACGATGCCCGTCGGCTACGTGAGTCACGGCTCCCCGATGAGCGCACTGCACAAGGGGCGCTGCGCCGAGTGGAGCGCATGGGCGACGTCGCAGGCCAAGCCGACCGCGGTGCTGGTGATCTCGGCGCACTACACGCTCAACCCGATCACGATCGGAGCGACGCGTCGCCTTCCGCTCGTCTACGACTTCCGGGGCTTTCCCAAGGCGCTGTACAAGCTCAAGTGGAACGCCCCGCCCGCACCGGCGCTCGCCCAGCGTGTGACGAAGCTCCTCGCGCCCGTCCGCAGGGTCGAGCACGACCCCGAGCGCGGTCACGACCACGGCGCGTGGGTGCCGTTGCGGGCGATGTACCCCCAGGCCGACGTTCCAACGCTCTCTGTTTCGCTGCCTACGCGCAACACCAAGCAGTTGTTCCGCGTCGGCCAGGCGCTCGCGCCGTTGCGCGACGAGGGCGTGTTCATCTTCACGAGCGGCGCGATGACGCACAACCTGCGCTACCGTCATCCGCCCGGCAAGAAGGCGCCGACGTGGGCCAAGGAGTTCGACGCCTGGGCGGCGGAGACGATCACGCGGAATGACGTGGACGCGCTGCTCGACTGGGAGAAGAAGGCACCGGCGGCGCGCACGAACCACCCCACGGTCGAGCACTTCATTCCGCTGATCATCGCAGCCGGCGCGCGCCGTAGCAGCGATGTCGCGACATACCCTCTCGCAGGGTTCGACGGTCCCATCTCGTCGAATCGCTGTGTCGCGTTCGGGACGCCGAAGGCGGCAGGGAAGTAGGGCCCGCCCCGCAAGCGAGAGGCCAGCGGTTCAGCTTCTCGGATCCGGGCGACTCGACGTACCAGCGCACGAACACAACTCTTGGCTCGGCCTCCCCGGGACCTTCCAGAGAGCCACCGCCAAAGCGAACCAGCCAACGGGAATCCCGAGCACCGCTGCCATGACGCTTGCGGTAGCCAGGATCCCGATGCGAACTCGATGTTGCTTAACAAACCTCCACGCGGCGCCACCTGTCTCCCGGACCGGAGCAAGCGACATCCACGCAAGCCACTCCGAGGCCACGGAGGGCCGTTGGCGCGTGACTGCGGGATCCGAGCTGGTGTGGAGGTCAGGCATTCGGGTCGTGATTCCTTGAGACGCCTCCGTCGTAGTCGCTCGTGGCTCGGCCGAAGATCTTCGTCTCCAGCGTCCTGCATTGTCGCCGATCCGGGCTTACGGCGGCTTCCGCCACCGTTCTGCTTGCCACAAGCCCGCTACCTGCAAGCAGATAGGAGAGGCTAGCTACTTCGCTGAGTGTGGAGCGCCCGAAGCAGCACCTGACCAAGGCCCAAGGAGATGGGATGTAAGCCTATTTCTTAAGGCTACTTACGATCTCTTGGGCGGGTCTCGATGGTGAACTTGCAGAAGCTCACCTTGAAGCTGTGAGTCGACGCGGCGGGATAAGGCGGTTGCCTCGATCGACTCGCTCACCCGCGGAGTTGGTCTCCGACAGGAAGCCGGCGGATCCGCGGTCCTCCCGCTGCCCGCAGCGCGCTGCACGTAGCCGAGGCGACGCTCGGCACACCGACTTCGCCGATGCCGCCCATGGCTTCATCGCTCTTCACGATATGCACTTCGATCTTCGGCGCCTCGTGCATGCGCATGAGCTGGAAGTCGTTGAAGTTGTTCTGCTCGACCAGACCGTCGCGGAACGAGATTTCGTGGCTGAGCGTCGAGGACAGGGCGAACACCGCAGCACCCTGCATCTGCGCCACGACCTGGTCCGGGTTGATGACCAGGCCGCAGTCGATTGCGCAGACCACCCGATGCACGCGCGCTTTTCCGTTCTCGATCGACGCCTCGACGACGTGCGCAGCGAAGCCCTTGAACGACTCGTGAACGGCGATGCCGCGACCGTGGCCGGCCGGCAGTTCGCTGCCCCAGCCCGCCTTCTCCGCGGCAAGCTTCAGGACCCGGACCCAACGAGGGTGCTTGGCGAGCAGTTCCAGGCGCAGCTCATACGGGTCGCGCTTGAGCGCCTCCGCGCACTCATCCAGGAAGCTCTCCTTGGCGAACGCAGTGTTCGAGTGCCCGACGGAGCGCCACCACTGAACGGTGATCGGGAGCTTCGGTGACGTCAGCCGGACCGTGAGGTTCGGGATGCCGTGTGGCATGTCGGCTGCGCCCTCGATCGAGGTCTGGTCGATGCCATTGCGCACCATGGCGCCCTCGAATGCGGTTCCCGTCGCGATGGACTGGCCCACGATGTGGTGGTCCCAGGCGCTGATCTTCCCATCGGCGAGCCCGGCCTTGATCCGATTGATGAACAGCGGGCGGTACCAGCCTCCCTTCAAGTCGTCTTCCCGTGTCCAGACGGTCTTGATGGGGCGCTTCAAGGAGCGTCCCGCAAGCGCAACCTCGAGCGCCTCGACCACGAAGTCGCTTGCCGGATTCGCTCGGCGGCCGAACCCACCGCCCAGGTACGAGTTTCGAAACGTCACCTTCTCCGGCGGCACACCAAGTCGCCGTGCCACCGCGAAGTGGTCGCCGCCGAGCAGCTGCGATCCCGTGATCAGGTCCGCACCGCCATCGTCGCGGAGCGACACGAGGCAGCTCAGCGGCTCCATGGGGGCGTGTGCCTGGTATGGAACTTCGTAGACGGCTTCGAGCACCTTCTCGGCCGCGCCCAAGGCCTTGTCCGCTTCGCCATCCTTGCGCGCCACGGTGCCGGGCTCTTTGCTCAGCGCATCGAACTGGGTGCGAAGTTCGTTCGAGTCCAGCTTGACCGCGCCGGGCTTCCACGTTGTCTCGAGGACGTCGCGCCCGCGCATGGCGGCCCAGTAGCCGTCGGCGATAATCGCGACGCCCGAGGGGACTCTCACGACCATGTGGACGCCTTCGACCGCCCCGGTGCGCTTTGCGTCGAAGCCCTCGAGCGTGCCGCCGAAGTACGGGCAGCGAACGACCATGGCCGTCAGCATGCCGGGCACGTAGCGGTCGTAGGAAAAGGCGGCGTCGCCGCGGACCTTCGCGCCGGAGTCGACGCGCGGGGTCGGCTTGCCGATACGCGTGAACGCGCTCGTGGGCTTGAGCTGCACGTCTTCGACGAGTTTCGTCTTCGACGCCACGGATGCGAGTTCGCCGTACGACGCACGATGCTTGCCGTCCTTCGTCTGGATGTGGCCGTTCACGGCCTGACAGGTTCCTGCGTCGACCTGCCACGCTTTGGCCGCGGCGGTAACGAACGTCTCGCGGAACTGCGCGCCGATCGTGCGCATCTGCTTGAACGACGTCCACGTGCTCGTGCTGCCTCCAGTGCCCTGCATGCCCCAGACAGAGTGTGCGAAGGCCCGGTCCGACGGCGCACAGACGACGCGCATGTCCGTCGCATCAACCTCGAGCTCTTCGCCCAATGCGATCGCGAGCCCCGTGTGGATGCCCTGACCCATCTCGTCGTGTTTCGCTAGGAACGTGATCGGCCCGTCGACCGGGATGTGCAGGAACGCATGGGGCATGAACGGCAGATCCGAGTCGGCCGCGATCACCGTGCGCAGTCCCGAGCCGCCCGTCACGCCCAACAGGAATCCGCCGCCCGCCACGAGGGAGCCACGGAGGAAGTTCCGGCGGGTGATTGCACGCGTCGTCGCTACTTCCCCTTTGCAGCGGCGTTCTTCGCTGCCGTCTGGATTGCCTCCCGGATGCGGGGATACGTCCCGCATCGACAGAGGTTCCCTGCCATGGCCCCGTCGATGGCCTTGTCGTCGGGATTCGGCACTTCGGAGATCAGTGCAGCAGCCGCCATGCACTGGCCCGGTTGACACCAGCCGCACTGGACGACGTCATGTGCGATCCACGCGTCAGGCAAGTCGGATCGCCCGAGACCTAGCCTGTTCCTAGCATCAGCGTTCCCGCCCCCGATAATCGGGAATCGACTCGCAGGGTCCAGGCAGGCGAGGACCGGAGTGAGGATGTTGGCAGGATCACTGGTGCCGCGCTTAAGTGGGATCCGACCAAGCTTCACGATGCGCCGAGCAAGGTCCACACGCGCGCCATCGTCGTCATCGGGCAGTGCAGCCGCCCTCTCGAACAGCCTTGAGATGGCGACTCGCTTCGAGCACACCCACTTGTCTGCTCTGTTCCGCAGTGCGCGTCGGTAGTTGATCATCCCGGTTGGCCGTGTCGCGAGGGTCGCAATAGGACCCGGAAGACCTGCCTCTATGAGGGCTCTCCGATCTCCCCACGACGGTGCGGCAGCCTCGATCTCCGTCCCGAAGATCTCGTCCAGGCCACGCCACGTTGTGGCAAGTGGGCTGTGCTCAGCGTCGAACCCGTAGCCCGAGGTCACCGTGATCCAGCAGAGACGGATCAAGCCGACGAGCTGACGCGCCTTCGTGCCGCTCGCTCCAGGCAGCGTCTCCCAACAGGACCGTAACAGTTCCGCAGTCCGACGCTCGCGTGCCGACCAACTCATTCCCGCCCCCATGCCAAATCTCAACGGAGCCGCCGGGCAAACCTACACGACTCGAGCGTTCCATTGCGAGCGATGGCCGTTCAAAGACCGTTCCTCAGGAGAGAACCATGAGAGTGACACCCGTCCGAGTGTCGCGGCTGGAGCGACACACACAGGACACCCGTCATAAGGGCGAGTACCGAAGGGCCGACCTTGCGGATCTAAGCACCAGCATCCGCCAGCACGGCCTGCTTCAGCCCCTCATTGTCCAGCGCAGCGATGAGGGCTACGAGATCCTCGCTGGCCACCGAAGATACGCCGCGCTGCAAGCCCTGGGCGCCAAGGAGGCCCCTTGCGTCGTGCTTGACCCCGAGGACGATCAAGCCGCCTTGAGCGTGCTCCTTACCGACAACGCTCAGCACAAGGCGGTCGACCCG
Source organism: Planctomycetota bacterium (assembly GCA_028281445.1). Taxonomy (GTDB): domain Bacteria; phylum Planctomycetota; class PLA2; order PLA2; family JAEUHO01; genus JANQJW01. The sequence continues at coordinate 1,754 of JANQJW010000103.1, read as the reverse complement.
CTCATGGAGGCCGATGTTGTCAAGCGGCTCGTCGAGGGCTTGTCCGAGGACAAGCACCCACAGGACCGCGCCGCTGCCACCCTCGGTAAGTCCGTGGCGTGGATTCGCGCCCGCCTGCGCCTGACGACTCTCAGCCCTTCCTGGCGCGAGGCCTTTGCCGATCCCAAGCATCCTGTCAGCCAGTTCCCGGTCGGACACCTCGACCTGATCGCTGCCCTTTCGGATTCTGTTCAAGAGCGTGCTTTCCAGGACTGGAGCGGCTGGTGGGACGAAGGCGTGCCGCTGAAGGAGGACATCCGTCGCATGGTTGCTGAGTACACCCGCGACCTGGCCGATGTGCCCTGGGACGTACAGGACAGCAACCTCGTTACGGCCACACCAGCCTGCTCGGCCTGCCCCAAGCGCGACAGCGCCCAGGGAGACCTCTTTGGTGGCCTTGGAGGCGTTCGCAACGCCAAGAGCGACCGCTGCCTGGATGCGACCTGCTTCGAGTCCAAGCGCCGCGCCGTCGTGTACCGCCGCATCGAAGAGGCTCGAGGGAAGTACGGCGACAGCCTGCGTCTCGAACTGCCCTGGACATTGCGCGACATCCCGATGCCCGAGGGCGTCAAGGTCCACCAAGAGCACGAGCTGACACCGCTCACGAAGGCCAAGGGTGGCATGCCCGTACTGCGGTTGCGCACTATGAAGGTCAAGTACATGGGCAAGGGATCGCGAGCAGCCAGCCCGTCCACCGGCGCCGGCGCGCAGCCCCTGCAGGCCCATGGGAGGGCCAAGCCGAAGACGCTGGATGAGCGGCGCCAAGCCCTACACAAGCGTCGTCTCGTTCGGGCGCTCGACATCCTGCAGGGCAGCCTCATGAACCGGACGGTCCACGTCGGGACAGCGAAACACCCCGAGGAGATGATCCCGCCGGAGCCCGAGCCGCCGTCCCTCGAGAACCTGATCACCTACGTTCTCGTGTACGGCACGGGGCCATCGGTCGATCCGGACGGCGACGGCTACGACCCGTACGTCACGGACAACGCCGAGGAGCTGGACTGCTTGGCCAAGGAGACGACGTCGCGGGCCAAGGAGACGACGTCGCGGGCCAAGAGGGCAGCGCTTCGGACAAGAACCAGACTGTGGAACCGCGTCCGAGAACCCATTGCCCGGTCCCTACGCACGTTCAGCGGCATGAGCCTCTCGGGTGCGGAACGAATGTCCGCTGCTGCCGCTCGGCTTTGCTCTGAGGCGGGCCTGGACTGGGCCAAGCAGTTCCTGCAGCCGGCCACCGAAGCCATACCCGAGCCCGCCTCGTGGTCCCGCCTGAACGAAGATGGGACACCCAGGCGAGAGCGAGCCAGGTAGTTCTGTCGTCCATCCATGAACCATGCCGTGCACGGCTCCCACTCAAGGAGCCTCTCATGTCCGAACTCACTTACGTTACTAAGCTCATCCCTGTTGACCTTCTGTCCGACGCACACCTGCTAGCCGCCTTGACAGGCTGCTCGACTGCTCAGGAGTGCCTCGGCGACCAACCCTTGGCCGCCTTGGCGGACCAGACACCTGAGGAATTGAAGGCCGCCGGCGTTCCGTCTGGAGTTGCAAGGCGCCTGGCATGCGCCATCGAACTCGGGCGCCGCATGGCCCAGCGTTCCCTGAAGCCGGGTGTCGTGCTCCGGAGCACCCAGCAGATCTTCGACGCCTACCACCCGCGCCTCCGCCATGAGAAGAAGGAGCACTTCATCGTGCTACTTCTCACGGCGAAGAAC
>JANQJW010000075.1 GCA_028281445.1 Planctomycetota bacterium | reverse complement strand
GCCCGTCTTGTGACCGGCCGCCGGGTCGACGCGGAACCGCACTCCGTGCTCGTGGATCTCGATCGCATCGCACTTGGCCGCCGGTGGCTCGAAGCCCTCCTGCGTGACGGTGCGCGTGTCGGCGCGGGCGATCACGCGGGCAAGCCCCAGCTCCTCGGCAAGCACCCGCTCCAGCTCATCCCACCGCCGGTACCAGCCCAGGCTGAACAGCGATGCCACGCCTACGTCACCGTAACGATCGACCACCAGGCCGCTGACGCCGTCTCCCTCGGCATGCAAGGCACGCCAGGCGTTGGTGACCTCGCCCAGCTTCAGCACGTCGGTGCGCAGAGAGGCCGCGTCGCGCACGCGTCCGCGCAGCCAGGCCTCGTCGGGGACGACCTTCGGGTCGTAGCTGAGGACACGCACGGCGATAAGCGACTGCCGGTGAAAGAAGCCGTAGCCGCAGGCGCGGCCCTCGCGCGTTTCGAGCGCAACCACCTCGCCGCTCTCGACCGACTTGGGTACGCGATGAAGGCGCTTGGAGTAGACGTACGGGTGAACGGGCGGTCCGCCCTTAAGCACGACGGATCTCATTGCACGAGTCCCGCCCGCGCAAGCTGCAGCGAGCGTGCGAAGTCCGCTGCGCTCGGCCGCTCGGTGGGCTCGCGTGCGAGCCCTCTCATGAGCACCAGATCGATGGACTCGGGCATGTCCACGCAAAGCTCGCTCGGACGCGGCGGTAGCGCCGCAGCCTGCGCGAGCACGTCCAGCACGTCTTCCCCCCGTGCCGGCGGCGCGCCGGTGACGAGCGCGTAGCCGACCGCTGCAAGACCGAAGACATCGACCGGCGGCGCGACGGCGGCACCACCCTCGAGCACCTCCTCAGGCGCGACGAAGCCGGGCGTGCCGACGACGCCGCGGCTGGGCGGCGCGCCGTCCTCGATGAGGATCGTCTGGCCGTAGTCGATGAGAACGCCGCCATCCTCGGTGACGATGACGTTGCCGGGCGAAACGTCGCGGTGTACCAGGCCGTGCGCGTGCATGCGCGCGAGCCCTTCCGCCACAGGCCGCAGGATCCGCACCATCTCGACCGCGTCGACGCCCCCGGCCTCGACCTCCTCTCGTGCGGTCCGCCCCTCGGCCCAGGCCGTCGCCATCCAGCGCTCACCGTCTTCTTGTGCGATACCGCCGTCGACGAGCCGGGCCAGCGCGGGCGACTCAGCGTCGGCGATACGTTGCAGCAGCTGCAGGTAGCGGGCGCGATGGTCTTCCGCGCGCAAGCGGCCGAGTCGTTTCACGACGAGGCCAGCGACGCGACGGCACCGGGCCGGATCGCGACCGCCGATCGTCTCGCTGGCGCCCCACTGGTCGGGACCGCCCTCGGAGCGCGGGAACGACGAGGGCATGTGCGGCCCCCCGCCGTTCAGCTCGGATCTACGCGGTAGACGACGACGCACCCGCCGGCGTCGACGACGTCGCGATCCGCGAGCCGGGTATCGTGGGCGAACGGGGCTCCGTTGAGGAGCGTGCCGTTCGTCGATCCGAGGTCGGCAACGCGGTGGCCGTCGCCGTCGGCCTCGAAGCGGACGTGGCGCCGAGACGCCCGGCGCGCCTCGATCGGGATGTCGCAGTCGTGCGAGCGGCCCATGACGAGCGACTCGCCTGCTGCCAGGTCGATCAGGTAGGTGTGATCCCCGTCCTTGACGAGCAGCTTGGCCACGGTCGCCTCCGGCACGCCAGTATCGCCGGAATCAGCCCGACGGTCGATTACGACAAAGGGATTCTGGACCGCGGGACGGGTGGATCTAGGCTGGCCGGATCGGTGGCGTGCCGGGTGCCGGGGGTGTTCGCGGCGCGCGCCCCGGGCCCGGATCGAGAGTCCCATGTCCACAGACACCAAGACGCAGCCGGGCGGTGTGACCGACGCCGCCGATCTTGACGAACCCGCATCCGACGAGTTCGAGAATCTCTACGAGATGGCCGTCGCGCAGTTCGAGCGCGCGGCGGAAATGACGAACACCCGGCCTTCGCTGCGCGCCATCCTGAGCGAGCCGAAGAACGAGATCATCGTCAACTTCCCGGTTCGTCTCGACGACGGCGAGACGATCATGTGCACCGGCTACCGGATCCAGCACAACAACATCCTCGGCTGCTACAAGGGCGGCTTGCGCTTCAGCCCCCACGTCTCGCTGGAGGAGGTGAAGGCACTCTCCGCGTGGATGACGTGGAAGTGCTCGCTGGCCGACCTCCCGTTCGGCGGCGCCAAGGGCGGCATCAACATCGACCCGACGAAGCTCTCCGACGGGGAACTGGAGCGCGTTACCCGCCGGTTCACGCATGCCCTGGGCAACAACATCGGCCCGGACTACGACATCCCCGCGCCGGACATGGGCACGAACGCGCAGACGATGGTCTGGATGATGGACACGTACATGAACACCATCGCGTACGCGCACAAGAACGTCGCGCGCCACGTGGTGACGGGCAAGAGCGTGTCCGCCGGCGGCTCCGTGGGTCGCGACGAAGCGACCGGCCGCGGCACGGTCTACAACATCGCATCCTGGGCAGTGGAGAACGGTCTCGACCTCGCGCACTGCACCTTCAGCGTGCAGGGCTACGGCAACGTCGGCTCGTTCGCCGCTCGCATTCTGCAGGACGAGTACGGGGCGACGCTGGTCGCCGTCCAGGACCACACAGGCGGCCTCGGCAACGGCAAGGGCATCGACGCAGAAGACCTTGCGGCGTACGTCGAGAAGACGGGCGGCGTCAAGGGCTTCGGGGCCGCCGAGGAGATCACCGACGAGGAGTTCTGGAAAACCAAGGTCGACATCGTGATCCCCGCCGCGCTGGAGTGGCAGGTCACGGAGGACAACGCAGCCTGGCTCGACTGCCGGCTCGTGGCCGAGGCCGCCAACGGCCCGACGACGCCGGGCGCCGAGAAGATCCTGACCGAGAACGGCATCGAGATCATCCCCGACATCCTGTGCAACTCGGGCGGCGTGATCGTTTCGTTCTTCGAATGGACGCAGAACCGGCGCGGCGAGACGTGGTACCTCGACGAGGTGCGCCACAAGCTCAAGCGTCGCAGCGCGGACGCCTACGACCGCACGACGCGCGCGATGAACAAGTACGAGGTGGGACGCCGCGACGGCGCGATGATCGTGGCGCTTCGCCGGGTCGTGAAGGCCTACGACGAGCGAGGGATCTTCCCGTAGCCCTCGACGAACCCCTGGAACACGTCGGCACGGCGACGAAGGACGATCCGCAGCTCGTTGTCGAGGTGTGGTTCGCGGTGCCGACGCCTGACGGTTGGCGCGCGCTGATGCTGCGCCGCTCGGAGGCCCACGGCCCCTTCTGGCAGGGCATTTCGGGCCGGGTCGAAGCGACAGACGGCACGCTGCGCGCAGCGGTCCAACGCGAGATGCACGAGGAGACAGGCATCGAGGCGGGCTACGCGATCCACGACCTGGGCCCCTGGCTCGAGTTCAAGAGCGCGTATTCGGAGCGCTTCTACCGCAAGCGGCCCATCGCCGTCGTGCTCCCGGAGGGCACGACGGCCGCGTCCGTGCGGCTCTCGCACGAGCACGTGGAGGCGCGCATCACGACGTTCGACGAAGCGCGCGAGCTCGTGCAGTGGCCAGGCAACGAAGAGGCGCTGACCGCGTTGGAGCAGATGCTGTGACGCGCGGACGGGCACAAGGCCCGTCCCTACATGTCCCCGTTGCGCCCATGCAAGGTCATTCGCTACGGCACGCGCCACGCCTCGTCGCCTTCGCCGATCACGTGCTTGCTGCCGGTCTTCGTCCACGGGAACGGCTTACCGGTGCGCGGATCGACGGGCAACTCGCCCAATCGCTTCTCGACGAGTCCGCGGCGCTGCTCGATGGAGTGTTCGGCCGAGCCCTCGACGTGCGCGGCCAATGCGATGCGCGCACGTCGCATGGCGGCGACGATCTCAACCACGTTGGATGCGTAGTTCGCGAAGTACGTGCCCTCGTAGGCCGGGTCGTCGGGCACACCGCCCAGTTCATCGAGCGTCCACGTGCGGACGACACGGGCTTCTGCGAGATCCAGCCCGCGCAGGCAGTCCCGGAGCAATGCGGGCCGACGGTGCCATCGCTGGTCGAAGCGAGGCACCTGTAGTGCTGCGGCAATCGAGCTCGTCTCCGGGGTGACGGGAAGCTCCTCGAGCGCCTCTTCGCTCTTGCGGCGTACGTCGACCAGGGGGTCGATCCCGCGGCGCACCGCAAGGAGCAGCCATGCGTCGGTGGCCCGGTCGGCCAGCTGCATCGGGCGCACGAAGCGAACTACGCGCTCCTCCTCCGTCGGCAACCACTCGAGCCACTCTTCGAGCATGTCACCGCCCAGGCGGCCATCCTCGACGCCATCACGAACCCGCAGAAGCCCGTGCTTCCAGTAGTCCATCTGCAGCAGGGCTTCAACGCTCCGACCTGGCTCGTATCGCCGAAGAAGCCGCTGCAGGCGCATGATATGCGTAGCCGCGGCACTGGGGTAGCGCTCGGCCCGCTCGAGACTCATGCGACTCGGATCCATGAAGACCGTGACGTCCGGGTAGTCCAGTGGCCCCCTCATCGTCGGCACGATCACCGGCATCTCCAGCGCCGCGTCAACCTGTACGAAGTAGGGCGGCAACTTCGCCTCGTAGAACTCGGCTTCAGCTGTCGCTTCCTCCGTCCAGGGGAATACCTCCGGATCCCAGAGGGGCACGTCGTGGTGGTGCTCGTGGTCCTCGTCGCGCCACTGGCTATCGATCTCCCGCAGCAGCTTGCTCGCCGCAGCAAGCGCGTGCCACCCGTTGGCGCCCGCGGGTGCCAAGTTGAACGTGAGCTTCTCCCACGGCACGAGCGCGCCGCTCTCGACGAGCTCGGCGTAGCGCTCGTCGAAGCGCTTCTCGAGTCGCGCTGTCGTCCAGAGACGCTCCGCCACGAACACCGCTACGAGCAGCAGCAGCAGCAGCACGTATCGCCAGCGGCGCGGCGCAAACAACATGGCGCCAGTCTACGACGCGCCCAGGCCCATCCGCTGGAGCGTGTAGTCCTTGAGGTCGGCCAGCGTCTCGATCTGCGCAGCCGATGTGTCGCTTCCGACGAGCAGCGGGCCGTCGTTCTTGTCAAGCGGCAGCAACCCGTGACTGCCTCTCACGAGCGACGTGTCGAGCGGCACGACGTCCATCAGGTAGCGCATGCCGAGCTTCTTGCGAGCGAGGCGCGAGACGATGCGCATTTTCGGGAACCCGATCTGCGGATCGATGAACATCTCGAGCGGGTCGTAGCCCGGCTTGCGGTGGATGTCGACGGTGCGAGCGAAGTCCGGCGCCCGCCGGTCGTCGAGCCAGTAAGGATAGGCGAACCATGCATCAGGGCGCGCGAGCAGCACGAGATCGCCCGAACGCGGGTGCTCCAAACCCATCGCGATACGGGCGCGCTCGTCCAGAACGCGGGCGACGCCTTCGAGCGGGTTTAGCAGCGCGGCGACCGCGTCGCAGTCCTTGCGGTCCTTCACGTAGACGTGGGCGATCTGATGATCGCAGACCGCAAACGCCCTCGAGCGGAACGTGTCGATCAGCTCGCCAAAGGGCCCGTCGCGTACCTCGAGCCAGCCCGCCTCGCGCAGCACGCGATTGGGCGTCTCCGCGCGCGAGACCTCGAGCATGCCGTAGTCCGAGAACGCCAGCACCTCTGCGCCGATGTCATTCGCCGCGTCAATGCACAGGCGCACGGCATCGTCCAGCTCGCGTACGCGCTTGGGCACGTCGGGGTGGTTGGGCCCGTGGCGCTGCGGGTCGTAATCGAGGTGCGGCAGGTAGACGAGCGTGAGCGTCGGCTGCTTCTCGCGAATGACCTGCGCTGCGGCCTTGGCGATCCACTGCGTGCTGGGCGCCCCCGCCATCGGTCCCCAGAAGTTGTGGAAGGGAAACGTGCCGACCTTCTTCTCCAGTGCGGCGGGCAGCTCGGGCGGATCACCGTGGATGCCGAACACCTTCGACCCGTCGGCGCCGTACCAGGGCTTGGGCGTCACGCTCCAGTCGACGGGCGCGCCCTGGTTGAACCACCAGAAGAGCTTGGCGCACGTGAAGGTCCTGCCTTGCTCCGCCGCACGGTTGCGTGCGACGTGGTAGATCGTCTTGCCTTTGATCAACCGGTTGCTCTGGAGCCAGAACCGAATCTCGCCGGTGTCACGGTGGAACCACCCGTTGCCGACGATCCCGTGGCCCGACGGCGCCAGCCCGGTAAGCGCGGTGGCCTGGGCTGCACTCGTGACGGCGGGGACGATGCCGCCGAGCGGCTTGGAGGTCCCGCTCTCCCCCAGCGCTTTCAGCGTCGGCGCGTGCTCCAGGAGCTTGGGCGTCAGTGCGACGGTGTTCAGCCAGACGACGGGACGCAGCGCGGACACCTGCGCATCCTAGGGTGGGGACCGAATCCTCGTAGAGGTGTTCAAGGATCCAGAGCGTCCGGAGTTCATCCGTAGACGCCGCTCTCGTCGCGGCGTGGAGAACGCCGATGACGGTTCGACTCGCGCTCACGCTTCTTGCCCTGTTCCTGGCCGCCTGCGGCAGTGGTGGCACGCCCCTGGGCCCGGATCCCCTGGGTTCCGGCGACGGCATCGTCACGGGCGATGTCAACGAACAGCCTGCGATCATCCGCATCTTCCCCGCCCCCGGCGCGGTCGATGTCCCGACGGACACGTTCGTGGAGCTGGAGTTCGCCACGCCGCTCGACCTCAGCGAGATCGACGACGGCACGCTGACCATCGACGCGGGCGATGGTCCCGTAGAGACCACGCGGACGTTGCTCGCCGGGAACCGGATCCTCCGCATCACCCCGGTGGCGCCGCTGCCGCAGAGCTCGCGGCCGCGCGTCCGCCTCGTCGCAGGCCTCGAGGACGTTGCAGGGAACAAGCGGCCGAACCCCTTCGCCTACGAGTTCGCGTGCATCCAGAGCGTGATGCAACCCGCTGTGCCGGTCTCGTCGAGCACAACTGTCGGCGTTGCCCGCGCCGTCGAGCTCGCCCCCGACGGGACCGGCATCGCCGTCTACTTCGAAGTGGACGCCGGCGGTACGAGCACGCTCTGGGCCCAGCGCCTGGCGGACGCCCAGCCGACCGAGCCGCCGTTCGCGCTCGCGACGGGTCTCGCGAATGCCCAGGTGGACGCGCAGGGCGTCGCCGTCGCCGAGCGCGGGTATGCCGTCGTTGCGTGGAGCTCGGGATCCGGCGGCAGGGACGCGCACGCTGCGTTCTTCGATCCGCAGCTCGGGACCTGGTCGGCCGACGTGCTCGAGAGCGGCGCCCAGGTCAACAGCTCGCGACCCAAGGCAGCGATCTCGCGCACCGGGTTCGCCCTGCTTGCCTGGTTCGAGACGCCGAGCGGCCAGACCGAGAAGTCCGTGCGCATCGCGACACGCAACACCTTCCTCACGACTCCGGCGTTCGACACGCTCAGCGATCCGAACGAGAACGCAGAAGACCTCGTCATGCAGATGAACGCCAACGGCTCGGGGGTCATCGCGTGGATCGAGAACCCCACCAAGCGCGTCATGGCGGCCAGCCACTCGAATGGGGCCATCGGCGCGCCGGTCCGTGTCGACTCGGTCTCACCGGACATGGGCAAGGAGAAGCTATGTGCTGCGATTGGTACGAGCGGCCAGGCGATCCTTGCCTGGCGCGGAGATCACGTCCTCACCACGGCCGACCCCGAGGTCCTCGCCGTTGTCGGACGACCGAGCACCGGTCTGTGGAATCCCCAGGTGTCGCTGCAGGCGGCGCCGGGAATCGGCGACCTGAAGGCCCGGGCATTCCAGGACGAAGATCGCATCCTGATCTGGACCGCGGAGGAGAGTGGCGGCGACGAGCTGTTCGGCACGCGCTTTCGCCGCGGAGCCGGCTTCGACGCGGTCGGCCCGCTGTCGCCGGACTCGCCTATCGACGCTTCACTGCCCACGATCGACATCAACGGACGCGGCGACGCCCTGATCGGATATCAGCGGGCAACTCTCGCGGAGGCCGCGGGGCACGCGACGTTGTGGCCGGTGGACGGCGACCCGATCCACGTCGACCTCGGCGTAACCGGTCGAGCGGTCACGGCGGCGATCGACCCGAGTGGCGGCGGGCTGCTGGGGCTGACCACGCCCAACGACCCGCTGGATCCGCTGCAGGGTTCCGTGCAGCGCATCGTGCGGCTGCGGCCGAACGGCAGCGTGGCGTTCGAAGTGCCGCTGACCGAGGTCGAGCTCGGCGTCGATTCGACGGGCTGCTTCCTCGCCATCGACAGCAACGGCAAGGGGGCGGGTCTGTTCAGCTCGTTCGACATCGCGCAGTTCATGGGCGAGGCTTCCCTCGCACTCTATCGGTAGCGCATTCGTCGAAGGGTCTCGCGGGTGTGAGCCTCCAGGAAGGCGCTCGGTATGCTCCCGCCATGACGAACGAAGACGTGATTCGAGACTTGAACGCTGCACTGGCCTGGGAGATGCGCGCGGAGGTCCTGTACGGGCACTACGCGGCGTATGTGAAGGGCATCCACCGACTGCATCTGAAGCCGTTCTTCGAGGGCGAAGCCGCCGAGTCCGCCACACACGGCAGGACGGTGCGAGAGCAGATCGTCAAGCTGGGCGGCACGGCGACGACGGACCGCGACACTGCGGAGATCGTGCACACGACCGACTACAAGGTCATGCTGCGCGAAGCGTTCGAGACGGAGAAGCAGGCGGCCGCGAGCTACAAGAAGATCCTGGCGCTGCCCGACCTCGACTCCGAGCTGCATGACGCGATCGAGCAGATCTCCTTCATGGAGAAACGGTCGATCGAGGAGCTCACCCACCTGCTCGAGTAGCGTCGCCGCCCGGTGCTAACGCTTGCCGATCCCCCGCGTCTGGTGGCGCGGAGGACTCATCATGCAACGCCTGATCGCAACCACGTCTCTGCTCGCCGCTCTCATGTTGGTCTCGAGCTCCGCAGTCGCAGGGCCGCCGTGCGTGTGCTGGCCGGTGGAAGTGGGCGACGCCCCCACGCTCGAAACCGAGAACCGCACGCCTACGCAGATCGCCGACGACACGCTGCGTCTGCTGAAGCCCTCGCTGCCTGTGCTCGCCCGCATGGAGGTGCTGCGCCGCTCGGCTGCCGCGCTCCAAGGAGAACCGGTCCTGGTGGATCGGGTCTTCGGCCGGTTGTGTGCGCGTGTGCTCGATGTCGAGACGGGCAAGGCCGAGCACCCGGGCCGCGCCTGGTTCGACGCGGGCTACGCCGCCCAGGCCTTTCAGCAGGCCGGCATGCTGAACCGCCACGGCTACGACTGGATCGCCAAGGGCCTGGAGAAGGCGGCCGAGGCCGACAAGGGGGCCATGCACTTCGGCGCCGCGTTGACCTGCCTCATGAAGCCTCACCCGCGGCATCGCAACTTCGGTGCGCACCTCGGGAAGATGCGCGCGGCCGCAGCGAGCGACCCGCTGCTGCAGAAGAACTTCGACATCGTCTCGAAGCGCTACCCCCCTCTGCTCAAGTACTTCGACAAGAAGAACTGACCGCCTACTTCAGCTTCCGGGCTGCGTCGCGAAGCGCGACCTCGAAGTCGGGTTCCCAGGTGAAGTCGGTGTCTGCCGGCTTGCGCCAGGCGGGCCGGATCGAGGCGGCGTAGCGGATGAGTGGCTCGAGCGCCGGGCCGAGCTCGCGCTTGTGCGGTCCGCGCGAGAGCAGGATCGCCGCCCACGCGCGCACGATCCAATGCGGATTCGACAGGTGCTTCGCCAGCGCCGCGGCTTCTTCCCTACTCGCCGGTCCGTCAGGGCGCGCGCGCGACGACGCGAACGCGGCCTGCTCGCGAACCCTCGGCGACAGGTCATCAAGAGCCCCGAGCACGAGGTCGACGTAGCTCGCGCCCGCTGGACCGAGGCTGGCGAAGCCCGTGACGGCGATCGCACGCACGTCGTCGGGTCCCTGCTTCACCAGACGTGCGAGATGCGGCGCGACGTGGGGCACATCAGCTGCCGCTGAGCTGAGCACGCGCGCGAGGTGGCGCTGCTTGCCTCCCTCGACCGCGGGTGCCGCGGCGTCGAGCACGGCGCGCGCGTCCTTGTCCGACGGATCGATCCGCAGCAGACACACCGCGGCGGCGGCGCGCTGCCAGTCGCTTCCTTTCTCGACGAGGAACTCGAACGCGCTCCGCTCGGACGCGGCGTCCTTGCCTACGTGTCCGAGGGTCAGCAAGCCGTACTCCCCCGCACTGCGGTTGCTCAGCCAGCACCGCATGGGCCCCACGGCGGGCTTTGCGTGCGCGCCCAGCCGCGCCAGCGGCCAGGCGATCTTGTGCGCCACCCGCAGGGCGGCGGGCGTATCGAGCAAGGGCGCGAGTCGCTCGATGGTGTCCGGCGCGATGGCAACGACCAGCGCGTCGCCGAAGCGCATGACCGCATCGTGCACTTCCGCGCGGGACGCCTTCCCCAGGGCACGAAATGCCGTGTCCACGTCCTCGCCGATGCGCAACAGCGTTGCGGCGGCCAGCAGACGCGGTCCCGGATCGGAGCTGCCGAGCAAGGCGCGCAGGCGCGGGGCCGCCGCCTTGCCCTTGCGACCGAGCGAAGCGACCGCCGCGAACGCGCGGTTGACCGTGATGTCGTCCACGACGAAGGGAAGCGCGGTCAGACGCTCGACTGCCTTGGGCTCGTCGCGTGCCGCGATCACCAAGGCCTCGGTCCAGGTCATCGCGCCGAATACCGAAGGCTCTGAAGACGGCGTCATGGCTGCTAGCACCGGCTTCGCCGGATGACCGCCGCGCAGCAGCGTCACCGCGGCCGTGGTGCGCACGAAGTCGCTTCGGTTCGGATCGCCGAGGATGGACTCGATCAGTGGAAAGGCCGGCTTGCCTCCGGGACCGATGCGTTCGAGAAGCAGGACCAGCTTGTGATTGTCACGCTGCTTCTCCAGCATGCGCTTGAAGGAGGCGGCGCCGCCCCCCGCGTACGGCGCGAGGTTCCACTGGAAGAGCATGTCGATGTAGGGCCTCGTGTCCTCCGCTGCATTCATCGCGTCGAGCAGCGCAGGGACGGCGCGCGCGCCCAACGCGTCGATCCCCGCACGCGCTGCACGGCGCACGTCGGAGTCCTCGGAGACGAGGTCACCGGCAAGCTTGGCTGCATCAGGTTCGCCGGCCCAGGCAAGCGAGCCGACAACGAGCGCACCGATCACGGCCAGAACGCGAGGCATGCGCGCGAGTCTACCCACGGCTACTTGCGCACCGGCACCCAGCCGGGCACCAGCGGACTGCGCCGCCACGCGAATTGCGCGAGCCACGCACGGGTCGCAGCGGTGCCCGCTCCCCCGTAGGCGTCGTCGAACGGCAGCGTCGGGTAGATCACCTTCAGGAGCGTGTGGGCGGCCCAACCGAGGCAGCAGTTGCTGTCGAGCCGATCGAGCAACATGTTCGTCAATGCGCGATCCTCGCCCAGCCCGATGTCCTGCAGGCCATCGACGATCCAAGTGCGGTCGTCGTCGAGGAGCGTGAGGTACTCGCGGCGTGCGTCGTCGTCGCCTCCCACGGCCAGCGCAGCGGTGGCCTGCCAGTAGAGGCCTCGGTGTCGCTCGCGGCGCAGCCGCTGCAGAGACGCCGTGACCCGCTCGTCGCGCACGAGGCCGAGGACGTTCATGCGATAGGACGCATCTTCCGCGATCGCCAGCAGCGCACCCGCGGCGTCGCGCTCGCGCAGACGGGTCACCGCCGTGCGCAGCACGGGCAGGGCGACGGTCGTGTCGTCGTCCTGGTCTTCCACCCAGTTGCGCACCACGGCGATGACCCGTGGATCGAGCCCGGCACGCACGAGCAGGGCCTCGAAGGCGCGCGCTGCCAAGTCGCCGTCGGTACCCTCTACGTGGCGCCAGAGGAACTCGTCTACGAGCTTGCCGGGCACGCGCCCGAGTGCCCACGGCTCCTCCCACGTGTGGAACACGGCGAACATGGCCGGCTCGTGTCCCGCCACACCGAGCCGCGCGAGCCGCTGCAGGATCTCCTCGCGCGCCATGGGCTGGGTCTCGAGCCAGCGCAGCAGCACCGCACGAAGGTCCTCGGGCGCGATGAGGTGAAGCTCGGCCAGCAGCGCGTCGTAGTTCTCGAGCGTGCGGTACTTCCAGTCGAGACTGCCCATGTCGCGCAAGCGCTTCATCAAGCGACCGGCCCGTTCGCGCGTGAGACGACCCGGACGTGTGCTCGCGTGCCAGGTCATCAGCGCGAGGACCGGCGCGTCGCGGCTCCACAACGCGTCCTCGATCGCGGCGAGATCGTCGTCGTCGATGACAACGGACTCAGTCCGGCGCTTCCACATGCGGTCGTCCGCGGACCACTTCACGGCGCCGTCGGGCCCCAGGTGGCTGTCGGCCACCCGAGCGCGCGCCCGCGTCCGGTCGACGAGCCACTCGAGGCTCTGGAACGCGAGCGGATCCTCGCCCTCCGCGGGGTTCTCGCCGGTGTCGACGAGCCGCCGGAAGTAGTCCGGCTCGCCCTGCTCGGCCAGCGCGGCAGCCGCGTGCAGGCCGCGTTCGTCGGGCTCCTTGGCCCAGGCACGCACGCGGTCACGCTCGGCGGGCATGGCGGCCAGGGCGCGCATGGCCCACAGGAGGTGCGCGGGACCGTAGGGGTCGCGCGCTTGCTCGGGGAGCGAGGCCTCGACGATACGCTCGAGGAACGGTACGTCCTTCGGCGACGGTGTGAGCACGAGCGTCCATCGCCGCAACCAGTGAAACGGCGCCACGACGCTCAGCACGGCTTCACGGTCGCCGGCCTGCCAGCCGCCGTCGGTCGTGCCCGGCAGGGCGGCATCGGCGATCTCCACGAACGCGGCCGGAAGGCCACCGCCGACGGGGGTCGCCATCTCGACTTGAACGTCGGCCAGTCTGGGACGCTCGGTCCCCGCGCGGTCCGCCCGCATGCGACGCAGGCCGTAGAGCAGGCCGCGCGCAATGGTCTCGCGGAAGCGATCCCGGCGGTCGTACTCCGCGATCAGCCCGACGGACCAGAGCAGAGCGGTGAAGACGGCGGCATTGCCCTGCTCGAGCAGCGGCACGAGCGCCTCGACATGGGCAGAGCGAAGGACCCGATGCGCGCGCTGCAGCGTGGACCGGTCCGTGATCGTCGGGTCGCGCACGGCAGCCTCGAAGAACGGAACGAAGTCCGGCGCCCCGAACGCGAGGTCGCCACGCATGGAGAGTGGCTTGAGCACATCGGGGGCGTCGAAGATGTGCGCGGGCCTGGCATGGAGCAGCCGGTGGGCGCGGCGCAGCTCCGCCCCGTCGAGATACGGGTAGCCGATACTTGCGGCAGCGACCTCGGCGACCGCCTTGTCCTCGGACGCAAGCGCGCTGCGTAGCGTGCGCACGCGTGTCGCACGGTCGAGGCCTTCCCACCAGGCAAGCGCCGCCTTGCGCTGGGGACTCTCGGGATCCGCGATGGCCAGCAAGCGCCCCGCGTCCGTGTCGGCGCGCGCACGGACGGCACCGAGGGCGAAGAGCAGACAGACGAGCAGCAG
>JANQJW010000041.1 GCA_028281445.1 Planctomycetota bacterium | reverse complement strand
CAGGAACCCCGCGGCTGCGCCGGCCGGACGCGGCCCCTGCAGCATGCGTCGGGCGTGTTCGAGGAGCGTCTCGCGATACGCCGTGCTGCTGCCGAGCGCGCGGGCCACGGTCAGGTCGCAGCACACCTCGCGCGCCGCGTGCGCGCGGCGCCGCGCGATCGCGACAAGCGGATGAAACCAGTACACGAGGTGCAGAAGCGCGAACGCCGCTTCCGCCCACAGGTCACGCCGCTTGATGTGTGCGACCTCGTGCAGCAACACGTGATGCAGGTCGGCGTCCGAGTTGCGTTCGTCCGGGAGCAGAATGACAGGGCGTGCAAGGCCCACGACGGCCGCACTGCGGAGCCCGGCTCCGAGACGCAGCGTCGGCACGCGGCGGAGTCCCAGTGTCGCGCAGACCTCGCGGAGCAGCCGGCGCACGGCGTCGGGCGCCGGGCTCGTTGCCTGCTGGAGGCTACGGCGCCAGGCGCGGTTGCGGCGCCACGCCACGGCCGCGAGCACCGTCATGCCGGCAAGCCAGACGGCGCATGCGAGCGCACCCCAATCGACGCCGTGCGGAACCGCGGCGGAGGACGCGACACCCTGCACGGCCGGCTTTGGGGCGCGCAGCGGCGAGGCGAGGCCGGGCGGCAGCACCAGCTTGAGCGCCACGAGGCTCCAGACCACCGAGCGCAGGCGTGGGTGGATCCGCCGCAGGACGATCGCATCGAGCGCGACAGCCGACACGATCAGCAGTCCCGCCTGCCACGCCATCGCGGTCATCCAGTCCGCCCAGCCGTCGACGAACGAGCGAATCACTTGCGACCCCGCTTCGATCGCTCGGCAAGCAGCTTCTGGAGCGCCTTGCGGTCCTTGGCCGAGAGCTGCTCGTCCTGCATGAAGAAGTGCGCCATGGAGCCCAGCGCACCGCCGAACGCCTTCTCCGCGAGACTGCGCACCGCGTCACGCTGTGCCTCTTCTCGCGTCATCGCCGGCGTGTAGAGGGTCGTGATGCCCTCCATGTGCGCTTCGAGCGCACCCTTCTCGACGAGCCGCTCGAGCATCGTCTTCACGGTGCTGTACTTCCAGGCCGTCTCGTCCTCCAGCGCGTGCATGACGGCGCGCGCCTTCGTCGGGTGCTCGGCCCAGACGGCGTTCATGACCTTCCATTCGGCGTCGCTGAGGTGGGGGGCGCTCATGCAGTGCGGAACCTATGACATCTGTAGAAGGTCGTCAAGGATATCCGGCGAGGGCGAACGTCGCGGTGAAGAGCACGCTCACCGCGAGCTGCCGCAGGCCGATGGCACGCGGTCGCAGACCGCGCGCGGGACGTAGTACGCCATGCAGGCACTCCGCCGCGTGGATCCCGAAGGGCACAAGCAGCAGCGGGCTGGCCTCGTTCGCCAGGACGAGTCCGCCGGCCACGGCGATGCCCAGTCCGTTGATCCGGAGCGCGGTCCGTCCTGCCTGGAAGCGGTTCGCAACGTCGCGATCCTCGGACCACGTGCGCTGGTCGAGGCGCAAGTACGTGTGGACGATCTCGCTCCCGTAGCCGACCCAGCACAGGGCCCACAGCATCCATCCCTCGGCCACCGCGTCGCCCCGTCCGATCCAGAGCGCGGCGGGTGCGCTGAGCGCGAGCGCGCCCGTCGCGAGCACCTCGATGAGCATCTGCCTCCGCTCCTGGCGATGCATGACCAGGTGCAGGTACCACGCGAACACGGGCACGCCGGGTAGCGCCAGGTAGAGGACCTCGCCGAATCCTCGCGCCACGAGCCCGCCGATGTGCAGCGCGGCGATCGTTCCGTAGACGACGATCCAGAAGCGCGCGGCCGGTGCGTCGCTCTCGGGACGGCGCCCCGCGCGCACCTTGGCGAGCATCGTGATGGGCTGGCGGACCATGAAGCCCGCCAGCGCGGCCACGACCAGGTAGATGGTCGGCACGCGCACCGCGCCGCCCGCCACGATGCCGATCACGAGCGGTCCCAGGAACAACGCCCAGGAGCCGTGTTCGCCCGGGACGGCGATCCGGCGTCGGAACCAGGAGCGGCTCGCCACCTACGGTCCGGCTACCTGCCGAAGGGCGGCGACGAGCTTGCTCGGGTCGATGGCGCCCGACTGCATGTGTGTCGACCGCCCACCTGCGCCGAAGACCACGACCGCCGGTGTCGCCATGGCGGGAACACCGAGCGCCGCCAGGGTCGCGGTGTTGCCGACCCTGTCGACTTTGACCGGCAGCAAGCGCGCGCCGAGGTCTCGGATATCTCCGCGCGTGAAGATGATGTTCTGCAGGTTCCTGGCGTTCACGCTGCCGACGTCGGTGCGCGAATCGTAGAGATAGAGCATCGCGCCGCGCGCCCGTCCGCCGCGGACCGCCGCAAGCGCCTTGCCGAGGTCGTTGCCCCAGGCGAAGTTCAGGTCGTAGCCCGGGCGGTAGCGGCCCTCTTGCACGCCCATCCACCAGAGGTGGTAAGGCACGCGCTTGCTCGGCCACGTGTGGCCGATGCCCGGCTCGATGATCAGCTCGAGGCTGCGCACCTTTCCGTGCAGGCGCCTTGGGCTGGCCCGCACGCGGTTCAGCGCGAAGTCGTCCGCGCCCGCCATGAACAGCGCGCCGAAGCGGTCGCGCGCCCAGGTGGGGACCTTCTTGCCGCCGTAGCCGCCGCCGACCCACGTGCCGCTGAGTGCCTTCATGTCGTCGTCGAACGCGATCTCAGCGAGGTTCGACGCGCCGTTGCTGAAGCCCGCGACGTGCAGCCGGTCCCTGTTGATGGGCAAACCGGCCTGGAGCATCTTCACGATGCGGCGCACGCGGTTGAGGTCGTCCGAGTTCCAGGTCGAGCCCGAGGCCTGTGGGGCACACACGACGTAGTTCTGCATCGGCCAGGACCGGAAGAACGTGGCTAGACGGTCGCCGCGTGCGCGCGCACCGTGCAACACCACCAGGAGCGACGATCCGGAGGTGGGGGTGAGCCGTCGCGGGACGTAGAGCGTCACCTTCAAGCCCATGATCGACTCGGTCGACTCGCCCGGATCGTAGGCCCACGGCCAGCCGGACGGCCGTTCGTCCGCCTGCGCCGGAGAGAAGGTCAGGAGAAGCAGCAGGACGCCGAGGCACGCGGTTCGCATCCGCGCATCGTACTCAGCGGTTCGTCGGATCCGGCAGCTCGAACGTCGGCGTCTTCCAGTCGCCCTTGGGGATGAACTGCGACATGTCGCGTCCCTTGCGCATCGCGTCCATCTTGAACACGCCGACGCTCGAGGAGATCGACGTGATGCTGCTCCCGGGCCCGCCGAAGCTCACGCCCCGCATCGACTGGTCCACGGCTTTCGCCGCTTCCTCGTCGCCCTCGATCATGAGGACGACCTCCTCGTAGAAGCCGACCCCCGTGTTGAAGGACTCGCGCTTCAACCGGTCGATCACCTTGCTGCGCATGAACTTCGCGGATCGCTTGTCGCCGATGTGGGCGAGACACCACGCGAGCAGCTTGGGCTCCTTGCGCAGGCTGGTGAGGCCGGTGATCGCCTTGGGGACGACCGCCTTGGCCAGGCGCTTCTCGATCTTTCGCGCGAGGCTCTTGTCGCCGGCGAAGTAGGCCATGCCTGCCGCCGGGCCGATACGTTGCGTGTCGGTCTCCGCCTTGTCCCAGCGCTTGAGCAGCGCGCTACGCACGTCGCTCTTTCCCGCGCCGCAGCGCCCCAGCGCGCGGCAGATGTGACCGGCCACGCTGGCACTCCTTTCGGCCCCGAGCTGCTTCTTCAGGGCGGGCACGGCCTCGGGCAGCCCGATGTACTCGAGGCTTACGGCGGCGTTGCCGCGCACGCGGTTGTCGTCGTGCTGCAGCAGCGCGGCCAATGGCAGGACCGCGTCGCCCAGGCCGGGAATGCCGAGCGCTCGGACCACGTCGATGCGCGAGTTCTTCTCGAGAGAGGGATCGGAGAGCAGGTCGATCAGCGGCGTGATGCAGTCCCCGTTGCGGTCGTGCTTGATCAGACCCTTCAAGGTCGCGCGCCGGGTCTCGTTGTTGCCCGTGCGGATCCGCCCGAGCATCGCTACGACCCAATCCTTGCGCGCCTCCGCCTCGTCGGGCACCTCGTCCTTCTTCTTCTTGCCCTTGTCGCCCTCGGGCTCCTTCTTCGGCGCGGCGGGATCGGCGGCCTTCTCCCCTTGCGGCGTCAGGCGAAAGCGCGTCCACGCGTCGTCGAGCAGCTTCTCGAACGCGCGGACGCCGGCCTCGCCCTTGCCGTACGGCCAGTACTCCTTGCGCAGTAGGACCTGCTTGCCGTCGGGATGCACGAAGACGTGCTGTGGCGTCACGATGAGCTCACTACCCGTCAGCGTCTTGAGCCGGGCCCGCGCTGCGTCGGGCAGCTCATCGACCAGCACCCAGACGAATCGCGGAGAGCGACGGACGACGGACGCCTCCTTGTAGATCCCCTCGGTCAGCATCGTGCTCGCGCCGCCCGTGACCGATCCGCCGGCCTGCTTCTGGGGCGCCGTCACGCAGACGGCGACGGGCAGCCCGGTGTCTCCGGCTCGGGCGAAGGCCGTGTCGAGGCTCTCGCACCACCGAATCGCCTTGTCGCCCGCCTGTGCGGGTGCCGACAGCAACAGCAGGACCAGGGCCCAGGGAACCGCGCGCCGTGCACTCCTCATCGCATCCTCCGGCGTCAACAACCGTACTTGGATACGCGTTCCGCTGCTTGGAGTTGGTCTCGTGACAATCGGGCGGGGCGTTGGACCTTCGGTCCCTAGGGCATGAGGGAGAGCAGCTCCCACACGAACAGCACGGCACAGGCGAAGGAAACCGCGAGCTTCAGCCCGATGCCCATCATCGTACCCACGAACACGCCCCAGGCGGCCTTGGTGGAGCCGGTCGTGCCCTGTCCGGCGCCGAGTTCGGCGGCCAGCGCGCCGCCGAACGCCCCGATCAGCATCCCGAACGGCGGGAACACGACCATCCCGACGATCATGCCGATGACGGAGCCCCAGAGGCCCGCCTTGGATGCTCCGTAGCGCTTGGCGCCCCACACCGGCATGAGGAAGTCGAGCACGGTGACGATCACCGTGAGCGCGCCGAGTACGGCCACGGCGATCCCCCCGAAGGTCTCGGCGTGCCAGCCGCGCGCGCCCCACATCATCAGCAACCCGACGAAGCTCAGCGGCGGGCCGGGGATCACCGGGAGGATGCACCCGACGAGCCCGCCCGCGATCATCACGGCGCCGAAGAGGATGAGGGGGACTTCCACCGCGCTCATCCTCCGGGCGCGATGAGGGTGGGGGCAAGGTTGGTCTACGATCCCTCGTAGTGGGCAACGGCAAGAACGAGAAGAAGCAGCGCAAGACGCTGGCCAAGATCGAGAAGAAGAAGCTCGAGAACGAGGCCAAGCGCATCAAGGCCGAGGCCAAGCTCGTCAAGAAGCGCATCGAGGCCGGGCTTCCCCAGGACGGCAGCGCCCCGGCGCCGCCGCCGCGCGCCTCGGTCGGCGTGCGCTACGCCAACACCGTGCGCGGCGTGCTCTACCTCGTTCTCGGTATCTCGCTGATCGGCGCGCTCGTACTCGGGCAGCAGAACCTGGTCGTCTCGCTCGACGACATCGTGCGCAACCTGTTCGTGGCTACGGCGGGCAAGATCGTGCTCGGCTTGATCTCCGTCGCGCTCGTGATCTACGGGTTGAAGAAGCTCGGCGTCGTGCGCTGAGCCTCGTCCGGGTGTCTGGGGCCGATAGCGCGGACCACCACGAGGAGTCCCTGCGCAATCCGATCCCCGCGCATGACGGCCTGGGGCAGAGCAAGACGGCCGCGGCGAGGAGGAGCAGACGCGCCATCCTCTCAGTGGAAACGAGCCGGGTCATTCGCGCCTCATGGTTCGCTCACCCGCAGGTCTCCGGCAGTTGGTATCTCTGTCTCCATGAACGCACACACGCACACGATCGGACTCTCGACCCTGGGCAACAACGACGTGCACGACCTCACCCGAGAGGTCCAGGACTGCGTCGAGACGAGCGGGACCCGCAACGGGATCGTGACGGTCTTCTGCCCCGGCAGCACGGACGGCGTCACGACGATCGAGTTCGAGCCCGGTCTCGTGCAGGACATCCAGGAGGCCGTCGAGCGTGTCTTCCCCCGTGGCCTGCGCTACCGCCACAACGAGCTCAACCACGACGACAACGGACACGGCCACGTGCGGGCCGCGATGGTGGGGCCCTCGCTGACGGTGCCGACGTCGAGGGGCGTCTCACCCTGGGCACCTGGCAGCAGATCGTGTTTCTCGATTTCGACACAAGCGCTCGACAGAGGCGTCTGTTCGTGCAAGTGATGGGGGCCTAGCGGGGCCCAAGTCACGCCCGAGGGCCCAATGTCATGGGCTCATCGACTCTCCAGCGGCGAATGACGGGAACTTGCGCTACTCTCAGGGCGTATGCAGGCATGGGACCTCGGCCCACAACCCTCATACAAAGCGCCAATTCGACCGGAGGAACTCGATGACCAGGTCCATCGTTTTTGTAGCCGCAGCCCTATTCGCAATCGGACTCGTCGGAGTCCCCAGCGCCGACGCCGGGTGATGCGGCGGCAAGGGACGCGCCGCAGGTAGCGGCCACTGCGCTGAGAGCCAGCAGGACATCGGGATCCGGTGGGAGACCGTCGAGCGCATCAGCAATGACGCCGGCGCCGTCGTCACCGGCGAAGAGACAAGCGACGAAGCTCCGGCAGAAGCCGGTCTCAAGTGGACCGACAAGCCGATTCTCGTCTTCATCTGCGACGACAGTGGCGGGTGCGAGAGCTTCGCGAAGATCGAAGACATCGTGCTGAAGGACGAGAAGGTCGCCCTTGGCATGAAGGCCTTCCGCACGGTCAAGATGGCGCCCGACCACGTCGAGCTCGAGCCCATGATCGCCGAGAAGGGCAAGACGACGCCGCGCATGGTGTTCGTCGAGCCGACCAAGATGAAGGTCAGCGTTCTCGAGGCCAAGAAGATCAAAGCCGGCGCGCTTTACAAGCAGATGAAGAAGGTCGCGAGCGTCTTCTACAAGGAGAAGCTCGACAAGGTCGTCAAGACCCATCTCAAGATCCTCACCGAGCAGGACAAGATGGCGAACGAGGAGCGCAACCTCAACGAGAAGAAGGGGCGCCTCGACGACAACGACAACGCCAAGGCCAAAAAGATCGAGAAGGAGCTCGCCGAGCTGCGCGAGGCCAAGTCCGAGCTTCGCAAGAAGAAGACCGAGCTCTGGAAGCTGACGCCCAAGAGCACCTAGTACTTCCCCAAGACGTACCGAACGGGCCGGCATCCGCGGATGCCGGCCCGTTTTTCGTTTTGTGACACAGGCTGACTAGCGTGCCCCCATGCGAACGAGTCTCGTCTGCCTCGGTCTCGCCGTCGCGCTCGCCCTGCTCGCGGGCTGCCGTGCGTCGGTGCGTGCGTGCTTGCCATGCGCGCAGCAACCGGTAGACACGCGCGCGGTCGCCACGTCGATCGACTGCTGCGGTCGCTGCGGTTGGCGGGATCCGTGTACGGGACGGCTCAAGCGGAAGTGGGCGGTCGAGGTCGAGGTCGGGCCCGTATGGACGAGCCGCAACGACGTGGCCGTGCCCGGTGACACGGGTACGCGATTCGCGCTCGACGATGTGACGGGATCTGGCCCGTTCCCGTGGGGGCGTGCCACGCTCGACTACCAGATCGCCCCGCGCCACTCGATCCGCGCGCTTGTCGCACCGCTGTACATCAACGAGACGGGGACCCTGAGTCAGCCGGTCAGCTTCCAGGGCCAGAACTTCGCGGCGGGCGTGCCCACGGAGGCGACCTACAAGTTCAATTCGTATCGGCTGACCTACCGCTACCGCCTGTGGCACACCTGCAAGTGGACGGTCAACGTCGGCGCGACGGCCAAGATCCGCGACGCCAAGATCGAGCTCGTCCAGGGCGGGCAGCGGGCGACCGAGACCGACGTCGGCTTCGTGCCGCTGCTGCACGTCGATGCGGAGTATCGGATCTCGAACTGCTGGCGCATGACGGCCGATCTCGACGGTGCCGCGGCACCCCAGGGGCGGGCGTTCGACTTCGCGCTGAAGCTGCACCGCGACATCAACGAGCGCTGGAGCGTCGGCTTCGGCTACCGCCTGCTCGAAGGGGGCGCGGACAACGACACCGTCTTCACGTTCGCCTGGCTCCACCAGGCCTTGGTGTCGGCGACGTACCGCTTCTAGAACGCGATGCGTGTTCGCGAGAGCCTTCTCGCTCGGATTCGCGATCGTTAACGCACCGTTACTGGAACGTTGCCGGAAGGTTGCTCGAGGCGAGGTCCGCGTATGACGCGCTCTAGTCCCGTTGATACCGTTGTCTTTGTGCCGTCGGGCACCTGCCTTTGGTGGCAGCGTGCGCTCGACGGAGAGAGGAATGAGAATGAGAGTTTCTTCACGATGTAGCGTCGCGCTCATGATCGCGGCGGCTGTGTGTTTCGCGCTGGCCTCGGGCCAGGCCTATGCGGACATGAAGGACTGTGAGCCGGACGAACTCTGTTTCAATCAGATGAAGGACCAGGCCAACGACCTGTGTGGCAATTTCGGGCCCAACTCCGGCGGCATGACGACCTCTGGGTGCGGCGCACCTCCGTGCCAGGCCAACCCGATCGAGATTCACCAGTGCTTCTTCGACGGTTGCGACCACAAGCGGGTCCTTACGTGTCAGGAGCCGCCGGTTCAGGCGTGCAACCACACGCCGCAGGAGTGCGGCGCCGTCGAGACCGGAGCATGCACGTCGACGAGGACGTGCACCAGCAAGGGATGCCCGGCGGGGCAGCAGAAGTGCACGTGCAAGTGGGGTGTCTGTCAGGGTGGCGGACCTGAGGTCCCCTGCACTCCGCTCGGGTGCGGGATTCAGCCCGCTCCGTAAATTCATCTGACACAGGATGTTAGCCTTGGGATGCAGCACGGGCTGCTCCATGCAAGCCCGTGTTGCCCCCTCGGAGAGGCCTGTCTGTGAGACTCGCGAGTGTTGCGGCGATCATTGCCTTCGCAGTGGCAGCATTGATCGTCTTCCTCATGGAAGGGCCGCGCCCCGACGATCTCACGGTCGCCGTCCCCACTGACGATCCCGCGACCGGCGGGCCGGTGCTAGAGCCGCCCGCCGGCGCTTCTCCGACCGCCTCGATCCGTCCCGAGACCCGCGCCCTCACTGTTGACGTGGTGCACGACGCTACAGGCAGCGGGATTGCTGAAGCAGACGTCGCCGTCCTCACCGAGGCGTTGAAGGAGAGTACGCGCACGACAACGAGCCCGACGGGGCGGGCGCGGCTGGAGGTCGAACACGGAGCCTGGGTCCGGGTGCGTCATCCCAAGTTCCACGAGAAGCGCGTGGAGTTGCCCAAGCAACTTGACGAACACTCCGTCGTGCGCGTGGAACTCGTAGGACGCGGGACGCTCTCCGTGTCCGTACTTGACGCGAGCGACGGCGGCGCGCCGCTGGAACACGCGAAAGTCGAGGTTGATCCCGTGGGCATGGGGCCGGCTGCCGCGATCGGCCCGTTGAGCACTGACCCCAAGGGGGCAGCCGCGTTTCCATCGGTGCCGCTGGGAACCATCGCCGTCGTTCGGGTCACCAAGCCCGGATTCACGTCAAGTGCGCGCCGAGTGAACGTCTCTGTCGATGGATCGGTGACCGTCGAGCTGCAGCCGGTCGAGTCGCTCCAGCTCTCGATCGAGCTCGCTGGATACGAGTCGACGGCGCTCCTCTTCCAGCGAGTCACCCTGTTCCATCGAGACGAGGACGGCACGCTGGGCTACGTCAAGAACCTGGACCTGATGTTCCGAAACGGCGCGGCCCGGGCGACGCTGGCATGGTCCCATGGTGCCGTCCCGCTCGTCGGACAGCTGCGGTGCGAGCTGGATCACTCTCATGTCTGGGAAGCCGAGACCGCGGTCCAATCAAGCGGCATCTTGCGAACGCACTCCCTGAAGCGGCGCGGACAGGAAGAGACGATCCAGACGCTCGAGAACTGGAAGGCGACGCTGCGGTTCGATGACCTGGGCGCCGGCCTACGGCTGAGGTTCCTGGCACAGACCGAGGACTCCACGGCGCCCGCGGCTCGCATGTCCGTCCAGTTCGCGCGCGAAGGCTCCAAGAGGCTCGGCACGCTGGCGACGGATGCCGAGGGACGCGTCGGGATTCCATTGCCTGCCGATGTGCAAGGCAGCTTCCGCTTCTGGGTCCAGAAGCCGGGGCTGGTGTCGCCGGTCATGAACCTCCGTGCGGACGGGACCGAGAGTGAGGTCGTCCTGGCGAACAACGGTGGGGACCTGCTCGTGCGCGGCTGGCGTGGTTCCGGTGATCGATTGAAGGTGGAGGAACGGGTGTACGGGGCCTGGAGTACGGGCATCTTCGCTCGCAGAGCTGAGAGTGAGCTCATCGCGCATCTGCCTCCCGGCCGGTACCGGCTCTCGTCGAACAGGACGCCACTCGGCGGCTTCGACTACGTCGTGACGGCGGGGCAGACGACCGTCGCGGACATGTCCGGGGACAGCGATGGCGCCATTCATGGTCGGGTGCCCGGGCCGGACGAGGAAGTCGAGTTGCTGCGATCCGCGTCGCATGTCGACCGCCCGATCCGATTCGAGAAGACACGATCAACCGCGACTGGGGAGTTCATGTTCCTGGGCTTGCCGGCTGGCACATACGTCGTTCGGCGCAGCGATGCGCAGGGGCGCCCGAGCTGGCTCCCCGTCGAGTTGGAAACCGGCGAGGTGAAGGACGTGGGGCTCCTGGGGGAGTTCCAGGGGCAGGACGTGGAGATCACGCTTCTGTACGAGAGCGGAAGTCCTGTGACGGATGGTGTTGTCCTGTGGGAGTCGCCGAAGAGCACCGGCTTCAAGCTGAGATTGTCGCCGGACGCCAAGGGAGTGATCCGCAGCCGATTGCCCGGCCGGGGTGACATCGCCCTATTCGGGCCTGGATGCGGTGCGGTCCTGCCTGCGGGCACCTCACCCTTGACGCTTCGGATTCCGTCGCCGGATGCGGACGAAAGGATGCTGAAGATCGACATGATCTCGCCTACGCAGCGCGAGGCCATTGTCGTGTGTGAAGGGCGCCTCGGCGCCGTTGCGATCGTCAGGCGGTTGGAGTCGGGCGGCGTCCTCAAGGTGTCCCGCAGGACGCTGGAGACCGCGCGTTTCGTCTGGGACGAGGGGTGGGGGTTCTATCGCGTCCAGTCCGGCCGAGCCGACCGGCCCAAGCGGGTACTCGTTCCCGTGGAGTGGATCCCGGAAGGGACCCACTCTTGTCGCGTGGTGCTGCACCGGGCGGGCGACATGAACCTCCATCCGCTCGGTTGGCACCGTTCGTACGCATTGCCGAAGACAGCTTCGACGTCTGGACTCCAGCTCCACGTCGCGTCCGGTTGGGAGCTTCGCTTGGACTTCCTCGGGGGTGAGCAGCGCTCCCTCTTGCTGTCGGCACATGGTGATGCGGCGACGATCAAGGAGATCCGGTAGACAGTGTGCACCCGCGTTGTCACCTTCCTCGGCCTTGCCCTGCTGGCCGGCGCGGTCGGTTGTGGGCAGACCCCGCCGACCGAGAGCGTGCGATTCCTCGAGGGCACGGAAATCGACCTCGGGACCGTGCCTGGCACGGCGCGGCGCCAGTTCACTCTGGTCAACGATACGGATCGAGCGATCGAGGTCGCGCAAGTGTCCACGGACTGCGGCTGCGCCGCTGCCATGGTGGAGAGCGGCACGCGGGTCGTTCCTCCGCGAGGACGCTGCCTGCTCGACTTCACCCTCGTGGTCGGGGCCGGTCAAAGGCGGACCACGGCGCTGACCGTCGTGACGAAGGACGGGAACTTCGCGAACATCAACATCTCGGCAACGGGGCGCGTAAGTCGTTGGCGGGGAGTGGATGAGCGAGTCGATGCCGGGCGCATCTGGGTCGGCGACAAGGGGGAGTGCGTCGTTCGCGTGGCGAGCACGGAGCCCCTGCTCGCGTCCGAAGATCCGCCCCATGGGCAGTGGGAGTTCGGTGACTCCAGTCGCGTCACGTTGGGCGCGAGCCAGATGAAGCGTCGGCCCGACGGCGTCTGGGAGTGTTCCTGTGTCGTCCAGGTCGCCGCAACGCATGTGGGCCGCTTTTCCGCCACGGTGGCGTGCTCGGTGGAAGGCGCCGTCGTCAAGACGCCGGTCACCTGGACGGTTGTGTCTCCGCTCGGGCTGGAGTCGCACAGGATCCTGGTGCCGCGGACCACACCCGTTTCCATTCCCGTGTCGGTTCCGACCGGGCTCGCGATTGTCGGGGTCGCGTGCGCCGAGGCGGCACCGGGAGTCGACTGCGCCTTCGATGCAGAGGCCGGCGTGCTGTCGAAGCCCGTCCTCACGATTCACCTCCGGCAGGACGGCCGCAGCGTCGAGCAGCCCGGCATCCTCGACCTCACGGTCATTCTGAGCGAGGCGGCGGGGGGGCGCCGGTTCGAGAGCCCGCTGAGCGTGCTCTTCACGGCGAAGCGAGAGCAGGTGGACAAGTGATGAGACTGCGAACGATCCTGGCAGCCGGCCTCCTCGGTTGCCTCGCAGGGAGCACTCTCGCGAGGGCAGAAGACTCCCCGGATCCTGGCGAAGATGTGAAGCGTGCCGAGATCCTGACGCTGGAGTCGCTCCGTACTCAACTGAGGCAGACGGGGAACCTGGCGTACTCGGAGGTGACGCGTACCGGAACCTTGGAGCGACGATTCGACTGGGTCGTCTCGTCGTTCCCCGAAGGAAACTGGTCGTACCTTGCGCAGATGCCCGGCCCCGACGGAACAGTGCGGGGCCGACTGAGCATCCGCAGGGGAACTCAGCTGCTCCGGGGCGTGGTGAAGCCCGACCTGAGTTGGAACGCGAAACTCGACGAGTACGACGCTAAATACGTCTACCGAAACTCGCCGACGGCCTCGTGGTGGTTTCCGGTCGATTCCCTTCGTGTCGATGAGCGTCTGAGTCAATGGGACGCGATTGACGCTCGCATGCGAGATGGCCGCTTCGAGGTCACGTTCCCGGCCAATACAGTCGTCGTCGAAGCGCTGAACGACCCGGAGGCGACGATCGAGGGGTTGTTCGCGCATCAGCTCGTGTTCGGCCGCGTGGGGGAGCGTTACGTCCTGACAGAGGCCCACATCCTGAGCGCTCTGTTGACCCGTGACGGCCAAGAAGTACCCAGCATCGATGCATGGCGGGGCGAGATCGCCGGCTACAAGGTGTGTCGCTCGCATTCCCGCGTCTGGTCCGACTTCCGGTTCGTCGGTTCGTACCTCCTGCCAATGAAGTGGGAGTTCCGCCATCCCATGGGCGTTGCCAAGGGCGGCGTAATCCCCGGCTCGATCGTGCAGCTGACGCCAGATGACGTCGATCAACGCCTCGTGCTGCGCGTGCCCGACCATTGGACCGGCCCCGGAGCGCTGCGTGATGGGCGCACCGGCGAGATCCTGTTCTCGCGCAGCGCGTCTCGGGGACTCACCGAAGCAGAGTCTCGACCCGCACCCCAGGGCTACGCCCCGAGACCCAAGCCGCAGAGCACCTCATCAGGGAGCCGCGCGCCCGTGGTGCTGGTCGGCATCGGGATCGCGATCGCGCTGTTCGCTGTGTTCCTTTACTCCAGGGGCAAGTCGCGGCCCGGAGGTTGAATGCCGACCGGTCGCAACCATGTCTCGAGTGGCACTGCGACGTTGGCGAGCCGCGCCGCAATTCGACTCGCCGGCGTGTGGCTTCTCCTGGGCGGCACGCTCAAGCTCGAGATCGGCGCGCTCGCCCAGGTTCCCGTCGTGCTGGCAGAGCTCGGGCTTTCCCGCGAGGGTCTCTACTGGCCGGCCGCCGGAGTCGAACTGACGCTGGGCATCGCAGCCTTGCTAAGCCCGGGGGCCGCGTGGAAGTGGGTGGTTGGGCTGCTCATCGGTTTCGCACTGCTCCTCGTGCCCGATATCCTGGCGGGCTCTGCCAACTGCGGCTGCTTCGGGGACGTCCACCTTCACCCTGTCCTGGCCGCGAGCATCGACGTGGTACTTGCAGGCGGCGTGCTCCTCTCGCGACCTTGGAGGCTCCCGCGGACTCGAGGGGGCGCCGTCCGCTGGGCTACCGCACTCGCCGTAGCTGCGCTGCTGTTGTTCGTCGCGAGCCCGCATCGACGCGGTTGTCCTGGGAACGGCGACTACGTGCTTCTGGATGTCAAGTCGTGGCAAGGTCTGCGACTCGAAGAGACCGCCCTGAGGTGCTGGTTGGGCGAGGAGCAGTACCGGGACGGCCTGTGGGTGTTTTCCAGAGCCTCCTGCGATCTGTGCGCTTCGTACCTACAAGAGCTGGCGCAGTCGACGCAGGGCGATCCCGTGACCGTCGTCTCGCTTGGCGGTGCGCACGCGCGCGGCGATCCCCAAGTCCGCATGCGGCGCAATGGATGGCGAGTCTTTGAGCTGCCTTCGTCCCTTCGGTGGGTCATTTCGGTCCCGGTCGTTGCCGTGGTGCGCGAAGGCCGTGTCCGTGAGGCTCTCTCGGAGGTCGCGAGGCATCCTTGAGCGCTTGCCTCCCGACGCGACCCTGCCTCAGTCCGGAGGAAGGTCGAGGAAGTAGCCCTTGCCCCTCACGGTCTTGATCAGAGATGCGTGAGCACCGAACTGCTTACGAATCCTCGCGACCTGAACGCGCGCAAGTCTGCGCGCAGCGTTCGGAGAGGCGTCGCTGGCCAGCAACTGGGAAGGCGACCACACATGTCGCGGCCTCATCAAGAGCCTGCGGAGAATACACCGTTGCATCGCCGTGAGTTGGACCGGCTGCTGGTCGACCCAGGCCTGCTCCATCTCGGTATCCAGTGTCAGAGCCCCCCGCGTGATGCGCGAGCTGGTTCTGTTCTCGACGATCTGCAGCAGCGCGGCAACGTTGTCGAGGAGAACGGCTGGACTGAGCACTGACTTGTGGAGGCACAAGTCGGCGCCGTTCAGCAAGACTCGATGCTCCGCTCCCTGTGGAATCCTGCCGGACACCACGAGGATGCCGACGCCGGCGAGTTGCTCATCGTCCCGGACTTGTCTGCAGAGCTCGAGTCCGGATGGTCCGGGGCCCAGCATGAGGTCGAGCAAGAGACAGTGAGGGCTGAACGAGCGCAGGTGGGAAAGCGCATCTCGCGCGTCGTGCGTGCCATCAACGGCGTAGCGGGGGCCCTCGCTCAGAATGGCACGAAGGAGATCATGCACCTCCGGCTCATCCTCGATGACGAAGATTCGTTGTTCCACTGGCTTTCTCTCCGCAAGGAATTCTAGACCCTGCGGTCGGTTTGGAAAGACGACTTGGCGCTTTCGTCGCCTGTTGAACGGCGATCGTGATGCCCCGCGACCTCTTGAGCGGATATCCGCCAACTCAACGGCTGGCGACACGCCGTGCATCGCTCTTGCGCAAGTTCGCTCGCCTGGAAAGACGCTTCGAGGATGCCGAATCCGCGCACTCCGGCGGCCGTCACCTGGCAAGCCTCGGCCGCGGGATGTACGTCGCCGGCACGCGGCGCCAGGAGAGCACGAGTAGCGACAGGCCCTCCGCCATCTTTCCCTCGAGGTCGTACAGCGGCATCATCGTGTTCGGCACGACGTCGTTCGGGGCCTTGAAGTGCTCGATGTGCCAGTGCAGCGCCGTCCGCGGATGCCGCCACACCTTAGGGAAGGTGTAAGCCGTTGGGTGCTTCTCACCGATGCGCGTCAGCTCGGGCCCGCGGGTGGCGCCCTCGCCGAAGATCGTGTGGCAGCGCTTGCAGTTCTTCGCCACCACGAAGTCCTTCGCGGCGTTGATCAGCGGCATGCCTTCGACCTTGGGCTCGTGCAGGTGGCACTGGTTGCAGCGCATCTCCATCAGTTCGGCGCCGGATAGGCCGTAGCTGCGCGCCCGTGTCTCGCCGAGGAGCGGCTCCTCCCAGTGCAGCACCTCGCCGTGCGCCGCCTTGGTGGTCGTCGCGGAGCCCTGGCCGCCGTGGCACGTGGTGCAACCGAACTTCTCGATCGCATGCTTGCCCAGCCAGGGGATGTCAGGGTGCGACCGCGCCGGATGCGGAGCGTCCGCGAGCTCCGGGCCCCAGTCGATCGTCGTGTGGCACGTGATGCAGCGGTCGACCCGGTTCGTCTCCTCGACCCAGATCTGCTGCAGGCCCGTCGGCAGCTCGGCGGCGCGCTCGGCACCCAACCGCTCGGTCACGATCCGGCGCACCTCGTCCTGGGCCTCCGCCCATTCAGGGCGCGCTTCCTGGACGAACGCCATGATGCTCACCACGAACAGCAGCGTGCCCGCGATGAAGATCAGCTTCGTGTCCGCGCGTTGGTGGCCTTCGCTCACAGCGCTCCTAGGTGATCGTTGGATGGGCATGACTGCTGTCCCACGGCCAAACCCAAGCCCAGTACGGACCTCGGAAGAACGTGCCGATGATCGTCAGCACGACCGTCGCGAGGATGATCGCGAGGAATACCCGGTTCTGAACCTTGCGACTGGAGTGGAACCAGACGCCCGCCGCCGCGGCGGGGCTCTTGTCGATGAACGGCCACGCGGCGAGCAGGCCGATCAGGATCGTCGGTACGAGGATGCCGCCTACAAACGCGCCGTCGACGATGAAGTTGCCGACACGGAACGTGAGGATCGAGACGAGTTCCTGCAGCCAGAGGAAGTACCAAGGGGCCTTGGCGGGATTGGGAGTGACCGCCGGGTTCGCGGGCTCCTCCAGCGGTGCGTGAATGAACAGCCCCAGCAGGCTGCACACCGCCAGTACGGCGAGGAAGATCGCCGTCGAACGCCGCGGGATCGCCGGCACGCTCGGCGTGGTGGACTCCTGGAGCAGGCCGGCGGGCGAAGACGACTGCACGGTGCCGCCCTGCGTCTTGCCCATGAGCGTGTAGGTCTTGCCGGCGGGCGGCGGGGTGATGGCGGCCTGTTCGCGCGCGTCATCCGCGACGCGATCGGCCACGGCCAGGCCACCGTCCTTGCGAATGCGCCACATGTGCCAGAACACGAGGAAGAACGTCAGCAGCGGCAGTACGAAGCAGTGCAGCACGTAGAAGCGCAGCAGCGTCGGCTGGCCGACCACGGTTCCGCCCAACAGGATCTCGCGGATCTGTTCGCCGATGACCGGAGCGGAGGCCGCGATCTGTGCGCCTACGGTGACCGCCCAGTAGGCGAGCTGGTCCCATGGCAGCAAGTACCCCGTGAAGGACAAGCCCATGGTCAGGATCAACAGCACGATCCCGACGCACCAGTTGAGCGGCCGGTTCGAGCCGGGCGCGCCTTGCTTCTTGTAGGCGCCGGTCAGGAACACGCGTACGAGGTGCAGCACGACAGCGATGACCATCAGGTGCGCAGAGACGCGATGCGTCCCGCGGATCCACGAGCCGAATGACACGACGTACTCGATGTCCTTGACCGAGCTGTACGCCCGCTCGACGCTCGGCACGTACAGGAACATCAAGACGACGCCCGTCAGGCACAGCACGAGGAAGAGATGCAGCGAGATCGTGCCGAGCCAGCCGGTGGCGAGCCAGGAGAGCGAGCGCTTCGTGATGCGTGCGGGAAACGCGTGCAACCACATGTTGCGGACGACCGCTTCCGAGGACTCGCGAGGCGTCCGCGGAAGCCACGTGCGGAAGAGACGTGCGATGCGCCCGTCGCGCCCGCTCACTTGTTCGTGCCCTTGCGCCGGCTACGACGCTTGCGCTTGGGCAACGGCGCATCGAGGGTGACGTCGGGACCCACCTCGGCGCCCAGGTCCACGATGAGCGTGCCGGCCCGCAGCGTGAGCGGATGCCACGGCAGCGGGCGCGGCGCCGGGCCGGACGTGTTGACGCCCTTGTCGTCGAACGAGCTGCCGTGGCAGGGGCAGTGGAAGCCCTTCTCCTCGGCACCGACCGTGCACCCGAGGTGCGTGCAGATGGCCGACAGCGCACGCAGCGTCGCCCCCGTGCGAACGACGAAAATCTTCTCTTCCTGGAGGTAGGTCGGGCCCTCGGGGAAGCGGGTGGGGGCGCCGAGCTTGCGCTTCTTGGGCGGTTCGTAGAGCACGTTCGGGACTAGCGACCGCGTCCACGCGTAGGCATGGGCGAAGCAGCCCGCGACGGCGCCGCCGACTGCCGCCGCACGGAGGAACCAACGCCGCGACTGCTCCTTGGTCCCGCCTTCGCTCACGCCCCGATTCCCTTCAACTGCACGAGCTCCTGCGACGCCTCGACCGCGTTCATCGAGAACTGCTCCATGGTCATGGCGCCGGTCGGACACACCTCCGCGCAGAGCCCACACCGCACGCACTGATCCTCGTCCTTGACCATGTACACCTCGCCGCCCGCCGTGTCGAGGCCGTTGTTCTCGTCCAGCGCCACATCGGCGGGCGGCGCAAACGAGAGGCAGCTGTAGGGGCAGACCGTCGTACAGCGTCCGCAGGCGATGCACTTCTCGCCTTCGAAGACGGTCTGGACGTGGCAGACCAGACAACGCGAGGCCTGCTCGACGGCCTTCTGCTCGTCGTAGGACCCTTCGACCTCCGCGATACCGGTCCGTCGGCCCACCTCCGTGCAAGGCGGTGCTTCGCGCGGCGTTGCGTCATAGCCGTCGGCCGTCGGGACCGCGCGCGGGTGGATGTGATCGAAGCGCCACGAGACCGGCAGGCGCCGTCCGCCGGAGAAGTAGGCCTGGATGTTGCGCGCGGCGCGCTTGCCGTCGGCGACGGCTTCGATGACCGTGCGCGGGCCGAACGCGGCATCGCCGCCTGCGAAGACGCCGGGCATTTTCGTCGCCAGCGTCTCGGGATCGACCTCGATCAGTCCGCGCGGCGTGCGCGTGACCTCCGCGGTGCCCATGAGGTAGTCGAGCTCGGGCTCCTGGCCGACGGCGAGGAAGAGCGTGTCGCACTCGAGGACCTCTGCCGTGTGCCCACCGTAGCGGGGCGCGTAGCGGCCCTTGCTGTCGTAGACCTGCACGACCTCGGCCAGCTCGACCGCGGTGACCTTACCGTTGGCGCCTCGCACCCGCCGCACGCCGCGCAGCGGATGGAAGACGATGCCCTCGTCGCGCGCGTGGTCCATCTCCTCGCCGCCCCGCACGGTGCGCTGCGCGGGCCACTCGCCGAACGGCTGGCGCGCGATGACGTGCACCTCCCGGCGGCGGCCGCGCATCGCGCGGCGTAGCTCCGCGCCTTCGAGCGCCTCCCCGAACGTCTCCTTCGCGGCCTGGCGTGCGGCCCCGTGGGATGACGTCTCGGGCGCGTGCCCCAGGCGCGCGGTGCGCGCGACATCGAGCGCGACGTTTCCGCCGCCTACCACCACGACACGGCTGCCCATGTCCATGCGGTAGCCCTGGTTGGCGTTGAGCAGGAAGTCGATCGCGCGCACGACGCCGTCGAGCTCCGAGCCCTCGACCTCGAGATCGCGGCCTCGACCGGCACCCGAGGAGAGGAATGCCGCGTCGTAGCCCTGCTCGAAGATCGACTTGAGCGTGCGCTCGGCGCTCAGGCCCTTGCCCAGCTCGACCTTGACGCCCAAGCTGATGATCGCGCCGATCTCGAGCTCGAGCAGATCACGCGAGAGCCGGTAGATGGGAATGCCCTGGCGCATCATACCGCCGAGCTGGTGCGAAGCCTCGAAGAGCGTCACTTCGTGGCCCAGGAGCGCGAGGTCGTGCGCGCACGCCAAGCCCGCGGGACCGCCGCCCACCACCGCCACCTTGCGGCGGCCTTCCTGCGAACCGAGCTCGCGCAGATGGCTGGCGTATGCGTCGCCTTCGATACCGAGCGTCGGCGTTCCGTCGAGCACCTCGTCCGTGCGCTGCTCCACACCCTCGACGCCGTGGCGCTCCGTGAGGAAGCGCTTGAGCGAACGGATCTCGACGGGCGCGTCGATGTTGCCCCGCCGGCAGGCGTCTTCGCACGGGGCCGCGCAGATGCGTCCGCATACCGACGCAAACGGGTTGGGGCCGCGCGCGACGCGGAAGGCCTCCTCGAAACGGCGTTCCGCGATCAGGTGCACGTACGAGCCGGCGTCGGTCCCGACGGGACACGCCGACATGCACGGCACGTTGTTGACGAACCACGCCGGATCGCGCGTGGCAGCGGGGAACGGCGGCGTGACCTCCATGGACGTCGGCGTCTCGACGACGGACGTCTTCGTCTTCGGCTTGATGTCGAGCGCGTCGCGCAGCGGCTGCACATCGACACCCGCACGCTCGAACGAGTCGAGCGTGTCGCCGAAGGTCTCCGTCTGCCACGGCGCGCTGAGGTGGTTCTTCGCCTCGGCGGCAAGCGCGAGGGCTTCCTCGTTCTCACCGAGCAGTAGGTGCGCGCGCGCCGCGTCGAAGAAGCTCCACGGCGCGTCCTGGGGCGGCTCCCCGCGTGCCTGATTGGCGCGAATGGAGAGCACCTCGCGCACGCGCTCGGCCTCCCAGGGCGAGATGTGCAGGCTGCCCTGCTGTCCGGCACGCAGAACCAACGTGGGCAGCACGAGGTTGAGTTGCCCCCCGGATGCAGCCAGCGCGCGCTGGAGGAGTCGCGCGCTCTCTGCCACCTCCCCGCGGCGCCCGAGCAGGAGCGCGAGCGTGACGAGAGCCTCGAAGTCCTCGCGGATGTCGAGCGCGCGGCGGAGTGCATCGGCGGCACCCTCCAGGCCGCCGTGCTGGCGGACGACGCCCAGCTCGCGCCAGGCTGCCGGCGACCGGGGGTTGGCCCGCACCGCGGCTTCGAGCGGCGCGATGGCGTTGGCCCACTGTCCGCCCGCGCGGTGGAGCAGCGCAACGCGTAACAGCAGGTCGTAGGCGTCCGGCTCGGCGCGCAGGGCGGCGGCCATGGCGCGCCCCGCTTCCGGGATGTCACCGAC
Organism: Planctomycetota bacterium; assembly: GCA_028281445.1. GTDB lineage: Bacteria > Planctomycetota > PLA2 > PLA2 > JAEUHO01 > JANQJW01. Next base: position 25,473 of record JANQJW010000041.1, on the reverse strand, counting down.
GAGGATCGCGGTGGCGGTCGCACGCAGCGCTTCGCTCACGCCGTTGCGCTCGCGGCGTCGGCGCAGCGCGCGGTTCCCGGCCATCGCCGTCGGGTCGATGCGGCCGGACACCGTGACGCTGCGTGCATAGGCACCCGCCAGCGCGCGATCGCCGAGCGTCGTTCGCCCGGCCCGCGCGTTCTGGGGCGAGTCATGCGAGTAGCCGCGCACGGCGAAGTTGTGCAGCTCGAACGGCAACGGCTCGAGGCCGCGGCGCAGCAGGATGACGCTTTCCGGTCGGGCGTGCGCGTACCAGGAGACGAGCGCGAAGACATCGGGCTCCAGGCTGTTTAGGTCCGCGACCATGACGGCGCCGTACTCGAGAAGGTCGAGTGTCTCGTCAGTCGTGAGCTCGTCGATGTCCTGCGGATTCACCCGCACCGGATACAGCGAGCGCCCGTCGGGCATCGACGCGACGCTCACGCCCTTGCGGAGCACCTCGCGCCACGCGCCCGGATCCGCCACGAGGACAGGGCAGCGCAGGCTGAGGTCGAAGTCGAGGTCCGTGGCCACGCAGCAGAGCCTAGTCCTGCCAGGGGGACTTTGCAGCCTTCGGGATTCCGTTCAGTGTCGTCATCTGGGCAACTGCGGATCCTTGCGCAGCGGCACGAGCGGAGCGGCGAGGCCTCACAGCCAGCGCATGCGCTTGAACCACCAGTACTGCAGGCCTGCAAGCGCAACGAGGAGCGCGCACACGACCCAGAACCCGGTCTCGGAGTTGGTCCCGGGCATGCCGCCGACGTTGACGCCGAGGAGGCCTGTGATCAACCCGAGCGGAAGGAAGACGGCCGCCACGATCGCGAGGATGTACATGGTCTTGTTCATGCTCTCGGCCATGCGGCTGGTCAGCTCCTCGTGGGCGACCCCGGCGCGATCGCGCGCAGCCTCCAGGTCTTCGACGCGGCGCGTCGTGCGGTCTGCGAGGTCGCGCAACTGCTCTCGCTGGACCGGCGTGAGCCAGGTCACCTGCTCGCTCTGAAGGCGCGCCACGGCTTCCCGCTGCGGCGCGAGGTAGCGCCGCATTGCGATCACCTCGTTCCGGATGTCCGCGATCTCCGTGCGCAATGCAGACCCGGAGTCGGTCGGGATGCGCTCCTGGACGCTGTCGATGCGTTCGTCGATGGCCTCGAACGACGAGATCATGCGCTTGAGCAGGTAGTCGATCATCCGGATGAGGAAGCTGCCGCTGTCCGTCGGCCCGTGTCCTGCCTCCAGCGCCTCGCGCACGTCCGCGAGTACCTTCAAGCGACGCCTTCGCGCCGTGATGATGCGGCGGCCTTCGAGCTCGACGCGGACGCCGATCATGTCGTCGGGACTCGCGCCTGGGTTGAGGTTCACGCCGCGCAGGTTCACGAGCATCGTGTCGTCGCGGGCGTGCGACCGAGGGCGCGACTCACGCGTCAGCAACGCCGCGGTCGCGATCCCGTCGAGACCGCTCTCCGTTTCCAGCCACTGCCGGGCTCCCTCGGCGCGGAAGTCCAGATGCACCCACAGCGTGCCGTCGTCCGGCTTCCATGAGCGCACAAGCTCCCAGCCGCCGAAGTGTCCGCTGCCCCGGCCGTCCAGCACGCACGCGAACACCAGTCCGTCTCTCTCTGCCATGACGACTCCGCATGCCGGTTCGGTCGCGCGACACGGTACCCGCCGATCGCTCGGGTCGCGAGGGAGCCAAGGACGTGCGCCGGAAACGCGAGTTCGCTATTCTCGCTGCCAGTGTGGATTGACCAGATTGGAGGGATGGGGAATGGCGCCGAGCTTCGAGCACCTCACGCAAGAGCTGAAGTGGACGAACGTCCACGAGAACTTCACGCAGCCGGTGCGCGGCATCTACCGCCCCGAGAACGACGGCACGGGGGCGGTCTACGCCCAGCACCGCGAATCGGCGGCCATCGTCCAGGAGATGATCCGCGATTCGATGACGAGCGGCGATCGCGTGCGCGGGCTCGGCGGCCGATGGTCCTTCACGAAGTGCGGGGCGACGCGCGGATTCCAGCTCGACAACCGGTCGCTCGACCTGATTCTGCCGCTCACGCCTCCGATGATCGTTGGCGGTGCCACCGAGAACCTGGTGCTGACGCAAGCCGGCATCAAGATCAACCACCTAAACGGGTGGCTCGAGTTCCTGGGCAAGTCGCTGCGCACGTCGGGTGCGAGCGACGGGCAGAGCATCGCCGGCGCGCTGTCGACCGGAACGCACGGCGCCGCGCTCCACGAAGGCGCCATTCCCGACTTCGTGGTGGGCATCCAACTCGCCACGGGCGCCGGCAAGACGCTTTGGCTCGAGCGCGAGAGCCGTCCGATCGCAGCCGACGACCTTCTCGATGCGATCGATGCCGAGAAGCGCGCGGACGATGAGATCTTCAACGCCGCGCTCGTAGCGTTTGGCAGCTTCGGCATGTTGCTGGCCGTGTGCATCGAGGTCCGAGACGAGTTCAACCTCCTGGAGCGTCGCGAAGGGCACCACGTCGACTCGGCGCTGCTGCACGCTCTCGAGACGGGCGACATCAGCCGGCTGGACCACGAGAGCGCCGGCGTCAGGCCACATCACGTCGACGCGATCGTGAATCCGCATGCGCCGGGTGCGGGCGACCAGGCCCGCGTAACGATCATGCACGAGGTCGAGTGGGACGATCCGGGTTGCAAGAGCGACGCGCGGCGCCACGGGCGGATCGAAGACGTGATCGGCGACCTGCGCGACGAGCTGCTCCAGCGGCTCGGCCCCCTGGTGCTCGGCTTCGACCTCGACGATGCGCTCATCTGGTTCACGCGCAACTTCGACAAGCTCGACATCATCTCCTCGGTCTGGGATGAGCATTTGCCTGCGATCGTGAACCGGCTCATGGACAGCCGCTACGGCGTTCCCTATCGGGGCTGCGGCACGCACAACGAGATCTTCGGACCGACCGACAGCTTCGGGAAGATCGCGAGCACGGCGATCGCGGTCGACGCGAGCGATGCGCCGCAGGTCCTCCAGATGGCGCTCGACATCCATGCGCAGCAGGGCCCGCCGGTTCCTGGCGGGTTCGGCAATCGCCTCGTGAAGGGCACGACGGCGACACTGGGTTTCACGCGTTTCCCGCTGACATGCGTGTTCGAGATCGACGGCATCGACTGCAACCGGATGACGACCTTCAACCGCAGCATCTGGAACGCGCTCGAATCTGCGGACATCGATCACGCGATCCACTGGGGCAAGATGTACGAGTGGACGCCGGAGCGCATGGTCGCCCGTTGCACGCAAGCGCGTCTCGATGCCTGGCTCGCGGCTCGCAACGAGGTGCTCCCCGACCCGGCGCAGCGCGCGGTGTTCACGAACGGGTTCCTCGAGCAGGCAGGCATCGACCCGCAGCCGTGAGCCGGCCGCAGAGCGCATAGATCAAATCTATCGACCGTGAGTTTCGTATGTATGCACCTGATGGGCCGCTGCGCCGTAGTACAGGTGCGGCGCGCGCGGTGCGTGCTGCATCGAAACGATGAATGGTTCCATCCTCCAATCCCCCCTTCCCCCGCGCTGCGGTCCGCATTCCCCCTCTCCGTTGGTGGACACGGCGCACGCCCCGACCCCCGCAGCCCTCTCGCGGGGGCTCGGGGCGCCCTTTCCCGAGCTAGGACGGAGCCGTACCCCTCGACCGGGAGCCGCGCCATGCCCACGGACTTGAGCCCTCTGCTCGACGAGGACGTCATCCGCGTCCGCGATCGCTCGGACTTCGAGTTGCCCTTCTCTCGCGGAATCATGGCGACGAGTCTCCTGGCGACGGGCGTGCCTACGCATGAGGCGTATTCCGTCGCGAAGCAGATTGCCCGGACGCTGAAGCAAGAGGGCGTACGCGAGGTCGGCGCCGACGAGTTGGCGGGCATCGCGGCCGACGAGCTTGCGAACGGGCCCGGTGAGGTCTTCGCGCAGCGCTACCGCGCCTGGCGATATGCAAAGCAGCTCGGACGCCCCCTGGTCGTGTGCCTGTCCGGCGTCTCCGGCGTCGGCAAGTCGACGATCGCCACGCGTCTCGCGCTGCGCCTCGGCATCAACCGTGTGTTGACAACCGACGCCATTCGCGAGGTACTACGCACCGTCATCCCGACCGCCGTTCTGCCCGAGCTCCACGTCTCCAGCTTCGAGCGCGTTCCGGCCGCGCTCGCCGGTGACGCCGACGGCTTTGCGCTCCAGATGCGGGCGGTCAGCGCTGCGTGCACCGCGGTCGCGCAGCGGCTGGTGACGGAAGGTCGCAACGTCATCCTCGAGGGCGTCCACCTCGAGCCCGGCGCGGTGCAGCGCGAGTTGCGCGCGCGCGGTGAGAAGGCCATCGTCGTGGAGCGCCTGCTCACACTGGACGACGAAGGAGTGCATGCGGCGCGCCTCGACAAGCGCCGACGCGACCAGCCCGGGCGCAAGGGAGCGCGGCACCTGCGTCACCTGCCCGACATTCGCGACCTCCAGGCCCGGCTGCGCGATGTCGCCGGGCAGCGCGGGGTGCCCGAGCACGACATCCTCCATCCCGAGGACCTGACGCAGAGTGTCGTGGACGAGGTCACAGGCATCCTCCACACGCATCCGCAACCAGCGCTGGCGGTGACGACATGAGAGCTGTCGAGCTCCTCGTCCTCGACGCACACGGCGTCGTCTTCAACAGCCCGTTCCGCGGATTCCTCCGCGACCTCGCCGTCGAGACCGGTCAGACGCCCGAGCACCTGCTCGCACGGTGGCACGCCGATCTACGCGTGCCTGCGTGGACCGGTAAGCTCTCCGACGCCGCGATCTGGGACGGCATCGCCGGCGACCGCTTCGTGTCGAGCCAGAGGACGAGCGAGTGGCGCCAGATGCTGGAGCGTCGCTACGAACTGGGGCCGGCCGGGGCACACCTCGATCGCTGGTTCGGACGCGTTCCGATCTGGCTCCTGACGAACCATCGCAGTCACTGGCTCCTGCCGCGTCTGCACCGGTTCGGTCTCGCGCGCTACTTCGATCGCGTGCTCGTCTCGGACGAGCTCGGCGCTGTGAAGCCCTCGCCGCGTGTCTTTGCGCCTCTCGTGCGCGTCGCCGACCCGGATGCCATCCTGTTCGTCGACGACCAGGTCAAGAACGTGCGCGTGGCTCGCGACCTGGGCCTCCAGGCCCTGCACGCAACGGACGGCGACGTGCTGGGGCGTGCCGTGGAGCGACGTATCGCGCCGCTGGACACGGCGGCGCCGCAGCGAGCGTAGACCTCGGCCTCGCGAGACCGCAGCCCCTTGCGGCTTCTCGCGGCGGCGCTCTACGCTGCGGCTGGCCATGCCTCGCGTCACCCTGCTGCTGCTCGTCCTCCTCCTTGCGCCCGCTCCGGTTGGGGGTGAGGAGTCCCCCGCGCCGGACGCGCCGCGCACAGTCGCGCAAGTTGCCGACGACGCGCTGGCTGCCGTCGCCGCGAAAGACGACCCGGCGCTCGACACCCTGGCAGGACGCCCCGAGCCGGACCCATGGCTCGTCGCCGACGCCCTCGTCGGCCGAGGAAAGCACGCCACGGCAGCGGCCTTCGCCCGCGCCGTGCCCAACGGACAGAAGCTCCTCGCGTACGTGACGACGCGCGAGGGCGCGAAGGACGATGCGGCCCGCGCCACGTTGCGGGCGGTAAACGAGGCGTTTGGCCAACGCCGTGTCGATGCCGTCCTTCGCCAGACCGACGGCCTCGAAGAGACCATCGACTCCATCGTGGTACTGCGCTTGTGGAGCGGCCGCGGCTACGCGTTGTTGCAAGCCGGTCGCCTCGACGAGAGCACGCAGGCGCTGCAGGCGGCACGCAGCGCCGCGCTCAAACTCGGATGGCAGCGGCGCGAAGCCCGGTTGCTGGAGAGTCTTGCGCACGTGTGCATGGCCCGCGGCGAGGCCAAGGGAGCGCTCGCGTTGCTGGCGCAGGCCGTTGGCGTTCTCGAGGAGCTGGGCCACCCCGCGCTGCTCATCGATGCCATCGTGGCACTCGGCAACTTCCATATGCGGCTCGGCAATCACGAAAAGTCCCGGGTGCACCTGCGCAAGGCCCTGTCGCTGGCGGAGAAATCAGGGGACCGGGCCCAGGCAGCGGTGGCGCTGGAGAACCTCGCGCACTCGCAGAACTTCGCGGGGGATGTCGCTGCGGCCATGCCGTGGGCCGAGCGCGCACTCGCGCTGCGCCGGGCGTTGGGGGAGCAGCGCGCGGTTGCGCGCCTGCAGAGCCTCATCGCGGAGCTGCATCAGGGCGCGGGAGACTATGACGCGGCGCTGGTCCACGCGCGCCGCGCGCTCGCGACGCAGGAGGCCGCCGGTGACAAGAGCGGCGCGGCGACGACACTCGGCCGGATCGGGAGCATCTTCCGGCTGCTCGGTCGCTACGAAGAGGGGCTCGCGATGCTCGAACGTAGTCTCGAGCTGTCCCAGGAGATCGGCGACGTCCCCGGCGAGGCCGCAGCGCTCGCCAACATGGACGTCATCTACTACCGGCTCGGCGACTATCCCAAGGCCCTTGCCCATGCCCAGCGCGCGCTCGACTTCTTCTCGCGCGTCGGCGACAGCCGCGGGGAGGCCTTCGCGTTGGGCCACCTCGGGATGATCCACTTCAGCATGGGGAACTACCCCGATGCGCTGCGCTACTACGAGAGGTCCCTGCGCTGCGGGAGCAGTTCGGGGACCGGCGCGGCATGGCGGCGACGCTGTTGAACCTCGGCAACGTCTACGCGGTGACCGGAAGCCGCGTGCGCGCCTTGTCGCTTCTTCAGCGGGCCTTGGATCACTTCCAGGCCACCGGCGACCGGCACGGCGCGGCGACGTCGCTGACCAACATCGGCAACGTCCATCACGAGCGCGGCGACCACGAAGAGGCGCGCGGCTTCTACGAGCGAGCCCTCGCCGTTCGCGAAGCGATCGGCGACGTGCCGGGCACCGCGGCTGTCCTCGCCAACCTCGCCGTGGCGCACGAGTTTCTCGGCGAGCACACCAAGGCGCTGGCCGTTGCGAAACGCGCGCAGGAGCTCTTCACGACCCTCGGCAAGCGCCAGGACATCGCAAGCGGGCGCGGCAACATCGCCGTACTGCGGCTCAAGGCCGGTGACGAGGGCGCGGTCGAGGAGCTCGATCAGGCGATTCGCGAAGCGCGCTGGTTGCGCGCCGCACCGTTGCTGGTGCGCCTGCTCCGCTACATGGGCATGTACCGGCTCGATAGCGGCAAGCCCGCGCTTGCGCTCGAGCGTGCGCGGGAGGCCGTGCGCCAGGTGGAGGCACTCTCCGCGGGCTTGGGAGGCCTGGGCGACGCCACGAGTGCGTCGGCTCGTGCAGAGCATGCCGCCATCTACGGCATCGGGACACTCGCGGCGGTTGCACTGGAGCGGCTTCCCGAGGCCTTTACGTTTCTCGAAGACGGTCGCGCCGGCGCCTTGCTGGAAGCGCTGGGTGGGCGACAGGCGATGGACTGGAGCACGTTGCCGGCGGAGCTTCGTGCGACCGAGGCGCATGCGCGGAGGCAGCACACGGCGGCACGCGCGGACTACGAAACCGCCATCGAGGGCGGCGGACTGGATCAGCGCCGCAAGGCGGCCGCGCGTCTCGACGTAGCCCTGCAGGGCCTCCGCGCGGTCACCGAGCGTATCCAGCGTGAGGCCAAGCGCGAAGCGAGCGTCTTCTACCCGCGCGCCGCGCCGCTCGAAGAGATCCAGCGCTCGCTCGCCGTGGATCAGGCCTTCGTGCTGTACGCCTTCTGCCTCGACGAGGTGATCGCATTCGTCGTGACGCGAGAGACCGCGCGCGCCGTCCCCTTGGGAGCGGCCGTCGACCTTGCGGCGCTCATCGCCGATGTGCGCCTCGACGACGCCGAAGCGGACCCGACGCAGCGCATCGCACAGTGGAGGGCGCGGCTCGTTCGTCCGCTCGAACTCGCCGCCGCGACGAAACACGTGCTGATCTCGCCCGACGGACCGCTCGGCTACGTTCCCTTCGGTGCGCTCTTCGACGTGCCCGTGACCCTGACACCCTCCGGTACCACGCACGCCTGGTTGCGCGGCGAGCGTCGCCCGGGCCGCGGGTCGAAGGTGCTGGCGCTGGGCGACCCGGACTACCGCGGCGTGCTGCCCCAGGCGCGCGCCGTCTACTACCGCGGGCGCAAGCTCGTGCCCCTGCCCGCCACGCGCAAGGAGGTCGAGGCGATCGGGCAGACCGTTCTCCTTGGCGGCGACGCGACGGAGGCCGGCTTGCGCAACGCGCTCGGCAAGGAGCGCAGCTGGCGGGCGGTCCACTTCGCCTGCCACGGGCTCGTCGATCCGGAGCGGCCGGATGTCTCGTCCCTGGCGCTGTCGGCGGCGAACGGCGAGGACGGCTTCCTCACCAGTATCGATGTGTTGCGGCTGCGAATCCCGACGGACCTCGTCGTGCTCTCGGCGTGTGAGACGGCGACGGGCCACGTCATAGCGGGGGAGGGGATCGTGGGGCTCACGCGCGCGTTCATGTTCGCCGGCGCGCCGCGCGTCATCTGCAGCCTGTGGAAGGTCGACGACGAGGCGACGCAGGCCTTGATGACGAAGTTCTACGAGCTTTGGAACCCCAAAGACGGTGGCGCGGGACTCGGCGCGGCAGCCGCGCTACGCCAAGCACAGGCGTTCGTGCGCTCGCGTGAGAAGTGGCGGCACCCGTACTACTGGGCCGCCTGGGTGCTATGGGGTCTGCCGGACTAGTTCGTCGTCACGCGCAGGCGGCACAGACGCCGAAGAGGAAGACTTCGTGCTCCTCGACCTGGAAGCCCTTCGGGACGCGCGCACCCAGCGGCGTCCCGGCCCGGCGGCAGCCGCCGATGTCGAAGACCTGATCGCAACTCCGGCACTGGAAGTGATGGTGATGCGGTCCATCCTTCTCGTAGCGCACGCGCTGATCCGGCGTCACCACCTCGCGGACGCCGCCGCTCTCCCGCAGGGCCCGCAACGTCCTGTAGATGGTCGCGGCCCCGATTCCGGGGCACAGGGGCTGCGCGCGCTCCAGGATGTCTTCGGGGAGGAGCGGGCCGTCGGCGGAGTCGAGGATCTCCTGGACCGCCGCGCGTTGCTTCGTGTTCCGGGCCATCCGGCCTCCCGTGACTCGTTGCGTGGCATGGATCATACGGCAACCCCCCGCCCCCTCGACACCGGCTTGATCTGTCGATAATGAGAACCTATTCTCAAATTTCATCATCGGGATCGGGCTCGTGCGATCCCACCGCCGTCGGCGGCACGCCTCGAACCCGGATCCCCGCATTGAGTCTCACTTCCCACACGGGCAGCCGCACCGCTGCGGCCCTCGATCGGACCGGCGTCGTCGCGTCCGTCGGGTGCGCCATCCACTGCATGATCGCCCCGGCCATGCTCATCGTCGCTCCGACGTTGGGCGGCTGGTGGGTGCATCCTGCAACCCACCTCGTCATCGCGGCTGTGGTCATTCCGGTCGCGGCATCGGCGTTGTGGCGAGGCTTCGGCGCGCACGGCCGCCGCTGGATTCTCGCGGTGGGAGCGCTCGGGATGGCGCTCGTGGTCGTGGGGGTGATCCTGCCCTGGGCCATGCCGTCCTCGGGCGCCGTCGAGGGCGCGGCGTACCGCGACTGCTGTCCGACGCTGCAGCGCGACGCCCACACGGGCGCGCTCGCGCTTCGCATCCCGCCTGCCAGCATCGTCACGCTGCTCGGCGGCATCGCGCTCGTCACCGCTCACGTTGCCAACCTTCGCAGCGCACGCGGTCGCTGCGCGTCGCACGGGCCCAAGGCAAGCAGCTAAGTCGCGGCGCTTGCGGGGATTCGGTGGCGTCGACTACGCTTGCCGCGTCCCATGCGACGTCTCGTGGTTGTCGTCTGTCTGCTGCTCGTGCTGGCGCCCGCTGCGGCTGACGAGAAGAAGTCGCCGCCGAATCCGGTGGAGCAGGCTGCAGATTCGGTGCTCGAAGCGCTGAAGACCAATGACGACGAGAAGCTCGCCGCATTGGCCGCGTCCGACAAACCGGACCCCTGGATCGTTGCCGACGAGCTGTGCTACCGCGAGAAGCCCGCCGCCGCGCTCGCCTTTGCCGAGGCGGCGCCGCGCGCGGACACGGAGAGTCTCCCTGCATACGTAAAGGCGTGGAAGGCGCGCGCGGACGAGAAGGCGGCGCGCGAGGCGCTGACAGTGTACGTAGCTACGGCGCGCACCGATGTGCTCGAGGATCTCGAGGGCGATGCGGAGACGGTCACGGGCCTGCGCCTCTTGTTCAACAAGAGCCTGCTCGCCGCGCGCGCCGGGCAGGCCCAGGTGGGTGCCGCCGGCCTGCAGCGCTTCGCGGAGGGTTGTGCCAAGATCGGATGGATCGCGAAAGCAGCACACGGCTACGGCGGCCTCTCGTACGTCCTCTCGCGCGCAGGCGATCCCGCGGCAGCGGTGGTCGCCACGAAGAAGGAGATCGAGATCCAGGAGCGGCGGCCATGGACGCCGCGACTAGACGCCGTGATCGAGAACCTCGGCATCCTCTACCGGCGCATCGGCCGATTCGATGACGCGGCCCGCGCATTCGAACGCGGCATCGCGATGGCACGGAAACGCAAGGACGACGTGCGGCTGAGCAAGGCTCTCCTAGGGCTTGGATCCCTCTACCAAGCCATCGGCAAGGTCGAGCCAGCCCTCAGGATCCAGACGGAAGCGCGCGACCTAGCGGAGAAGAGCGGCAACTGGCTCACTGTCGCCAGCGTGGACCGCAACCTGGGCAGCATGCAAGCCGCCCTGGGGCGCCACGACAAGGCGCTTGCCATCTATGGGCGCGGGCTCGAGATCGCACGAGCGCACGGGATCTCCGAGAAGATCATCGTCGACTTCGAACTGGCCGAGGTCTGGTCGCTGGTCAACCTCGGACGCCACGACGAGGCGATCCCTCGCTTGAAGCGTGGCCTCGCCTGGGCACGGACCGCGAAGAATGCCGGCATGGAGCGCCGTGCCCTCGAAGCCTACGCGCACCTCCATGCGAATCGGGGGGAGCTTGCGTTGACGCTCTCGTATCGCGAGAAGGCGCTGCAAGCCGCGCAGCGCCGGGGTGACATCCAGCGCGTCGTGCTGTTGCTCGGCGCGCTCGCACGAGATCACTACAACGTGGGCCAGCTGGAGAGAGCGGCCGAGTATTCGAGGCAGTGCGTCGCGAAGGCCACCGCGCTCGGCGCCGCGCGCCCGCACGCAAACGCACTGCTCATGCTCGGGGAACTCGCTTGGGCCCGGGGAGACGACGAGAACGCCGCCAAGCACGCGCTCGAGGCCTTGAAGATCGCGCGCCAGGCCCGCCTTCTGGACATCGAGAGCGGGTGCCTCTCACTCGCAGGACGCGCCCTGATCTTTGCCGGGCGGATGAGCGAGGGGCGGGCGCTCCTGGAAGAGGCCATTGCCCGCGAAGGCAAGGGCGCGAGCCCGAAGGACGTCTACGACGCGCTCACGACGCTCGGTCGCGGCTTGATCGTCGCCGGCAAGCCGGCTGACGCGCTGCCCTACCTGGAGAAGGCGCGGGACTTCGTGGACGTGACCGGCTCGGACGTCGACCTCCACATCCTCGAGCTCAACGTAGCAATGGCCAAGCTCGACAGCGGCGACTACGCGGGAGCGGTCGAGGCCGCGAAGCGATCCGTCGCAGTGCTCGGAACCGTCGTCGGCGGTTTCGCGCACGAGGAGTCCGCACAGGCACGGCAGAAGTTTGCAACGATCTACGAGCTCGGTGCCAAGGCGGCCGCTGGAGCCGGCGATCTCGAGGCGATGTACTACTTCCTCGAGAGCGGGCGTGGTGGCGCGTTGCTCGAGGCCTTGGGCGGCCGCGCAACGTTGCGGAAGATTGCGTTGCCCGAAGCGTGGGCGCAGCGCGAAGACGCGGCGCGCGCAGCCGTCGCGGCCGCGACACGCCGTTTCGCCGGAGCCAAGAGCAGCGGCGACTTCAAGGCGGCGCGCTCCGCGCGGGAGGCACTGAGCGAAGCGCGCAAGGCGTCGCGGACCGTGCTCGCGCAGATGGAGCGTGAGAAGCGCGCCATTGCCGGACTCGTCTACCCCAGGCCCCCGCCGCTGGCCGAGGTCCGGAAGCAGCTGTCCGAAGACGAGGCGCTTGTGCTCTACGGCTTCTTCTCGGGTGCCTCGTGGGCGCTCGTCGCCATGCGGGACGATGCGCGTGTTGTCGAGCTCGCGGCCAAGTCGGCTGTCGAACCTGCGGTGGGGGCGCTGCTCGACGAGGGTGCGTTCCTGTCCGACAGGGCAGCGGAAGCGATGCGTGGCCTCGTCGCGAAGCCGCTCGGGCTGTCGACCGCCGTCAAGCGCATCGTGCTCTCGCCGGACGGGGCGCTGGCCTACGCGCCGCCCTCGCTGCTCTTCCCGGAGCGCGAGGTCGTCGCGGTCCCGTCCGCCGGCACGCGTCAACAGCTTGTCGAGACGGCGACGGCCCGCGGCGACGGCGTGCTTGCGGTCGGCGATCCGGAGTACCGGGACAGCCGTGGTCTCATGCCGCTGCCGGATTCGGCGGCCGAGATCGAAGCCATCGGGACGGTGCGGATCGGTGGAAAGGACGCAACGGAGGTACGGGCTCGTGCCGAGATCGCCAAGCGCCCGCGTTGGCGCGCCGTGCACTTCGCCTGCCACGGCTTGATCGACGAGAAGCGGCCGCTGGACTCCGCGCTTGCGCTAACGATTGCGGACGAGGACGACGGCATGCTGACCGCCGCCGAGCTGCTCGGCATCGACGTGCCCGCGGACCTCGTGGTGCTTTCGGCGTGCGACACGGCACGAGGACGGATCTACGAGGCCGAAGGCGTCGTCGGGTTGACGCGCGCGTTCATGTTTGCCGGCGCGCCGCGCGTGATCTGCAGCTTGTGGAAGGTCGACGACGAAGCAACGCGCGCCCTGATGATCAGGTTCTACGAGCTGTGGGCCAAGGACGTGTCCGCGGCGGCGGCACTCCGCGGCGCGCAGGAGCACGTGCGCACGTTCGAACGCACGGCCGTCGATCCGGAAGCGAGCCACGAGGCGGGCCGCACCGTGACCAAGCGCTCGACGCCGTGGGCGCATCCTAGGTACTGGGCTGCGTGGGTTCTCTGGGGCCTACCGTAGAACCTACGGCGTACGCAGCTTGAGCCCCTCGTGCGTGAACGCGCGGACGCGGAAGAGCGCGTACACCTCGTCGCTCTTGAGGTTGGCGAAGACGATGCGGTCGTAGGTGGCCCGATCCAGACACACGTGCACGTGCGGCCCCACCTGCACCTGGCCGAAGCGATCGATCCAGTCACCGAGAAACGCGATCCGCACGCCGCTGCATGCGGCGTCCTTGGCGAGCAGCGCGCGGGTGACCGCGATGGCGTCAGCACGCACGGCGTCGGTGCGCGCCTTGGCCGTGTGCGCCCCCTTGAGTTCGAGCACGACGACGACCTGGGCGTCGCCCGCTCCCGCCGTCTCCTTGACCGCGTGCGTGAGCTTCAGTGTGGAGAGCGTGGTCGCGATCTTCGCAGTTGCGTTCTTCGAGAGCGCCTTGCGCCGCGAGGGGGAGGCGTCGCACACCGGCACCGCCCACGTGCCGTCCACGTCGCCACCGTAGAGATACCAGTCGCCGTCCGCCCAGACCCAGCGCACCTCGCGCACGGCCTCGAGTCCGTTCATCTTGTAGCGCCCGATGCCGTAGCGCTCCGTCACCAGCTCGGCGCCCACGACGGCGAACCGGCTCACGGCCCGCGGACGCCCCTTCCCCGCGTCCATGGACGCGAACTTCAGCTCGAGCGTCTCGGGCGCGCCCTGGCGCGCTCGCCAGGCGGGCGAGCGCATGTCGTAGTACAGCTTGAAGAACGTCTTGCGGCTGACACGTACGCGGCGGCCTGTCTGGAAGAGCAGCGCCCTGCGCGCCTCGAGCCACGCGCGCGAGCGCTTCTTGAGTCGCGCCTTGCGCGCCTCGAGGTCGGGCTCGGCGGCGGTCGTCTCGGGCAGCTCGGCGCCGACGGCGAACACCAACAGCAGGATGCAGAGCCGGGCACGTCGCACGGTCAGTCCTCCCGGTCGGCGAACGACTCGAGCACGTACATCAGCTCGTGGTCGATCGTGGGGAGGTTGTCGGTGTACTCATGCACCTGCACGAGATAGGACACCTTGTGCTCCTTGGACTTCGTGACCCAGGAGCGCAGCCGCAGGTACGAACCGTCGCGCGTCTCGCCCTTGATGTCGTAGTTGTACGCACGCGTGTAGCGGCGCGAGAGCTTGCGGACCATCGACTTGCGCTTGCGCTTCACCTTCCGGAAGGTCCGGAGCGCGTCCTCCATGCCGAGCTTGGAGAGCGCGCCGATGTTCTCGCCGCCGGTCGAGCGGGCGTCGTGGAAGCGATAGACGAGGCCCCACTCGTAGATGACGACGGCTACCAGGCGCTGGAGCGTGCCGGTTTCGTCGAGCTGGCGGAGGAGGACGCTGTAGGGGCCCAGCGCTTCCCGCGTCACCTCCCACCGCTCCGAGAGCGGCACCTTGTAGGTGATCAGGCCGCGATCGTCCTCGCCCTCCGTGGGGTGGTACTCGAAGCCGAGACGCAGCTTGCGTGTCTTTGCCGTCGTTACGGCGCGCGTATACAGCGTCCCGATCGCGCGCGGCGGGTTTGGGTCGGCGAGGTGCGGGAGCAGGGTGTCGACGCACTCCGTCACGGCCTGGCGCAGCTTCTTGCGCGGCATCTTCGGCTGCGTCTCGACCTGCAGCATCTGCGTCGAGACGGCCATCAACGCCGACTCCGGCCGCTCCGGGAAGCGCAGCGTCAGCTGATCGGCCAACAGGCGCGCCCGGTTCAAGAGCGGCTTGGGATCGACACCGCGTAGCGATGCCGCCTCGTGCAGCCAGTGCACGGCCTGCACGTAGCCCGGCGCGGCGTCCGGGTCCTTCGCGAGCGTGGGCTCGATCGTCTCGACGGCTTTCAGCCAGAGCTTGGGGCCCGGATTGGCGCCGGACTGGCGGCGGATGCGTCCTTCGGCGAGGTGAAGCTGCGCTGTTGCCCAGCGCATGCTGGCATCGTCGGCGCCCTTCTCCTGGGCTTCGCGCACGAGCGTGCGGAGCTGGCTCACGAACGCCTTGCCGGCGCCGGGGGCCTTCTTTGCCATCGCGCCCGCGTTGCCTGCCGCCGCCTGTGCCAGTCCGCGCAGCTGCGTCGCGTCGGGACGCGCGCCGCTCTTGAGATGCGTTCGAAGCGTGGTTCCAGCCCGGCCCGCATCGCCGCGCTCCAGATGGGTACTCACGCGGCGAAGGTCCCCCCCGGGCATGAAGTGGAGCTGTTGCTTCTGCTTCGGGGACGCGCCTCCGACGGCGCTCTGCGCGGCCTTCCATGCGAGCGTCGACTTGGCGACACCCATCTTGTTGAGCGATTCGAGCACGACGGCCCATGCACGCGCGCTGTTTCCATCGGCTTGCAGGATGGCCTGCGCTTCCTCGTGCGCCGCGTAGTAGAGGCCGTGGTTGAGGTAGAGCTGGGCACGCATGTGGGCGATCGCCACGCCGGGCTGTCCCTTGAAGCTCTTGCTGATGGTGCCGATGGCGGCCTTGAGGTTCTTGTCCACGACCTTGAAGCTCGCCGTCGTCGGCGCGCCGTTCGTCGGGTAGAAGCCCCACGTCACGGTGTCGCCCGGCTTGACCGCGTCGCGGACCCTCTGCGGGATGCTCTCCGCGAGCTCTTCGCTCTGGCCGTCCTCGACCACGAAGCGATCGAGGAGCTGTGCGCCTCGTCGGAACTCGACGGCGCCCTTCCGCGGCGTGTCGGACGCGAACTCGACCTGGAAGCGCCGTAGGTCCCGCGCGCGCACGGGCCCACGCGGGAACACGACGCGCACGGCCTGCGGCGGTCCGCCGCCGCGATGGGGGCGCGGCGCCTCGAACGTCTGCACCCACATGCTCTCTTCTTCAGGCAGCGCGACGTCCGCGACCAGTTGCAGTCCCTCGCGCTCCTCCGGATCGACCAGGATCAGCTTCACGTCCAGCTTCGTGGGTTTACCGGAGGACACGTGCGCGGTGCTCTCGTGCACTTCGAAGCCACCCAGTCGGATGCGGACCGCGTGCGGTCCGGGCGGCAGGTCGATCTCGATCGGCGAGACGCCGGCCGAGTTGCCGTCGATCCACACGTCGGCCGGTGGGGAGCTGGTCACACGCAGCGTGCCGTCGGCAACCGCTGCGGTCGGTGCGTCGGGTGCTCCCGGGGGCGCGTCGTAGATGCACGGCGGGGGGCACGAGCTCGGGCAGCAACACGAAGAGAGTGCCAGGGCACCAAGCAGTGCCACGACGCCGGCTACTACGAGCCCGCTCTGCGGGCGCATCATCATTGCATTCTGCTCCCAGCCCTCGAGCATGCCATCCGCTTCCATCCTAGCGTCGTATCAGACGTTGTGAAACGCCAGAGTCTCGATCGAGCCGCGCCCTGGGTATCTTCTGATGGATGGGCTTCGTCATGCGTCGACGACTGCTTGTCTGCGTTTGCCTGCTCGTCGCGGTTCCCGGCTGCGAGGAGGACGCCGTCGAGAAGGCGCTGCGCGGTCTGGGGGACCGGAACTCGGAGTACTTGGCTTTCAGGCCTCCATCGATGGACCGCTACATCGATCGCCACGCGTTGCCCCCGATAGAACGTGTCGCTGCCTTCGGCGCGCGCGCCGTGGATGGACTCGCCAAGCTTCTCAAGACCGGGACGACGGCGCAGCGATGGGATGCGGCGATCGCAGCCGGCTTGATCGGGAAGGAGGCGGCGGTCCTCGAAGGGCCGTTGCTCGCGTGTGCCGCCGAGCCGGCCCTCGAAGAGGCGGCGGTCTTGGCGCTCACGTACGTGGCGATCAAGTCGCAGCCTTTCCGCAATCTGGTGGAGAGGCGTTTCAAGCAGGAGCCGCCGCCAGCGTACGTCCTCTTTCCTTGCGTGTTCATCCTGTCGCCCTTTTCCGCGGCCGACCGTGCCCGCCTGATTGCCTACGCGAAAGAGCTGCCCGCTGCCCACGAGACCTCTATCGACGCCTACAAGAAGGACAGGAAGAAGGCGAGAGACGCAGCACGCAGGTCGACGCTGGCTCGGATCTCGGCCTGGGCTCTTGGCTACCAGCGCCGGCGTGCCGCGCACGAGGTCCCGGACCTCGTGGAAGCAGCCCCGCGGGGCGGCCGCGAGTACTTCACCGCTCTGAGTCGCATCGACACGCTCGCCGCGCGCGACGCCCTGCTGGAGTTCCTGAAGAGCAAGGACGAGAAGACGTCTCTCCTTGCCCTGGAGGCGTTGTCGTCCATCGATCCCGCGCCCGCGGTGGTCTGGCCGACGCTTGAAGCGCAGCTCATCTCGAAGGATCCGTTCGGCGCGCTCTTGATCATCGAGGACATGGGCGACCGCGCACACCGGCTGATGCCAAGGCTCCTGCCTCTGATCGCACGGAACGAAACGCGGTGGGTGGCGCTCCGGACCCTGGCGACCCTTGGGCCGCTCAGTGCCGAAGCGCGCAAGGCCTTGAAGCCATTGCTGGAGGCTGAGAGTGACCAGGTTCGGCGGCTAGCCGGGTACCTGCTGGAGAAGGGCAAGAAGTAGGACACGGGCTTCTCCAGAGAACTGCGTGAGGTGCGGTCAGGGTCGCCGACTGCGCGGACCTGCGACAACGGTCATGCCATCGCCAGTCCTGACAGAGGCTTGCGCGGCGACTAGAGTGGTATGCGGAGGACGGCGCCCATGCGCGCGACGCGGACTTCACGACCGTTCATCGGCGCGCTGTTGATCGCATTGTGCGCCATCCATGCCGTAGCCGGCGACGACGACAAGCCCAAGGCGCCGCTCGATGAACAGCGCATCGAGGAGTGGATCGCCCAACTCGGATCGAACGACGCTCAGAAGGCCAAGCGCGCGCACGAGGTGATCGTCACCCTCATCACGGATCCGAAAAGCGACCTGGCGGCACGCGACGCCGACGCCCACATCTCGCGCGACTACGACCTGCGCAATGCGATGGAGAAGTTCCTCGGCGCGCTGGGAGATGCGCCTGACGCCGTCTCCAAGCGCATGGTCTTCGTCCTCGGGGACATCGCGAAGGGGGGCGGCTACCTCGGCGACACGAAGTTCTATTCGAGCCAGGTCATGGAACGCGACAAGATCGCCGAGCGCATCGCGAGCTTCGGGCCGTCCATGATTCCACCGTTGGTTGAGATCGTTCGGTTCGGCGGCGGCAACGACGGGGACATCAGCGACTACCGCAACGAGAGCGTCGGCTACGTCGCCGCTCTCGCGCTGGCGCGACTCGGCGCGGACTCCATCGAGCCGCTCCTCGGCGTACTCACGAGAAAGACCACGGCGAGCCTCGAGCTACGTGGCGGCGCGCGCTTCGAGGGCCAGACACTTGCAGCCTTCGCGTTGGGGCGAATCCCCGCGGCCCACGACCGCGCGATTCACCACATGGCCGACTTCCTGTGCATACGCGAGGCACGGCACCTGCGCGGGGCGGCGATGTCGGCCTGGCGTTGGCCCACCCGCCGCCATCACGCGTTCAAGGGGACAGGCGAGAAGGGGGTGCGAGCACTCGCCGAGCGACTTGGGAACGACGTTCTCGATCCCTTCGCTCGCATCGAACTGCTGCTTGCCCTCCGTGCGATGGGACAGGAGGCCGAGGCGGCTGTGCCGGCGATCCGGGCCATTGCGGACGACGCGACGATGTCGGAGACGGTACGGCAGGTCGCAACGAGGACGCTAGGTCAGATCCGTACGTCCGCCACGATCGCACCCCTCATGGCGGCCTTGCTCGACGAGGACAACAAGGCCCGCTGGGATGCGCAGTGGGAGCTCGAGAAGATGGGAGCGCCGGCCATTGCCGCCATGCTCCCGCTGCTCGACACGAAGGAGCGGGGCCATCGCATCACGGCGATCCGCATGCTCGGTGAGTTTGGAGCGGTGGCTCACGGCACCACGCCGCGATTGATGAAGCTCCTGGACGACGAAGACGTTCGCGGGTTCGCGCTCATGGCGTTGGCCCGGATCCACAGCTGGTCTGTCAAGGTGCCGGACGCGCTGATCGAGCGGATGGTTGCCTTCGCGAAGGACAAGGACGAGACGCCGCGGAGCTGGGGTGTCGCGGCACTCTCCGAGCTCGCTTCGGCAGCGAAGCCGGCTGCGGACGTGCTGCGGGACATCGCGTCCAACGACGGGAGTGCGCAGCTCCGCCGTGCGGCGGTACTCGCGCTGGCGAAGGTCGCGCCGGACCGCCTGACGGAGGTCGACATCCCGCACTTCATCGACGAGATTCGCGAAGACATGGCCTGGCGCCGCACGAGAGCAAAGCAGGCCATCGAGAACCTGGAGCCCGCGTTGCGTGTGCATCTGGTGCCGCATCTCGAGAAGGCGCTGTCGGTGTGGCGGACGTTACCGCTCGGCGACGTGCTGGAGGTACTTGGCATGATCGGCCCCGCTGCCGTTGACGCCGTACCGGCAATCGAGCGTCTCGCAAACCAGCCGCCTCGGTCGAGCGGGCTCTCCCGATCGCGCGCGATCATGGCCCTTTGGAGAGTGCGGCCGGACGGCGTGCAGCGCGCGATGCGCGTCATCGATGCGTCGCTCGACAAGGGTCGCGCGTTCGACACGACTCTTAGGCTGGGGACCGCCGACCCGCTCAAGGCATTGGTCGAGATCGGACCGCGCGCACGCGCCGCCGTGCCTGTTCTCCTGCGGGTTCTCGAGCAAGAAGGCGACCGTTTCGGCCTGCGCAAGGGCACCGCGGCGGAGGCCCTCGGAGCCATTGGGGCCGAGCCGGACCGGGTGGTCCCGCTGCTTGTCAGCCTCTTGAACGAGCGGGAGAAGTGGATCCGCCACGGCGCCATCAAGGGCCTGACGAGCTTCGGGCCCAAGGCCAGGGAGGCGCTGCCGCACCTCGTGCGAGTGCTCGATGATCCAGACGAGTACGTGCGCGCCGACACCGTCCTGGCGATGCGCAAGATCGGCGCCGAGACGGTCATGGACGCGCTTCTCGGCGCTCTCGAAGACGAGGCGGCTTTCGTGCGGCGTCGGGCGGCATATGCGCTGGGGCAACTCGGCTCGAAGGCGTCGTCCGCCGTGTCCGTCCTCGAGGCTCTTCTCTCTGACCGCGAGCTTGCGGTTCAGCGTGAGGCCTTCGTCGCGCTGTGGTCGATCCGGGGCGCACCGCCGAGACTGCCGGGCCAGGACGCGTGGAAGTAATGCCTGCACATCAAGTCGAGTCGAGCGACTGAGACCAGGCACGCTGGCGGGCACTTTCCCGCGACCTCGATGTCGCGGTAGAACGCGTGGATGCGCTTCATCGTCTTCGCGTGTGTCTTGGTACTCGTGGGGCCTGCCGGTGCAGAGCCGGAGCGCCCGAAGCGAATCGCCTTGCCGCACGCCGGATTCAGCTTCGAGCCTGCGGCGGGCTGGTCGTTCACGCAGTTCGACGGTGCCGTTATCACGCTTCGGAAGAGCAAGGCCCAGCTGCGGGTCCTATACGGTGCGGACGATCTGCAGGCCGCCGAGCGCGTCGCAGGGTTCGCCCGTCGACTCCGCGATGAGAACGGTACGGTGTCCGAAGAGCCTTGGCGTGTGTCCGGCGTCACATCGGCGGCGCGGTGTTGGCTCGACACGCCGAAGGCGCGGCGCTTTCTCGGCGTGCTCTCTCGGCTGGACGGCACGTCGCTCGAATTCGAGGCCATCCTCCACAAAGGGCAGGCGACGCTCGCCGACGAGATCCGCGCGATGTGTGACAGCGTGAACGCCAACGCGTTTGCGCATCCACGGCGCCTGGTGCACTGGAGCGCCGGCTGGACCCTCGATGCGATGGAGGGGTGGAAGGCCGACGTCGTCGCGGGTGTCGTGCGGCTTCGAAGCGAGGGAGCCGATCACCCCGTCGTCTACATCGGGCCGAAGGACGTCAAGGGGCCCTCGTTGGCGCAGTACGGCGAGCCGGTGGCGATACCACACAGGGTCGGACGGCCTGCGGACCCGGCGAATCCCACGCTGCACGAGCAACGCTACCTGTTCAGACCGCGGCAGGCAGGCGATCCGACGATGCAACTGATCAAGCGGACAGCCGGCAACATTGCGGTGTGGCTCGTCGCAGAGCACGAGGCCAGGATCGACGATGTCCTGCGCATGGTGCGCACGTTGCGTCCTGTCACCGACCCCGGAGCGCAGAAGGACGACAAGCCGGCGCCGACAACGTTCTCGCGTGCGGATGGACCGCCGGTCACCTTCGAGCTTCCCACCGGATGGAGCTTGCAGAAGCCGACGAGCCGCATGCGACTCGCACAGTTCCAGATCCCGGGCGATCCGGCGCTCGTCGGGGTCGCGTACTGGTTCGGCGCGGGACGCGGTGGAACCGTCGAGATGAACCTCGAGCGCTGGCGCGGTCAGATGGAGGTCGAAGGCGATCCCGCCGAACCGGTTGTCGAGACGCCGGCGGAGGGTGTCCGCATTACGACGTTGGATCTGACGGGCACGTTCGTGGCGGCAGTGCGACCCGGAGCCAAGGAGCGTGTGAACAAGCCGCGCTCGCGCATGTTCGCGTCTGTTCTGGAAGTGGCCCAGGGGCCGATCTTCGTGAAGCTTGTGGGCGATGCGGAGGCGATGGGGCGGGTGAAGGACGCCTACGACGCGTGGGTGCGGAGCTTCCGAGCCAAGTGAGATCACAGGACCCGCGCCGGTAGCTGCCACACCTCTCGGCGCCCCAGCCCCGGTTTCTGGAGGTCGGACGGCTCGCCTCGAGGGGCAACGGAGCGAAACCGGAGAATCTCTAGCCCCTCGGTGGGGGGTCTTGCGCTGGGAGGGATGTGCGGCAGGCCGCACCTCGGAGCTCGGATCGCGAGTCCGGGCTCTCCCCAGCGAAAGGGAAGTTCCATGCACCGAGTCGGGAAGCTATTGGCAGGCGGTTTGTTCCTCTGTTGGACCGTGACGGTCCTGATGACCGTCGGGTGTGGGTCCGGGGGGACGACGACGACCACCACCACCACTCCAACGACGCCGACGGGTCCCAATCAGAGCCCGGTGATCACGACCACGTACACCCCCTCGGCGGGCGCCGAAACCCGGGACCAGCCGCTCGGCTTCAGCGTGACCGTCACCGATCCCGACGGCGACGTACTCGAGCTCCGGCTCATGAATGCGCCGGCCGGAGCCGTGTTCTCCCGCAAGACGGGCACGGGGACGGTGACCGGGGCGTTCCACTGGGAACCTGGCTTCAGCGAGAAGCGTTGGCAGTTGGAGTTCCGCGCAACGGACGGCGTAGGGAACAGCGCGACCCTGATGGTCGAGATCGAGTTTGAAGGAAATGAGTTCGGTAGTGGGTCGCGCAGCTGCGATGTGACGGGAGACGGCATCCGCGACCTGGTGGTCGGCGCGCGTGAAGCCGATGCCAATGCGACCGACGACGGCGCGATCTACGTGTTCCAGGGCGGTCCGACGCCGGCCGTGACACCGACGGCGCGCCTTGCCGTTCCGGGTGCAGCGAACGGAGACCGGCTCGGTGACGGGTTGTTCATCTGCTGCGACGTTACGGGCGACGGCATCGCCGACATCGTTGCCGCCGCCGAGACCGCAGACGTTGGCGTCGTGGACTCGGGCGCGGTCTATGTCTTCGTGGGCGGCCCCGGCCTGACGGGCACCGTCGCGCCTACGGCGACGCTTGTTCATCCGTCGCCGACGGCCGGCGACAGCCTGGGCCGCCTTCTTGACTGCTGTGACGTCACGGGCGACGGAACGCCCGACGTGATCACATCCTCGGGAGGCATCGATGTCGCCGGCGTGCTGAACGCCGGTGCGGGCTACATCTGGGAAGGCGGTGCGGGACTCGTGGGCACGCCTGCGCCGACGGCGACACTCCGCCAGCCCACGCCGCTTGCACTCAACGCGTTGGGCGGGACCGAGCTGCTCTGCTGCGATGTCACGGGCGACGGCCGCGCCGACGTGCTGCTCTCCAGCGCGGCCGCGACCACGGCCGGTGGCACCAATTCCGGAGTCATCGAGGTCTGGGCCGGAGGGGCGATCTCAGGGACCCCGCCGCCGACGGCCACGCTCAACGGGCAGTCGAACAGGGAGCGCATCGGACGCCGCATTCGCTGCTGCGACGTCACCGGGGACGCCACGCCAGACATCGTCGCACCCGGGCCATCCGGGCTGGCGAACGCCGGGGCCATCCGGATCTGGTCCGGCGGCACCGGACTGTCCGGCGTGGTCAGCCCCAGCGCAAACCTGGTTCGCGCAACGCCCCTTGCCGACGATGGGCTTGGCAGCCGTGTGCTCTGCTGCGACGTGACAGGCGACGGACGGCGCGATGTGATCGCGCTGGCACCGCAAGCAGATGTCGGCGGCGTGATGAACGTCGGAGAGTCGCTGATCTGGGCAGGCGGGGCCGGACTCTCGGGCACCCCGGCGCCCACGGCGACGTTGCGGATTCCCTCGCCAACCGCCGGGGATGTCCTCGGGCGGGGGTTGTTTCCGATGGTCCTCTGCCGCGATGTGACAGGCGACGGCGTCAACGACGTCGTCCTGCCCGCGAGCGAGTACGACGGAACGGTCGCTGATGAAGGCGCGATCTTCGTCTGGGCCGGCGGTGCCGCCTTGACGGGCATGCCGGCACCGACGGCGCGGCTAGCGCGGGCAGCGCCCACGGCGGCGGACCTGTTCACCCGGACGTTCCAGATTCTCTGCCGGGACGTCACCGGGGATGGGTACCTGGACGTCGTGACGGGATGTCCGTACGCCGACGTTGGCGGCGAAGTCGACAGTGGCGAGGTCGTCGTGCATGCCGGTGGACCCGGAATGACCGGCGTGGTCCTTCCGGCTGCCAACCTGCGCAACACGACCCCCCAAGCCGGGCAGGGCTTCGGCGGTGACTCGGAGATCACCTTGTGGTGCCGGGACGTTTCGGGAGACGGCGTTCTCGATGTCGTCGTGGGTGGGGCCTCGGCCGACGTCGGTGGCCAGACGGACGCTGGCGAGATCCGCGTGTGGCGCGGCGGCGCAGGGCTCGCCGGAACGCTTCCGGCAACGGCCGTGCTTCGTGCGTCTTCGCCGGCCATGGGCGATCAGCTGGGTGTCGGATGGTCCACGATGTGTGCCGATCTCGACGATGATGGCGTTCTCGACATCTTGAGTCTTTCCACCGAGAGGACGGTCGGCGCAACCGTCCGGGCCGGTGCTGTCTACTTCTGGAAGGGCGGCGCGGCTCTGGTCGGAACGCTGTCCGGATTCGAGATGGCGCGCAGTGCGCCCGAGGCCCATGACACGCTCGGCTCCACCAATCCTCCGCTCCGATTCTCCGATCTCACGGGCGACGGACGGCCCGACCTCTTGACCGGCTCCCAGGTCGCCGACGTGGGCGGCGTCATGAACGTCGGCATGATGATGTTCTGGGAAGGAGGCGCCGCGCCGACCGCGACGCCAACCGGCGAGATGACCGTTCCCGGCGCGGTCGCAGGAGACGGATTGGGTCGGTAGGGACTACAAGACGACGGTGCTCGTGCGGGCCCACGCCTGCTCGAGCTCGGCACCGCGGAGTCGCATGGCAGCACGTTTCGTGTGCTTCGAAAGGGCCGGACACCTAGTAGGGTCGTCACCCAATGGCCGTAACACTCGATCCGCTCGCGTTCCCTTGTGACTTCGAGCTGCTCGGCATCCCGCATTTCTGGAACGTTGTCACGAACGTCCCATTCGTAGTGCTCGGCATCGTGGGGCTGCTGAGGATGCGCAGTCTGGCGCGGCACGACCGCTTCGGCGGCGCGGGGTGGTTCAGCTTCTGGCTCAGTACGGCGCTGCTCGGACTCGCCTCGGGGTGGTACCACCTGGAGTTGACTCGACTCTCGTTGGTAGTGGATCGGGTCTTCGTTTCGGCAATGGCCGCCACGATCGCGTACCGCGCCGCGCTCGCGGCTGAGGTGCCCATGCCGCGCTGGGGAGTCCTTGCCCTGTTTCTTTCGTTCGCGGAGGCGACGGTCCTCGCGTGGTGGCTCGGCGCCACGTCGATCATCTATGGCCTTGTCCAGGCGGCCTTCGCCGTCTACGTGTTGGTTGCATACGTACGACTGTCGCGTCGAGCGGGACCTGGGTTCTCCGTCAAGCCGCTTGCCGGCATGGTGGGCTTCTACGCGCTGGCCAAGTGTGCCGAGGTCGTGGACCAACCCGTGTGTGACGCAACGGGATGCATCGGCGGCCATCCGTTCAAGCACCTTCTGGCTGCTGCGGGCGGGTTCCTGCTACTCCGATTCATGCCGACCGAGATTGCCGCGGTCAAGCGTTCCGAGCGCTGACCTTGAGGGGGGCGTGGTTGAAGGCACGCCGCAACGCTTCGCAGGCCCGGTACACTCAGAGCATGGTCGCGAAGGAGAGTGGCCCGTAAGGTCGCCAGTATCCCTGTACCGTTCATCGCTCCCATGACGAATTCTTGAGCTTCCCCCGGTCTGGTGGACACCTCGGATCAGTAGGATCCTGGTCGAGGAGCACCGATGGGACAGAGGAAGAAGCGCACGTTCACGGCCCAGCAG
>JANQJW010000038.1 GCA_028281445.1 Planctomycetota bacterium | reverse complement strand
GCGGAAGGGACGCTCGCCGGCCGGCATGTCCACGAGTGCGGCGACAGCGTCGGCGACCATCTGCGGGTCCGGTGCCTCGTCGCCATCGAGGTTCTGCTCGAAGCCGGTCACGAACTCCTGGGGCGCGTTGGCATAGGCACCGATCTCGGCGATGCGGGCGTCGTCGCTGGGTGTCCCCATGCCGTCGAGGAAGCCGGTGCCGAAACCGCCGGGCTCTACCACAAGCGACTCGATGCCGAGTGCGCCAAGCTCGACGCGGTAGTTCTCGGCCATGGCCTCGAGGGCCCACTTCGACGCGTTGTACGGGCCGAGGAACGGCAGCACGAAGCGCCCGAGGAGGCTCGAAACGAACATGACGACACCGGAGCCCTGGCTGCGCAGCGTCGGGAGCGCCGCGCGGGTCATGCGCTGCACACCAAAGAGGTTGACCTCGAAAACGCGCTTCCAGTCGTCGACGGTAAAGGTCTCTTGAAGACCGGCCACGCCGAAGCCTGCGTTGTTGATCAACACGTCCAGCCCGCCTGCGGCCTCGATGGCCGCGGCGACGCCGGCTTCGACGCTCCCTTCGTCGGTCACGTCGATCTCGACCACGTGAGCGCCGGCTTCGCGCAAGTCGTTGGCTGCCTGCTGATTGCGGCCGTCTACGTCGCGCATCGCGCCCACGACGGTGTGGCCCTTCGCGAGCAGGGTTTCCACGAACATGCGGCCGAACCCGCTGTTGGTACCGGTGATCAGGATCTTCTTGCCCATTGTCTGGCTCCTTCTGGTGGGGGAAGCAGAGCGATCGATGTAGCTCCCCACGCACCCGACGGTCCTGCTGCGTACGGGTTTCAGAAAAGCGGAAAGGGCCGTGGCCTCTCGCCGTCGCGCGAGTCGACCGGGGTACCAGGGCCTTGGGCCGAATCTAGAATGGAGCCTCGCAGGTACAGGAGGAAGAATATGGCCAAGAAGCCGCGAGTCCGATTCGAGATGTGGCGGGGGACACTTGCTAGTTGGAACACCCTCTTCTCTCAGGCCGCCAAGTTCGCAAGTGGGCTCGAGGAAGGCAGCCTGATCAACATCTCGCACGCAGTCAGCCATGGAGACGGCGTGGTTGCGGTCTGGTACTGGGGCTAGCACTTGCGAGACGACATTGCTCACGACAAGGACGCGCGTCGTTTCTCGGTAGCTGTGGGCGGCAAGACCGCCTACCTGACCTACGAGATGCTCGACGCCGGGACGATGGATGCAACACGGACGTACACGCCGCCGGCTGCGCGCGGGCAAGGTATCGCGAGTCGGATCGTCCGGGCCGCCTTGGATCATGCGCGCGCCAAGGGCTGGCGTGTCGTTGCAACGTGCTGGTACGTGGATGAGTGGATTGACCGGCACGAGGAGTACGCGTCTCTGCGTGCGTCCTGACCTAGTGAGCGTCCGTGACGGTGGTTGGATCCCAGCCGATGCTGACCGAGTCGTTCCACTGCGGTCGCTCGTGGTCCCGGAGGTCGCCGCCGCCGGCAAGCACCGAGCGTAGGTTCGTCAGGAAGTAGATCCAACAGCTGCGGCAGTTGAGGTGTGTCCAGGCACGGCCGGGGTCTTCGGTGGGGCAGTTGGTCTGATGGAGAGCGACTTCTGTCGCTCCGTCCACCTCTCGGAACCGGATGTCGACTGCGGCCTCTCCGAAGCTGAAGCGAACGCGTCGCATCGGCTCCACGGCTTCGAAGCGCCCGTCGTGGGCGAAGTCATGCACGTAGGTCCAGTGGTAGGCATCACCTGTCTGCGCGCACTCATCGGGCGCGCGGACCGTCCCGTCGGCCGCTGTGTGAACCGCCTCGCCGATGTAGAAGGACGCGAGGCCTTCGGCCGTCGAGAAGCGACGGAAGACCTCACCTAGTGGAGCCAGGTAGTACATGTGTACGTAGAACTGCGACCAGTCGTAGGCGTTCATGTGCGCAGACTAGCGGGGATGCCGGCCCCGGTTCACCCATTCGACCCTATTCGATTGAACGTGACGAACGGCCTCGTTGTCCAGCGCATCTGATCACCCGTTTGACCGGGAGTCGGTGGTTGAACTACCGTGAACCTCGGGAGTGCGCGCGATGAGTAGTGTTCCGGCTCCTGGTCACCATCGACTCGTCTACGTCCGTGAACTACCAGTGGGAGGCAGTCACGGCGGAGTGACTGCCCGTGTCGCGGGCAGCGACGTGTTTGGGGCTCCCGGACCGGCGATTTGCTGCGGGCCGCCCGATCCCGGGTATCCTCACGCCCTGCTGAAGCACCGACTGTCGATGCTTCCTTCGCTACTTGCTCCGAGGCCCACACCTCTTTGCAGGCGCCTCGTCGAGCGTGAGTTCCCATGAGTACAGAATCCCCTGGTGCACCCGTGCACCCCGATGCCGGTTTCGATGCCGCGTCGCCCACGAGCCCGGCTTTCGCCGATCTCGACCTATCCCCCGCCTTGCTGGATGCGCTGGAACGGCGCGGGTACGAGTCCCCGACGCCCATCCAGGCACAGGCCATTCCCCACCTTCTTCGCGGTCGCGACCTCCTCGGGGTCGCCCAGACCGGTACAGGCAAGACCGCGGCGTTCGCGCTGCCGATCATCCAGGGCCTCGTGGAGCGCCACAAGCGGCTCCAGTCGCGCCGCCCGCGCGTCCTCGTCCTGACGCCGACGCGCGAGCTCGCCTCGCAGATCTCGGCCAGCTTCGACGCCTACAGCAAGCGCCTGCCCGTATGCAGCACCGTCGTCTTCGGCGGCGTCGGCAAGATGCCGCAGATCAGGGCCATGCGCCGCGGCGTCGACGTCCTGGTCGCAACGCCCGGCCGCCTCCTCGATCTCATGCAGCAGCGCGAGGTCGACCTCTCCCGTATCGAGGTCTTCGTCCTCGACGAAGCCGATCGCATGCTCGACATGGGCTTCGTGCGCGACGTGCGGCGCGTCCTCGAGCAGCTTCCCGATGAGCGCCAGTCGCTGCTCTTCAGCGCGACCATGCCGGAGGACATCGTTCAGCTGTCCAAGACGCTTCTGCGCGACCCCCTGCGTGTGGAAGTCACGCCGCCGAGCACGACGGTCGAGCTCATCGAGCAGCGCGTCTGCTTCGTCGAGAAGCCCGACAAGCGGCCCTTGCTGGCCCGCATCCTGCAGGACAACACCATCGAGCGCGCTCTTGTCTTCACGCGGACGAAGCACGGCGCGGACAAGGTCGCTCGCTACCTCCATCGCGGCGGCATTCGCGCGGCTGCGTTGCACGGCAACAAGACCCAGGGCGCTCGCGAGCGTGCCTTGGACATGTTCCGGGCCGGTCGGTTGCGCGTGCTGGTTGCAACGGACATCGCAGCGCGTGGCCTCGACGTGCCGGGCATCACACACGTGATCAACTACGACCTTCCGAACATGCCGGAGAGCTACGTGCACCGGATCGGGCGCACGGCGCGTGCCGGCAAGGACGGCATTGCGATCTCGTTCTGCGACTCCAGCGAGCGTACCTACCTCAAGGCCATCCAGCGCGAGATCCGCCGGACGCTGGAGGTGATGGGGGAGCTGCCGCCGGAGCCCAAGCGCGCGGCCCCGCCGCTCAAGCGACCGGCTGCCACGTCTTCGCGGCGCCGCGTACGTAGGCGACGCACTCGCCGTCGCGCGTACTGACCCCCCGCTTCCGGAAATGCCGAGTCTGCGCCCAGGACCGGGGTACTGTCCCAGGGACAGATCTTCTCTCGCTCATCGGGCGCAGCGCGGAACGGCAGGTCCGTTTCCCTCCCTCCGACGCTTTGGTGGCTTTGTCACAGGACAACAAGACGCCCCATCGCGCCGGATCTCGATTCCGGCCCGGGGCAAGACTCAAGGATTCAAAGAAGCACAATGTCTCAGAACAAGCTCTACGTGGGCAACCTGTCGTTCAACAGCACGGAGGACGACATCACGGACGCATTCTCTGCCTACGGAACGGTGACCAGCGTCACCCTCATCACCGACCGCGAAACCGGTCGCCCGCGCGGCTTCGGCTTCGTGGAGATGAGCTCCGATGCGGAAGCACAAGCTGCCATGCAGGCCATGGACGGTCAGGAGCTCGGCGGCCGCAACCTGAAGGTCAACGTCGCCAAGCCACGCGAGTCGCGCCCCCGCGGGGGCGGTGGCAACCGCTGGTAAGTCCAGCTCACGAGACCAACGCGTCGGCCGGGTTCGTCCCGGCCGATTGCACTTTTGGAGAACCGCCTCGGACACGGACTCGGGAAACAATGGACACGGAGTCACGCGCCTTGACCACGGCACTCCGCAGGTCCCGAAGTGGTGAAGTCTTCACCCGACTCCGTACTCCACCCGACTCCGTACTCCCTTCTTCAGTCGGGCGAAAGCAGGGAAGGTGGTAGCGGCTCCCCGCAGTGGGGGCACGTGATCTCGCCTCCTTCGGTGGGCTCCTCGTCTCGGCTCATGCGGTGGAAGACCGCAGCGAGGATCGACCCTGCCGTGGCGAGGATGGCCAGGATGCCGGTGACCCGCTCCAGGTTCTCGGGAATGTCGTCAGCCCAGAGCACGTACATGAGGACCAAACCCAGCAGAGCCGTCGCGCAGATCGTCACAGGTTCGATCCACTTGTAGCGGCTGACGATCGGCGTCATGAGCAGCAGGCCCGCGTGGGCACAGAAGCTCGCTGTGATGATGAGCGTGACTGCGAGCCGCCACAGCGCGTCGTCCTTGATTTCTGCCCAGATGCCGATGAGTAGAAGGCCGAAGCCGAGGAGGGCGGCTCCGATACCGATTGCGGCGAGCTCCCGTGCCCGGTTCCTCTCTAGGACTGCGGCACACGCCAAGCTGAGGATGCTTGCCCCCGCGACGCAAAGGGTGCTGAGGAAGACCCTGCCCTCGGTCGGGCCGAAGCTCGCCGACAGGAGCGCCGAGATTCCCATGATGGCGCCCACGACGACAGAGACGATCAGGGCGTGGAGAAACGAACGCTGCACGCACCCAGCCTACGAAGAACCACGGAGTCAGGTGACTACTTCGCCAGTCCGTGAGAGTGTCGCGACGTGGCGAGGTATCGCTCTGGCTCCGACTCCACGTGCTGCGTCGGGCGCCTACAGCGGAGGGAGTTGGCGGTTGCACTCGTCGATCGTCGTCGCCCATGCGCCGAGTGCAATGGCGGCTTCGTCCCGAGATAGCTCGATTCGAATGATCTCGTCCTCTTCGAACGTGCCGTCCCCGTCGCACTCGAACGCAACGGAATCCGAGCAGACCTCGTATGCCCAGTCGTTCAGGCCGGCCACGATAGGCTTGGCGCCGGGGCTCTTGGCTTTCTCGAGGTTCGCCGTGGCCTCCTCGAGAAGGCTGGGGTCTGAGAAGACACTGAAGAAGCAGATGTACAGTTCGCGCTTCTCCGCGGCACTCAGGCGCGTGATGTGTGCAAGGCAGTGCGCGCGACTGCCGTCCACACGGCGATGCAGGACGTACCTCAAGCCGTCCAGGAAGCTGTTCCGTACTACCTCCGCGGACCACCAACTCTGTGGGCGGTCGAAATAGAGATCACCGAACTTGCGCCAGGTAGGGGCACCCACGCCCGCAAATGCCCAACGGATGCCGCTTGCAGTGCGCTCCGAGTAGTCGGGTGTCGAGGCGACCACGTCGTCGACCAAGCGCTCCAGCAGCAAGGAATCGAACTGGATCGGCGTGAGCTGCCTGTCTTCGCACTCGGGGCGTGCGTCGAGCGGGAAGTGCCTCTTGAATGCCGCGAGGACCTCATCTTCGGTCATGCGTCGAGCTCGCCCCCCCTCGATGTCAGTCGCCGTGCGCAACGGAATGTATCTCGGGTTCCCGTGTCCGCGGCTATCGCCGGGGAATGTCCTCTTCCCGCGCGTAGCGGCGGTAGGCCGATAGGCACATGACCATCATCGCGGTGGAGTACACGCGCCCGCCATGCCGGCCCCAGGGACCGATCGGATCCCATGAGCCCTTGTAGCGACAGGGATCTCCGTCCTTCCGCTGGTTGTTGAGGACAGCACGGAGCAGGGGGCGCCGCCACTTGTCCCAATGCGTTTTTCCCCACTGAAACAGCGCCATCGTGCCGTAGTACCAATACGCCATGTCGATCGTGCCATCCTCGGGGCTCCACCTGGGAGGGTGGTACTCGCAAAGGCCGGCAGCGAGGGCGAACGGCTTGGTACGACGAATCTGGTCTTTACCGATGTAGAGACGTGCCAGGGCCACGACAGCAGTGCACGAGTAGGACTCGTCTTGGGGAAAGGCTGCCTTGAGATCAGCGGGGCGTGATGGGCCCGTACCCTTCATGACGTATCCCCCGCGTCCGTAGCGTAGGTCATGGATCTTCTCGATCCAGGCGCCAATGCCTCGCCAAACCGTCGGATCGAGCTCGAACGGAGGTGACGCGCCATGCTCGCGCGCATGAGCGTTGATGATTTCCGCGCTCCGGATCGGTTGCATCATCCAGCCGGTGACGGAGGTGTCGTTGTCACCAGGCTTGACGCCATAGCGCCAGACGAACCAAGGGTTGCGGGCGAGCCAGATGAAGTTCAAGGCCCGCTGCGCGGACTGCCAGTACTTCCGGCTGCCCGTCATGCCGTACGCCTCGACCATGGCAAGCGTGCACGTCGCGTGGTTGTAGATCGCCTGCTGCGTGGCCAGGTGGCCAAAGCACCCCTGCTCGTTCTGGGCAGCCCGTACATAGCGAAGCCCGCGAGAGACCGCCTTCGAGTAGGCATGCTCACCATCGGGTGCGTACCCGGCTCCGAGGAAGGCACATAGAGCAAGGCCGGTGACGCCCAGGTCGTACGTCGCCATTCCTATGCCATCTGGCCAGAGCTTGGAGTCCTGAACAACCTTGCCATCGCACCAGTACGGGAAGCCCGCCGCCTCCCAGGCGCCACTAGTAGCTTGGTGCGCCGCCAGCCACTGCAGGCCCCTCTCGAGTCCCATGTGCATGCGATAGCGAGCACCCATCTTGGGAGGCTTCTCGAGGATCCGGTGAGGGAAGGCGCCTCCCGGGGTGGACAGGGCGGCTGCGGCCCCCTCAGGGGGGGCGAGTGGCACTGTTGGCACACGCGTCATCTCGTGCACTTCAATGAACGCGGTCTTCTTGTAGTAGTCGAACTGGAGGCGCAGGACGTCACCCGCTCTGGCCTTGAACTTCAGCGGTAGGACGAGGTCGCCCACCTTGAAGACTGCCTCGTGGGATCCCGGGGGGACCTTGCTGAACTTCAGGCGCTTCTTCTTCTTCAGCCTGGCGGAATACCCTGCGGAGGGGATCGCAACCAGGATCTCGACGGGTTTCGACTCAACGTAGACCGTTGCAAACTCGCCACTCGCGGTCGCAGGCACGGCAACGACGGCCACGACAAGCAGCGGACCTGCCAAACGAGACACCGCGATCACGGCGTCCGTGCTCCAAGTCCAGTGTTCCGCATGGCTCGAACCTACGAGCCAGTGCCCATGTGGTCAATCGATGCGCCCGGACCGAGTTCAGTGAGGTCGTCCGAGGATGACAAAGGCAGCGCATCGCTGGTGCGGAGCACCGCACTGGGTGTTGCGACCGCGGCGCCATAGATGCAAGGTGCCCGAGCAGTCTCTACCGTTCAGTGCCCGGTCTCCCCAAGTGGTAGCAATTGCTCGGGTTCCGTACCGCCGTACTTGAGGGCGGCGAAGTCATTGGAGTGAGATCGAATCCCGTAGGAATTCACCGCGCTCGGTATCCGGTATCCCCGGTACTCTCGGCGCCGTGCACAAGCTCAAGCAGCGCTACCTCGCCTTTGCGGAAAACGAGGCCAAGGGTGTCTCGCCCCTGTACGAGAGCCTGGCGCGTGGCGTCGCCGAGAGCGAGCTCGTGTGCGCGTTCCTCGAACGCCTGCCCCCGCACAAGCAGCAGCCCAATCTGCTGCTGGGGGCAGTCCGACTCCTGGGGGCCTCGCCCGGGACAATTGGACAACTTGAGCGGGTCGTGCAGCGGCGCGAGGAAGAGCTCCTGGCGTGTATACGCTCCCACTCCACACAGACCAATGAGCCGGGCCGGTGCGCGACCTTGCTTCCGGCCCTGGCTGGTTTGCCGGAGCCATTGGCACTCCTCGAGGTCGGGGCGTCAGCCGGACTCTGCTTGCTGCCAGATCGTTACGGATACGACTACGACGGCCATGAGTTGCATCCAGACGCGCCAAGCGGAGCGTATCCGATCTTCCGATGCAAGAGCACGGACAACACGCCTCTGCCGGAGCGTCTGCCACGCGTGGTGTGGAGAGCCGGAATCGATCTGAACCCACTGTCCGCGGCAGAGGATGAGGCCATGGACTGGCTCCGTGCTCTGGTCTGGCCGGAGCACGACCGGCGCGCAGCGAACCTCGAGCTAGCGATTGGCGTTGCGCGGGTCGATCTGCCGAAGGTTCACAAGGGCGACCTTCTCGAGCTGCAACGTCATGTAGCGGCTTCCGCCCCGGAGGACGCAACACTGGTCATCTATCACACCTCCGTTCTCTGCTACCTGACGCCGGACGACCGCAGTCGATTCGTCTCGATGGTTGGCGACGTCCCCGGCGTATGGGTGGCCAATGAAGCGCCCGGCGTTCTCCCGGACGCGGCGGCTCGGCTTGATCGAGATCCGCCGTCCCGGCGATTCGTGCTTTCCATCGACGGATACCCGGTGGCGTTCACGGGACCGCACGGCCAGTCAATCGACTGGTTTGCTTGAGCGCCAGGTGAGAGTTCCGGTTGTCCGTGACCCTACGAAGTGGCGGCGTGTTGCTCCGGCGCGCGGTGAGTCCACGCGGTGGAACGATGGTGGAGTACCGAGCCAGGTCAGAACTTCGTGACTGGGTGACAAGTGTCACGAAGTGGCTGAGTATTGCTCCGGTTCCGTACT
The DNA here is from genome assembly GCA_028281445.1 of Planctomycetota bacterium. Classification (GTDB taxonomy): domain Bacteria; phylum Planctomycetota; class PLA2; order PLA2; family JAEUHO01; genus JANQJW01. The sequence goes on along the minus strand of JANQJW010000038.1, from coordinate 1,463 downwards.
CTGGGACGCTCGTCGCAACTCTTCCAACGTACGGTCTCGCCGGAGCGATTCATGGGCCGCGCAGTGTTCGTCCGCCACTCTGAGACCCGCATAGAGCCTCAGGTGTCGTCGCACTTGTGGACGTTGACGGATGAGGGCCGGGATCGGTGCGAACGCTTGGCCGCCGGAGTCTCGGGCCTTGGCATTACGCGCATCGTCACCAGCGAGGAGCACAAGGCGCAGTTGACTGGGCAACTCATCGCCAAGCGGCTACGTCTGCCCATATCGAGTGCCGCCGCGCTAGGGGAGACTCGGCGAGAGACGTTGCCATACTTCTCCCGTAGTGCTCACTTCCGCGCGGTGATCAAGCGCGCGTTCGAGGCGCCGGACGAGATCGTAGTGGGTGAGGAGCGCTTCTCCGATGCGCTCGCGCGGTTCTCGGCCTGCGTGGACGATCTGATGAGCGATGATCCAGGCGAGGTGCCTGCGATCGTCACCCATGGCACCGTGCTCTCCTTGTACCTGTCCCAACTCGGTGCCACCCCGGCCTACTCCCTGTGGGAACGCATGGGGCAGCCCGCCTACGCCGTCGTGGATCTCGAGCGTGGCTGGACCGGACGGCTGGTCAACGTCGAGTGAAGTGGCCGAGTGTTGCTCAGGCTCCCGACTATGGGAGTGACATCGGATCCCGTAGGAATTCACCGGACTGGGTATCTCCGATGCTCCCTCCGGAAACAGCCACCTCCGCCGTTTCAGGGCCCGCAGCCACCTGTCGGTGATGGCCATTCACCTGGGCGTTCACCGAGTGCAGCCAGTTCCTACGAGATCGGAGTGAGATCGAATCCCGTTAGGAATTCATCGCACTCGGCATGCTCCTGAAACAGCTGAGGTGTCCCTCCGCTCTTTGGTCATAGCCGAGGAGCCCCGTATGAGAGCATCCATCTACGCCTGTATGTTCGTAGCGCTCTGTGTTGTCGTAGCAGGGCATGTCTTGCGACCGCCTCCTCCAGCGGAAGCGGCCGAGACGAAGTGGGAACATTCGATCGTGCACGCCTACTTCAGACTGCCTCCCGTCATCAAGGGTGAGGCCAAGGGAGCTGAGCTGCCAGGTCCCATCGCCCATCTTGGTGCAGGTGGCTGGGAGGTATGCGCGGTCACTCCGGTGCCCGAGCGGAAGACGTTCGTCGTGATGCTCCGGCGTAAGAAGTAGCCTGCCGACGCTGCTCTCGTCGGCGTGATACGGCAAGGCGCTTGCGATGGCCCGGTCCCGAAGTGGATGGGTATGGGCTTCGGCTCCTTACTCCTGAATCCCGTACGAATTCACCGCACTCGGTATCTCGGAGCACCGCACTGGGTGTTGCGACCGCGGCGCCATAGATGCAAGGTGAGCTTCCCCCGGTCTGGTGGACACCTCGGATCAGTAGGATACTGGTCGAGGAGCACCGATGGGACAGAGGAAGAAGCGCACGTTCACGGCCCAGCAG
>JANQJW010000104.1 GCA_028281445.1 Planctomycetota bacterium | reverse complement strand
GGCGGCGCGTCTCGGGGTCCGTGCTGCGACGCGATGTACGCAGCGCCTCCACGGTCTCCGCCGCCTCGATCAGCGCGAATTCGGCGGCGCGTCGCGCGGGTCGGATCACGGGGCTGTCGACGAGCGCGGGGGCATGCCGCGTGGCTTCGCGCAGCACCTGCAGCGAAGCCAGCGGCCTGCCGTCCTCGCCGTCGATACCCGCAAGCGCGACCGCCACGCGGACGTCTGTCGGTCGCCGGTCCAACGCACGGCGCAGGTCGGCGCGGGCCCCGTTGCGGTCGCCGCGCCCGGCGCGCACGAGTCCACGGAAGAGCAGGATGCGCGGATCGAGCGGCGACAACGCGCGCGCGACGTCGAGCGCGAGGAGTGCTTCCTGGCTCTCGCCGAGGGCGCTGTAGACCGCGTAGCGCGCCAAGGCGATCGCTTCGGTCGGCCCGACAACGCGTTCGGCGCGCTCGTAGGCGGCAAGGCCCTCGCGCCGCTTTCCCGTGAGAATCAGCGCCTGCCCGCGGATGTGCTCCTCGAGGCCGAGCAGGGGCGGCGTGGCGCGGGAGCGGTTGGACGCCTGCGCCGCGGCCTCGAGGCGCGCATTGGCCTGCTCCGCCAGCGCGATGCGGTGAAGCAGCGACGCGCGGTAGACGTCGGATACCGCGCTGTCGTCGCGGGCCAGCAGCGCGATGGCATCGTCGCGGCGGCCGGCATCGGACTGGGCGAGCGCTTCGGCAAGCGCACGGCCGCGGCGCGCCGCCGGCGTGTCGGCAAGCGCCTGGAGGACGGCCTCGTTGCGCTGCGAGACAGCGCACAGCATGCGCGCCTTGGTCGCGCGGGCGCGCGGCACCACATCGAGGCGATCGAGGTTGGGTTCGTCGACGAGCCACAGCCCCGTTCGGGCGTCCATACCCCGCACCAGGACGGGAACGTCGCGATACGTCTCGGAGATCGACGCGTGGCGATAGAGCAGGAAGGCATGACCGGCCGCCAGCACGCGCTCGGCGGTCTTCGGATCACCGGCCAGGTCGAGCACGCGCAGCTTCCGCGAACGGAGGAACCCGCTCGCGGCGCGCGCGTCCGTGACGGCGAGCCCGTTGGCGTCCGCCCACTTGGCCACGTCATTGCGATACGACCGGACACCGGCAGCCGTTGCCAGGCGCGCGATCAAGTCGGCTTGCAGATTGGCCGCGGTGGCCTCGCGCAACGGCGTGCGGATCTCGATCAGCGCCGGTGCGCGCGTCACGCGGCGGAGGGCGAAGAACACGGACTGTGCGCCGGCCGGCGCGTCGACACCCGACAGCCGGCTGTCCACGGCCTTGATCGCGCCGCGATGCCACGCGGTGAGCGCGGCCTCGAGTGCGAGCATGGGGCTCGACGCCACGTCGACTCCCGGGGCCCTGGCGTAGAGCTCCTCCGCGCCGTCCGCGTCCCCGCCGCGGCGCAGGGCCCGCATGCCGCGCGCGAAGACAGACGTCCCCGCCCCGCGGTCCAGAGCGGCCACGGCCATGACCGTGGCGAGGATGGCGCTCTTGCGTCCGCGGGACGCGGCCCGGTCCAGAGCCGCGCTCGCCACGGCGACGAGCATGAGCCGGTCTTCGGCCGGGAGGCCCGCGCCGACGAGAGCGAGGTCGAAGGCATCCCGGTGCCAGTCGAACAACGGCGGCGCGAGGATGCGACCGACGGCGCCGGCGTCGTCGCCCCGCCGCATGCGCACGAGCGCGCCGAGCCAAGCGCCCGCCATGCCGCCGTCCTCCGTGTCGGCACGCAGCACGGCCTTGCCGGCGCTGTGCAGGTCGAGCGCATGGAGCGCATGCACGACGTCGGGCAATGCGGCACGGCCCTTCGCGCCCCCGGATTCCTGATGCTCCGCAACGCGGCCGGCGGCCAGACGCACGAGGGCCATGTCGGGGTCTTCCGGCGCAACGCCCGCCTCTTCGAGAGCGAGCTGCAGGCGCACGACGTCCCGGTCCTGCACGAAGTTGGAACGCGCCCGCGCGATGTCGTCGGCATGGGCCGGCGCGCTCACCGCGGCCAGGACCACGAGACCGAGCAGAAGCCGGGTGGCCCGCATCACGCTTCGACCGCCGATCGAACGGGCGGTGCGATCCACAGGTTGTCGAGCAGGCGCACGCTGCCGATGCGCGCGGCGGCGACGGCCAGCGCGGGACCGGTCAGCTCTGCGACGGGTGTCATGGTGTCCGCGTCCACGACGGCGACGTAGTCGATCGCGTCGACCGAGCCTGTGAGATGCGCGCGTGCAGCGGCTTCGAGCGTTGCAGCCGTCGTCACCCCGTCGGCCGCGTGCGCCCCCATGACAGCGAGCGCCGCCGACAGGGCGCGCGCGCGCGCACGCTCTCCATTGTCGAAGTAGCGATTGCGCGAGGAAAGCGCGAGGCCGTCCGGCTCGCGGATCGTCGGGCACACGACGATGTCCCCCTCGAGGTCCAGGTCACGGGCCATCTGCGTTACGACCGCGACCTGCTGCGCGTCCTTGCGCCCGAAGTACACACGGTCGGGACGCGTGCGTTGCCAGAGCTTGAGCACGACGGTTGCGACACCACGGAAGTGATCGGGGCGCTCCGCCCCCTCGTAGCCCTGGGCGGCGCCGCCCGGATCGACGTACGTCGCGAAGCCCTCCGGGTAGAGGTCCGACGGCTCCGGCGCGTAGACGGCCGTCGCGCCGTGCTCGAGCAACAGTGCGCAATCGTCATCGAACGTACGCGGATAGCGATCCAGGTCTTCGTCCGCGCCGAACTGCAGCGGGTTCACGAACAGCGTGGCGAGAGCGACGTCACACTCGGCTGCGGCGCGCTGCATGTTGGCAGCATGCCCCGCGTGGAGCGCCCCCATCGTCATGAGCACGCCGACCGTTCCCTCTTGCGTTGCGCGCCAGTGCCCGAGGTCGTCGCGTGTTCGCAGGATGCGAATGCCCTTGCCGCGTTCTGCGAAGTCCGGCAAGGCGTGGCGGGTGAGGGCCGGCCCCCCCTGCGAGGCGGCGTGCTCGACCACTGTCGCAGCCCGTCCCGTGGCTTCCGACGCGGGCACGACGAATGTCGGCGCCACGTCCGACCACGGGTCGAGCACGAACCGGCGCTGCGTACAGCGAGGATGCGGCACCCGGAGACCGGGCTCGTCGATCACACGGTCTTCGTAGGCCAGGAGATCGAGGTCGAGGGCGCGCTGATGGGGCTCGTCGCGCGTACGCCCGGCGTCCCGTTCTATGGCCTGCAAGCGTTCGAGCAGCGCGGGCGGCGCGAGCGTCGTGCGGACCTCTGCGACCGTGTTCAGCACGTCTCCGGCCCCAGGCGTCAGGGGCTCGTACGGCCCGAGCACAAGCCCACCCGCGCCGGCAACACGGACCCCGTCGCGGTCCAACGCGGCGAGCGCGCGGCCGGTCTGTTGGTCTCGGTCCGCTGCGTTGGATCCCAGGCCGATGAAGGCGCGCGCCGTCGTCACTCGGCTGCTCGCTCCGGGACCTCGTCCGACTCGGTCTCCTCGACCACGAGGTCCTCTTCGTCCTCTTCCTCACGCGACACCCAGGCGGGCCATCCGAGCCATCGGTTGCTCGCGCTCAGCAAGGGCCCCGAGAGGGCGTAGAGGAGGAAGAGTCCCGCGACCGTCTCGATGAAGTGCGCCACGACGAGATACACGAGCAACACGAGCAGCACGACGAAGACAGGCGCAGCACGGCTGGCGTCGAAGTACCGGTTGGCGATGTGGGAGTACGGCAGGCGGCTGATCATCAGCATGCCCAGCAGCGGCGTGACGATGAGGATGGTCCACTCGATCAGCTCGCCGACGACATACTCGTGGTTCAGCAGCACGAGAGAAGCGATCACGCCCGCCGCCGCCGGACTGGGTAGTCCGCGGAACACGCGCGTCACGTGCATCACCCCACTACGGGCCATGCGCTCGGACTCGACGTTGTAGCGCGCGAGCCGCAGGGCCGCCCCGAGGACGTAGAGCAGGCAGAACCCGAAGATGAGGCGGCTGGTCATCTCGGGAAACGCGGGCGCCACCAGCGACTTGGCGAGCAGCGCCGGCGCCACGCCAAACGTGACGACATCTGCGAGGCTGTCGAGCTGGGCACCGAAGGCCGACGTCGTGCCCGTCATGCGGGCAATGCGCCCGTCGAGCGTGTCGAGGAACATGCCGAGGAAGACGAGCCACGCGGCCTTGACGAGCAGCCCCTCCGCCCGCGGCCCGTCGAGCGCAGCCGCGTCGAGCAGGTAGGCGATCGCGAGCACGCCACAGACGAGGTTGCCCGCCGTAATCAGCGTGGGCAGGACCTGGATCGTCTTGATCTTGCGGCGCGGCCGGGCTCGGCCTTCGGCGGGGATCGTGCGCAAACGCATACCGCAGATAGTAGCGACACTCCCGGCGGAGGTGGCATCGCGCCCGGTCCGCACGCTAGTACTGCCCGCCGGATGCTCGGCAGCGCTGCGCCGACCACGCGCGAACGACTCCAGACACGAACCAGTGCGCGCTGCTCGCGTGAGTAGTGGGGCGCTCCTTGTGTGACTTGTACCGCATGCGCGGCGTATGCTCCCGGACAGGAGGCGAACAATGAGCGATGCACGCATTGCCGGGGTCCGGGCGTTCGAGATGCTGGACTCCCGCGGGAACCCCACGCTCGGCGTGGAGGTGACCCTCGCGGGCGGGGCCCGGGGTGAGGCATTGGTGCCCAGCGGCGCCAGCACCGGGGCGCACGAGGCGATCGAGCTGCGCGACGGCGACGAGCGCTACCACGGCCGCGGCGTCCTGCAGGCGGTGGCCAATGTTCGCGGCGTGCTCGCCCAGGCGGTCCACGGGGTGGAGGCGACCGACATCGCAGCCGTCGACGCCGCACTCCGCGAAGCGGACGGCACCGAGAACCTCGCGCGCGTGGGCGCCAATGCCGTTCTCGGGGTCAGCCTCGCAGCGGCCCACGCCGCGGCAGCCGCCAAGGGCCAGGCGCTGCATGCGTTCCTCACGGAGGTCTTCGATCCGGACGAGGCGCGCCTGCCCGTGCCCATGTTCAACGTGCTCAACGGCGGCGCGCACGCCGACAACGGGCTCGCGGTGCAGGAGATCATGGTCGTGCCGGCCGGCCTGCCGCGGTTCGGGGATGCGCTGCGTGCGGGCGCCGAGATCTATCAGTCGCTGAAGGGCCTGCTCACGCAGCGCGGGCTCTCCACGGCGGTCGGGGACGAAGGCGGCTTCGCGCCGCGCGTGGCCTCCAACGGCGATGCGATCGAGCTCGTCGCGGAGGCGATCCGCCTGGCGGGCTACGAGCCCGGGCGCGATGTGTGGCTCGCGTTGGATGTCGCGGCGACCGAGTTCCACGGGCCCGACGGGTACGCCTTCGAAGGCCGGACCCTGGCGGCTTCGGATCTCCTTGATCTCTATCAAAGCTGGCTCGCGGTCCACCCGATCTACTCGATCGAGGATGGGCTGGCCGAGGACGACTGGGACGGCTGGGCCGAGATGACGGCGAGGCTCGGAGGCGACGTGCAGCTGGTCGGCGACGATCTCTTCGTGACCAATGTCGCGCGCATGGAGCGCGGGATCCGCGAGCGGGCGGCCAATGCCGTCCTCGTGAAGCCGAACCAGGTCGGCACGCTGAGCGACACGTTCGCGTGCGTGCGCACGGCCTACGAAGGCGGCTTCACGGCGGTGATGAGCCACCGTTCCGGCGAGACCGAGGACACGACCATCGCCGATCTGGCGGTCGCGCTGGGAACGGGTCAGATCAAGACGGGGGCACCGTGCCGCGGCGAGCGCACGGCCAAGTACAACCGTCTCATTCGCATCGAGGCGGCGCTGGAAGAGGCGAGCCAGGGCCCGGCGCCCTTCGGTCTGCCGGCGAGCTGCCCCGGGGTCGTGCGTGCGTAGGCGCCGCCGCCCCGCCCCGCCGGTGTTGCTCCCGCCGGCTTCACGCGCGGGTGCCAGGTTGCCGCGCGCGGTGCCGTTGCTGGCCCTGCTTGGCCTGGCGGTGCTCTTGCTGTGCACGTTGCCCGCCGTGCGCACCCAGCAGCGCCTCGAGCGCGAGCACGCGCGTCTCAAGCGCGAGGTGCATGACGCACAGCAGGATGTCGAGCGACTCCGCCGAGAGCTCCGGGGCGGAGCCAAGCAGAGCTATCTGCGCATCAAGGCAACGAACGACCTGATGCACAAGGGAAGTCTGTATCTGCCCAGCAGGGATGCGGCGCTGAAGGGTCGGTAGACCTTCCACCCACTGCCCAGTACCCGAGGTACTGGGTACTGAGAACGGGAACGGGTTCGAGAACGAGTACTGGGTGCTGGGTAGTGCACCCCCCAGGCCCCCATCTCGTTCCCAGCACCCTCCCCCAGTACCCGAACCCGTTCTCGTTCCCGTTCCCAGGCCCCAGCACCCAACACCCAATACCTCCTCGGCGCCCTATGATCTGCGCATGGCGCGCGTCGCACTCCTACTCGCCGTCCTCTCGCTCTCGGCAGTCCCCTCTCATGCCCGCGATGTCTCGGGTCCCGGCGGCCCCACGCCGGAGAAGAACTTCTCGAACATCCACGCGGACGTGGATTGGGTGGTCAAGGCCTTCAACGATGCCGAGGAAGCCGCGGCGCGCGAAGACTGGGGTGTTGCGGTTCGCGGACTGCAGACCGTCATCGACGCCACACGCAGTCGCGAAGCACCCGAAGACGCTGCGCCCTACGTCCGTGCGGTCTGGGGCACGACCGTCTACGAAGGCGCGTGGATCGTGGCGCGCCACACGATCGCCGCGTGGGGCACCGCCGCGCTCGAAGCCTACAAGCTCGAGTTCGATGCCACCGCCCGGGCGCTGCTCGTCAAGGCGCGCGCCGCACAAGACGAAGCCGCCCTAGCCGACATCGCGTCGCGCTACCTCGGCCTGCCTGCCGGACGGCGCGCCGCACTGCTGCTGGCCGACCTCGCACTCGAACGCGACGATGCCGACGGCGCCCTGCAATGGGTGCATGCGCTGCAGGACCTGGAGACGGTCTCCGCAGAGAGCAAGGAGCAGCTCGCGCCGTGGCGCGCCGCCCGGATCACGCGGCACGCACACGCCCTCGCGCGCGACGCGACGGCCGTACCCACGGTGCGCGAGGCGCTCGAGGCGGCGGGCCCCAACAGCGGGCCCGACGCCGACATCGTCCCGGCGGCGGCGATGCGCCTGCCCGCCGCACCCACCACATGGCTCACGACGGGCGGCAACGCATCACGCTCGGCGCTTCCCGCCGCGCTCGGCTCACGCTTCGTCCTGCGCTGGTTCAAGAAGCCCGACGCCGAAGACGACCTCGTCGACTCGCTGGATCCGCGTCACGGACGGCGCGACCGTCCCAGCGTCTGGCTGCCGCCGCGCGCGGTGGCAACAGAGGAGTACGTTTTCGTTTCCGACGGGCAATACCTGCACGTCTACGACATCGAGAACGGCCGGCGCCTGTTCGAGCGCATCGAGGTCGCCTACCCGCGCGCGCGCTTCGGTGGCATCGGGCAGGACACCCACGAAGACCGTCGGCAGCGCTTCGGCTTCCTCGAAGGCCACACGCTGACGCTCCACCCCGTCGAGGACGGCCACCTCGTGTTGGCCGCCGTGCCGGACGGCAACCCTTTCCTCCCCCGCCGGCGCCGCCCCGATCCGGCGGCGACCAAGCGCGACGACCACATCCAGGCCTTCCACTGGAACGGCAAGGTGCTCCAGCCGATCTGGCAGGCCGGCGGCTACCTCGGCAAGAAGACCGGCACGGGCCTCCTGCCAGACACGCGGCTCTACGGCGCGCCCATCGTGTATCGCGGGTTGGTGTGGGTCGCCGGCGTGCGGCCAGCAAAGGCCACGACCGATCGCTGGGAAGGCTGGGTGTTCGGACTCGACCCGCGTACGGGCAGGGCCGTCACGCGTACGCACGTGGGGACCGGCACGCCGGTTCGGACCGGACGGTTCGACGAGGTGATTCCTGCGTCCGTTGCCGCGTCGCGAGGACGCGTCGTCGTGGCAACGGCGCTCGGCATCCTTGCGGCAATCGACGCGAGCGACGGACGCATCCAGTGGATCTATCGCTACAACCGCGCCGTCGAGACCGAACGCGGCAGGCGCCGCAACCGGGACAGCATGGACGAGGGCTTGCGACTGACGAGCTTCGCCAACGAACCGCCGGTCCTGACGATGGACCGCTGCTATGTGACCCCCACCGACGGCAACGAGCTGCTCATGCTGTTCGACCGACCGCGCGGCACGCACCGCACGATGGATTGCTGCGACAACCCCGATCGCCTCATGACCGCGAGTGACTTCCTCGTCGAGCACATCGCGGGCATCGCGCCAGGCAAGGGCAAGGAGCCGCCGCGGCTGGTGCTGGTCGGCAAGGGCGAGAGCAGCGATCCGCCCGGCCCGATCGTGGTCGCACTCGAAGCCAAGCGGCGCGAGGTGAAGTGGCCGCTGCGCAAGGAGCGCACGACGCGGCCTGGCGTCTGGAAGGAGCTCCCGAAGCTGGTGAAGCTGTGGGAAGAGCACTCCGTCGATGGCTTCGGTCCCGACCCCTACGGGCGTGCGCTCGTGACCGCGGGCGAAGTCTTCGTCCCCACCTACTACGGCATCGCGATCTACGAGCTGTTCGATCGGGATCGCAACGGCACGCACTACGTCGGGATCCTGAACACGAAGGACATTCCGGCAAAGCTGCGGGAGATCGCCCCCGAAGCGCCCTTCGGCAACCTGATTCCCATCCCGGGCAAGGGCATCCTCGCCGTCAGCGCCACCACGATCGCCTACTGGGAACGACGCCGCTAGCGGCCCCGTCGCGCTCGGGTGTCGGAATCCGGCCCGAGCGCCGCCCCGGGCCGCACCTCATGCCCACTTGGCGTGGTTCAATGCGTCGCCGGCCCGCCCCGCGGGCCGCCTCAAAGCCCCTGGGAGCCGACCCCCATGACGGAATCTGAAGGCGCAGCGCCGGAGCCGACCGCTGCCGACGTCGACGCAGCCGAGCGTGTAAAGGAAGCCCACCAGCGCATCCGCGCCGAGCTGTCCAAGGTGATCGTCGGCCTCGACGAGGTGATCGATCAGCTGCTGATCTCGATCTTTGCGCGCGGCCACTGCCTCCTCGTAGGCGTGCCGGGTCTCGCGAAGACGCTCCTGATCAGCACCGTCGCCCGGTGCCTCTCGCT
>JANQJW010000071.1 GCA_028281445.1 Planctomycetota bacterium | reverse complement strand
GACCGAGCTTGCTCTTGGCCACCTCGAGCTTGTTGGACCCCTCGAGGGGACCGTCTTCGTCTTCCTTCTCGTCCTTGTCGCTCTTCTTGCTCTTGCGCTTGTCGCCCGTAACCACTGGCCCCTTCTTCTTCGGTTTGGGCTTCGCGGGGTTCTTCTTCGGTACGTGCCGCGCCTTCTCCTTCATCGAACCGGAGCGGTCCAGCACGAAGACGATGCGCTTGGACTCTGTCGGGATGTCGTAGAACGTCGTCGGAATCGCCGTCGTCGTGTGTGACTTCGTGACCTTCTTGGGCTTGTGGCGTTCGGTCGGCTTCTTCTCGAGCCAGCCTTCGCCCTCGTGCTTCCACCACTTGCGCCAGATCTTCACGTCGCCTTCGAAGGCGTGTCCGACGTACCAGAAGAGGACGCGGTCGATCTCCTGGGCCAGCAGTCCCTTGGCCTTGCCGAGCGCATCGATGAGCAGCTTGACCGCCCGCGGATCGTCGTAGTTCTTGAGCGCGGCGACGGCGGCGCGTTGCACGACCACGTGCTTGCCCTTGAGCGCTCCGACAACGAGCTTCCAGGCCTCCTTGGACTTGGCCATGCCCGCCCAGTTGATGACGCGCAGGCGCGCGCGGATGTCGCCCTCCGGGCCGCCGAGCTCGATGAGCTTGTCGATGCACCACTTGCCGTCGAGGCGGATCAGGCCGCCGACGAGCCCCAGACGCACGGGGCCCGGCTCCTTGGCCTTGTCGAGCGCGTCGACGCCCTCACTGGCCAGCCAGCGCAGAGCTTCGACGTCGGTTGTGTACTCGAACGCGCGACCGATCGAGGCGAGCACCATGTCCTCGACCTGGAGCCAGTTCTCCGCGAGCGCCTTCTTCTTCTTCAGCGTCTCCCACGAGTTCTTGTGCTTGGCGTCCATCGTGCGCGGCGGCCAACCGTCACGCTTCCCGTTCTTCTTGACGTTGTCCTTGAAGGGCTCACCCTTGTCGTACTGGCCGTTCTTGTTCGTGTCGGTGTACTTCTCGACGTACGCCTTCTGCAGCTGCCCGACGACCTGGTCGAGCCGCTCTTTCGCTTCGGCGTACGCGGGAATCAGCTCGCGCTCGCGCAATGCCTGGGACGCCTTGACCCATTTGATGAGGACCTGCGCCGCACGCAGGCTGTCATCGCGCGCGAGCACCTGCAGCGCGCGCTCCTTCTTGATGCCTTCGCCGGCGACCTTCATGTAGCGGTTCGCCGCCTTCTTGGCGTCGTTGAATTGCTTCTCGTCGACCTCCGCACGGGCGGGCAGCGCGAAGAGCAGGAGAGCCAGGGGAACGAGGGCGCGAGTGGTGTTCATCACCACCAAAAAGTACCCGAAAGAGCTACCCGGCGGGGGCTACCGCCTCACCCGGAGGCGCTTCCTCGTCCAGCAGCCGCAACGCATCGCCCGCATCGTCTCCCAGCTCCTCGTAGGCACCGAGGCGGTAGACGTGTTCGCGGTAGTTCAGCATGTCGATCAGGGCCAAGGTCTGCACCGTGCGCAGCGTGACGAGCTGCTCGGAGATCCGGCCGGGGTGGCGCAGGAAGTCGGCCAGCAGCGCAACGCCTTCGCGCTGCGCGCCCTCGACACCGTGCTTCGCCCAGGCGCGCAGCGCATCACCCGCGCCGCCGCGGTTGAAGGCGACGGCCCGCCACACGGAGCGCCGGGCCTCCTTCTCGTCGCTGCCGTACTTCTTCCACCAACGCTTGAACGCGCGCTTGAGCGCGGGGCGCGGCCAGAGCGGTCGCGGCTGCGGCGGCGTGTCGAGCGCGCGTGCGGTCGTCTCCTCGAGGATCGCCTGGCACGAGAGCAACGTACGGATGCCGTGGAAGTCGGCGCGGTAGGCGCATAGCGCCGCGCGCATGTGCTCGCGTCCGAGCTCGGCTTCGGGAACGGTGATCGCCTCGGCCACCTCGCGGAACAAGCCGCTCTCGACAAGGCGCGCGAGGCGCCGCGCGTCGGCCTCGGCGCGGCTCTGTTCTTCTTCGAAGCGGCGTACGTGCTTGGGCGGGGCGCCGAGGAACTCGAGGTCGCGCGCCCAGTCCGCGTCTTCGAGACCGCTCGCGTCCGTGCCCGGCAGGTGTACGCCTAGGTACTCGGCGTCGAAGCGCGCCCGCAGCCAGAGCGTGGCGCCCACGATCGGACCACGCATGCGTCCGACCTTGCGCAGGGCGGTTGCGAAGTCCGCGCTCGGCTTGCCGCCCTGGTAGCCGTAGCGCCGCGGCGTGCGGATCTCGCCGATGGAGCGCACCAGCCAGCGCAGGAACCGGCCGGCCTGGTAGATCCAGCGCCAGAGCACGCGGAGAGGAATCAGGAACGCGCGCCCGCCGCCGAGCCAGCTCTGATACACGCGGTAGAGGTTGAGGACACGCGATTCCTTGCTGCGCGTGTGCAGGGGATACGTGCCGAAGATCTCGCGGAAGAGCGCCTTGCGATCGCGCACGAGGTTCTCGAGCACGGCCGGCCCGAAGCGCTCGGCCACCTCGTGGTCGCGCGCCGGGTCGTCATCGAGGAAGTGCAGCGCGGTGAATGCCGTCGTGACGTAGCCCCCGCGGACGGCGTCGACCTCACCTCGCTCGTCGGGCTTGACCTCGGGCTCGCCGGACTTGACCCACGCCTCGTAGCGGCGGCGCTCGGGCATCGCGACGAACGGCAGCTCGGACAGCGGGATCGCGTTGCGGTTGTACTCCACGATCAAGCGCGCCGTCGTCTGGGCGATGGCCTTCGTGATGAAGGAGAACCAGAGATACGGCCCACGCAGCGCCGTCCGCGCGCGGCTGAGATCCAGCGCACGCAAGGCCTTCTGCTCGCGCTTGTCGACGCGGCCCGAGAGCCCGCGCAGCTCGCGCAGCGCCGGGTTGCCCAGCAGCTGGCTCGTCGTGCGGATGTCGGAATCACACAGCAACGCGCCGTCAAGCCCGTCGCGGTAGAGCAACACGGCGCGCTGCATCTCGACGGGGACCTCCTTCATCTCCGTCGCCGCGCGCGCGCGAATGAGCCAGGAGCGCACCGCGCTCACGAACGCCTCTTGTCGTGCGGGCGCACCGCCGGCGAAGGGCTCGTCCTGCACGACCTCCTCGGGTCCGAAGACGCGCCGGTCGAGGATCGTGGCGTCGCGTTCGAGGTAGCGGCCCTTGATGCCTTCGGTGAGCGAGAGGAACTGCGCGTGCGCGGTGTCCTCGTAGAACGTCGTCGCCTGGCCGGCGAGGCGCTTCATCCACCAGCCGAAGCCGAGGATGACGAAGCAGATGCTGCCGAGCACGAGCAACGTGTTGTTGACGAGGCTCTCGATGAACTGAGGCAGCCCGAAGCCGGCGAGGTTGCTCGCCAAGCGGACGGTCAGGTAGATGAAACCGAAGAGCAGGAGGCGGTAGGCCGGGCGCGAGGAGCTCCGCACCATCGCGCTGCCGACGCGGTCCACGAACTCCGACGGCGTAACGGTGCCGTGGAGGTCCGCGACCCAGAAGCGACGATCGAGATGGCGCTGCAGCTCGCCCGAGATGCGGTGCGAGGCCGCCGCCGTGACTTGCGCGTCGGACATCGCAGGCGTCAGGCGCGGCACGGCCTTGCGGATGATCGGCAGCCAGCGAAGCGGAATGCGGTGAAAGACCCGCGTCGCGCGCGCGCAGCGCGCTACGAAGTCGGGCCCGACATCGGCCTCGATCTCACCGGCCGTCAGCGCCTGCATCTTGCGGAGCAGCTCCTCCGCGGGAATGTCACGTACCGACGAGACGGCCAGGCCGGCCGCGCGTGCCGGGCGCTCGGTGTGGCCGGCGTCGCGTGCGGCTTCGAGCCCCTCGACGCGCGTGAGCGCCACGGCCGCGCGCGCGGAAGACGGCGCGTCTTGCAGCAGGCGCCGCCATTCGTCGCTCAGGCGCGAGCGCAGCCGCCAGGCGCGCGTGGCGAGGCTCTGGCGCTCACGCTCCGCGACCTTGCGCTCCTGGCGATTCGGGTAGAGCACGATGTTGTGGTTGAGCAGGTGCCCGTAGCGGCGCGCGATGCGATCGAAGCCGCGCGCAAGGAAGCCCAGGGCGCGCGCGAAGCGCGTCAGGCGGAAGAGCCGCAGGAGCCGCGCGATACGCACCACGCGGACCGACTGCCCCTTGGCGATGCCGACGAGATCCGTGGGCGCGATCATGCCCATGCGGATGCCGATCAGCGTGAACGGGATCGATGGCAGGAAGTCGATCAAGAAGTGGCGCACGAACCAGGTGCTCTTGCCGCGGACGTGATAGAGCCGCACGAAGAAGTCGAGCAGGAAGAGCAGGCAGGCGAACGTGTCGCCGACGAGCAGGAAGAGGCGCGTACGCAGCGACGGCGCGAAGAAGACCTCGTAGAACAGCGCGCCGATCACGAAGAAGATCAGCCAGACGATGAGCTTGTCGAACTGACGAACGCGCTGCTTGCCGAAGCGCGCGTAGAGCTTGCCTTGGAGGTCGCGTTCCTGGCGCTCGCGCTTGAGGATGCGGAGCTTGCGCTTGAGGCGCCGCCGCGTGGCGGGCAGCGTGGCGGCGTTGTGCAGGTACCAGCGCAGGTCGTCGATCGTCATGTCGAGGTGCATGACGGCGCGCGCCGGCTCGAGCTCGTCGATGGCGGTCATGACGACCTCGGCCGTGTCGACGAGGTGCACCCCCCACTTGTGGCGCGTCCAAGCATCGGGCTCGTCGCGCTGGATCGCGTCGAGGAAGGCCTGCCGGAGCTTCGCCTGCTGCGGGCCGACGCCGACGGGCAGCGACGGGTAGCGCTGCCGCGCGAGCGCTTCGCGGCCGAGCATCGTGGCCTCGGTCAGCTTCTCGAAGCACTCGGCAGCGTCGCCCTTCGCGGCGGCCGCGTCGGTCGTCTCGAACCAATCGACGGCCTCGTCCTGGATGAGATCGTCGACGAAGGCCTCGGCGGCGTTGGCCTCCTCGTCGAGGCCCTGGTCTTCCATGAGGTCGCGCCACGTGCTGCCGAGCGAGAGCGCGGGATGGCCCTTGTCGCCGCCGAAGGCGGGATCATGCTTGGCCTGCTCCGTGCTGAACGCGAGCAGCTCCTGCTCGAAGGCTGCGAGCCGCTCGGCGCGTTCCGACGCGAGGACGTCGCTGTCGGCGCTCAGGGCAACGAAGCCGTCTTCGAGGGCGCCGAAGCGTTCCTCGGGCCGGGTCCCGTCCTCCAGAGTGCCGTCGTCCGACTGCATCGTCCTCCGCCGCCAATTCTACGGGGAGACGGGGCGCGACGCGTGACCGATGCACGGCGCGGTGCGAGGCCTGAACGTGGCCGCAGTCCCGAAGGCCGCGCGAACGGAGTGCCTCATGCAACCGCACGCTCGAACACGACTCCTCTTCCTCTGGAGCGGACTCCTGCTCCTCCTGTTGGCACCGCCGCTGGCGGCGGACACCTGCGACGGATGTCCGAAGCCGACGACGGAGCAGATCAAGAAGATCATCGGCGACAAGCTGAAGACACGAAGCGGGTCCAAGGACCGCATCTACATGGACAAGGGCGACTGCATCGCCGGCGTCGAAGGCGCGCCGGAGGTCCAGCCGATCAAGTTCTGGCTTCGTGAGATCGCGTCCGGCGAGGTCTGGAACTGCCCCCACAGCAAGTCGCACGACACGATCACGATCGAGGCGCACGCCGCGGACAAGACGGAGTGGACGCTGCAGGCAAGCGGCGGCTTCAAGCTCAAGGGGCTCGTTGCAGAAGTCGAGGCCAAGCTCACCCGCGGTGAGACGAGCGGCGTGACGATCACGGAGGTCATCAAGGTCTCCAAGACGCTCGTGCCCAACTTCTGCAAGCGCATCCAGTGGGAGGGCTACTTCCTCGCGGGCCGCTTCAAGGCCACCGCGACCATCCGGATCAAGCAGGAGTGGGCGTGGTGGACGAAGAACCCCACGACGCGGTACAAGGTGCACGAGAAGGGGACCGTGACCGTGGACTGCGGTACGCAAGACATCGAGTTCCAGCGCAATGCGCCGCTGGCGGGCTACTTCCACCTCACCGAGGGGAGCTGCGAGGACGCCGGCTGCAGCGGGGCGTTGTCCAAGAAGCTCGGCTTCTTCCCTAAGCTCCCGCCCGAGGTCGAGCCGCCGGAGAAACCGAAGCCCGCGCCAGAGCCGGAGGAGGCGCCCGAAGACGAGCCCGAGTTCGGCGACGCGGAGGACCCCGACGCTTTGCCGCCCGAGGAAGAACCCGACTCGTCGGACGACCTCGGCGACGCCCCCACGGGCCCGCTCGACGACCCGCTCGCCGGAGCCGGCTCCTGATGCGCGGCCTGGCCCTTGCCCTCTGCTTCCTCCTCGTGGCGGCATCCGCCGCCCGCGGGGAGGAGCGTCCCGACATGCGGCTCGACCCGCCGTTCCCCGACAACACGGTCTCCTCCTCCGAGCTGCCGTGGTACGAGCCGCTCCGCAGCTCGGACAACGTCGGGCTCCGGGTGTGGTGCGACGAGATGACGGCGTTCGGCCGTCGGCGCGAGGGCACGCGCCTCGGCGGGGACGCGCTACTGGCGGCGGCGCATGTCCTCTACCACCGCGTGAAGGACAAGAAGGAGGCGTTCCGGGTCTACGGCGTTGTCGCGGAGGCCTATCCCACGAACGACCCGACGCGCGCCGTTGCGATCTTCACGGTCGCACAGCGTGAGAGCTGGCGCGGCCGCTACCAGGCCGTCGAGCAGGCGCTGAAGGAGCTCGACGACTGGGCGGATCGCTCCTGGCCGAAGCGCACGAGCCACGAGGACGCGCGACGCTGGTCGCTGCTCGCGGAGATCATCGACGAGAAGGTCCCGGTCCTGCGCGCCGACTGGCACGAAGCGGGCGGCCGCTACCGGGAAGCCGCCGCCTTGCTCGAGAAGCTTGCGGGTACGACGCAGGATGCCCTCGTCATCCGGCGCGGCTACTGGGAGCGCGCGGCGCGGCTGTACGCCCGCGGCAGGGATCGGGCATCGGCCATGCGCGCGGCCGATCAAGCCATCGAGCTCGCGAAGAACGACGAGGATCGTACGTACTGGACGGTGTGGCGCGTCTACGCGGAGCACGGCAAGCTCATGAAGAACGGCGCGATCGGCCCCACGCGCGGCAAGGGGCCGGACGCGTTCTACGATGACCTCCTGCGCGCCGCTCGCGACCGCGCGGGCGAAGGCATGTTCGACACGTACCTCTCGATGGGCTCGAGCGCGTTCGTCGCGGACAAGCTAGAGATCGCGCTCGAGATCTACCTCCTGGCGCTGCGCGACCCGGAGTTCATCGAGCGCGCGTTGAAGGACGGCGCCGTGCGCGGCGGGGCGCTCACCGGCGTAGGCATCGCCGCCGACCTGGGCCGCTTCGAGGACGCCGAGTGGATCTTCGCGACGATCGAGCGCATGGCGGAGAGCCCGATCGAGGACTTCGAGATGTTCCGCCGCAACATCGAGAAGGCACGCACGAAGCTGGACGACGCATTGCGCACCAAGGGCCGCACACCGCCGAAGCGCGCACCGATTCAAGATCCCAAGCCGCGCCTGGAGCGTCTCAAGCGAATCGAGACCGGAGACGCGGATCCCGAAGACGACTTCGCGCCCCTACCGCCGGACGAAGGCAGCGGCGTGCCGATGTGGGCGTGGATCGCCGTCGCCGGGGTGCTGGCGTTCGTCTTCCTGAGGCTCGTGCGCCGCTAGACGACCTCGACCGAGTGCTCGCCGCGCTCGAGGACCTCACCGACGACGGCTCGCGTCTCGACGCCATGCCGCTCGAGCGAGTCGAGAAGCTCGTCGAGCTTGCCGGCGGGCACGGAGATCAAGAGCCCACCGCTCGTCTGGGGATCGGCAAGCACCTTGCGCTGCTCCTCCGTGCCGCCCTTCCATGCAACGTGGCTCTCGGCGTAGCTCATGTTCTTGTTCAGCCCGCCGCACGTGTTCTGCGGCGTGATGTAGGGCTCGAGGCCCTCGATCCACGGCACCTTTGCGGCCTCGATGCGCAGCGTCGTGCCCGAAGCTGCCCCCATGCCCGCCGCGTGGCCGACGATGCCGAAGCCCGTCAGGTCCGTCGCGGCGTTCACGCCGACCTCGGTCATCGCGGCGCCCGCGCCTGCGTTGAGTTCGGCCATCACCTCCATCACGCGCAGGGTCTCGGCTTCGGGCAGACGCCCGCCCTTGATGGCGGTGCACAGGAATCCGCTGCCGACCGGCTTGGTCAGCACGAGGACGTCGCCGGGCTCCGTGCCCTTGTTCTCGACGATCTCGTCGGGGTGCACGGTGCCGGTGACGGCGAGGCCGAACTTGATCTCGGTGTCCTTGACGGTGTGCCCGCCCACAAGCGGGATGTTGGCTTCGCTCATCTTCTCGATGGCGCCATTGAGGATCGCGGCCGGCACCCACTCCGGTACGTCGACCGGAAGCGCATAGACCGCCACCGCCGCGACGGGCACGCCGCCCATCGCGTAGATGTCGGAGATGCTGTTCGCCGCGCCGACCCGTCCGAACCACACGGGGTCGTCGACCATCGGCGGGAAGAAGTCGACCGTCTTCACGAGCGCGAGGTCGTCGCGGATCTTGACGACGCCCGCGTCATCCGCGGTATCGGAGCTGACGAGGACGTCGGGGTGTTCCGGCAGCCGCACGGGCGCCAACAAGGCATCGAGCTGTGCCTTGCCGAGCTTGGCCGCTCACCCGCCGGCGCTGGCGTATTGCGTGAGGCGTACGGTCTGCGTGTCTTGCTCGGTCATGGTTGTCTCGTCTTGGCCGTCATTCGGCGAGCGCGTGCTCGACCGCCCTAACGACGTCTTCCTCGTCCCCGGGTTGCAAGGTCCGCACGTGGATGTGGACCGCATGGTCGTGGACGGTGGTGAACACCGGGGGGTTGTAGAGGCGCATGTTCTGCGCCAGCTCGCCCGCCTCCATCTGCTGGCTCTTGATCCGCACGACAGCGCCCGGGATCTGGACGGTCGGCAGCGAGCCCGCCCCCACCGTGTCGTTGCCCGGGACCGCCGCGACCTCGGCGTCGAACTCGCCGAGGCGGTCGGCCAGGGCCTTCGCGCGTGCCTCGAGCACGCCCTTGTCGGCGGTGAGCATCGCGTAGGTCGGATGCGTCTCCTTGAGCTTCTCGGGATGAAGGAAGCAACGCAGCGTCGCCTCCATCGCGATGAGCGTGAGCTTGTCGCAGCGGATCGCGCGGTAGAGCGGATGGCGGCGCACGCGCGCGATCATCTCGCGCGTCCCGACCATGATGCCCATCTGCGGACCGCCGATGAGCTTGTCGCCCGACGCCGTGATGAGGTCGACGCCGGCCTTGATGCTCTCGCTGATCAAGGGTTCTTCGCCCGGCACGCCCTGATCCTTCAAGGACACGAGCGCGCCGCTGCCGAGATCGTCGACGACGGGGATGCCGTACTGCTTGGCGAGCCCGACCATGTCCTCGATCGAGACCTCGCCGGTGAAGCCCTGCACCTCGTAGTTCGAGGTGTGCACGCGCATCAAGCAGGCGGTGTTCTCGTTGATCGCGTTCTCGTAGTCGCGGAGGTGCACGCGGTTGGTCGTTCCAACCTCATGCAGGATCGCGCCGGACTGCTCCATCACCTCGGGGATGCGGTACGCGCCACCGATCTCGACGAGCTGTCCGCGTGCGACCACGACCTCGCGGCCTTCCGCGACCGCGGCGAGCGCGATCATCGTGGCGGCGGCGTTGTTGTTGACGACCGTGGCGGCTTCGCAGCCGGTGAGCTGCTGGAAGAGACGCTCGACGTGGCGCTCGCGGCCCGAGCGCTCGCCCCCCATCGCGTCGGCGGCCAGGAGCTGGTAGCCGCGGCCGTGCTCCTGCAGCGCTTCGAGCACGGACGGCGGCATCGACGCGCGACCGATGTTGGTGTGCAGCACGACGCCCGTGGCGTTGACCACACGCACGCAGCCCGGATCGCGCTTGCGCTCGATGCGTCGGAGCGCGGCAGCCAGCAGCGCCTCGGGCTTCTTCTGCTTCTCGAGCACGACGGGGCCGATGTGGCCGCTCAGGACGCGCGCCCTGAGGTCGGAGAGCGACTGGCGGATCTCCTCGACCCACTCCTCGCGCGGGGCCTGGGCGAGGTGGCTCTCTCCGACGCCTTCGAGGACCTCGTTGACGGGCGGCAGCGTGCGCAGCAGCGCCTGCGGATCACCGGCCCCCGCAGGCGGAGTCGGCGG
>JANQJW010000009.1 GCA_028281445.1 Planctomycetota bacterium | reverse complement strand
GAGGGCCGTGCGTTCTCGACCGACGACGCGGCGGAGCTCTACGTGGATCGCTGGCATGCCGACGATCTCGGGCTCGCCGTCGGGGATCGCGTGCGTTGCTACCCCTACTACAACGCGCCCGAAGGCATCGACCTCGAGGTCGCAGGCATCTTCGAGGGCGTGAGCCTCGGACTCATGGTCCTCCCGCTCGAGACCGGGCGCGCGCTCTACGAACTGCCGGAGCTCTCGACAGGCGTGCACGTCTCTTCCGATCTACCGCGCGAAGAGCTGCTTGCGTCGCTGCACGACATCCCGGACGTCGCCTCTGTCGTCTATCTCGGCGACGCGCGACAGCACGTAGAGGGCACCTTCAGCGGCGCCCGCTTCGTGCTCATGCTCGCCGTGACGCTGGCCGTCATCGTGGCGGTCATCTTCCTCGGCATCCTGGCTTCCCTCGACGCTTCGGAACGGGCGCGCGACTTCGCCATCTTGCGCGCCTTGGGTTGGAAGGACGGCAAGGTCATCGGGCTCTGCGTCACCGAGGTCGTCGCACGCGGCTACCTCGCGATCCTCCTCGCCATTCCCGCCGCGCCCTTCATCGCGCGCGGGATCCTTGCTCGTGTCCAGGAAGCGAACCACTACCGGATGCCCTTGCACGACCCGTACTGGATGTACGCGGGCCTCGCGGCACTTGCCGCCGTTCTGATCCCGCTGAGCGCATACCCCG
Source organism: Planctomycetota bacterium (assembly GCA_028281445.1). GTDB lineage: Bacteria > Planctomycetota > PLA2 > PLA2 > JAEUHO01 > JANQJW01. Next base: position 38,027 of record JANQJW010000009.1, on the reverse strand, counting down.
CGTGGCGGGTCGCCCAAGCGATCGCTCCGTCACGCATCGCACGCGTGCTCGGTCGGGAGTAGCGGTCGTCAATAAGACCAGTAGTGCGCGGGCGCCACGCGGTCGGACGCGCTGTCACCCGCGAGCACGAAAACAACGCCCATCGCCGCCGGCTCGAGGTCGTCGTCGCGCGCGTTGTACTGCGTGCCGCCCCAGCGGTCACCCACGACAACGAGCTCGAAGGAGGTGAAGCGCTTGGTGGCCGTATCGAAGACAGCGGTGCCGCGTAGGCGTGCCTTGTAGCCGCGCGTCATCTTCTTCTTCTCGAAGCGCAAGCCGCCCATGTTCCAGGAGCCCTCGGCAGCCGCGTGCGTCTCGCCCTCGAACACCACATGGACCTGCGTGCCTTCGATCCGCTCGATACGGCTGGTCAGCTCAGCCGTCTTGATCTCGCCCTTCCGGAAGGGACGTGTCTGGCCGAACACGTTGTCTACGAGGTGGCAGCGCGCGAGCCGGCCGGCGAGCTGCGCGTCGATCGTGCGGCGCGCCCCGACCTCCCGCCGGGTCGGGACGAACGTGCGCGCCTCGTCGGCGGTGAACCAGGCGAAGTCCTCGTTCCATGCCTTCGCGCGCCAGCCGCGGTGCTTCGGGTTCTTGCGCGGTAGATCGCGGGTGTAGACACGCAGGACGAGTCCATTGGCCGGATAGCGACTGTCGGTGCGGAACCGGTCCGTGGCGCCCGCCTTCGGCGGGTCCTTCATGTAGCGCTCGGCCTCGGGCAACTCTCTCCAGCGCTCGAGGGCCTGCGTGAGCATCGCCTCCAGTCGCTTCGGATCCGTGCTGTTCACCGAAGCAAGGAACACGCCGCTCGGCGCCGCGCAGTAGATCCCCTGCCGCGTGCTCGTCGGTTTCTGACGTCCGCCGTAGTGGCCCTCTTCGCAGAACGAGCGAAAGAAGTCACACTCCGGCCCCTTCCGGTTGTGCAGGAACCACACTTCGTCGGCGACGGGAACGAAAGACTGCGCCAGCTTCTGCAAGCGGGGGTTCGACCAGGCAGCCTGCCGGCCTCGCACGCCGTTGTTTCAGGTACACGCCAGCGGATGGCCGTTCATCGCCCAAAGGAGGATGGGTTTCTCCTGAGCGTGTGCCTCGACGACCGCGCTCCACAGCGTCGCGCGCCATCCAACCCGCCGCCACGCGCGCTCCGGTTCCGCAGGAACGATGGCCGCGCGCCACTTCGCCTGCCACGCGGCATCGAGCGGCTTCTCCTCGGCAGACGCCGTCGCGAAGAGCAGGAGACACACGACACCGGCGACGAGAGGTTTCATGCGGGCGATTGTATCGGCGGCAGATCGACGGGCTCGAAGGGCGCCTCCCCCGGGCGGCCGTTGGCGAAGCGGAACACGCGCGGCACGGCCGGATCCTCGCTCTGGGCGATCACGGCGCTGCACACCGTTCCGCGATTCGCTTCGCGCTTGAGGATGCGGTGATCGCCCGGCAACGGTGTCTGGTCGTCGCGCGCCAGGATCTCGAGACGCATCAGCGTCGCCTCGATGGGTTCCTCGGGATTCGGAAGCCCGTCGAGCGGAACGACGAACTCGTTGAGCTCATGCAGGTTCGTGAGGACATGCGCACCGGGGGAGAGCTCGATCACGGCGCCGACCTTCGCCTCGCCGTGGTCCGACGGGTCGTGACGAACGACGAAGGCGTCATGCCCGTCGGCAAGCAGCAGGTTGAACCCGGCGAACGCTTCGCCGGCCAAGCGGTGCTGCACGGCATCGACGGCCGCCGGCGCGCCGCTGTGTGCGAGCGCGTCCATGACGAGGTCGCCGCGGCTCGGCACGGGAACCGTCGGCTCGGGGGCGCGGCGATTCGTGATGGCCGCAACGACACCGTAGTGGTTCACACCGAGCCACGTACCGCCGGCGCGCTCGTCCCGCGGCGCGACGATGCCCGCGGCCTCATCGCGCAAGGCGGGTGCGTCGAAGGGACGGTCGAAGTACTCGTCACGATTCGCGAGCAGTACGAGGGAGCGATCCTCGCGCGTCTGGTGGTGCAGGAGCAGGAAACACACGCGCGGGAGTCTATCGGAGTAAACGACGCGTGCGCGTGGAAGAACCTGTAGGGACGGGCCTTGAGCCCGTCCGCGAAGGCAGGTGCTCGGGGGAGCACACAAGGTTCTCCCCTACGTGATCTACTCGCCGCCTACATCCTGACGAATCACGTCGTCCTCGGCGATGCGCACGAGGCGGACGCCGTCGAAGTCGGGGATCAGCGTGTCGAACCACAGGCGGCCGTCGTAGCGGTAACGCAAGAGCGCGCGGTGCGCGGCGCCGTTCTCCAACGCCTCGAACGCCTCGTCGAGCCGGCATGCGCGGGTCCCTGCGTCGTCTTCGACCTGCGCCGACTCCAGCTCGACGAGCGCCGAGAGGTCGCGCAGGTAGTCTGCGCGATCCTCGGGGCCCAGCTTGGCTTGGAGCAACGGCGCCGTGCTCATCGCTGTCCGATCTTGGGCGGTGGCAGGAACTGCTCGGAGGCGAGCGACTTGCCGGGATGGGCCCGGTCGTGCGTCGGCGCGTGGCACTGCAGGCACGCACTACGCTCCGGATGCGAGGTCTGCATGCCGGGCCAGCCGAACGAGCCGTGGCACGCCATGCAGTTGTCGCGCATGTGCAGCGTGTGCGGCACGGCCGGGGGCGCCCCGGGCGTCGCGCGCGGTCCCTCGCGCGGCGCGGCGACGCCTTCCCAGCTGCTCTTCGCCAGGAGTCCGCCGAGGTCCTGGAAGATCGCTGGTCCCTGCGGCGCGTGGCACTGGCGGCAGTTGATGAGGTGCGCGTGCGGGAGGGCGCGCGCAACGCGATCGCCGATGGCAAGCTCCTTGCCGTGGCAAGCAAGGCACGCCTTGTCGTCGAGCCCGAGCGAGTCATGCGGGATCACGGGGGGCGCCCCGTTGAAGGCACGCCGTTGTGCACGCACATCCAGCGAGAGTCCGCGGGTTGCCACGTCGGTGACGGGCTTCTTCTCGGCTGCTCGCAACGCGGCGGTCATGCTCTCCCAGGTCTGGCTCGCCCGGCGGCTGCGCAAGCGACCCGCGCCGACGTCGGCGTAGCTCATGGCCGCGTACACGTCCTCGGTCGGCGGTGCGATCTCGACCGCGCGCGCCGCGTCCTGCATTCCCGGCCGGCCCTCGGGAACGCCCGCTCGTAGCCCGACGAAGTAGCCGATCACCGCCAGCGCAAACACACCCGCGAGGATCAGCATCCGTCCACGCCGGTCGAGCCCTGCGGCTGTGTACGTCGCCTCGGTCATCGCATCAGGCCTTCCGGATGCGCGCCGCGCACTTCTTGTAGTCAGGTTGCTTCGAGAAGGGGTCGTGCAGGTGCAGCGTCACGTCGTTGATGCGCCGGGTCTCGTCGAAGAACGGAACGAAGATCGTCCCCCGCGGCGGGTTCCCCCGGCCGGTCGTCCAGACCGGGAGCTCCGTCGAACCACGACGTGACTCGACGATCACCATCTGGCCGTTTCGAACGCCGAGCTGCTTGGCGTCTTCGGGGTGTACCTCGACGTAGGCCGTCGGCATCGCGCGGGCAAGCGGCTCGACCCGGCGCGTCATGGTCCCCGTGTGCCAGTGCTCGAGCACGCGGCCGGTGCAGAGCCAGAGCGGGTACTCGTCGTCGGGCACTTCGGGCGGGGGCTGGTACTCGTGCGCCCAGATCTGCGCGCGGCCGTCGCCGCTCGTGGAGTGGTAGAACTCGAAGTCCTGGCCTTCCTTTACGTAAGGATCATCGAAGGCGGAGAAGCGGAAGCGCGTCTCTCGCCACGAGCCGTCCTTCTGCCGCACGACGGGCCAGCGCAGTCCGCGCGACTTCACGTAGACGTCGTAGGGCGCGATGTCCTTGTGCTTCATGCGCGTGAACGGGCGGTACTCCTCGAACAGGGCCTTGTCCACGTTGACGTCGTAGTAGTGCTCCCACTTCCAGACGGGCACTTCCTTGCCGTTCTCGTCCGCCGTGTGGAACAGGAAGGTGCCGTCGCGGCGCTTCATGCCCGGGTGACCGAGCTCCATGAGGCGGTGCGCAATGGCGATCGTCATCCAGGTGTCGTCGCGCGCCTGGCCGGGCGGCTCGACCATCTTGAACCACTGCTGCGTGCGGCGTTCCGAGTTGCCGTAGACGCCGTTCTTCTCGACCCACATCGCCGCCGGGAGGATGAGATCGGCCAGGCGCGTCGTGGCCGTCGGATAGCAGTCCGAGACGATGAGGAACTTCTCCTTCATCGTCGCCTTGTCGTTGAACAGGTGGTTGAGGTTCGGCAGCGTCTGCCCGGGGTTCGTGACCTGTACGAAGAGTGTGTCCACGTCGCCACCGTCCGCCGCCGGCTTCGTGAACTGCTCCCACATCTTGACGGTGTGGTAGCCGGGCTTGGGGTTGATGCTCCCCGGCTTGAGCTGCCAGAGGTCCTCGCACTGCTTGCGGTGGACGTCCTTGGCGACCAGGCGGCCGCCCGGCAGAGCGTGGGCGAGTGTACCGACCTCGCGCACCGTGCCGCACGCCGAGGGCTGGCCCGTGAGGCTCGTGGGCGAGTCCCCGGGCTTTCCGAAGTGACCGCTGAAGAGGTGGACCCCGTGGACCAGGGTGTTGATCGCAGTGCCCATCGTGTGCTGGTTCATGCCCATGCACCACAGGCTGGTGATGCGCACGTTGCGATCCGCGAAGAGCGCGCCGAGCATCTTGATCTTCTCGGCAGAAATGCCGGAGAGCTTCTCGACGTGCTCGGGCGTGTACTTGGCGATGCGCTCGGTCCACTCCTCGAAGCTGATCGCCTCGCCCTTGAGCGTGGGCTTCGCGCCGTGGCCGCGGAAGGCGCAGTGCTTCTCGACGAACTCCTTGTCCCACGCGTCGTTGACGCGCAGGTAGTTGAGGATGCCCAGCGCGATCGCCACGTCGCCGTGGGGTTCCATCTCCAGGTACTCGTCGGCCTGGTCGGTCGTGCGCGTCCGGCGCGTGCCGATGTCGATGATTCTGACGGTCTCGCCCTTGGAGCGGCGATCGATCACACGCGAGAAGAGCACGGGGTGCATCTCCGCCGGGTTGTTGCCCCACGTGATGAGCACATCGCACTCGTCGAGATCCTGGTAGCAACCCGCCGGCTCGTCGACGCCGTACGTCGCGATGAACCCTGTTACCGCCGACGCCATGCACAGGCGCGCGTTCGGATCGATGTGGTTGTTCCCGAGGCCGCCTTTCATGAGCTTCTGCGCGGCGTAGCCTTCGGGGATCGTCCACTGGCCGGAGCCGTAGAACGCGAAGCGCTCGGGCGCCTTCATGATGCGCCGGGCGATGACGTCGATCGCGGCGTCCCAGCTGATCGGTACGTAGCCGTCGCCCTTGCGCAGCAGCGGCTCCGTCAGGCGGTCCTTGCCGTAGAGCGACATGCCGACGTGGTAGCCCTTGACGCACAGCAGTCCCTTGTTGACGTCGGCTTCCGTGTCGCCGGCGATGGAGACGACGCGCCCCTTCCTCACACCGACCTGCACGTGGCAGCCGGTCCCGCAGAAGCGGCACGGCGCCTTGTCCCATGTGACACCGTCGGACGCTGCGGCACCCGCTCCTTCGCGCGCGAAGGCAAGCGGCGCGGGGGTGAGCGCAGCGGCGGCGGCCGCCATGGCGGCTTGCTTGAGAAACGTGCGGCGATCGGTTCCCATCACTTCACTCCTGTCTCGTGCGGCTCCTCGGGGGCCACGTACGCCACCTCGAGGTTGACGACGCCGGGATGCGCGAGCAGTGCCTGGCAGAGGTCGTGTCCTTCACCCAACGTGTCGGTCGTCGCCACCAGGGCGAGACGAACCCCCTCGCCGGGCCCCGTCTCCAGACGGGGCTCGCTGCGGATCAGGTCCTCGGCAGCGGCCCGCAGTGCGGGGTCGGAGGAGAAGGAAACGACGAGTCCGCCGACGGCCATGGCAGCGCCTCCCGGGTTGCGACGAGCGAGACGGTATCTCCCCTCGCCCGCTTAAAAAAGAAAAAACGATTGTTTTATCTTGAATTGATCCAGAGCGCCCGTACGGTGCGGGCCATCGGGGCCTGGAGGGGCTTCCGAGCGACCCCTGGCGGATGACAATGGCACGCGCCGAACGATCCATTTCCTGCGACTGGCTGCGACTCCCGGTCGCGCTGGTCGTGCTTCTCATGGGCTTGCCCCTGACCGGGTGCGAACAGGACACGGAGGTCCTCGTGGCCCCGGCGCCGCCGCCCCCCGGCACGGCGACGGGCGTCCGCATCCTGCCGGTGCCCGGTGTACCGCGCATCGAGGCCGGGCCCCCGGACGTCCATGGCGCGCGCGCAACCGTCGCGTGCTCCACGTGCCACTCCATGAAGGAGCCCGTTGCTTCGCAGCGCAGCGGCGCGACGCTCGCCAGTTTCCACCAGGGTCTCGAGGTCTCGCACGCCTCGCTGACGTGTCTCTCGTGCCACAACGAGAAGAACTACGACACGTTGCGGCTCGCTGACGGACGCAGCATCGCCTACGAGCAGGTGCAGGAGCTCTGCGCGCAGTGCCACGGCACACAGGCGCGCAACTACGAACACGGCGCGCACGGCGGCATGTCGGGCTACTGGGATACGACGCGGGGTGAGCAGGTGCGCAACCAGTGCACGCACTGCCACGACCCGCACGATCCGAAGTTCCCGCACATGCGCCCGAAGTTCAAGGCGCGCGATCGCTTCCTGGTCCCCATGAACACCGGCTCCGCCGGGGCAAAGGGTGAAGTCGCCCGGTCGGGAGAGGGACGATGAGCGAAAACAGCACAGCGGAGACGAAGAGCGGTCTCAGTCGCCGACGTCTCGTCAAGGGGTTGGGCGCCACGCTTGGCGTGACTGCGTTTGGGGCCGCTCTCTCTCCGCTCTTCGGCGGCCCGAAGGTGAGCGCGGACGAGCTGATGCAGCGCCACTACAAGGAGCTGTCCCCAGAGGACAAGAAGAAGGTCCTCGAACGCCTGCAGGCGGAAGCCAAGAAGAGCTACGGCGCGGACGTCGAGATCGGGGATCACCGGCCGACACCGAACACGAAGTTCGTCTACGCCATCAACCTGAGCATCTGCAACGGCAACGGAAACTGCGTCGAGGCCTGCCACCGCGAGAACAACCACGACCGCGCGAGCAAGGAGTCCTACATCCGCGTCCTGGAGATGCCCAAGGGCACCATGGACATGGAGAAGGGCAGCACCACCTACACCGGCACGGTTCCCGCGAAGGACAAGTTCTACCTTCCCGTGCAGTGCCAGCAATGCGACGAGCCGCCGTGTGTCGACGTGTGCCCCGTCCAGGCCACGTGGAAGGAGCAGGACGGCATCGTCGTCGTGGACTACAACTGGTGCATCGGGTGTCGCTACTGCATGGCCGCGTGCCCGTACCACGCCCGCCGCTTCAACTGGCAGAAGCCCGACGTTCCGACGCTCGAGATCAACAAGAAGCAGAGTTACCTGAGCAACCGGATTCGCCCGCAGGGCGTCGTCGAGAAGTGCCACTTCTGCCTGCATCGCACGCGCGAGGGCCGCCTGCCGGCGTGCCTCGAAGCCTGCCCGACGGGCGCGCGCGTGTTCGGGAACATCCTGGCTCCCAAGTCGAACATCCGCTGGATCCTCGAGAACAAGCGTGTCTATGTCCTGAAGGAGGAGCTGGGCACCAAGCCGAGCTTCTTCTACTTCTTCGACAAGTAAGGCGGTCCGATGAGCGACATGCTAGCGCCCGACGACAGTCCGAAGCCCGCGGAAGCAACGCACTGGGACAGCTACCCGCGCTTCCTCATGCGCGCGATCAGCGCCGCGACCGACGGCTCGTTCCTGTTCTACGCATGGATGACCGGCCTCACGGCCGTGTTCCTGGTCGGCGTCAACGCGTGGGCGCACCAAGTCACGAGCGGCATGATCCACACGCACATGACCGATCACGTGAGCTGGGGCCTCTACATTGCCAACTTCACGTTCATGGTCGGCGTCGCCGCGGGCGGCGTGATGATGGTGATCCCCGCGTATCTGTACAAGGACAAGCGCATGCAGGACGTCGTGATCATCGGCGAGCTGCTCGCGATCGCGGCGATCGTCGCGTGCCTCATGTTCGTCGTCGCCGATCTGGGCCGGCCGGACCGCGGCTGGCACATGCTGCCGGGACTGGGCCGCTTCAACTTCCCCATCTCCATGCTGACGTGGGATGTACTGGTGTTGAACGGCTACCTGCTGCTCAACCTGCACGTCGTGGGCTATCTGCTCTACACACGCTTCCTCGGCAAGAAGCCGAATCCCAAGTGGTACAAGCCGTTCATCCTCATCTCGATCGTGTGGGCGATCTCGATCCACACGGTGACGGCGTTCCTCTACAGCGGACTCGGCGGGCGGCCGTTCTGGAACTCCGCCCTGCTCGCCCCGCGGTTCCTGACGTCGGCATTCGTGTCGGGGCCCGCGTTCATCCTGTTGACCATGGTCGTCCTGAAACGCTTCGGCAAGGTGAACGTGCCCGAGGGGCCGATGAACACCCTGGTCAAGATCATCCGCGTCACGATCCTGATCAACCTGCTGATGATCATCTCCGAGCTCTTCACGGAGTTCTACGCGGGCGGCGCCCACACCAGCTCGGCGCGCTACCTGTTCTTCGGACACGGCGAGGCCAACGCCCTCGTGCCGTGGATCTGGACGGCAATCATCTTCAACGTCGTAGCCGCGCTCGTCTTCCTGAAGCCCCAGCTCGTGCAGAACACACGCCTGTTGGTCGTCGCGTGCGTGCTCGCGTTCACAGGCATGTGGATCGAGAAGGGCATGGGCCTGATCGTCCCCGGTTTCGTCCCCAGCACGCTGCACGAGTACGTCGAGTACGTGCCCAGCCACCTCGAGTGGCGCGTGGCAGCCGGAGTCATCGCCTTCGGCCTGTTGGTCTACTCCGCCGGCATCAAGATCGCGATCCCGATCCTGCGCGGAGAGATGCGCTTCCGGCAGCCCGCGGAGAAGGCGGCGACCGACTGATGCACGGCAAGGCGACGGAGACGGCGATTGCCGCGATGGGCTACCTGGCCGAGCGTTTCGACGACGCAGCCAATGTCTCGGCCTACGAAATCGCCAAGGCGCGCAAGCTGCAGCGCCCCTTCGTCTCCAAGGTACTGACGGAGCTGTCGCGCGCGGGCCTTGTTGCAGGCGTGCGCGGGCCGGGCGGCGGCTTCACGCTGGCCCGCGCGCCCGAGACGATCTACCTGCAGGAGGTCTACGACCTCTTCGAGCGTACCTCCGGCGATGCGTGTCCTTTCGGCGGCGGCATCTGCGGCGTTGGCGAGAAGTGCCCGCTGCACGACATGTTCGCCGAGGTGCGCGAGGCCGAGGAGCGGATCCTGCGCGAGACGACGTTCGCGGTGTTCAGGAAGAAGCGAAAATCGGCGTAACGCCCTAGAGCGTCACTTCCGAGGCCACCTTGATCGCTTCGTCTCCGCTGCGCGCGTCGGTCAGCGCCAACTCGGCGACCTTGAAGAGGTCTTCGAGGATCTCGACGCCTTCCGACCGACTGGTCGCGCCGCCGATGTGCACCGCCAGTTGGACGGTCTGCTTGTCGACGGAGACGGGGTCGAACGTGACCATGTCGCGAATGCGACGACCCAGATGCGTCGCGCCGTCGAAGTCGGCGTGGACCGCGACGACCACGAACATGTCGCCGCTGTAGCGACCGACGATGTCGTGATCACGCACGCAGGCCTTCAAGCGCCGGGCAACCGCCTTGAGGATGCCGTCCGCCACCGCACTGCCGTGCGCGGCGCGAATGTCCTCGAGGCCGGGCACGTCGACGAGCAGGAGCGTGAGGGGGCTCGCGAAGCGCTCGCAGCGGCTCCACTCCGACGTCAGGCGCTCGAAGACCTGGATTCGATTCCAGACGCCTGTCACCGGATCGATGAACGGGACCTGGGTCAGCTCGAGCTGGATCTCGTCCAGCATGCGTGTCTGCGAGCGGAGCTCGCTGCGCAGGCGCTCGAGCGCCTCGCGGTCCGTCAGGCGCCCGCCGCGCGGGCGGCCGATGCCGGCGACCTTGCCGCCCTCGATCGGGAAGAAGCGGTACTCGACCAGCTGCCCGCGACCGTCGGCGTCCGTGTGAGGCACCTCGACGAGGACCTCCTCGCCGCCCGCGGCGCGGACGAGCTCGGCCAGGACGCGCTCGCGCGCCTTGACCGGCACCAGGTCCATGAAGTCCGTACCGATCTCGGCCCCGGCGACGTTGCGACGAAACGCCGGGTTGGACATGCTCAGCGTGCGGTTCGACTCGAGGATCACGAAGAGGTCGTTCGCGTCGCTCAAGATGTTCTGGAGGAGATCAGCCTGCGTCATGCGTCTCGGACTCCGCCCCACGACTACCTGCGTACTCGCGCTCGCAGCGGTTGCGGCGCGCCGTTTTCTTCATCGTAAGGCCGCCGCCCCGGCTTGAGAGTCAAGTTCGAAAGGGGTTAGCAGCCCTAACGACCCGCTGCAGGGCTCCTACGAAGGCCTTGGACACGCGCCCACAGCGGTGGTTGGATCCGCTGGTGTGCGCCTTCTCGTTCCCGCCCCGGATGCTCCTGAATCTGCTGCTCGGCGGGGCCCTGCTGCGGGTCTTCGGGCTCTGGGTCCATCCCCTTTGGCTGGACGAAGGCGCGACCTGGTCCTGGTGCGTGCGCGAGTCCTGGGGCGAGACGATCTACGCCGAGGCCAACCACCCGCCCGCATGGTGGATCGTCACGCGGCTGTGGATCGGGGCGTTCGGCGACACCGAGGCGTCGCTCCGGACCCCGGCCGCCCTGCTCGGCATCCTGACGATCTTCCTTGCGTGGCTCCTGGGCCGGCGCCTGCTCGACCCGGCGCACCACCCGCGACGCGGCGGCTTCCAATCTGGCATCGACGGCGGCGAGGGCGCGCGCCTCGCACTGTGGCTCGCCGGCTTCGTTGCCGTCTCCACGTACTTCACCGAGTACGCCCAGGAAGCGCGCATGTACGCCGCGTTGATCGCAGAGGCGATCGGGCTGTCGTTGCTCTACCTGCGTTGGCTCGACAAGAACGACAAGCTCTCCCTTGTGGCGTACGCGCTACTGGCCGCGATCGCACTTCACACGCAATACTTCGCCATCTGGATCCTCGCGGGCCACGGCGTCCACGCGCTGTGGCTATGGAAGCGAACCCGCGGTACGGACGGGCCCGTCGCAATCCGTCCGTTCGTCATCGCGAACCTCGCAGCGGGACTTCTCTTCGTCCCGTGGCTCGTCTTCATGGTGCGCAACTACGAGGGCATCTCGACAGGCGACCCGTTCAATCCGTTCAGCCGGCTCTTCTACGTAATCTGGCGCATCGGCATCGGACCGGGGATCGTTGTCGTGGATCGCCCGCGGCTCGAAGAGGGCATCGACGCCGTCGTGCGCGAAGAGTGGCTCTTCGCGGCGGTCACGTGCTTGCTGTGGCTGGGCGCCTTGTTGAGCGGCCTCCTTCGCTTGCGCCGCATGCCCGGCGTGTGGGCCTTCGTGATGGCGACGGTTGCGGTGCCGATCGTGCTCTTGCTGCTCGTGTTCCCGTTCTTCCCGCTGATCCACGAGCGCTACCTCGTCTTCCTGGCGCCGACGCTCTGGCTGGTTGCGGTGCTCGGCGCGTTCCGTGCGCCGGGGTTCCTGCGGCCGCTGCTGGTGGGTGGCCTGCTCGTGATCTCCGCCGTCGGCCTCGTCGCCTACCACGGCGCCAACGATCAACTGGTGGCGGCAGACGTGCGCCAACCCCTCGGCGAGCGCGGCATGGTGGCGCGCTCGTACGAGAACCCACCGGACGATCCGCTGCGGGTGCTGCACCACGGGCATCCGTTCGGGAAGGAACCTTGGCGGCAAGCACGCGCGTTCGTAGACGAGCTGTCCCAGGAGGGCGACATGGTGTTGCTCCATCCCGAGTACCTCTACCTCGTCTGGGACTACTACGACCGCGGCCGGCGGGAGCGGATCCTGCTGCCGCGCGAGGCGCTGCCGCCCGAGGAGATCGCCGCGCGCTGGGGCGCGCGGCTCGACAACGCGAGCCGCGTGTTCCTCGTGCTCTCGCACGAAGAGACCGAGGATCCGGACCATTACTTCAAGGCGCTGCGCACGGTGCTGGCGAAGCGCTGGGTCGAGACCGGCATGACGCGCTTCCAGGCGGTACGCCCGATCCTGTTCAATCGCTCATGGGGCGTGCGGGTTGCGATCTTCAACCGCAGGTAGATTGTCCGGCCATGGCAGCCAAGAAGAAGCGACGCATTGCGATCCTCACGGGCGGAGGCGACTGCCCCGGCCTCAACGCCGTCATCCGTGCCGTGCAGCGCACGGCCCAGAACGTCTACGGCTGGGAGTTGTGGGGCGTGCGCAACGGCGTCGAGGGCTTCCTCATGCCGCGCGGCGAGGGCCTCGTGCGCCTCGACCGCCCGGCGGTCGCGGGCATCCTCACGCAGGGCGGCACCATCCTGGGCGCGAGCAACCGCTGCGACATCTTCGCGGTTCCGCGCAATCGCGGTGGACCCAAGGACGAGTCGCCGCGCGTCCTCAAGCTGCTGAAGCAGAAGGGCATCGACGTGCTCATCACCGTCGGTGGCGACGGCACGCATCGCATGGCACAGCGCTTTGTCGAGATGGGCATCAAGGTCGTGGGCGTACCGAAGACGATCGACAACGACATTCGCGGTACCGACCGCAGCTTCGGATTCGACACGGCCGTCGGCACGGTCGGCGAAGCGATCCACCGGCTCTACAGCACGGCGGAGAGCCACCACCGCGTGATGCTGGTCGAGGTCATGGGACGCCACAGCGGCTTCATCGCACTCCACGGCGGCCTCGGTACGGGCGCCGAAGTCATCCTCATTCCGGAGATCCCCTACGACCCCGATCGCATCGCCGAGAAAGTCCGCGCTCGTCGCGAGCACGGACTGAACTACTCGATCGTCGTCGTCGCGGAGGGCGCGCGTCGCCCGAAGGGCGAGATGGTCTACCGGACCGGTGACGGCAGCAGCGAGCACACCGATCGGCTTGGCGGCGTCTCGTACCGGGTCGCGGAGGAGCTGAGCCGCCGCATCAAGCTGGAGGTTCGCAACATCGTGCTCGGGCACACGCAGCGCGGCGGCACGCCCAGCCCCTTCGACCGCATTCTCGCCTCGCTCTACGGGCGCCATGCCGTGCAGCTGATCCACGAGGGCAAGTTCGGGCAGATGGTCAACGTTCGCGGCACCAAGCTGGGCTCGATCTCGATCAAGACCGCCGCCTCGGGCGTGAACAAGATCCCTCCGCGCGGTGACCGCGTGCGGGCTGCGCGCGAGATGGGAATATCCTTCGCGGCGGCCGACGGCTCGGACGACCCGTACGCCAAGGCCCGAAAGAAGCACGGCGCGCCTTGAAGCGAATTGATCTCCACGCCCACACGCATCACTCGGACGGAACGTTGAGTCCTGAAGAGCTTGTCGATATGGCGGCCCGTATCGGGTTGGCCGCGCTCGCCTTGACGGACCACGACACGACCGAAGCGCTGGACGCCGCACGGGCGCGCGCCGCGGAGCACGGCCTCGAGATCATCGATGGATGCGAGATCACGGCGCGCTCGCCGTCCGGCATCGTGCACGTCCTCGCCTACGGCTTCGACGAACACGACGAAGATCTACAGGCACTCCTCACGCGCGTGCGCGAGGGACGCGACGCGCGCAACCACACTATTCTCGAGAAGCTCGCAGCGCTCGGCGTGCCGCTCGACTACGAGGATGTGCGGGCACTCGCGATCGGACAGATCGTCGCGCGACCGCACATCGCGCAGGCCATGGTCGATCGAGGCTACGTGGATGAGCTGCGCGAGGCCTTCGATCGCTACCTACACGACGGCGGACCCGCGTACGCACGCGCGGAGGTCCCGGAGACCGAAGAGGCCATCCGCGAAGTTGTCGCGGCCGGCGGCGCGGCGGTCATCGCGCATCCTCGGTCGCTCAAGCTCGGTAGCAAAGAGGCCTACGAGCGCGTCTTCACCGGCTACAAGGAGGCGGGACTGGCCGGCATCGAGGTGAACCACCCGAGCCAGGACGTCAACCTGCGCGCGCGGTTCGCGGAGCTCGCAGAGAAGCTCGACCTGATCCCGACAGGGGGCAGTGACTTCCACGGAGCGAACAAGCCGTGGATCGAGCTGGGCAAGGGCGACGGCAGCATCGAGGTTGGCTACGAGACGTGGGACCGACTGCGCGAGGCCTGCAGCGCGTGAAGCGGATCCCCCTCTGGATGCGGCTGATCCCGAAGCGCTTCATGTCGCGGACGCTCGGGCTCTTTGGACGCATGTGGATGCCGGGCTTCCTGCTGCGCCCGCAGCTGCGACTCTACGCGCGCTACTTCGGCGCGAACCTGGACGAGATGGCCGAGCCGCTCACGGCCTACAAGAACTTCCTCGGGTTCTTCACTCGCCCATTGAAGGAGGGCTTGCGGCCCCAGAGCGACGACCCGCTCGTCATCGGCTCGCCCGCCGATGGGCGGGTGTACAGGGCGGGCACGGTCGACGGCGACACGATCCTGCAAGCCAAGGGCGTGCCGTACTCGGTCGCGGAGTTGCTGGGAAGCGCCGAGGACGCGAAGCGCTTCGACGGCGGCACGTACCTGGTCATCTATCTCGCACCCGGGGACTACCATCGCTTCCACTGGCCGCTCGACGGCGCCATCGAGTCGGTTCGGCATCTCCCCGGCGACCTATGGCCGGTGAACGACGCGGCCGTGACGAGCGTGCGCGGCCTCTTCGCGCGCAACGAACGCATCGCGACGGTCGGGACGACGACGAACGGCGGCTCGCTCGCCTACACGCCCGTAGGTGCACTGAACGTGGGCTCGATCCGGCTCTCGTTTCACGACGTGCGCACGCGCGGGTGGACCCGCGGCAAGCGGCGCGAGTGGTCGATCGCGCAAGAAGGAAAGCGTGGTGACGAGTTCGGCTGGTTCGAGTTCGGATCCTCGATCGTGCTGCTGCTCTCGAAGGACGCGGGCGCCCTGGACGCCATCGAACCGGAGACGGTCGTGCGCGTCGGGACGCCGATCGGGCGGTTGTCGTAACTCGCGGAGGGGCACAAGGCCCCTCCCTACAGCCGAATGACGTTCGCGGTGTCTGTTGCTGTAGGGGGCACCTTGTGTGCCCCCCGCGGAGCTACGAGAGCTCCAGCGTCACGCTGCAGCTCTGCTCCTCGACGACGTCCACTTCCACTTGCGCCAGGCCGACGGTCTCGTTGCACGCCGCGATGCGATAGCGGCCTTCGGGCAGCCCGCGGATCACGAATTCGCCGTTCTCGTCCGTCGGATGCGAGGTCAGGTGGCGCGGCGCATGGCCGGCGGCGTCCACGCGGCGCCAGGAGACGAGCGCACGACAGCTCTTTCCGTCCTTGTCGCGCACCTCGCCGCCGACGAGGCCGCCCTTGGGTCCCAGGAGAACCTCGACCTGGGGCGCCGACTGCGCTTCGACGACGTCGATGCCGTTCGCGTGCACGGGCAGGTAGGGCCCGCCCCAGACGCGGACGGTGTAGCGGCCGGGCCGGATGCTCCAGAGCAGCATCTGCGGGCGCACGCTGCGACCGAAGTACTCGCGAATCGGTCGCGGGGAGGCGTCGCGTTCCAGGACGATGTAGTAGAGGTCGGGCGTGGGCCCCTCGTCGTCCGTCTTGATGACGAGCATGATCCCTTGCGGCCGGGCGAGCTTCACGCGCAGTTGATCGGTCCCCACGGGAACGGCGAGGGTGCGGGCGCGTACGGTGCCGAGCGAGAAGCGCAGGTCGTAGCGCGCCTCGGGCGCGAGGCCCTCGACGGCGAAGCCGCCGTCCCCGTCCGTGAGCACGGGCAGGAGATCGAGGTCCGCGCCGCCGCTCTCGGCCACTTCGACGCGGACACCGACCAGCGGCACGCCTTCGAAGTCCGTCACGGCGCCCGAGATCGTTCCGCCTTCGACGGCGGGCGGCTCATCCAGCGGATCAACGGCAGGCTCTGTCATCGACACTCAGCATACGCGATTCACGCAGGCGCCGGAGCGAGCGGGCGTAGCATTGGCGCCCCACTCAAGGGAGGCATCCATGTCCGAGCCCGCCGTCGTCCGCATCGCGCCGAGCCCGACGGGCGATCCGCACGTCGGAACCGCCTACATCGCGCTCTTCGACTTCGCCATGGCCCGCACGACCGGCGGGCGCTTCATCCTGCGCATCGAGGACACGGACCGCACGCGCTACGACGCGAAGTCCGAGGCCCAGATCACGGAGAGCCTGCACTGGCTCGGCATCCAGTACGACGAGGGCCCGGACGTCGGCGGCCCGAACGGGCCCTATCGCCAGTCCGAGCGCACTGAGATCTACCGCGAGCACGTCGACAAGCTGCTCGACGGCGGCACCGCCTACCGCTGTTTCTGTACGGCCGAGCGCCTCGCCGAGATGCGCCATGCCCAGCGCGCGCGCAAAGCGCCGCCCGGGTACGACGGCTTGTGCCGTGGGCTGCTGCCCGAGGAGATCGAGGCCAAGCTGGCCGAGGGGATCCAGTACGTCGTACGCCTCAAGGTCCCCAAGGACCGCCCGGTCTCGTTTCATGACGAGCTGCGCGGCAAGGTCGAGATCGAAGGCAAGCAGATCGACGACCAGGTCCTGCTCAAGTCCGACGGCTTCCCGACGTACCACCTTGCCAACGTCGTCGACGACCACCTCATGGAGGTCAATGACGTCATTCGCGCCGAGGAGTGGATCACCTCGACGCCGAAGCACGTGCTGCTATACGAAGCGTTCGGCTGGACACCGCCGCGGTTTCGGCACATGCCGCTTCTGCGCAACAAGGACAAGTCCAAGATCAGCAAGCGCAAGAACCCGACGTCGCTGATCTGGTACAAGGAGAACGGCTACCTGCCCGAGGCGATGGTGAACTTCCTCGCGCTCATGGGCTACTCGAGCCCCGATGGCGAAGAGATGTTCAGCCTCGAGCAGATGCTGAAGGACTTCGACCCGAAGCGCATCAGCACGAGCGGCCCGGTCTTCGACCTCGAGAAGCTGCAGTGGCTCAACGGCGAGTACATCCGC
This sequence comes from Planctomycetota bacterium, assembly GCA_028281445.1. Classification (GTDB taxonomy): domain Bacteria; phylum Planctomycetota; class PLA2; order PLA2; family JAEUHO01; genus JANQJW01. The sequence goes on along the minus strand of JANQJW010000009.1, from coordinate 20,991 downwards.
GCGCTCCCCGAGAACGAGTTGGCGACGCGCCTGCTGGCGCATTGGACCTACCGTCGCGGCCGATCGATCGAAGCCGACCCGGAGACCGACGGGCCGCTGCACGCGTGGATCGACGCGAACGGCGGACTGGAGTCGGACGCCGTGCGTGCCTTCGTCCTGGCAACGATCCCGCTGGTCCAGACGCGCATCAAGACGCTCGAGGAGTACGCCCCGCTGACGCGCTGCTTCTTCCGCGACGACGTGAGCGGCTACGAGCAAGCCGAGCTGATCCCCAAGAAGAAGGATATCGAGGGCGTCCGCGATCTCCTGACGACGGCGCACGCCGACCTCGAAGGTCTTACGGACTGGACCCACGAGCCGATCGAAGGTGCGCTGCGCGGTTTGGCAGAGAAGATCGAATGGAAGCCCCGCGAGATCTTCCAGCCGATGCGCGTCGCCGTCACCGGCTCGAAGATCAGCCCGCCGCTCTTCGAGAGCATGGAGCTGATCGGCAAGACCGCGTGTCTCGCGCGCATCGAGGGTGCGATTCGCCGCTAGAAGAAGTCAACCTGCTACGAGACCACCTCGACCATCCGCCGACCGCTATCCCAGGTCGAAGCCCGCGTGCTCGGCCATCTGGCGAGGAGTGAGCTTTGCTCCGCCCGGATCGGGGCGGTCCAATTCGACGCCGTGACTGACGAAGACTGCGACTACCTCTGCCAGGCGCTCTTGAGCGTGAGGGTCGCTACTCCATCGGGAGGCGCTTATGGCGTTCACCAACGGCGAGGCGCCATTGCTACAGGCCTCATGTGGATCGGCTCCATACTCGCCGAGGAGGAGCTCAAGCTGGGCCGGCTTAAGGCCCATGGCCGCACGGGCGACTGGGCCGAAGCCTCCTGCATCGCGCGTCTGCAAGTCAGGGTCGCGCGACAACAGCATGCGGACGAGTTCGTCGGACTCCGTATCGCCCAGGGCCATCAGCAACGGCGTCAGACCAGTGTCTTCATACGTCGCTCTTGTGCTCAGGCCCCGGTCCAGAAGCTTGCGAACCGCCTTGACGTCTTCTCTGACTTGAGCTTCGAGCATGGCCTTCATCAGGAGTCGCTCGCTTTCACGTTTCGGTCCTCTTGATGAGCTCACTCAATCGCCTCTCGGTGGTCCGGCGCCCTCGCGACTGACAGACTGGCATGAACCCGGCGGACGTCCGCCGCTAGAGCGCCATTGCGAATCAAGGCGCCACCTCGGCGCCTCTGCCTCCTCTGCGCCTACGGCCACTCGATGCCGTCGGGCAGGGTCGGGCGCTCACGCTGGAACCAGCCGCTGCTCGTGACGAGCAGCAGGCCGCCGCTCTCGGTCTTCTCGAGCTTGCCCTTCACGACGACGAGATCGAGCAGACGCAAGCCGGCGTCCTTCGTTTCGACCGGCTGGCCCTTCGCGTCACGGAACTCGACCGGGAGCGAAGCCTCGATCACGGTCTCCTGCTGCTCGCAGCAGTAGTCCCAGGGCGTCTTGCAGCCGCACTGTTCGGTACCCTGCCCGCAGTACTGCATCACCTCGTCGATCATGGTGAACGCGGCAAAACCGTGCGCGATGTCGCGTACGCGGCCGACAACGACGACCTCGTCGCCAACAGCCTTCTTCTTCGCGCGGAAGACGTTGGTCGCATCGGGCACATCCGCCGCCATGGTGAACGTGGGCTTGTCGGTCGTGCCCGACGTCGTTGTCTCTCCGGCCTGGTCGCCACCGCAGGCGGCGAATGCAAACGTGAGCGCGAGAACGAGTGCGAAGCGGGTCATAGCTTTCCTCCGAGTGCGTCGGGAAGCGGCATGCGAACGGCGCGCAATGCCGGGACGAGGCCGCCGATCAGACCGGCGAGCAACGCGCTGCCCAGGCCGGCCAATCGTACGTTGGGAGAGAGATCGAGATAGAAGGCGCCCATCGGGAACTTGAGCGGCACCTCGCCGAAGAGGCCCGCAACCCAGAACCCGATCAGGCCGCCGACAAGACCGAGCAGCAGCGCCTCCTGCAGCAGCGAGGCGCCGATGGCGAACGGGCCGTAGCCGATCGCGCGCAGTGCGCCCATCTCGCGCGTGCGCGCGAGGACCGCGGCGAACATGGTGTTCGCGCACGCGAAGACACCGCCGACGAGCACGAGCGCCGCCATGATCCAGGCGAGGCCGGCGATCGGATCGAGCGCGCGCTGCAGCGTCTCGAAGAGCGTGGTCTCGGGCACAGCGGCGACCTCGTACGCGAGTGCATTGCGCGTCGCCCACAGGGACACGCGCTTCATGTTGTCCGGGTCATCGATGCGCGCAGCAACGCAGGAGACGTCGGTGCGGCCGTTGGCGAGCGAAACATCCTCGAGGCGGCCCCAGATCTCGGCCTCCAGCACGGTGCCGGGTGCAGCAAAGCGCCCGACGACCGTCCACGGCTGATTCTCGAGCTCGACGATGGCGCCTACCGCGAGCTCGCTGTCGTCGAGGTCCATGCGGGAGGCGGCCAGCCGACCGACGATCACCTCGAACGGACCACGCGGCTCGCGGCCTTCGACAACCGTGATGTTCTGGTGCACGAGGTAGGCGCCCGGCGTGACGCCGCGCATCATGCCGATCTTGGCTCCCTTGCGCGTCGCGGTGTGGAGCTCAAGCGAGATCGCGCGCTGCCCGGCGACCTCGACGACATGCGGCAGCCCGGCGGCGGCGGCCTCGGCGTTGCCGCGCGCGATGACGGACCGGATCATGTCGTGCTCGCCCGCGCTGCCGGTCAGCACGACGACGTCCGGCGACGCGCTCGACCGCGCCGTGCCGGCAAGCCCTTGTGCGAAGCCGCCCATCAACACGACGAGCGTGGAGATGAGCGCGATACCGCCCAACGTCAGCAGCGTGCGTGTTCGCCGACGCCACAGGTTGCGGAGTGCGTAGGAGAACGGCAGCATCAGTCGGACTTCACCGCAAGCGCGAGGGGACGACGGAACGTCTCGATGGCGGGCCCCACAGCGGCCACGACGCCGATCAAGGCTGCGACGCCCAGGCTCACGAAGCCCAGCGTGATATCGGGCAGGATGTCGATGCCCCAGCCCTCGATACCGAAGGTCAGCGGCCAGGCATTCAGCCAGATCAGGACGGCACCGATGCCGATGACGCCGCCGGCGACACTGAGCATCACGCTCTCGACGAGCATCAAGGCGGCCAGCAGGGGTTTCGTCGCGCCGACCGTCTCCATCACGCCCAGCTCGGCGCGCCGCGTCTGCGCACTGATGAACACGGTATTGCCAAGGATGAGGACCACGACCGCGACGGCGAGGTAGCCTATGATGCGCGCGAAGTCGACGACCTCCGTGACCTCGTTGATCGCACCGGCCACGAACGCCTGCATCGTCTTCGTGTCGGTCTGGCGCTCGTCACCGGCGAAGTGCTCGTCGATCTTGCGCGCCACCTCGACTGGGTCGTGGCCTTCCTTCACGCGCACGAAGAACTCGGTGGCGATCCCCTGCTTCTTGCGCGAGAGCTGGAGCTGCTCGAGCTGCATGAAGACGACGTTGTCGAGCCCGGCTCCGGAGGACTTCATGATGCCGCCGACCTCGACGTCGACGCCGCCGACGCGCAGTCGGTCGCCGGGCTTGAGCTTGCGTCGCTGGGCGATACGGCGACCGACGAGCGCACCGTCACTCTTCGTCCGCCACGAGTTGGGATCGCCTTCGATCACCTCGAAGTCGTGGATCTCACCGACGATCTCCGGCGTAACGCCGTGGAGCGTGATCAGGTCGAGGTTCGCGCGGCACGCGTTGACGTAGAGCAGCGTCGGCAAGACGGAGTCGACACCCTCGAAGCCGCTGATGTCCTCGGCGTAGCGATCCGGCAGCAACGAAGTCAGCGGACAGAAGCGGCTCGTCTCGAAGACGACGAGCACCGGCTGGTCCGCGGCTTTCTCCATCCGGTCGACGCCGCCCTCGAGCATGCGCACGAACGCGAAGAGCGCAATGGCGAGCGCGGTGCCCAGGATGGTGAGCATCGAGCGCATCCGCGCGCGCAGCACCGTGCGGTGCACGTACTTCAGGAGGCGGAAGAACGCGCTCACTCCACGCCTCCATGCGCCATGGTCTCTTCGAGGTCGGTGATGCGGCCCTTGTCGAGGTGGATCACGCGCTCCGCAACCTCCGCGGCGCGCGGATCGTGCGTCACCATCACGAGTGTCTGGTGGAAGCGCTCGTGCAGCGCCTTGAGCAGGCCGAGGACCGACTGCGCGGCCTTCTCGTCGAGGTTGCCCGTCGGCTCGTCGGCCAGGATGAGCTCGGGCCCGGCGACGATCGCGCGTGCCACGGCGACGCGCTGCTGCTGGCCGCCCGAGAGCTGGCGCGGAAGGTGCTCGGCGCGATCGGTCAGCCCCACCGCATCCAGGGCAACCTGGACCTTGCGATCGCGATCGGCAGAAGGCATGCGCATCAGGAGCAGGGGCAGCTCGATGTTCTCGCGCGCCGTGAGCACAGGCACGAGGTTGTACTGCTGGAAGACGAAGCCGACGTGACGGTTGCGCCAGCGTGCCAGCGCACGCGAGCCGAGCTTCGACACTTCCGTTCCGGCGATGACGACGCGCCCGGCAGTGGGCTTGTCGATGCCCGCCAGGAGATGCAGCAGCGTCGTCTTGCCGCTCCCGCTCGGTCCCATCAGCGCCACGAACTCGCCCTGCGCGATCTCGAGATCGAGATCGCTAAGGGGCGTCACGTCCTCCCCCTTGCTGAAGAAGGTCTTGGTCACGGTGTCGATCTGGATGATCGGATCAGTGCTCATTGCTTTCCCTTCACCGGCTCGCCGTCGCGCACGTCATCGAGAATGACCTTCGACGAGGCGCCCAGCTCGCCCTCGACAGCGGTCCACTCGTCTCCGCGCTCGAGGACCGTGACCGCAACGCGGCGTGCCTTGCCGCCGCCGGTGGGGTCGTAGAGATAGATGGCGTCGTCACGCAACGCCTCGGTGGGTACGAGCACGCGCGCCGACACGGTGCCCTTCGAAGCCGTCGGGCGGCCGCCCTGCAACAGGAACTTCGCTGTGGCCAGCATCTCCGGACGCAGCAACGCATCCGGGTCCTCGACGCGCACCTTGATCTGCAGCTTGGCCTGCGTGATGTCCGCCTCGCGCACGAGCCGGTCTACGACGCCGTTGAACGAACGGCCCGGCAGCGCCTTGGCCTGGATACGTACCTTCGTGCCCGGCTCGATGCCCGGCAGGTCGTCGAACGGCACGTCCACGCGTGCCGCGAGCTTCTTCGGGTCGTAGAGCGAGCAGAGGGTGCCTGTCATCCGATTGAGCTGGCCCGTCGATCCGGCGCCCTCGCCCTGTCCCTTGAACTCACCCGCGGGCCCGACCAGGGCGCCGGGTGCACTCTCCAGCCGCAAGACGACGCCGTCGATGGGTGCAACAACGCGCAGGTGATCGGCGTTTCGTTGCGCGACGTCGACATCGGTCTTGGCGCGTCTCAGGGCGGCTTCGGCGCGCGCGAGCGCCTTCACGGCAACGTCTACGTCGCCTTGCAGGTCGCGCGGATCCTTGACGGCTTCGCGTGCCAGCTCGAGCAGCTGCGTGATGCGGCCCAGATCGGCGACCAGCCGTACCTCCTCGAAGCGAACGGCGCGTACGCGTTCCTCCGCTTCCTTCACCGCGGCCTCGGCGGTCTTCAGCGCCGTCGGCGTGGCGTGGCCGGCCTTCACCAATTGGCGCTGCGCCTCGAGATCGACCTCGGCCTTCGCAAGCGCCGCCTGGGCGACCTTCCGCTCCGCGCTGGCGCGCTCGCTCGCGGCACGGGCCGTCGATAGCTCGCCCTCGCGCTGTGCAACGTCCGTACGGAGCTTGATCTTCTGCTCGAGCAGCGACCGGGCCACCGCGAGTGTGGCTACGGCGTGGTCGCGGCCGGTCGTGCGCACCGCCAGCTCGGCCGTCGCGACGTCCAGCGCGTTCTCGATCTCCAGGTTGCGAAGTACGGCGATGACCGTCTTGCCCTTCGTCACGGGCGATCCCTCGACGACATCGAGGGTCTCGACGATGCCCGAGACGAGCGGACGCACGGTGACCGGGAACGGATCCGCTTCGATCCAACACGCGGCCTGCACGCTCGCGCCCGATGTCGCCACGCCGTTCCCGTCGCTGAGCACCGTGCGAACCGCCTTCAGTGTGACCTCGCGCGGCGGGAACAGCACGGGACGCAACACGGCATAGATCGCCGCGAGGCCGCCAATCACGAGCACGCAGAGGGTGACCCCGGCAAACCAGTTGCGCTTCGGCCGCTCTCGCGGCGCGGGCTCGCTGCGGCGCAGCGCCTCGAGGTCGTGGTGCTGCGCGGTCATCGGCTCTCTCCCACCATCTGCGGCGTCGGCCAGCCGGCAGCGCGCGCCGCCTCCACCCGTGCACGGGCCGCGGCGACGGCGGCCTCCCGGTGTTGCCGCACGGCATCCACGTACCGGCCGGAGACGAACACGACGCGCGTCAGTCCGGAGGGGTCGGTCTCGAGGTGGGCGCGCTCGGACTCGATCAGGGCAAGAGCGCCGTCGCGCCGCTCTACGCGACCCGCAAGCAATGCGTTTGCCGCTTCGAGGTCGAGGCGCGCTGCTTCGGCGTCGTGCAACGCGTCGAGCACGCCCGCATCGAGACGGTGGAACGCGGCGCTGCGCGCGTGCTCGGCTGCTCGTGCTTCGGCCGGAGCATCCAGCGGCAGCGAAACGGCGAAGAGCTGCATCGGCACCTGCAGGTTCACGTTGCTGCCGAGGCCGACGAAGAGATTCGGATACTGCCGCGCGATCTGGAAGCGGTAGTTCTTGTCGGCGACATGCCACGCTGCGAGCAGGCGCTGCAGGTCTCCGCGCGCGAGGACGAGGCGCCGGCGTTCCGGCTCTTCGAGCGCGGGCCATGTTCCGTCGACCGGCACGGGCGTGATCGCCGTGCCCGGCACGGCTGCAATCAGCCGCACGATAGCCCGCTGCGCGTCCTGTCGCTGGACTTCGAGAATGCGGGACTCGGCGGCGACCTCAGCCACAACGGCGCGCGCGGCCGCGATGTCGGCCTTCGATGCGAGACCGGCGGATTCGAACGCGTCGATATCGACGGGGAACGTCGGAGGCTGGAGACCCATGAGCACGCGGTGCACCGCGTACGCCTCCGCCAGCTCGGCAACGAGATCGCGCGCGCGCTCGTGGTGGCGTGAGACGGCTTCGCTGCGCACGGCACGGGCGAGCGCCTTCTCGGCCTTGCGCGGTCCGATGCCGAGCAAGGCAAGAACGTCGGTCCCGATCATCGTCTCGGTGGGGTTGCCATCGAGAACCATGGTCGAGCCGACGAGCGGGCGCGGGCCGGGGCAGGTGTTCACGGCCGCGATATCGGCACGGGTGGCGCGCAGCACGGGGTGCCTGTCGACGAGCAGCCGCACGGCGTCTTCGAACGGGAGCGGGCCGGCCGGCACGGACGTGCGGGTCGCAGCAACAGCCGCCGACTCGATGTGTGCGTGCTGCGGCTGGTACCGGACGCAACCCGGACACAACAGGAGAACGCTGAGCGCGGATAGAGAGACGAAACGAAGAAACACGAAAACCCCACGAAAGAGACCGGGATCCATGCGCGCAGGTTGCGCGCGGCTCTTGCGTGGGGTTCAGCTCAGGATGCGGACGATGCCCACCGGGCACGCGTGGAGTGCAAGCGCATCTGGTGGCCCGCGCGCGCTCCTCGTCGTCGGGGCGTCCATGCTCGCGAGCACGGTGTGATCGGCCGGGGCGTCCAGGAACGCGGGGGCGTCCGCCGGATCTAGCGCAATCGCGGCTCCCTGCGGCGGGAGATCACGAATCGATCCGCCACTCTCGCAAACAGGGCACTCGCCGGGTCCGCCATCCGACGACTCCTGCTTGCAGCAGCAGTCGACGCAGGACGTCTCCTGTTGCTCACCTTGCTGCCCATCCCCGATCGATAGATCGAGGGCGCGGGCGAACACGCACGGGCTCGTGCCCCAGGAGATGACCAGGAGGCACAGCACGAGGCAGAGGATGGGACGGGTTTGGCGCAACATCCGAGGTATCAGCATACGCGCTGTCAGCCGGATTCGTTGGAATCGTGAGCGCGAAGCCAACAGACATGACGAAATGGCGCTCCGTTCTGTTCCGTAAGGGGCTTGAACGGTACTCTCACGACATGCCGTACGCCGTACAGCTGCTGTTGGACAAGCGCGCCGCGGCCAAGGTCCATGGGGTCTGGGAGACGCTGCGGGACGCGGACGTGAGCTCCGTGATGCTCGACCTTCAGTCACGGCCGCACGTGACTCTGGCCGTCTATGAGGACCTCGAGATCCAGCCGTTCGAGACGCAGGTCAAGGCGTTCTTCGCGAGCGAGACGTCCATCGACGTGCCGCTCTCCGGGGTCGGCACGTTCCATGGCACCGAAGGCGTCATCTACTGCTCCCCCGTGGTGACGCCCGAGCTGCTGTCCCTGCACGAGCGCTTCCACAAGCGGTTCGACTTCCTCGCCGAAGGCGCGTGGGCCTACTACCGCCCGGGCTCCTGGGTGCCGCACTGCACGCTGGCCATCCACGTCCCGGACGAGAAGCGCGGCAAAGGAATCGACATCGTCCTTGGCGCGGGCCTTCCTACCCGGACACGACTCGGCGCTGTGAGCGTGGCCGAGTTCGAACCGGGCGCGGAGCAGCCCGCCGTCGAGTGCTTCGAGGCTTCGTTCGGGGTGTAGCGCGACGCGTCCGCCGTGAGCCGCGGGCCGACCACTCGGCCCTTCGAGCCTCGGGTCGCCCCTACATCGTCCTCCCACCTGGGAGCGGTCGCGGGTAGAGGCGCGGTGTAGGGGCGACCCGAGCGCAACGAGTGGTCGGCCCGCGAACCTGGTAGCGCTCGAGCTACGTGGCCTGGTCTTCGAGCTCCTTGAACGCGAGATAGAAGTCGACGTGCTTGTAGTCCTTGCCCGCACGCTCCTTGACGGCTTCCGTCGTCTTCGGCGGAGGCACGACAACGCTCTCGCCGGGGCACCAGTTCACAGGCGTTGCAACGCCGTGCGCGGCCGAGGTCTGCAGGCTGTCCACGAGGCGCAGGACCTCGTCGATGTTGCGCCCGTTGCTGAGCGGGTAGTAGATGAGCGCCTGGATGGTACGGCTGGGGTCGATCAGGAAGACTGCGCGCACGGTGACGGTGCTGCTCTCGTTCGGGTGGATCATCCCGTACTTCTGGGCGACGCGCGTGTCGAGATCGGCGATCAAGGGATACGGCAGCTCGATTCCGAGCTTCTCCTTGATGTTCTCGCGCCACGCCAGATGGCTGTGGATCGAGTCGATCGAGAGGCCGATCAGTTTCGTGTTGCGCTTGGCGAACTCGTCGCTCTTCTTGGCGAACTCGCAGAGCTCCGTCGTGCAGACGGGCGTGAAGTCGGCGGGGTGCGAGAACAGCACGACCCAGCTGTCCCCCTGCCAGTCGCTGAAGGTGATCTCCCCGTCCGTGGTGATGGCGGTGAAGTCGGGCGCCTTGTCACCGATGCGGGGAATGCCGTGGTTCTTGTTCTTCTTCTTGCTGGACATGCGAGGGTCTCCAGTGCGTGGACGTCAGCGGTCCACCTTGAACAGTTTCTTCGGACTCTTCTTGTTGGCCTTGTAGAGCGCGAGCCATTCCTCTGCGCTGACGAGCTCTTGCCCGGTCAGCTCGTTCAGCGCGGCCGTCAGGGTACCGCTGAGGAAGCTGTAGCGCTCCCGGGCCTTCCGGCCTCCACCGCGGCCACCCTTCGGCCCCACGCCCGGGCGCAGCTTCGTCAGGAAGCTGCCCATGTCCTTGAGGATGGACACGCGCTTCTTGGACCAGCCGTACTTGCCGAGCGCCTGGATCGCGTAGCGCGAGACGTTCGCGTCCTTGGCCTTCTCCATCAGGCGCTTGAGCGGCGCGATCGCCGCGTCCGGCGCGAGCGAGCCGACCGCCTGGATCACCCGCAGCGGCAAGGGTCCCGCGGCGGTGACCTTGACGGCCGGGAGGTGGCCCTTGAGCTGCGCGTAGGCCCCGCGGGGATCGTTGAGGCGTCCGAGCGAATCGGCCGCCTTCATGCGCACGGCGCCGAGATCGTCGCTCTTGATCAGACCGCCGATGGCGCTCTGGATCTTCCCGCGCATCGAGTCCGTCTTGAGCGCGTTGTGCATCTTCTCGAGGTTGGCGAGTGCTTCGGCCAGACGCGCCTTGTCCTTCGCCTTCTCGAGATTGGCGAGCACGGAGAGCGCGTTCTCCGCGTCGCGGATGCGCGCTTCCTCGACCGGATCGCCGGCCTGAACCGGCGCCGCGAACAACAACAGCGCGCAGGCAATCAGCGACGTCGTGCGCATGGAGCAGGCGGAGCTACTTGTCTCCGCCGTCCTCCTTCTTGTCTCCGTCTTCCTTCTTGTCGCCGTCGGTCTTCTCGCCTTCTTCCTTTGCGGCTTCTTCCTCGTCCTTCTTCGCCTCGGCCTCTTCCTCGGCCTTCTCGGCTTCCTCATCGAGGATGCGTTCGAGCTCGTCCTGAGCCTTCTTCAACGCACCGGCGACCGTGGGGTTGGCGACCTTCAGCGGAAGCAGGAAGGGGCGGCGGTCGGCGTCTTCTCCCACGCCCGTCTGGTTCACGACGATGCCGGCAACGGCGCCCTCGGCGCTATAGAGCGGCATGGCGATGCTCCCGCCTGCGCCCTGCACGATCCACATGGTGCGCGGCTTGGTGACCTGGCCTGCGACGAGAGCGCGCGAGCACATCGGCGCGAAGTCGAAACCCTGCCCCAGACGTGTGACGGAGTAGAGGCGCGTTCCGATCTTGGGCTCGATCGTGTTGGCGAGGTCGAGGACCTTGATGTCCTTCTTCGCGGCCGCGTCCTTCATCAACACGAAGGCGAGCCCCAGCTTGCTGTCCTTCGCACCGAGGATCGCCGGGTACTCGGTCGTGTCGCCGGGCCAGACGATGCGCAGGTTCGAAGGCGTCGCCTGGACGTCGATCCGGTTGCGCATGCGAGGGGGAATGCCGAGCCGCGGGTTGAACGCCGAGGCGGGCACCATGACCAGGCCGGCGCTGTTGACAACGATGCCGGGAACCGTCTGGTTCTGCTCCTGCTCCTGCACCTGCCCTCCGAAGGAGAGCTTGATCGCGAGCACCATCTTGACGGACACGAGCGGCGCCGACTTCGTCTCGATGAGCTTCGAGTAGACGGCCTCATGCTCCGCGTAGGCGGAGGGCGAGAGCAGCAATGCGGTCAAGGCGACCGACAGCATGATGTTGCGGATACGCATGGTTCTGGGTTCCTTTCGAGGAACGGCTAGTCCTTCGGCCACTCCGGTCGCATGAAGACGAATGCCGTCGAGCGGCCCCGCCGGACGAAGACCTTGACGCGCTTGGGCTTCTCCTTGGCGAGCGCCTTCACGATCTTCTTGAACGTCCGCAGGCTGTCCACGGGCTTGTCGTTGATGGTGAGCAGGATGTCGCCGACGCGCATGTTGGCGACCTGCGCCCAACTGCCGGGCGTGACCGACGCGACGATGACGCCCTTGTAGTCCTTCTCGAGGTCGTTCTTGACGCGATCCATGAAGGTGAGCTGGCGGACCTTGTACTCGAGCACGCCGTCCTCGGCCGTGCGCGCATCGGCGCTTGTCTCCGGGGTCTCTTCGAGCGAGACCGAGACCTCCATCTCCTTGCCGTCGCGCAGCATCGTGAGCTTCGCGTCCGAGCCGATGTCGAGGTCCTCGACCTTGCGCACGAGCACTTCGGCATCCTGCAGGCGGTAGGCGTCGAGCCCCTCGCCGTTGAGCTTGGTGATGATGTCACCGGGCTTGATGTCGGCACTCTCGGCCTGGGTGCCCGGAAGGATGCGCGTGACGCGGAAGCCCTTCGTGCCTTCCAGGCCCAGGGCCTTGGCGACCTTGGTCGTGAGCACCTGCGTGCGGATCCCGATCCAGGCCTTGGCGAGCTCGGTGTTGCGCGGCGGGCGCGGCGGCTTGGACATGTCGAGCACGGTGACCATGTCGCGCTTGCCGCGGCGGAAGCGAACCGGAAGGGCCTTGTTGCGCTTGTCGCGCTCCATGAGCTTCTGGAAGCTCGCCAGGTTCTCGACGACCTTGCCGTCGATCTCGCGAATGACGTCGCCGCGCCCCAACGCGGGCTTGGCCTTGTCGCCGGGCGAACCGGGGCGCATCGAGGTGATGACGACGCCCTTGGTGTCGAGGTACCTGCGAGCGTGCGCCATGGGCTTCGTGATGCCCATCGCGGTCACGCCCCAGATCCGATACGCCTTCTCCTCACCGACGTACTTCTCCATCGCGGCGACCATCACGTCGGTTCCGTTGAGGTCTCCGTCGCGCTCGTACTCGATGGCCGTCGCCTTGTCGGCGGGCAGGTCGGCGACGCGCGCCAGGAAGAGCGGCACGTCCTCGAAGGCGCGGACGTTGGTCGGCTCGCCGCCGATGGTGCGGATGATGTCACCCGGCTTGATGCCGGCCTTGGCCGCGGGCCCGTCGGGGAAGACCGACGAAACCAGGGCCCCCTCCTTGCGATCCAGGCTGTTGACGGGAACGACCGACATGCCGAGCCAGCCGCGGCGGACCTCGCCGAACGTCAGTGCCTGGTTGAGCACCTTGCGGACAGTCGTGGCCGGAATCGCGAAGCCCGTGCCGGCGCCGCCGCGCGTGTTGATGCCGACGATCTCACCCTTCATGTTGACGAGCGGGCCGCCGCTGTTGCCGGGCAGGATCAGGGCGTCGTGCTGGATCCACTGGTTGAAGATGCCGGTGATCTGACCGCCGCCGAACTCGAAGGTCTGGATCGCGCTGCCGGTGAAGTTCGTGAAGACGCGCGCCGTGTTCGACACGATGCCGAGCGTGACGGTGCTGTCGAGGCCGCCGGGGTTGCCCATGGCCATGACGTTGTCCCCGACCTTCAGCGCGTTGGAGTCGCCGATGGTGGCGAAGGGGATCGGCTGCGTCGGGTCGGAGCGCTGGTCCATGCGCAGCTTGAGGATGCAGAGGTCCGTCAGGGGGTCGGGTGTGACGATGTCGGCGTCGATGGACTCGCCGTTGGGCAGCTTGCAGGTGATGCGCGTGGCGTCGCCCGCAACGTGGAAGTTGGTGACGACGTAGCCGGCGGGGCTCACGATCACGCCGCTGCCCGCGCCGAGACCGCGAGACATGCGGCCCTGGACGAACTGCTTGGCCACGACGCTGATGTTGACGAGGCAGGGGTAGACCTTCTTCTTCGCGAAGGCCACGGCCTCGGCAAGCGTCTCGCCGCCATCGGACTCAGCCCGTGCGAAGCGCGCCCCCAGCGGGGCCACCACGAGAGCAAGGAGGAGGAGGAACGGGAGCGCGTAGTAGGCGCCCCGGGTGCGGTTCAAGAACGCCATCAGAAGCTTCTCCCTGGCCGAATTCGGCGGGGAGCGAGTCTACTTCTGATCGAGCCTGCGTATGACCGCGTACCCGGAGGTGAGGGCCTCGGGCCCGCCTACCGCTGCGCGATAGGCGGGAGAGGAGGCGCCGGCGGCGGGAACGCGGAGCCGGCCGCCGGAACGGGGGCCGCAGCGGGCGGCGCCGTGCGCACCACGGGCGCCGGGGCGGGGGTCATGGGGACGGGCGCGGTCGGCACGGGGGCGACCTCGCTCACGACGTTCGGTTGGGCGGGCGGCACCACCGGCTGCGCAGGCGGCATGGCACCGGGGTCCGGCGGCACGCGGCCCGGGAAGCCATAGGCGCCCGCGGGCGCGTCGTTGTGATAGAGCTCGCGCGGGGCCCAGTTGGGACGCCGGACCTCGACGTGCATGGTGCCGACGCCGTCGCCGCCGGGCTTGGCGGCTGCGAGGATCGTGTACATGCCCGGACGGGGCGCGACGAAGGTCAGCGTCATCCCGCGATCGCAGCCGTGGCTCACACGCGGCGGATTGCAGCCGCACGGAACCTGGCTCCTGTCGAGTGCGGGGCCGCCCCAGGGATCCTTGACCGCCTGGATGTCGGGGACGAGGTCGCTGCCCTTGCACGGCGTGATCGAGACTGCGATCAGTCCGCCGCGGGGCGCGGCCACGTACAGCGGGTGCGGCTCGGATGCCGAGAGGAGCTTGGTCTGGTCGACCGGCGGTACGTAGCGGATGCGATGGCGGAACGTGTACATGCCGCCGGACGCGTCCGGCTGGCGCAGGACGGTGACCTTGTAGGTGCCCGTCTTGACCAGCACCTGGCCCTTGACCTTGACCGACGCATCGCCGGGCTCGCTGCAGGTCGAGGCGGAGAGATCGACGGCCTCGCCGTCCGGGTCGATGAGGCGCACGCCCGGCGCGCCCTCGTTGCAGGCGTTGCCCGTCAGGTGGAAGTCGAGCATGCTCGACTCGACCCCCTCGAAGGCGAAGGACTGCTGCTGGGAGTCCGGCGCGACGCGTCCATGAAGGGTGTCGCCTGGCCAGAGACTGGTCGCCGTGCCCTGCCGGGGGCCGCTGCAACCTGCCGCTACTGCCAGCACGAGACCCAAGGCCAGAGTCCAGGCGATGCACCGCACCGACCCTTGCCGTATGACTGTGACGCGTTCCGCCATGTCTACCTCCGAAACCGATTCGTCTTCCCCGAACACTGCGAGGCCAGTCCCGAGCCCCCCAGTCCCGAGCCACGTCGAGGGGTCGGCAGGCACACCTTCCACGTCGAAGGCAGGTGCCCTTACGTCTATCTATCGGCTCGAAGACCACCACCCCTTGTGCTCGATTGCGGGTTTTGACCCCACAAGTGGTGCCGGGGTGGCCGCTGACCTGGCCGTCTTCCAGGCCCACGGCCTCGCGGGCAACGCGGTGGTCACTGCGACGACCGAGCAGGGCCCGGAGGGCGTGACGGCCGTCGCGCCGCGAGAGCCTGCTGAGGTCGAAGCCGAGGTGGACCGGCTGCTTGCCCACTACCGCCCCAAGGCGCTCAAGATCGGCATGCTGGCCGCGCGGACGCTCGTCGAGGCCGTGGCCGGCGTGCTGGCGCGCCATCCGCACGTCTTCACAGTCCTCGATCCCGTCATGACCGCGGGCGCGGGCGGGCAGCTGCTCGACGAAGCGGGTATCGAGAGTCTGGGCCGACTCCACCCCCACGTGGATCTGCTCACGCCGAACCACCTCGAAGCCTCGCGGCTGCTCGGCAGAGACCGGGGCGCACCCACCCCCGAGCTGGCCACGGCACTCCACGCATCGGGCTGGAAGGGCGTGCTTGTCAAGGGCGGTCACGCAACCGGGCCGGAGTCCATCGACATGCTCGCCACCGCCGACGGCAGCGAGTCCCTGCGTGCACAGCGGCTGGGCGGTGGCACGGTGCACGGCACCGGCTGCGCGCTCTCGTCGGCCATCGCGGCGCGCGTGGCGGGTGGCGAGTCCCTCGTCGATGCGATCCGCGGCGCAAAGGACTACGTTCACCGCCTGATCGCGGCGGCGCACGCCGCCGAGAGCTGGCTGCTGCCGCATGAAGCCGTCGAGCCGCTGCCCCTTTCGCCGTCCGCGCCGCAGGAGTAGGCTGCCGCCCCGGGGGAGCAAGCAGGGGGAGCCGCTTGAAGGTAGCGATCATCGGCGCAGGCGTGCTGGGTACGTCGCTCGGCATCCTCCTGCGCCGGGCCGGCTTCCAGATCGTGGCGCTGAGCAGCCGCAACCGGCGCTCGGCCCAGGAGTCCGCGTCCCACATCGGCGGCTGTGAGGTCGTGGGCGATCCCGGCCTGGCGGCGATGGGCGCGGACCTCGTCATCCTCGCGGTGCCGGACCGCGTAATCCCCTCGCTGGCGATCGAGGTCTCGGCCGGCGGCGCGCTCAAGAAGGGCGCCGTCGTCACGCATCTTGCCGGCGGGCTCCAGTCCGGCATCCTGGCGGGTGTGACGGCGGCCGGCGGCTATCGCGGCGCCATGCATCCGCTCCAGAGCTTCGCGGACGTCGAGGCCGCCGTGCAGGCGCTGCCCGACTCGTTCTTCTTCATCGAGGGCGACAACGAAGCGGTCGACGTGCTGCGCAGCGTCGTCATCGCGCTCGAGGGCCGGCCGATCGAGATCGGCGCCGGCGCCAAGGCGCTCTATCACGCCGGCGCGGCGGCGGCCTCCAACTTCCTCGTCACGTTGATCGAGTACGCGGTGACGCTGCTGCAACGCGCAGGCGTACCGCACGATGTCGCGCTACCGGCCCTGCTCCCGCTCATCAAGGGCACGGTTGCCAACATCGAGGCCGTCGGTCTCCCCGACGCGCTGACCGGACCGATCGCGCGCGGCGACGTCGGCACCGTGAAGCGTCATCTCCGTGCTCTCCAGCAGATGCCGGGCGACATGGTCCGGCTCTATCGCAGCCTCGCGCGCAAGACGGTCGAGACCGCACGCCGGAAGGGTTCGCTCGAGCGCGAGGATGCCGACAAGCTGCTCGACCTGCTCTTCGAGCCCGACTTCCCCGAAGACGGCGAGGAAACCGCTGAATAGTCGCCCCTTGTTCGCCCCATAGGAACGGCTAATCACTGCCCAGGGCCTCGGCTTGCCGCGGCAGCGGACGTATCCTGACGGGTCTCGTGTACGCCGAACAGCAACGCTTCTGGATCGCGCTCCTGAACCTGCAGCGCACGTGGACCACCGACGAGGCGGCGATGGCGTTCATTCCGCCGCGCTTCCGTGACTTCAGCTCGAAGCCGGACTGGCCCAAGGGGAAGGCGCAGGCCTACCTGCTCAACAACCTCGAGCTGATCCGCGAGAGCTACCGTCGCCTCGAAGCGGGCGAGGCGGTGGACTTCGAGCTCCTCAATCACGGACTCGCAGACCTGACGCTGCGGCTCCAGCCGTGGACCGATCCGCGCGAGCTCAAGCGCGCCGCCAGCGCGAAGATGGAACTCGGCGGCCGGCTCGAGGTGCTGCAGGTGACCACGGACATGGACGAGATGAACGGCGGCACCCGCTACATCCGCGCCACGATCCAGCGCAGCTTCTACTACTTCGCGCAGTACGTGGACTACCGACTCTCGGATCCGCTCTACCCGGGGGTGTCGCCCGGGATGATGCACGTGACCGAACGGGAAGACGGCAGCGGCGACTTGATGCTCGTGGAGCCCGAGGTCGCAACGGAGGACTTCGCCGGTGCATGACACGCAGCAGGACGCGCCCGCGATGAGCACCCCCCAGGACGAATACCGCAGCCCGCTGGTCTCGCGGTACGCCGGGCGCGACTTGCGCCGGCTCTTCAGCGAGCGCCATCGCATCGAGTGCTGGCGCCGGCTGTGGATCTGGCTGGCGGAGTCGCAACGCGAGCTGGGCATCGACATCACCGAGGAACAGATCGCGGCGATGCAGGCGGCGGTCACGGACATCGACTTCGACAAGGCGGCCGAGTACGAGAAGCGCTTCCGTCACGACGTCATGGCCCACGTCCACGCCTACGGAGACGTCGCGCCCGCCGCCAAGGGCGTCATCCACCTGGGCGCCACGTCCTGCTACGTCACCGACAACGCGGACGCCATGATCCTGCGCGACGCACTGGAGCTGATCGAACGCGGCGTTGCGGAAGCCGTGGCCGCCGTGCGCGACTTCGCGGCACGCACGAAGGACGTGCCGTGTCTCGCCTACACGCATTTCCAGCCGGCGCAGCCCACGACGTTCGGCAAGCGCGCAGCGCTCTGGCTCCAGGACCTTCTCGTCGACCTGCGCGCCATGAACTACGCGGTCGGGCACGTGCCGTTCCTCGGCTCCAAGGGAACGACGGGGACGCAGGCCTCGTTCCTCACGCTCTTCAATGGCGACGCGGAGAAGTGCGAGCAGCTCGACCAGCTCGCGTCCAGGAAGGCCGGCTTCCTCCAGCCGCTGCCCGTCTCGGGCCAGACCTATCCCCGGAAGGCGGACTACACCTTCGTCTCGATGCTCGGCGGCATCGCCGTGACCGCGACGCGCTTCGCCAACGACGTGCGGCTTCTGTCGGGCTTGCGCGAGATGGCCGAGCCCTTCGAGAAGGAGCAGATCGGCTCCAGCGCGATGGCGTACAAGCAGAACCCGATGCGCTCGGAGCGCATCACCGCGCTTGCGCGTCACGTCCTCGCGCTCGTGCCCGAGGCGGCCTCGACGGCGTCGGCCCAGTGGCTCGAGCGCACGCTCGACGACTCCGCAGCGCGCCGGCTCTACCTGCCCGAGGCGTTCCTGGCGACCGACGCGGTACTGCGCCTCGTCACCAACGTTGCGCGCGGGCTGCACGTCAACGCCGAGGTCGCCATCTCGCGGCTCGAGAAGGAGCTGCCCTTCATGGCGACCGAGGAGATCCTCATGCGCGCCGTGCAGGCGGGCGGCGACCGGCAGGCGCTGCACGAGAAGATCCGCCAGCACAGCCTCGCGGCCAAGGAGCTGCTGCTCGGCGGCTCGGAGAAGAACGACCTCATCGAGCGCTTCCGCAACGACCCGGCCTTCGTGACCGTGCGCGACGAGCTGGACGAGCTCATGGTGCCGGAGCGCCACATCGGCCTCGCGTCGCGCCAGACCGAGAAGTTCCTCGCCGAGCACGTCGATCCGGCCCTCAAGCCCTACGAAGACGGGCTCGGGAGCGAAGTCGACCTTCACGTTTGACGGGAGGGCACAACTGCCCATGCAAGGACATGTAGGGACGGGCCTTGTGCCCGTCCGCGCCTATGGGCCCCCGTCCGTACACTCGCGAGCGTGACCGAGGACGTCCTGCGCCATCTCTATCGCGAACGCTTCGGCGCCGACGCCGAGGTCACGCCGCTCGCGGTCACCGGGAGCGCGTCCAACCGACGCTTCTTCCGACTGCAGGGCGACGGCGCGCCGTCTGCGATCGGGATCCTCGGCGAAGACCCGAACGAGAACCGTGCCTTCTTCGCCTTCACCCAGACGTTCCGCGAACTCGGACTTCCCGTCCCCGAGATCTACGCCGTCGACGAACACGCGGACGCATGGATCGAGCAGGATCTGGGCGACACCACGATGTTCCACGTGCTGACGACCGCGCGCCCCGACCCGCGCGACGACGTGCCGCCCGGCGTC
Organism: Planctomycetota bacterium; assembly: GCA_028281445.1. Lineage (GTDB taxonomy): Bacteria > Planctomycetota > PLA2 > PLA2 > JAEUHO01 > JANQJW01. The sequence goes on along the minus strand of JANQJW010000009.1, from coordinate 2,038 downwards.
GAAGCGCTGTACCGGCGGGTGCTCGACGTGCTGCCGCGCTTCCAGGTCGAAGGCGGCCGCGCCATCGACTACGGCGCCGCCTACCCGCGGGCCGCCTACGACCGCCAGTCGGTGACCTGGGACCTCGACTACTTCAAGTACTGCTTTCTCAAGCTCGCTCACGTCCCGTTCCACGAGGCGCGCCTCGAACGGGACTTCGAGCGCTTCACCGAGCACCTGCTGGCGGTCGACCTCGAGTACTTCCTGTATCGCGACTTCCAGACGCGCAACATCATGGTGCTCGACGGGGAGCCGTGGTTCATCGACTACCAGGGCGGACGCCGCGGTCCGCTCCACTACGACCTGGCGTCGCTGCTCTACAGCGGCAAGACGGAGCTCAAGCCGGCGTTTCGCGATCGGTTGACCGAGCACTACCTCGACGCGCTCGAAGCGCACGTGACGCTCGATCGCGCGGCGTTTCGCGACCATCTACGTTCGTTCGCCCTCGTCCGCATCATGCAGGCCATGGGCACCTACGGCTACCGCGGCTTCTACGAGCGCAAGCGCCACTTCGTCCTGAGCGTCGCCCCGGCGATCGACAACATCGAGGGCCTGTTGACCCAGGGCCTGTCCGTCGACGTTCCGGAGCTGCGCCGCGTGCTCGAGTCCATCTGCGAAAACGAGCGCCTGCGCACGCGACTCGACGACAACGACGGGCGCCTGACGTTGCACACCGGAAGCTTCAGCTACAAGCGCGGCTATCCACCGGATGTAGGCGGACACGGCGGCGGCTTCGTCTTCGACTGCCGCGCGCTGCCCAATCCAGGCCGCGAAGAGCAGTACAAGGGACTCTCCGGCCACGATGCCGCCGTGATCGACTACCTCCGCGGATCGGAGGCGGTGAGCGCCTACCTCGCACGGGCGGTCGAGCTCGTCGACGCGCAGCTCGATACCTACGCGGCACGTGGGTTCGACTCCCTGAGTGTCTACTTCGGTTGCACAGGCGGTCAGCATCGCTCGGTGTATCTGGCGGAGCGGCTCGTCGAGCACGTGCGTGGTCGCATGCCCGACTTGCGCATCGCGTGCACGCACGCCGAGTCCGATCGCTGGCCCGCCTCGGCGTCCCGCACGCGAGGGACCTGACCATGGACGCGTTGATCCTCGCCGCCGGGCTGGGCACGCGCCTTCGGCCGCTGACAGACAAGACACCCAAGGCACTTGTCGAAGTCCGGGGGGGGACGCTGCTCGAGCATGTCGCGGCGCGGCTGGTCGCCGCCGGTGCCGACCGGCTGATCGTGAACGTGCACCACCACGCCGAGGCCATGCAGGCGTTCCTCGCCGCCACCGACCTGGGCGCGCAGGTCGTCGTGTCGCTGGAGACGGAGCAACCACTCGAGACGGGAGGCGCGATCCGCCACGCAGCCGGCCTGCTGAAGCGCGACGAGCCGTTCTTCCTCCACAACGTGGACGTGCTGACCGACCTGCCGCTGGCGGCGATGTATGCGTTCCACCAGGAGCGCGACCCGCTGGCCACGGTCGCCGTGAAGCAGCGCAAGACGACGCGCCACCTCTTGTTCGATACCAAAGGGCTGCTCGGGCGAGACGACGAGACGAGGGGCCTCGACCTGCGGGTGCGCGAAGCCAAGGGCGACGTGACCCAGCTCGGCTTCTCCGGCGTACACGTGATCGCCCCGCGCTTCCTCGACCTGCTCACGGAAGACGGCGCGTTCTCGATCCTCGTGCCCTACCTGCGCCTGACCGCAGCCGGCGAGGTCGTACTGCCGTTTGCGATGGACGAGCACGCGTGGATCGACGTCGGTCGGCCGGAGTCGTTGGAGCGTGCGCGCCGCGAGCTCCGCTAGCCGGCATGTTGCATGAAGCGCGCGTCGTGATGACTACAAGCGCTTGTCGCGCAACGCTCTGCAATCGAATCCACGGTGCTCGCGGGATCGACAGTGTGTCCTCGCGCCGGATTCGGGCCCGAGGTCGAAGCCGAGGTTCCGAGGCGATGCCATGGAGCATCGCCGAGCGGTTCTCGGCAAGGAGATCGGGTTCGAAG
>JANQJW010000002.1 GCA_028281445.1 Planctomycetota bacterium | reverse complement strand
GTCGCAAACTGCTGCTGAAACTCGATCAACGTCTTAGGAATAGCAATAGTCATCCCCGCACCGTACCGGCAGGGGCTGACACAACCGGATAACCACGGGCCTCCCTACCTACAGAGTGCGTGTAGGGGCGCCCCAAGCGCGGCGTGCCGCGCGCGTGGTCGCCCAGCAGGTTGTGCAACGCGTCACCGCCGAAACCCAGGGCTGCGATCGGCGGCTCAAGCCGCTGTGGACTCGGCAGCCACCGGATTGGGCGACCACGCGAATGCCGCGCATCCTTGGGGCGCCCCTACACCGGGATGTCGAGCCCTAGCGCGCGGAGGTCCGCCAGGAGCCGATCGATGAGCGCATCCGAGCCGACCCACTTCATCCACTCGAACCGCGCCTGCTTCTCGAAATCGGGATACTGAGCCCGCAGCGCTTCGATCGCCTTGGCGGCCTCGGCTTCGTTGCCTGCGCTGTGGTAGGCGATGGCACGCAGAACCGATCCCCAGAACAGCTCCGGCATCGACAGCGCATCGGCGAGTCCCGCCGCAGCCTCGTGATCCTCGCGGTTGTACGCATCGATGAGGAAGGCCGCGTTGTACCAGCCGGGGTAGTGCGGGTTCAGCGTGCAAGCCTTGGCCAACAGATCCAGCCCGCGGTCCCACTTGCCGGCGCTCATGGCCAAGGCGAAGCCGTAGTCGGCGAGGAAGTCGGAATAGTTGGGAACGGCGCGCAAGCCCCGCTCGCCCGAGGCCTCGAGGCGCACGGGATCGCGGCGTGCGCCATGGATGGCAACGAGCACCTGGTGCGCAAGACCGCAATAGGGCTCCGCCGCCACGGCGCGCTCTGCGAGATCCAGTCCCTCGTCCACCAAGGACTCCGCGTTCGGACGTACGCCGAAGGAGAGGCGCCAGTCGTCGAGCAGCAAGTACGCCCGCGCCGCCCACAGCGTCGGAGTTCCGGGTGAACGGGAGAGAGCCGCCTCGACCGCCGCATCGACCTCGCGAAAGCGCTCCAATCCGGGACGAGCGTAGTAGTCGTACGACTGCAGGACGGCCTCGTAGGCCCCCATGTCGCTCTCCGCCATCCGCAGCGCCGCGGGCAGGTCGCGCCGATAGATCGCACCGTACGGCTGGCCGACACGGACGGCGATCTGCTCTGCGATGGCGTTCTCGACATCGAGCACGTTCTGGGGCGTCAACTCGCGGTCGAACGACTCGCCCCAGACGTGAACGCCCGTACTCGCGTCGAGAAGCTGCGCCGTCACCCGCACGGTCTGCCCTCCGCGGCGCACGCTGCCCTCGAGCACGAAGCGCACGCCGAGGTCGCGACCTACCTCGCGCACGTCGGTGGGCTTGCCCTTGTAGACGAACGTGGAGTTGCGCCCGATCACGAACAGCTCCGGGATCTGGCAGAGGCGCGTGATGATCTCCTCGGTGACGCCGTCGCTGAAGAACTCCTGATCCGGATCCGCACTCATGTTGTCGAACGGCAACACGGCGATCGAGGGCCCGGCCGGCATCTGCAGTCCGGGATCGGCTCCGGCGTCCGGCGTGTCAGGCTGCTGCGCGCCGTGGAAGACGGGGACGTAGGTTCCCGGCGGCAGCACGATGCGAATCTGGCTGTCACGCCCGCCATCCAGGTAGTGCGCTTCAGCCGCCGACGCAAGCGCGATGCATCGACCCGTACGACGGCACTCGTCTGCGGATTGAAGTCGACGCTTCGGCGATGCACGCGCCGGGCGAGCGCGTACTCGGTCAGGCCCTCGGCATTGCCGTCCAGCGTGTCCTCGACGACGACGGTGAGGAACTCGCGAAGCCGATACGCGTTCTCGAACTCCGGCGACGCGAGGACCTTCGCGAGCTCGTCTCGCACCGCGTCCGGGGCCGGGTCCTCGGCGGCCATCACCACGTCCTCCTGCGACCTAACCCGGTCAGCAGCACGAGCTTACACATCGCCGCAGGCAGTGTCAGCAACACGTTTGAAACGGTTACAGACTGCCGTCCCAGCCTCGCCCCGCCTACCTCGGGTCCTGTGCGGCCCACATCTCGGAGCCGCGAACTCGACACGCGGGAGGCCTCGATGGGCATCACAAGGACGATGACGACGGCGAGTGTCGCCGCCTTGCTGGCGTTGACGCTGGGCGGTGTGGGTTGCGGGAACGAAGCCGCGCACGGACACGTGGCGGGGCCCGGATCCCACGCGAAGGCACACTTCGGCTACACGGGCGCGACAGCGCCGAGCCACTGGGGCGCACTGAGCGAGGACTGGTGGGCATGCGGGGCCGGCCGGGCGCAGTCGCCGATCGACCTGACGAGCGCGGTGAAGGCCGAGCTGCCCGACCTCGAGATGGACTACAAGTCGACCGGCGTGCACATCGTCAACAACGGACACAGCGTCCAGCTCAACTACGAAAAGGGCAGCACGCTGTCCTTCAACGAAGACGCGTTCGCGTTGCTGCAGTTCCACTTCCACGCGCCGAGTGCCCACACCGTCGACGGCAAGCACTTCGACATGGAGATGCACCTCGTCCACCGCAGTCCGACCGGTGAGCGCGCCGTGATCGGCGTGTTCATCAAGGAGGGCAAGGAGAACGCGGCGTTCGCCCCCATCTGGGACCACCTTCCGCAGCTCAGGGGGCCCGTCGCGGTGGTGCCCGGGATGCGTATCGATGTCGACGATCTGCTTCCGGCCGACAAGAACTACTACAGCTACGTGGGGTCGCTCACCACGCCGCCCTGCACCGAGGGCGTCCTCTGGAAGGTCCTGGCGACACCCATCGAGCTCTCCCGAGCCCAGATCGACGCGTTCCGCGCGATCTACCGAGGCAACAACCGGCCCGTGCAGCCCCTCTACGGGCGCGCGATCTACCGGAACTAGAGGCGGGCATGCTGCGCCGGCTCTGCATCGTCGGGACGCTGCTCGTCCTGTTCCTGTCTGTCGGTTCGAATGCGCACGCGGACGGCATTACCCGTCAGGACGTCCGTGACGAGATCCGAAGCTACCTTCAAGAACACTCGGCGCCGCCGCCCGATCACCGCGTGTTGAGCAAGAGCGGGATCAATCTCAAGAGTGGCGACCTCACGCTCAACATCGGAGGGCGTGCGCTCATCGACACCATCTTTCACGAGACGTCGAACGTGACGCAGGGCAGCCGCGTAGACGGCATCAACAACGGCATCGAGTTCCGCCAGGTTTGGCTGCGCTTCGCGCCGAGCTTCGGCAAGTACCTCAGCGGGAAGATCCAGCTCGCCTTCGAGACGGGCAACATCATCTTCCAAGACGTGTACTTCGACGTGCACAAGCTGCGGGATTGCTTCGGGTGCGGCGTTCCGAATCTCCGCGTCGGCCACTTCTTCGAGCCGTTCTCGCTGAACAAGCTCACGCCCGGCACGCGCCTCACGTTCCTCGAGCGCGCACTTCCGGTGGCTCTCGCCCCATTTCGCAACACGGGCGTCATGCTGCACGACGACTTCCGGGGCGGCCGGTTCGGCTACGCGGCGGGCGTGTTCGGAAACTCCAACCGGGTCGGGCTGACCAACTTCAACCGGGACGGTCATGCGGCGACTGCCCGGGTGTGGGCGACTCCCTGGACGGACTGCCACTGCCTCTGCAAGCGGCTGCATCTCGGCTTCAGCTACAGCCATCGCTGGGACCTGAACGGCGTGCGCTATGGCGCCCGTCCCGAAGACCACCTTGCCCGGGTGCTGATCGACACGGACTTCTCGACCGATGCCATGGGACAGCCGCTGTTGGCCGACGCGAACCGCGTGAACGAGTTCGCTGCCGAGATCGCCCTCGTGTTCGGCCGTTTCTCCGTGCAAGCCGAGTACATCCGCTCGGCGGTGAGCTCAGCTGCAGGCGGGGGCCCGGTGTTCGACGGCTGGTACGCGTTCGCGAGCTACTGGATCACCGGCGAGTGCCGTAAGTACGCGAAGGGCAACTTCGCCGGGCGGATCACACCGTGTCGCGAGTTCCTCGAGAAGGACTGTTGCGGATCCGGAGGATGGGAAGTCGCCGTTCGCTACAGCACACTCGACCTGAACGACAGCAACATCCAAGGCGGCAAGATGAGTGACATCACGCTGGGCGTGAACTGGCACCTCCACCCCAACGCACGTGTGATGTTCAACTACGTCCGCTCTCGCATCGATGACGACGTCGCCACCGGCCAGGACCTGAACACGTTCGCGATCCGCGTTCAGTTCGATCTCTAGGAGGCGACGTGAGCGACAGCAGGAGCTCCGTGGGCCGGAAGTCGCTCACGCGCACGCTCGTCAGCGCGAAGCTCTCCTCCTGGCGATCGGTATTGATGCTCGCCATACTCGCGGGTATCGGCCTCTGGCTGGTTGCGCGCGTCGAAGGCGCCGTGAAGGAGAAGCTGCGCGATGAACTCGTGACCATTCTCGACGCGGACGTAGCAGCGCTGCGCATCTGGATGGAATCGCAAGAGGAAGCCGCGGATGCGATCTCGAGTGCGCGGCTGCTTCCGGGCTGGGTGGGTGCGCTGGACAAGCTCGCCCGTGACGGCGCCCCGGTCGAGGCGTGGCGCGCTGCGCCGGAACAGGCTGAGCTGCGTACGCTGCTGCTCCCGCTATGCGAGAAGCTCGGCTTCCTCGGCTACGTGATCACGGATCGCAGCGGGCGCTGGATCGCCGACGGCATCGAGTCCTTCGTCGGCGGCCAGACACCGCCCGAAGCCATGCGCTACGTCCACGCGGCGCTGGAGGGCGAGGTTGTCGTGAGCCATCCGCTCTTCCACGACGACGTACCGGACGCCGCGGGGGTCCCCGGGCGCCGCCCGATCATGTTCGTCGCGAGCCCCATACGCGGCGAGGACGACAGACCGTTCGCGGTCCTGGCCCTGCTCATCCGGCCGCAGGAGGAGTTCACCCAGATCCTCCAGGTCGCTCGGTCCGGAGACAGTGGCGAGACGTACGCGTTCAACGCAGACGGCGTGATGCTCTCCGACAGTCGCTTCACCGCAGACCTGCGCGCGTGCGGACTGCTCGCACCGGACGCGGAGAGCGCCATTCTGCGCGTGACCGTCCGCGATCCCGGCGGCAACCTGCTCGAGGGACACGAGCCTGCTCGAGCACGAAGAGCCCTTCCCCTGACCTCCATGGCGGCAAGTGCTGTTGCAGGCACATCGGGCGTGGACGTCGACGGCTATCGTGACTACCGCGGCGTGCCCGTCATGGGCGCCTGGACCTGGCTACCCGAGTACGGGTTCGGCGTCGCAACGGAGGTCGACGTCGACGAAGCGCTGCGAGCCGTGGACATCCTGCGCGTGTCCGTCTGGATCCTGCTTGGTCTTGCGCTCGTGGCCGGTGCCGGTGCAGCGGTGACGCTTGAAGCCGTCACGCGCTTGCGCGCCAAGGTCCAGCGCGCGGAACAAGAAGTACGCCGGCTCGGACGCTACACACTGGAAGAGAAGATCGGCGAAGGCGGCATGGGCGAGGTGTACAAGGCGCGACACGCGATGCTGCGCCGCCCGACGGCCCTCAAGGTCCTGCGGCCGCAAGTCGCGACCGAGGAGGCGATTCGCCGCTTCGAGCACGAGGTCCAGCTCACGAGCCGCCTGATGCACCCGAACACGGTGCGCATCTATGACTACGGCCGGACCGGAGACGGCACCTTCTACTACGTGATGGAGTATCTGGGCGGACTCGCGCTCGACGACCTGGTGCGGCTCGAGGGACCGCTGCCCGAACAGCGCGTCGTTCACATCCTGCGCCAGGTCTGCGAGTCGCTCGAAGAGGCGCACGAGGCCGGCCTCGTCCACCGCGACGTGAAGCCCGCGAACGTCATGCTCTGCCGCCTGGGAACACAGTTCGACGCGGTCAAGGTGCTCGACTTCGGACTCGTGAAGGACACGGGACAAAACGTCGACCTCGAACTCACCGACGCCCATTCGATTCCGGGGACGCCGCTCTACATCGCGCCCGAGGCGATCGCGCGCAACGAACCCGTAGGCCCGCTGAGCGACGTGTACTGCCTCGGCGCCGTGGGCTACTTCCTCCTGACCGGGCGTCCGCCCTTCGAAGGCGACAAGCCGCTGGATGTCCTGCTCCAGCACGTGAACGAGGAACCGAAACCGCCTTCGGAACGAGTTCCGCATTCCATCGGCTCTCGGCTCGAGACGCTGATCCTGTCGTGCCTTGCAAAGGACCCGTCGAACCGCCCTACCGGGGCGCGCGCCTTGGCGCAGGAACTGGATGCCTGTAGGGGCGCGCGCGAGTGGGATCGCGAGCAGGCGCGCGCGTGGTGGACCGAACGCTCGTCGCGCGCTACTTCACGCGCGGCTTCGGCCGCTCGAGCTTGAGCTTCACGACATCGTCGGTCGGCTCGAGCTTCGTCCAGTTCCAGGTCTGTTTCTCGAAGTCGGCGTCATGCGGCACGACAGAGACTTCCACGGGCCCGTAGGGAATACCGCGCACGTCGAAGCGCCCTTCGTCGTCGACCAGGTGGTAGTCGAGCACGCTGCCGAAGAGCTTGCCCTGCACGCGAAGGTAGAGAACCGTGTCCTCGTCCGGTGGATCGCCGCCGTCGGCCGCCACCACGCCACGGAGACGCCACCCGCGCGGGAGCCGGATCACCTCGTTGGCCGGCTCCCATTCGCTCCGCGCCCACCGCGTGATCGGCGCTTGCGTCGTCATCGTGTCGATCGAGAGCCGGTAGGTCTGCTGCGGGTCGAGCCCTTCCAGAATGGCGACGCCCTTCGAGTCACTGACGACGCTCACCCGGTATCCGAAGCCCTGCGACGCCGTGACCATCGCGAGCTCAACGGGCTTGTCGCGGTAGTCGCGCAGGGTGAGACGAACGTGTTCGACCGGGTGCAGATAGATGCGGGCCCGGCCCATGCCCGCCGCGTACCAGATGCGCCGCGCAAGCGCGCGCTTGCCGCCGCGCTCGACCTCCAGCTCGTAAAGCCCCTCGACGAGGCTCGGCAGCACGAATCGTCCGTCCCCGTCGGTTACCTCTTCGCCGTGGAAGCTCCGCGCAGGCTCGATGCGCTCGGAGAGATCAAGCCTGGCCCGCACCGTCACGCCCGGTACGGGCTCGCCCTCGCCATCCAATACAAGGCCGGCGATCCGGCGGCCGCCCGCGAGGCGTACCTGCACGTCCCGGGTGTGCGCAGCGAACTCGTTCTCGAGCGAGGCGGCGAACGGCAAGGGCGTGCCCTCGGGGGTGCGCGGCTGCCACACGTAGATCGCGCCGGCGGCCTCGTGGCGTACCGCGAGCCGGCACTCGCCGTCCCAGCAGTGCGTGTAGGCCGTCCGCGCGCCGGGCTTTCCGGCGCGCACGATCGACGCAACATGCGCCCGCGGAACGGGCTTGCCTTCGGGATCGAGGACCCGAACCGTCAAGACGCGCCAGGCCGGCCCCAGCGACGGCGCGGGCGGGTCCCGCCGCTTCGCGGCGGCCACCGGATCGCGCATCGCCTCGATCGCACGTGCCACGGCCGCGTCCTGGGCCTTGCGCGCAAGCATGTCGTCGTGGACGGAGAGCATCGTCACGAAGCGGCCGTGCTGGAAGACGTGCTCATCTCGCGTGAGGCGTCCGCGCTGCGTCGCGCGCACGCGTCGCGAGAAGTGTCCGGCGCCGCCCTCGCGGCGCTCGAACGCCTCGTACTCATGGCGAACCTCGAGCTGGGACGCGACCTCGCGCTCTTTGCGCGTGTACACCTTGGCGTAGGCCCGGGCATTCTCGGCGGTGTCGAAGGCGTAGGCCCACACCTCGATCACCGGGTCGGTCTCGCCCAGCTTCCCCTCGGAGATCATGACGGCGGCGAGGCCGCGCGGCAGCGTGCCGCCGTCCATCTCGAAGGCCGGACGCACGTAGTCCGGCGACCGCATCGTGCTGTTCCAATCCCACAGATCGTTCTCGACGAGGTATCGGAACGAGCCGGCGATCGCGTCGAGCGGTTGGGCATTCTCGTCCGCCTGGACCGGCGCGGCACCCAGGCACAGGACGAGAGTAGCGAGAAGCAGTCGAGCGCCGGACATGACCGGCGACAGGTTACCTGCCGAAGCGGCGCTTGCGCCGCTGGTAGGCGCGCAGGACGCGAAGAAAGTCCAGCTTGCGGAACGACGGGAAGTGGACGTCCGTGAAGAACAGCTCGGAGTAGGCCGCCTGGTACAGCAGGAAGTTGCTCAGACGCGACTCTCCACCGGTTCGAATGATGAGGTCGGGGTCGTCGCCACCGGTGTAGAGGTGCTCCCCGAGGACGCGTTCGTCCAGGTTGTCGCGCGAGAGCTCACCGCTCTCGACCTTCGCAATGATGGCGTGAAGCGCATCCAGGATCTCCTGGCGGCCTCCGTACGCGATGCAGAAGTTCAGCTGGTAGGCATCGTAGTCCTTCGTCGCCGACTCCACGAGCTTGATGGCGGCTTGCACGTCGGCGGGCAGCATCTCCGTACGCCCGAGAACGCGCACGCGCACGCGCTGGTCCCGGATGCGTTGGTCTTCGGCCAACCCCGTCAACCGGTCGGCAAAGAGAGCCATCAACGACTCGACTTCCGCGTTGGCCCGCCGGAAGTTCTCCGTCGAGAACGCATAGAGCGTCATGACACGCACGCCGACCTCGCGCCCCCACTCCACGAGCGCTTCGACCGTGTCGGAGCCGAGCCGGTGCCCTTCCCACGGCAGCTGGCCCGTCGCCTTCGCGTGCCTCCGGTTGCCGTCCATGATGAAGCCGACGTGGGCCGGCACCTCGCCGACGAGCACCTCCTTGAGCAGGCGTCGCTCGTAGAGCCGGTACACGATGCCCAGCACGGGCGAAGCGAGACGGCGCAGCAGGGTGCTCATGCTGGGACCGTAACCCGGTACCGCCTCGTTGCGATCCCGGCCACGAGGCTACGCCCGGTGGTCGGCATGCACGGCCCCGGCCTGCGTCATGCGCAGCCGCCCTCCCTCTTCCACGACGAATCCGGCACGCACGACGCGGTCGAGGGCGCGATCCAGAGCGGCGCCCTCCCACGGCAATCGCTCTCGCAGCAGGCTGCGCTCGAGCGCTCCGCCGCTGAGCTGGACCAGCAGGACGCGGTCATGCAGGTCGCGGCGCTGCCTCCGTCGGCGCTGGGCGCGGGCGAGCAGTCCGCGCCGCGGCGCGACGAAGAGCACGACGAGGAACACGGCACCGGAGACCGCCGACATAGGCCCCGTGGGCGCGATGTCGAGCCCGAGCCCCACGTAGTAGCCGACAACCGCACTGAGCACGCCGAGCGCCGCGCTCACGAGCATCATCCGCTTGAGGTCGTCGCAGAGCAGGTAGGCCGCAGCCGGCGGCGTGATCATCAGTGCGACGACGAGAATGGACCCAGCAACCTCGAATGCGCTGACGGTCGTCAAGGACACGATGCCGAGCCACGCCACGTGCAGCAGCGCGGGGCGGAACCCGAGGCGCGCCGCCAAGAGCGGATCGAACACCATGATCTTGAGTTCCTTGAAGAACACGACCAGGAACACGACCACGATGAGCAGCATGCCGAACATGACGTAGGCCGGGCGCGGGCCTATGTCCGTACCCCCGACGATGAGCCGATCGAGCGGCGTTAGCGCCAGGTTGCCGTCGATGATGCAGTGCGCGTGGAAGTGCGTGTTTCCGAGTTCCGTGCTCGCCATGACGACGCCGATGCTGAAGAGCGCCGGGAACACAATGCCGAGCGACGCGTCGTCCTTGACAAGCCGGGTCCGCGAGATGGCGGTCACCAGCACGACCATGAGAAGGCCGACCGAGGCGGCCGAGATGATGAGCAGCGGCGAGCTACGATCGCGCAGCACGATGAACGCGACGATGATGCCGGGCAGCACGGCGTGACTGAGGCCCTCGCTGACCATCGCCTCCCGGTTGGCGACCAGCAAGACCCCGCACAGGGAACACGCGAGGCCCGTCGCTACGGAAATGGCGAGCGTCCAGAACTCGATGCCCATCACGAGCTCCCCTGCAGCAGCGTGCGCTGACGGGCCTTGCGACTGCGATAGCGCGCGATCACGCCGCGCTCCGGCGCGAAGAGAAGCGAGATGACGAAGATCAGCGTCGCGACGAGCACGATCATGGGTCCCGTAGGCGCGCCTCGGTAGAGCGCGCTGAGAACCGAGCCGGCTGCGCCGGACACCGCGCCGAACACCGCGGAGAGCATGACCATGCCTCGCAAGCTGCGCGTCCACTGACGCGCTGCACTCGCCGGCGTGACAAGCAGGGCGATCATCAGGACGACACCGACGGCGTGGATTCCGATCACGATGGCGATCACCTGGAGAACAACCAGGATGGTGTCGACGCGAGTCGCGTTGAAGCCCAGGCTATGGGCGAACGCGCTGTCGAATGTGTGCAGCTTCAAGACGCCCCAGAGCAGGAGCATCGTTCCGACCGCGAGGACCGCCAGGATGGAGATCAGGAACAGATCGCCTCGCGTGAGGGCTGCCGCGAGTCCGAACACGTAGTCCTCGAGCCCCGCGTGCCCCATGAAGCGCGGCGAGCGCTGCACCACGCGCAAGAGGAGGATCCCGGTCCCGAAGAAGATCGCCAGCATCACGCCGAGCGCCGCGTCTTGCTTCAAGCGCGTGCGCCGCGTGATCGCCCGTGTAAGCAGCAGTGCGGCGACGCCGGCAACGAGCGCTCCGGGCAAGAGCACGATGAAGGCTTTGCTTCCCGTTCCGTGCAGCAGGGCGCTGATCGCGAACGCGCCGACGATTCCGAGCAGCGACGCGTGTGAGACGACATCGCCGATCAGTGCCTGCCGGCGCAGGTAGGAAAAGCACCCGAGCGCTCCGCTCGTCGCACCGATCAGGGCGGTGCCCAGGCAGACGATGCGAAACGTGTAGTCGTTGAAGATCTCAGGCACGAGGCACCGGACCGCGCACCGACCCGCCGTACGTTCGCTCGATGTGGGCGTCCGTGAAGGTCTCGCCGACGGGTCCGCAGGCAACGAGCTTGCGGTTGAGCAGGGCGACCTGGTCGAAGTACTCCCCGACCGTGGCGAGATCGTGGTGAACGACCAGCAACGTCTTGCCCTCGTCGCGCAGTCCGTGAAGCAGGCGTACGATCGATCGCTCCGTCTTGGCGTCGACACCGGCAAACGGCTCGTCCATCAACAGCAGGTCGGCCTTCTGCACGAAGGCGCGCGCGAGGAACACGCGCTGCTGCTGCCCGCCGGACAGCTCGCTGATCTGCCGGTCACCCAGGTCGCCGAGCTCCACGAGCTCGAGCGCATGGCGCGCCTCATCGCGCTGCTTGGCGCGCGGCCGCCGGAACCACCCGAGCCGGCCGTAGGTCCCCATGAGCACGACGTCCATGACCGACGCGGGGAAGTCCCAGTCCACGCTGCGCCGCTGCGGTACGTACGCAACGCGGTCACGCATCGCATCGAG
>JANQJW010000096.1 GCA_028281445.1 Planctomycetota bacterium | reverse complement strand
GAGGGCTTCGAGCCACCGGCGGCCAAGTGCGATGCGATCGAGATCCACGAGCACGGAGTGCGGTTCCGCGTCGACCCGGCGGCCGGTCACAAGACGGGCTTCTTCCTCGATCAGCGCGACAACCGTGCGTTCCTCGCGAGTCTTGCGAAGGACCGGCACGTGTTCGACGGCATGACCTACACGGGCGGCTTCGCCTTGGCCGCTGCCCATGGCGGTGCTTCGCGCGTGACGGCGATGGACCTGGACGAGGAGGCACTCGCCCAGGGACGGCGCAATGCCAAGGCCAACAAGCTCGCGGTCGACTTCGAGCACGGCGACGTGTTCAACAAGCTGCGAAGCTACGCCAAGCAGCCCGAGTCAGAGCGACCCGATCTGCTCGTCGTGGACCCGGCGAAGTGGGCGAAGGACCGTTCGGGGCTCGGCGCGGCCATGCACCGCTACGCCGACCTCAACCGGCTTGCGCTGCAGGCCGTGCGACCGGGCGGCATCGTGCTCACCAACTCGTGCTCGGGCCTCGTGAGCGAGAGCCAGTTCCTTTCCATGCTGCGGGGCGTGGCCATGGACACGCGACGCGACGTGCGCTTCGTGCGCATCGCCGGCGCCGGGGGCGATCACCCCGTCGCCGCAACCGCGCCCGAGAGTCGCTACCTCAAGTCGGTGTTCCTGACCGTGGGCCCGCCGAACTCCGGCCCCGGAAGCGAGGGACCGCCGCCGCCGCCACCTCGCGGGCGCAGGCGCTAGGCCTCCCCGCTCAAATCCACCGGACGGGCGATCGGCATCCGCCAGCCGACGCCGAACGCCGTCGGCGTGATCTTGAGGCCCGGCGGCATCTGCCGGCGCTTGTACTCGTTGCGCTCGACGAGTCGCAGCATGCGCTCGACGACGGCCGCGTCCTCGCCGGAGGCCTCGATGATCGCCTTCATGCTCTCGCCGCGTTCGATGCGCGGGCGCAGGATGCGGTCCAGGACCTCGTAGGGCGGCAGCGAGTCGGTGTCCTTCTGATCAGGCGCCAGCTCGGCGGACGGGGGGCGATCGACGATGCGCTGCGGCATGACGCCGCGCGCGACGTACGCGCGGCCCAGTTCGTAGATCTTCGTCTTCCACACGTCCGAGATGACCGCGAGGCCGCCGTTCATGTCGCCGTAGAGCGTGCAGTAGCCGACCGCGAGCTCGCTCTTGTTACCGGTCGTCAGCACGAGGTGGCCGAATTTGTTCGAGAGCGCCATCAGGATCGTGCCGCGCGTGCGTGCTTGTAGGTTCTCCTCGGTCACGTCCGGCTGCGTGCCCTCGAAGGCCGGCTCGAGCGTGCGCAGGAAGCCTTCGAAGGGGTCGGCAATCGGAATCTCCTGCAGCTCGATGCCGAGTCCGTCCGCAAGCGCCGCCGCGTCTTCACGGCTCATGTCCGCCGTGTAGGGGCCGGGCATGCTGACGCCCAGCACGTTCTCGGGACCGAGTGCGTCCGCCGCGATGCATGCAACCACGGCGGAGTCGACGCCACCGGAGAGACCGAGCAACGCCTTGGGCATGCCGGTCTTCGCGGAGTAGTCCCGCAAGCCCATCACGAGAGCGCAGCGCATCTCCTCGCCGGCGTCGAGCTTCGCAGGCGGCTCCGCTTGCGGCCCGCCGGCCGCGTCGACGTCCACGACGCGGAAGTCCTCTTCGAACGCTGGGAGGCGCGTGCGTTCCTCACCGTCCGGCCCGAAGACGCGGCTGCGTCCGTCGAACAACACGTCGTCGTTTCCGCCGACGAGTTGCACCGAGACCAGCGGGACGCCCATGCGCTTGGCCTCGCCTGCGAACAGAGCGCGGCGGTAGTCGTCCTTGCCGCCGTGGTAGGGGGACGCGGAGATCCCGACCGCGAGGTCGATCCCCGCGGCAGCCAGCGCGGCCGGCGGATCCGCGGCGTAGAGATGCCTGCCGCGCACGAGGTCGCGGACCCACATGTCCTCGCAGATCAGGAGGCCGATCCGAAGCCCGTCGATTTCCACGACGACCGGTTCGTCCCCGCGCGCGAAGTAGCGGTGCTCGTCGAAGACGTCGTAGGTCGGCAGGAGCTGCTTGGCGTAAACGCGCTCGACTTGGCCGCCGCGCAGGAAGGCGGCCGCGTTCACGATGCCCGGGCCGACCCGGTCCTGGTTGCGCGCGACCGTGCCTACGACCGCCGCCGGTCCGTCGGCGAAGGCCTCGGCCAGCGATGCCGTTGCCGCCTCGGCGGCGCGAATCACGCCGTCACGGAGGAGGAGGTCGCGCGGCGGGTAGCCGACGACGGCGAGCTCGGGCACGACGAGCAGGTCTGCGCGCTCGTCCGCAGCCCGCTGCCAGACCGCGCGGATTCGCTGCGTGTTTCCGGCGACGTCCCCCGCCGTGGTGTTGATCTGGGCCAGCGCGACGCGCACCGCGAAAGCCTAGCACCACCGCAGGCGCTGCCTCGAAACCGCCGCAGGCGGAAGCGCAACCGCGCACTGCTCTCGCGCTCTGGCTCGACAGAAGGGCAGTCGGGCGTAACCGGCTTGTCGGGGCGAAGGCGCCGCAAAGCCGATGAGGACGCCGCGTGGTATTTCACGCAAGGACGAAAGCGAAGCGGTCGGCAAAGCGCCGCCGAGCATCCGGCAAGCCGCACGTTCGCGCGGCTCAGCAAACGAGCCCATGGCTCTTGACTCGCCTTTCGGGGGGTGTATAGCTTCCTGCGGGGGTCGACCCCCGTAACGGAGTCCGTCCATGTCCTCGAACGATCTCGCGTCCCTCGAGCAGGAAGCGCTGTTCCTGCGGTTCGCGCTGCCGTGGTTGTCCGACGACGACTTCGACGACGATCTGGATGACGACCTCGACGATGACCTGGACGACGATCTCGACGACGACGACGATCTGGACGACCTCGACGACGACGACCTCGACGAACTCGATGACGACGAGGAGTACGAAGACGACGACGACGAAGAAGACGATGACGACGACTTCGAAGACGACGACGAGTACGAAGACGACGACGAGTACGAGGACGACGAAGAAGAAGACGACGACGAGGACGAGTACGACGACGACGACGAGTATGAGGACGACGACGAGTACGAAGACGACGAGGACGACGACTGGGACTAGTGCGTCCTACTGCGCCTGCTGATCCTCTCCTTCGGTCTGACCGCCTGCCACCGCGATGTAGCGCTCGCCGTACTGCGTGATCCGCTGCGGGCCGATGTCCACGCAGGCCTCGAGATCGGTGGTCGAACGCGGTTCCTCCCGCGCGATCCACTCGAGCGCGGGATTGGGTAGCACGACCACGTTCGGGACCTCGCGGCGCTTTGCTTCGTCGCGGCGCCAGAGACGCAGCCGGTCGCCGCGCTTGCGCGCACGCTTCAGCGCTGCCGCCTCTTCCGATGTGAGCCGCGCGGCGCGCTTGGCTTCGGGCACCTGCCCGCGGCGTGCCGCTTCGAGCCCGCGTTGCAGCGCACGCAGGATCGCGCGGCCGTTGCGTCCGCGATCGCGACGACCGAGCAAGGGGATGTCCGCAGGCGACTTCGGGTTCGACGGCGGGTTCTTGGCGATGCCGACCATCACGTGCGGCGAGAGCACCTTGAACGGCGGTCGGTCGCGACGTTCGGCGGCCTGCTCGCGCCAGAGGAAGAGCGCATGCAGGACCGCACGCCCGCGACCGCTCAGGCCCGCGGCACCCTTGATCCGTCGCCACGCGTCTTCGTCGAAGGCGAGTGGCGTACCGCGCCGCCGGGCGAGTCGCGCGAACTCGATCCCCGCCACTTCCGTGAGCCCCGCGTCTTCGAGGCGATCGCCGAGGTGACGCCGCAGCGCCGGCAGGTAGATCGTGTCTCGTTGCAGGTAGTCGAGCTGCTCGTCCGATAGCGGCCGGCGCGCCCAGTCGGCGCGCTGGAAGCGCTTGTCGAGTTGGTGGCCGAAGTGGCCCTCCACGAGGTTGGCAAGCCCGACCTTCTCTACGCTGAGAAGCGTCGCGGCGATCATCGTGTCGAACACGCGGTGGAAGCGGAAGTCGTGGTCGCGCGTCAGCACCGTGATGTCGTAATCGCCGCCGTGCAGCATGATCTCGACATCACGATCCAGCGCTTCACGCAATGGTGTGAGGTCCTCGACGGCCACGACATCGACGATCGCGTTGTGGGGGCCGACCGTGAGTTGGACGATGCACGTGCGCTCCCGGTAGGCGTGCATCGAGTTCGCCTCCGTGTCGAGCGCGACCGCGTCCGCGGCAGCAACGTGCACGCAGAAGGCCTCGAGGTCGGCGACGGTCTCGATGAGCGTGGCGGGGGCCTCGTCCGGCGGCGGCAGGCGCTCCGCGGTCTCTTCGCTCTCGGGGGCTTGGGCGTCCTCGGTCACGCGATCAGTGTCCCCCGCCCGCGGACACAGGGTCGGCCAGCGTGGGCTGCAGCCCGAACCAGCGCAGCATCCGGCGGATACGACGTTGTAGGACGCCCGGGGCCGACGCGCGCGCGATCGCGTTCTGGAATGCCGTTACGGCTTCGGCCGGCTCCCCGCCGCGCTCCACGCGCAGGCAGAGGCGGATCAGCCCTTCCAGCTCCCAGGGCGTTTCGTGCCACGGCCATGTCGTGCGGCACTCGAGGATCGCCGTCAGGGCATCGTCGAACTCGTGGCGCGCGACGTGCCCGGCCGCACGCCGCAGCAGGTCGAGACCGCGGGCGCGCTGCAGGGTGCGCAGCGCTTTCTCGAGATCGTCGGCCTGCTCGTCGTCGCCCGCGTCGCTCGTCAGCCGCACGAGGATGTCCAGTGCGTCCACGTCTTCGTACGTCCGGGGATCGTTCGCGAGCAGCGTGCGCGCGCGCTTCTCGTCCTCGGCTGCGAAGCTCTCCGACATCAGGATGCGTGCGAGCTGGAAGCGCGTGCCCGGCGGCGTGTTCTCCTGCGCCACCGACTGTTCGAACAGCTCGCGTGCGCGCTTGACGAATCCACCCCCGCGATAAGCGCGCGCGGCAGCCGCGAGCACCGCGCCGTTGGTCGAATGCCGCGTCACCTGCGCATCGATCGATGCGCGCGCCGCCGCGTCGCGCGGCGACTGGGCCAGGCGCGTGCCGAGCACGTCGATCCAGGACGCTGCCAGAGCCGCGCTCTTCGGCGCGGCCTTCACAGCGCGTTCGAGCAGGGCGTTCGCCCGCGCGATGTCCCCGGCCGCCTCGGCCGACATCGCCTGAGCCGCGATGGCCTCGGGCGAGACGCCCCAGCGCACCTTGCGGGACCACGCTTCTGCTTCGCCCACGGCGCCTTCACGCATCCAGCTCGCGACGATCTCCGCGAGCACGGACTCGCGGACGTTGGCGTCGGGAAACACGGCGTTCATGTCAGGCGGAAAGCCGGCGAGGAGAAGGGACTCGGCGTCCTCAGGCGGCGCCGCACGCAGGCGACGCTTGGCGAGCTCGAACTCGAGCCGCGGTACATCGTCGTGCAGCGTCTTCACGCCGGGGCCGAGCACGGTGCCGAGTCCGGCTGTATCGAGGGCGAAGTACTTCCAGAGGTCGCCGTCGGTTCGAAAGCCCGCTCGGTGCGTAATCCCACCGCCCCCGGCAATCGGTCTTGTGCCGGCGAGTGTAGGGTTAGAGCGGAAGCCCAACAGGATGAGCTCGCCGCGCAGCCGGAAGACCCATACGTGGTCGAAGACGCCGCGAAACGTCGCCAGGGCCTCACGGAGCATCGTCGGCGACATGTCGAAGAGGTTGAGCCACTGCGCGAGGATCCCGCCTTCGTTGAGCGCGTCCCGCGCCGTGGCGTAGGACTCCTTCGTGAAGAGGTGGCCCGCCGTGGGGCTCCATGGATGGCTGGGCTGCGACGCGATCCAGTCGTAGCGTTCCCCGTCAGGGAGGTTTGCTGCTCTACGAAGCAGGACGCGCCCGTCGGCGACAATCAAGCGGGCCCGCCCCGAGGCTTCGACGGGGAGCTGCTTCGCGCGCCGGAAGCTACGAACCGCATCGAGTACCGCGGCGTCGATCTCAGCGACGTCGATCCGCTCCAGGCGTGTGTCGGCCAGTGCGGTCTCCGCCGTCCAGCCGGCGCCGTGGCCGATCACGAGAGCGTGCTTCGCGTCTGGGTGTAGACGCATCGGCAGCAGCGCGAGCAGGCACTCCGCCGTTGACGGCACGTCGCTGCGGTCCGGCGTGAACACCGCCTCGCGCAACGCGCCGCGGCGCAAGCCCACGAACCCGTCCGGTTCCTCGATCAGCGAGATCCGTCCCGTGCGACCCTCGAACACGGGCAACGTCGCCCGCTTGACGTCACCGGGGGCGGACGCGCGTTCGCCCGCGAACCAGCGCGCGTAGAGCGCAAGATCGTCGCGATCGGCCAGGGTGAGTCCGGCGGGAACCGGCTTGCGCGCGGCGACGATCTCTTCGACCTGCGGAGCCGCCTTGACGACGTCCGCCAGGAGGCCCGGCCACAGGAGTACGGCCAAGGGCAGCAGGTGCAGCGCCGCGAAGGAAACGCGCGCACGTCCGGGCATGCGCAGGCGCAGCGCCGTCCCGCTCACGACCACGAGCGCTGCCGCGACGAGCAGCGTGCGCTCCGCGCCCAGCTTCGGCAGCAACACGAAGCTCGCCAGGACGCTGCCCGCCAGCGCACCGAGACTGTTCCACCCGTAGAGGCGTCCGGCGGGGGCCGCGGATGCGCCGGTCCAGTCCGCGCGCACGCGGATGCCCAGCGGCAGCGCGGCGCCGAACATCACCATCGCCGGGCTGCACGTGACGAGGAACCCGCGTACCAACGTCCCCAGGCGCTCGTCTGTGTCCGCCTGCACGAGTCGCAAGGGCAGGCCGCCGGCGAATGGGAGAGACAGGATGACGAACATGCCGGCCACCGCGAGCACGGCGGTAAGCAACAGGTCGGCGCGCTTGACGCGGTCCGCCAGCATGCCGCCGAGTGCTGCGCCGACAGCCAGCGCCGCGAGCACCGGCGCAATGAGCAGCGCGACACCCCAGGCGTGAGCGCCCGCGAGCGGTTCCAGCATTCGGAACCACGCCATCTGGGCCACGAGCGCGGCGGCACCCGAAGCCGCGAGTGCCGCGACGACACCCTTGCCTTCGACCGAACGCCCGGGTGCGGCGTGCGCGGGTTGCCCGTCGCCGTGCGGCAACGGTCGTTCGGCGAGCAGCATGCAGAACGCCGCGAGGATCGACGCGCCACCCGCGATGCGCAGCGTCTGGGTCTCGCCGATTTCGGGCAGGAGCAGGAGCGCTCCGACGACGCCGCCGACCGCGCCGACGGTGTTGAGCGCGTAGATCCACCCGGCGCGCGTGCCGACGTGACCCAGGGTCTCGACGCGCGCCCGGACGAGATACGGAAACAGCATGCCGAAAAGGGACGAGGCGGGCAGCGCGAGCGGGACCGCAAGCAGTAGGATCCAGAGCGCGCTGCCGCCGCCGTCTGCGCTGGTCATGTCCAGGAGCCCGAGGTGAAGACTCGGCAGCATGTCGATGTAGTGCGGCGAGAGGGCGACGAGAGCACCGGCGCCGACGAGGCACCAGGTTGCGCGGCGCGCGGGCCGCTCGTCGCTCGCCGCCCGCCGTGCTGCGAAGCGCGCACCCAGGCCGAGGCCTGCGAGCACGAGACCGACGATCGCAGCAAGCGCTTCGGGGGTCGTGCCGGCACCGCGGCCGAGGCCGCGGATCCAGAGCGTCTCCGCGGCCAGCGTCGTGGCTCCCGCGAGCGCAGCGGCGAGGAGGATGAGAGGCGCGGGCCCCACGTCAGGCCTTCCTACCGCAGCCGCGGCTTCTTCTTCGCCTCGACCTCCTCGTCGACGCGCGCCCAGCGCGCGCCGGGATCGAGGGCCATCTCCATGTCCTCCGGCGTGTCGATGTCGAAGCACACGTCGGGGTCGTGGACATGCAGGCGCACGGTGTCCTGCTTGTGGCGGAAGAGGATCTCACGCGCGCCCTTCTGGTCGCCGCGCAGGAAGAAGTCCTGCCGGATCTCCTGCGAGTAGAGCCCCGGGTGGCCGCCCAGGCCTTGATAGGTGGGAAGGACGATCTTGCACTGGCGCGTCACGAACTCCTTGGCGAGCTGGTCGATGATCTCGGGCGGGACGAACGGCACGTCCCCCGGGCCGATGAGGAAGTTACGTTCCTGCGCCCAACCGCATTCCAGCCCGGTCCGGATGGAGCTGATCATGCCGCGGTCCGGGTCGGGGTTCTCGACGATGTGCACCGTCGGCGTTCGCAGCGGCTCGATCGTGCTTGTCTTGCCCGGGCCCACGACGAGGATGATGTCCTGCACGCGCTCGGCCTTACGGTAGGCGCGCAGCGTGTGCTCGATCATGCGCTTCTTGCCGAGCATCTGCATGAGCTTGTCGTCGCCCATGCGTTCGCTGGATCCTGCGGCGAGGATGATTGCGACCGGATCGGACTTGAGCGTGGACATGGACGCAGTGTACGTCATTCGCCCGAAACGAACCGCCGAGGAGATTTCCCCATGGAGCGCCTGAAGGACACCACCGCGATCACGGAGGGGCGCGAAGAGAAGATGGCCAAGCACAACCTCTTCGAGACCCCGCGGTTCTTCGCCGATGTCTACGTGCTGCAGCCGGGCCAGGCGCAGAAGGTCCACACGCACGCCGGCGAGGACAAGTGCTACTACGTGCTGGAGGGCGCAGGCGTGGTCACGACGGGGACCGAGCGCCTGGCCGTCCGGCCCGGGCAGATCGTCATGTGCCCGGCCGGCGAGGACCACGGCGTCGAGAACCCCGGGGGGCCGGGGAACCTGCGGCTGCTGGTGTTCATGGCCCCGCATCCGCGTCCGGGCGAGGTCGGGGCGTAGCCCGCATCCGAAGGAGGGGGGGCTCCCGGGATCCCAGGCAGGCGGCGCTCCCGTATCGGTATCCTTGCCGCCCCGATATCCGGAGGCTTGAAATGGCCGTTACCGCCGAAGCGGTCCTCGACGCGCTGCGCGTCGTCCAGGACCCGGACCTCAATCGCGACATCGTCGATTTGAACTTCGTGAAGGACGTCGTCATCGAAGGCGGCACGGTTTCCTTCAAGGTCGAGCTCACGACGCCGGCCTGTCCCGTGAAGGACGAGCTGAAGCGCCAGGCGCACGAAGCCGTCACCGCACTCGACGGGGTCGACACGGTCAGCGTCGAGATGACGGCGCAGGTGCGCGGTGGCCAGGCCGCGCAGGGCCAGACGCAGGGTCCGCCCCAGCTCTCAGGCGTGAAGAACCTGATCGCCGTCGGCGCAGGCAAGGGCGGCGTGGGCAAGAGCACCGTCGCAGTCAACCTCGCGCTCGCGCTGCTCGAGACAGGCGCGACGGTCGGCCTCATGGATGGCGACGTCTACGGCCCGTCGATTCCGACGATGCTCGACAACAACGAGCAGCCGACAGGCACCGGTCCTAACGAGATCGACCCGAACCAGGCCTACGGCTTGAAGCTCATGTCGATGGGCTTCCTGCTCGATCCCGAGAAGCCGATGATCGTGCGCGGCCCGATCGTGCACACCGTCGTCCGCCAGTTCCTCGGCGACGTGAAGTGGGGCGAGCTCGACTACCTGATCATCGACCTGCCGCCGGGCACGGGCGATGTGGCCTTGAGCCTCGCGCAGAGCGCGCCCTTGACGGGCGCCGTCGTCGTCTCGACGCCGCAGGACGTGTCGCTGATCGACGTCCACAAGGCGGTGTCGATGTTCCGCACGCTGAAGGTGCCGGTCCTGGGCCTCGTCGAGAACATGTCGTTCTACGAGTGCGGATCGTGCGGCAACCGCGACGAGGTGTTCGGCCACGGCGGCGCGAAGGCCTGGGCCCAGAGCGAGAGCATCCCGTTCCTGGGCGGCGTGCCGCTGCACGCTTCGGTTGCAGTGGGCGGCGACGAAGGCAAGCCGGCGCTGGTCGACGAGCGTACGCCCGAGCACGTGCGCGACGCGTTCCGCACGCTCGCCGGCGAGCTCGCGCGCCACGTCAGCATCCTCAACATGCAGGCGCCGGCGCAGCCTTTGATTCAAATCAAAGGCCTGTAGGCGGCACACCACACACCTGCACGGCGCGCTAGACTGCAGACGGCTTCCACCGACCCGTGGGGGAGGAGCCATGCAGACGTCTTATCGAGCGCGCGGGCCCGTGCTGCTTGCCGCCGCCCTGCTCACGCTTGCGTTGATCGGTTGCGGCAATCCCGGTGGAGCGGGGGGACGCCTACGGCGGCGGGCACTACTACAAGGATCCCAAGACGGGCCGGCAGGGGTGGCTCTGCCCCGCGCTCTTCAAGTACTTCCACGAAGCACCGGCGCACATCTACGCCAAGGCCGATCCCCTACGCGAATAGCGGCCGCCGCCGCTGATTCGGATCGAGGGGAGAGGCTACTTCGCGTCCGTGGCGGCGTAGAACGGCGGATAGCGGTAGTAGCTCTGCAGCGCCAGGCATGCCAGGGCCGTGGCTTCGAGGCGCCCTACGTTGCTGCTCGTCGTGTCCTGATCCCACGAGCCGGACTGCTCCACCGGCATCATCTTCTGCTGGGCCGTGAACATGCGCCGCATGTGGTCTCGCCAGCGAAACCAGAACGGGCCGCCGAGCTGGAACATCGCGTCGCTTCCGGTCGCCCAGTAGTTGTGCACGCGCAGACGAGCTCCGCCGGGTGGGTAATTCCCCCAGGCGGGGTATCCGAGGGCGAGCGACTTGCCACCGCCGATCAGCAGAGGGTGCGACCGCTCGTAACCCATGAAGAGGCGCGCCATCATGCCTTCCTCGGTGATCATGTGTGTCTTGTAGGGGCCCTTGTCCGCGCGCTCCGTGTTCGACATATAGAGCGGTTGGAAGCGAGATTGAAACGAGCGCCGCGCGCCGACATCGAAATCGGGTTCGCGGCTACGGGCTGCCAGCAGCTCCACCTCCGGCGTCACGTCGGATGAGCCGCGGCGTAGAGCACTGTCGGCGAAGTCGAGAATCCACTCGGGGACCTCGAACCCCTCCGATCGCGCGATCGCAAGGTCCACCACGGCGGGCGCCGTCACGGCCATGTCGATGGTGCTGCTCCAGAAGGCCCACCCTTCCGCCGGTGTCTGCGTGCGCGAGAGCACGTCCACGATGTGTTGCACGTTTGCCCGCAGCAGTGGCGAACGCTCCGCGAGGTAGGCATCGATGATCGCTGGCCGCGCATAGGTCTTGAACGAGTCGGTCAGCGTGCTGTCGTAGCGCGCCGCCACTTCGTCAGACGGCGTAAGCCCGTCGAAGCCCTGTGTCGCGGCGAGGAACTCCGTGGCGCGCAACACGGTCTCTCGATAGCGGCCGCTCGTGGGTACGTAGCCGGCGCCGGTGAACGCCGAGAGGCACACGCCCGTGTACCAGCCGTGCTCCTTGGCCAACCCACCCCAGCCCGACTCGTTGCTGAGCCAGGTCCCGTCGATGTTCTGCTGACGCTCGAGCCACTGCAGGCCGCGCTCCATGGTCAGCTCGACCTCGGGGCGGACGCCGTAGAGCTTGCCCTCCACGACAGCCTTGCGCTGCGCTCTGCGATCGATTCTCGGGATCGCGCGGTCGAACGGGTCCTTCGTGCTGCCGAGCCATGAGCGCCACAGCGCGGAATCACGGCCGAAACGGTGACCCGTGAGGCGCTCCAGCGTCTCTTCGATCGCGGTGTAGCCCTTCTCGGGCCAGGGATCGCCGTCGAGTAGCGCGATCAGGCCGTCCAGGCCGTTCCTGGCCCGCATGTACCCCAGCGCTTCGATGGGCCGCAGGATCGTCTTCGCCGCCTTGCGCCGATCGGCAATCGCCTCGAGCATCACGGCCGCGTTGACGTCTGCGCGGATCCTCTCCAGTGCTCGTGCGGCCAGCATGCGCAGTGCGGGTTCGTCGGACATGCGGCACGCCACGCGCAGCGGGGCTTCCGCGTCCCGTAGACGCAGCGCGCCGCAGAGCTTGGTGGCGAGCATTCGTGTGTGGGCGTTCCGAGAGGTCACCCGGCTGGGCATCACAGGCGCTACCCATTCGCGCGCCGCTTCGCCCATGCGAATCAGCGACATGCACGCCGCCTCACGCGTCGAGCGAGATTCGTCCTTGCATGCGACGTCGATGAGCGCGGCCGTGACCTTCTGCCGCACGCGCTTGGGGACTTCGGCCAGCGTGGGGTGCGGTTCGGCGCCGGTGAACGCAGCGGCATTGTAGATCGTGCCGATGGCGATGATCGCTGCGAGCTTCGAAGCCTCGTCCGGCGATCGGACGACGGTCTCCAGGGCATCAAGATCCTTGGGCAGCGCGAGGGTCACCACCGCCTTGAGACAGGCGTTGCGCGTCTCGGGACGCTGCGCGCGTGTCGCGACCTCGGCGAAGTGAGCGACGCCTCGATCATCGCCGAGCCGTTGCAGGGCTCGCACGGCGTACAGACCGCCGTACCGCGAGAGGTCGGTCTTCACAGCATGCGCCAGGGAGTCAGCCAGATGGCGGGCTCCGCGCCTGCCCGCCGCCGAATACGCCGCGATCCGCAAGGCGGGGATCTTGTGCTTGAGAGCCTTGGTAATCGCCTTGTCGGTCTTGGGGAACGGGTGTTCCTCAGTGGGCGTTACCGCCCCGCACATGTAGAGCGCCTCCTCCATCACCGGCGGAGGCCGCGGAGACGTCGCGCACTTGGCGAGGTGCGCGTCTACGAGTGGATGACCCCATGAGCCGAGGATGAGCGCCACATTTCGCTTGCGGCGCAGGTCCTTGCCGCGCATGGCCTTTCGCACGGCCTTCTTGAATCCGCTCGACTTGATCCACTCCGATCCGATGGTGCGAAGCGCTTCGCCGACGCCGACGGCGAGATGACCATGGGATGCGCCGACGCCGGCCCTGAACAGCGCGTCTGCGTTGGCCTGCGCGTCCTCCTTCTTCAGAGCCTTGCACCGCTCGATGATCTGCCACGCGCGATCCGCGTAGAGAGATCCAAACACCTCTTCCCACTTGGATCCCCTTGCTTCGACTCCGTGTGGTAGTGCCATGAGCAAGACACCACACGCAACGGCCCCAAGCAGCAGACTCCGGGACTTCGATTGCATCTTCCCTGTCACCCACCGGCCAACGAAGGGGTAGCGTATCACGGTGAGGTGCGCGACGGCGACTCGCCGGGCGTGCTACTCGGAGGCTTCGCCCTCGAGGTTCTCGACCTCGGCGCGCAGTGCGTCGATGGCGTGCTGCAGCGTCTGGGAGACGTCGGCGAGCTGTGTGGAGGAAGCGGACACGGCCTGCGCGCCGCCCTCGACCTCCCGGATCGAGGCGTCGATGGTCTCGGTTCCGCGGGATTGCTTCGTGACGAGATCGCGGATCTCCTCGAAGCGCGAGGTCAGCGTGCCGATCGCCGCCATGATCGCGCCGAGCTCCGCGCCGATCCGCTCGGCCTGGTCGACGCCGCCCCGGACCTGCTCGTGTGCCTCGGCGGCCTCGCGTACGCCCGCAGCAACGCCTTCCTGCATGTCGCGCACGATGCCGTCGATCTGCAGCGTGGCGTCCGCGCTCTGATCGGCCAGGCGCTGGATCTCCTGCGCCACGACGCCGAAGCCGCGCCCGTGCTCACCGGCCTTCTCTGCCTCGATCGCGGAGTTCACGGACAGCAGGTTGGTCTGGTCGACGACCTTCACCATGGTCGTCGTCGCGAGCTGGATCTTGTCCGCACTCTCTTGCAGCGCCGTGACGCGTTCGCCCATGCGCTCGTTGGCTTTCTCCATGACGCCCATGACGCGGTCGAGCTGCTCGAGCTGCGCACGACCGGCCTCGGCGCGCTCCGCCGTGCGCTGGGCAACCTGGGTGAGGGACTCGACGGAGCGCAGCAAGGTCTCGAGCGTCCCGCCGATGGCATCGACCGCCCCGGCTGCGCTCGCCGCCGAAGCCTCGAACGCGTCCGCCGTACCCGCTTGCGCGCGCGCGGACGCCGCGAGCTCCGTCGCCGCGCTCGTGATCTCAACCGTCGTGCGCGCAATGGCGCGGTGCACGTCTTCGCGCTGCTCGAGTTCCGCGCGGAGCTGCTCGGTCTGCTGCGCGATGCGGTCCTTGAGCAGGCGGCGGCCGGCAAAGCCCGCCCAGACGAGCGCCGCCGCGACCACGACGATCAAACCCAGCACGAACCACGGGAACTCGCTCTCCGGCTCGGAGATGTCGAAGCCGACCCAGCGCTTCTCGATGGCGTCGAACTCCTCCTTCGTGATCGTCGCCAGTGCCTTGTCGAGGATGCTCTGCAGCAGCGGCCAGTCCTTGCGTACGCCCATCGAGAGCTTTGTCTCGCCGGGCGTGCGGGCTGCGATCTTGACGTTCGTGATGCCGAGCTCGTGGATGTAGTAGCTCGACGTCGCGGGGTCGTTGATCATCGCGTCGACGCTGCCGAAAGAGAGCATGCCCAGGCCCGTGGCGATGTCGGGCGCTGAGACCTGCTTGATCTGCGGGTGCGTGCGCGCGAGCTCTTCCTCCCACCAATAGCCCGCGACGATGCAGAGCCGCTTGCCGCTCAGGTCGTCGAAGGTCTTGTAGGGCGGCGCATCTGTCCGCGTCAGGATGACGCCGGGCTGCGTGACATGCGGCTTCGTGAAGAGCATGTACGTCTCGCGCTCGGGCGTCGCCACGGCGGTCGTGTAACAGTCGATCTCGCGCTTCTTCGCGTCCTCGACGATGGTCGACCAGTTCTTCAGCTTCACGAACCGGAAGGTCACGCCGAGACGGTCGGCGATGAGCTTCATGTGGTCGGCGCAGATGCCCTGGAAGTTGCCGTCCTCGTCGAAGGATTCGTACGGCGGCCAGTTCGGGTCCGGGCCGAAGGTGATGACCGGATGCGCGGCGAGCCAGGCACGTTCTTCCTCGGTGAGGCGTACGCGCGGGTCGACGTCCGCACGCGCCGCGGCGGCGAAGAGGGCGAGCGCAAGGCACAGCAAGAGTGCGCGGAGTGAGATCACGGCCGGGAGCATACCGCGTCGAGCGGTCCACGATTCCGGGATCCGGGTGTCGCCGGCCTTGGCCTCTCGGTAGGCTCCCGGGCCACCAACCACGCGGAGGCGAAATGACGAACGAAGCACTCGAGAACGCGGTCCGGGAGGCAAGTGGCCGCTGGATCGCGGCATTCAATGCCCAGGACGCCGCCGGATGCGCGGCGTGCTACGAGCCCGATGCGGTCATGAACGCGGCACCGCTGGGGACGTTCCAGGGACGGGAGCAGATCGAGGCCTTCTGGGCCCAACTCCACGCGGACGGCTACCGCGACGTCGAGTACATCGAGCCGACCCTGGAGGTCATCGACGACTCCACGGCGATCGTTCGCTCCAAGTGGCGCATGAACAAGGCGCATGGCGTGATCACCAACGAGCGCTGGGTGCTTCAGGACGACGGGACGGCGCTCCTGCGCGAGGACGACTTCGAGGTCCAGGGCTGAGCGAGCAGACACGGCCGGGTGCGACTCGGCTCGCTGCGTTTCGGGTATCCTCGCTCCCGACGGGAGAGAGAGCCGCATGCGCCTGTGGATGGGAGTCATCCCCGCAGCCACCTTGCTGACGGTCGTTGCGTGGACGCCCGGCGCGGACGCGGACGAGGAGGTGGCGGCGTTCCTCCTCAAGCAGGCGAAGAAGGCGATCTCGCTGCGCAAGTACGACGAGGCCGTCGTCAAGCTGCGGCGCGTCCTCGACGAGGACCCCAAGCTGCTGGAGGCCTCGTACCTGCTCGGTCAGGTGTTCGAGAAGATGAAGAAGCCTGGTGAGGCGCTCGGTGCCTACCGGGCATTTCGCGACGGCTGCCGCGCGCAGGGCGAGAAGCTCGACAAGAAGCTCGCGCGCCTGCTCAAGCGCGCCGAGAAGCGCATTGCAACGCTCGGAAAGGGCGAGGTGGAACTGGCGAAGCTCCAGGCCGCCTTCGGCAAGAAGATCGTCGGTTTCGCGTCGCGCCATCAGCGCGAGGACGGGGACATCGCCGTCGAGGCCCTGAAGCGGCTCCTGGCCGTGGATCCGCAGCACAAGGACGGTCGCCGGATGTTCGGGGAGATCACCGGCACTGGCGGCCCGTCCGCAGACGGCGACCCGGACGCGGGCGCGACCAAGATCCCGGGCATCGACACGTGGTTCGACCTGCTGGCCAAGCGTGCGATTCCGCCTGGTAGCAACACCTCGTACAAGCGCAAGGTCCTGACCGTCGACAATGAAGGCAACACGATCTTCTGGACCGACCCGCGCAAGCGTGCGCCGGACGTGTTCGTCTACGAGATGGAGTTCCGCTTCCTCGAGGAGTACGCCAACGGCTACCTGATCGGCCTCGCCTTTGCCGAGGACCAGGACGTGAGCAAGCAGGGCGGCCACGAGATGGTGATGGCCTTCGCCCAGAAGTCGCAAGTGACCGTGGTCCACGCCTCGGGCGGCAAGAACATCGACGTCGGTGAGTCTACGCGCAGGGCCACGAAGTTCGGCACGTGGCACCGGCTCACCGTCGCGGTCGACGGACGCAAGGTACGTGTGCTGCTCGACGGCAAGCAGGTCGTGAACGCGTCGGTCCCCGGCCGCAAGTCGCTCGCGGGCCCGATCGGCATCTTCCATCAGCGCTGCGTGGCGGAAGTTCGCGTTCTGCGCCTGGGGACCAAGGAATGACTGCCGCCCGCGCCTTCTTCGTCATGTTGCTCCTCGCCGCGCTCACCGCGCCGGGCTTCGCCGATATGGACGCGGCGCTGGACCTCACGGACGAAGCGACCGAGGCGCTCGAGGACGGCAAGGTGGAGAAGGCGCAGGAACTCTTTCGTGAGGCCCCTGAAGAAGAGGCCGGGTGCATACCTGCGCGTAGTGGCCTTGGCGAAGCCCTGTTGACGGAAGGCAAGATCAAGGAGGCGGTCATCGCGTTCCGCAAGGTCGTCCGGACGGTGGAGGCCGATGCCGGCATTCCTTCCGCCTGGAAGAAGCACGCCAAGACAGCGCGCAAGCATCTCGACGAGCATGACAAGAACGGCGCTGCGCTCGAGCAGATGGTCGACGACCATGTCGACAAGGTCTTCCGCGTCGCAACGAAGTACCGCACGAAGGACCCGGACCTCTCGGCGCGCGCGCTCGACATCGTCTTGACGCTGCGCCCGGGCCACGCGCGTGCGAACGAGCTGCTGGAATCGATGTCGCGCAAGGGCGCGCGCAAGGAAGCCATCTTCGACGGCAAGCAGATCAGCGACTGGGACGGCGGCCGCGGCCAGTGGTGGGCTGTCGAAGAGGGCGTGATCGTGGGGGAGACGAAGGGCGTTGCGACCTACATCCGCAACCAGAAGGAGATCGAGGGCAACTTCGACGTGATCATGGAGGCTCGCATCGCGACGGTGTACGACGAGTCGCCGTTCGTCGCCTTGATGGCGTCCTGGAAGGCGGAGTTCGATCACTCGCGCCTCGGCACGCTCTCCGGCGCGTTGCGGTGGTTCGAGTACAAGAGCGAGAACGAGAAGGACCGCGTCTTCATGAAGGACGCAGGCGGCCTCAAGCGTCCGTACGACCCCGCGAAGTGGACGGTGTACGAGCTGCGCTATCGCGAGGACTACATCCACGCGTTCCTCAACGGCCGCGAGGTGCACAAGATCAAGCGCGCAGAAGGGCGCGCGGGCGGCTACGTCGGCATCCTCGCGCAGGGCTGCCGGGCGGAGATCAAACGCCTCGACGTTCTATATCGCTAGCCGTGGACGAGCCCAACGACTTCACGATGCGTACGGCCTTCGGCGAGCAGCCGTTGAGCGAGGACACGCTGCCAGGGTGGATCGAGTCGGCGCGCGACCAGGAGGACAGCTTCGTGATCCTGGAGCGCACGTCCGACGGGGCGTTCGTCCAGTACAACGGCGCGCAGCTCGAGTTCGGTCGCGATGGCAAGCTGCAGCGCTTCGACACGACCATCGCGGTGCGCGCGGCCTTCGAGCGCTTTCGCGCGGGCGAGGACCCCGCGGACGACGAGGCGTGGGTGGATGTCACGGCCGAGTTGAAAGAGGAGGCGGCGGCGCGGCGACGCTCGTGGATCTACGCTGCGCTGATCCTGCCGCTGGTGGCCGCGGTCATTGGCATCGTCTACTGGATCGCGACGCGGTAGTCCGTGGAGGTGGCTGCCGTCGGTCCGGTGTTTTCCAACGACGGCGGTCCCATGATCGTGTTGTCGCCCGAGGGACTCGCGAGCTGGCGCGGATCAGGCGCGGACCACGACGACTTGAGAGACTACGATCAAGCCTGCAACTGCGACGAGGACGTCACCGCGATCCCCGTGGGGTCGACACTGGGCGTCGTGGTCGGTGTTACAGAGGGGTACGCGACCAGCCAGTGGCTCCGCCACGAAGCCGATTGGATCGTCGTGAGTTGGGCCTACGGCGATGACGGCTGCGACGATCGACTGCTCGAAGCGCTACTTGTTGACGACTTCACGTGGCACCCGGTGACATCCGGCCTTCCTGCGGGCGGGGGTCTGCATCTGCTCCACGCCGCCTCGATGTGGCAGGACTTCGACACGTCCGTGAAGTGGACTCGGGACGATGTAGCGGTCTTCACGCGGCAGGCCGGACGCGAGCCCGCTGTCATCGGTGACATGCTGACCGTTCCAGCGCCTCACGAACGCTACGACGTGGAGGCAGCGCCCGTCCACTTCACTGACGCGCCGGAAGGCCTTGGGCTGCTGTGCCGCTTCGCGCCGGTGATGCACTGAGGTGCTCTCGATCCACCGGATGATTGGAGGCCACGCGAGCAGAACGATCAGCACGGCAAGAGCCGTGAGGCCGACGAGCCACATCAGAACCTGCAGCAGGGTGCGCCTCATGAGACTCTCAAGTTCCGGATGTCATTGCGCTAGTTCGGATGCAGCGAGACCGACACGCTGCGCCACAGCGATCGCACCTGCTCGAGGACTTCCGGGTCGTACTCGGAGTGGTCGGTTTCCTTGAATGCCGAGACGATTCCCTCGCCGTCACTGGTCGCCTTCATGTGCTCGATGCGAAGGAGGACCTTCCCCTGGTCCCTCCTTCGCGTGCTCTCGATGTAGAGGTGCATGCTTCGGTCCTCTACGAGCTTCAGCGTGATCTCTGTCTGGTTGAGGTGTGACCAGGCCGCGGTCAGCCACTCGCGACTTTCGTGGACCGGATGTACGAACTCCAGCGTGCCGCGGTAGCGCAGGGTCTTTCCGCGGCGTCGGAACGCCTCGGCGCAGTCCTGGAGGAAGCTGTTTCTGAAGTCGGGAGGCTGGTCGCTCGTCGTGATCATCTCAGTGCACGTGTCCGGCCGCCAGCGCCGCACGGGCACCGACTTCTAGTCTAGGCAGTTTTCGGGACGAGCTGGCGAGACGGGCCGGACCTTGGTTGCGAGCTACTCGCTCGGTCGCGGGCCGAACGTGTAGTACGCCCCGTAGCCGATGGCGACGATCAACCCGACGACCACCGCAACGTGCCCGGCGGACGTCGTCCCGACGCCGGACGAAGCGATGCCGAGGCTGTGGGCCAGCGCGCCGCCGATGAGGATCCCGGCCACGGTGACGAAGGCGTCGCCGTTGCCTTCCCCCGTCATGACGACCTGCCGCACGGGACATCCGCCCGCGAGCGCTCCTGTCAGCCCCACGAGGGCCATCGCGAGGATGCTCCACAGGTGGTCGGAGTGCGCCGCCGGCTGCGCGTCGAACGACGCCGAATACCGGCCGCCGATCAGGAGCACAAGGGCGTAGCCGGCGATCAGGAACACCGCGGCGATGAGCATCCGCTTGCGCCTCTGGAAGACCTGCCGCGCTGCGCTGACAGCGCAGAAGCCGGTCAGCGAAAGGACGACGCCTGCGGCCCCCGCAATGAGAAGCGCCGCCGTCCACGGTGCGTGCGCGGGTCCCGTCGTGTCGCCCCGTCCGGGCCCGGCCAGCACGCCGCCGGCCAGGAACAGCGCGAAGACGCCGACGAAGGCCAAAGGGCCGAGGAGTCCCACGCCGGCCGACACGACGGACGTCTTGCCTACCCGGTAGCCCCTCTTCTCGAACCAGAGCCCGAGGCCGACGCCGGGCACGAACCCGAGGAGCGCCGTAACCGCGTTGAGGTCGCCACCGCCGATGCGCTGCAGCATGCGGAACGGGCAACCGAGGAAGACCAGGGAGCCGAAGGCCATCAGCATGCCCATGGCGAAGCGCGTCGCCGCGTGGCTTCCGGAGCGCGCTTCGAATCGCCGTCGCGAGAGTGCCAACACCAATGCGCCCAGGATCACGCCCAGTACCTCGAGCCGGAAGATGCGCGGCTTTCCGTCGAAGAGCTTGAGCGAGCCGGCGATGTCCCGCAGGAAGCAGGCGCCGCAGAGACCCATGTTGCCGGGGTTGCCCAACAGCACGAGCCCCGCCGCCGCGGCACCGACACCGGCGCACAGCGCAATCGCTACGACCAGGACGTTCCGGGATCCGTCGCCGCGCAGCATGGGGGGCCTCCGTGCTCGACCTGCGAGCGCAAACCCTCGCGGTCGGGCCCGGATTGTCAAGCCGGCGTGCGCGTCTAGCGGTGGAGGAAGGCGAAGAAAGGCATCCCGGCGTTCGCCGTGCCGGCAAGCACTGCGACGTTGCCGCTCGGCGCGACGCCGCCGATCAAGGCGGTGGCCTGGAAGCCGATGGTGCCGTCTGCGTTCACCTGGTACGTGGTCGCTCCCGGGCCGCCGGGGGAAGCCGACGTTGCCCCGTCCTGGTTCTGGATGCCGGCTCCGACGGTGAACGAGCCCGCGCCGTCGGCCGTGATCGTTCGCGTCTGGACCGCGTAGCGCGGCGGCGGCGCAGCGTTGTTCGCAGCCAGGAACGTCGCGTGGTACGTGCCGTCGAACGTCGCGTTCGAGAGCCCCGTGCCCTTGGGGATCAGGACCACGAGCGCCTGGGTGTTCGCAGCAAGGCCGTTGCCCGCAAGGACCACCAGCTCGCCGCCCTCGCAGATGCCGCCAGTCAAGACGAGCGGGGCGGCGCCAGGAATCGCCCAGGAGACGGTGCCGTCCGCGCCCACGGTGTAGGTCCCGCCCGCGACCGGGTTCCCGGGGTTGGTGGCTGCGCCGCCCAGGTTGAGACCCGTGGAGAACGCTGGCACGGTGCCGTTGCCGTCGAACTGTGCCGTCCCGGCCCACCACGCGCCGTCGACGGTCCCGTTGAAGAAGAACGCGCACACGTGGTAGAGGCCGTTGAGGCTGGCCGTGCTGAAGCCGCTGCCCTGTCGGCGGAGGATGGCTAGGAGCGGAGGACTCCCGTTTCCGGTCGAGGTGAACGCGCATACCGAGCCGCCGGGTGACACACCGCCCTGCATCGTGAAGCTGGTATTGAGCGTGATCCGGTTGTCGGCGTCGACGGTGAACGGCACGTCGGAGATCGGGTTCGGTCCGGAGACCGCGCCGCCCTGGTTGTGGGTCAGCATGCCGCCGGTCAGCATGCCGGCGCCGTCACCGACGATCGTGCCCCACTGGGCTACGTCGTCGACGGGGGGCCCGGCGAAGCCGAAGAACGCCTGCCAGAAGTACGTTCCGGAGAGCGTCTCGGGTGCAGGGCCGGCCGAGTCGGTGACGGTCGTGGCGTCGCCGCTGCCGCAGCCGGTCGTGGTGAGGACGAGGCCCGCGGCGAGCAGGCAGACGAGAGCGATAGAGAACATCCGGAACAGGCGCATGGCATCCCTCCGAGGCGGTTCGGGACGAGTGCGTCTCGTCCTCTGCCGTCTTCAGAGAGGGGCCCGGGCCGAAAAACGATGGGGGCCGGACACCGGCGTTCCGATACCGAGCGATACCGAGTGCGGTGAATTCCTACGACATTCGTACTCTGTCGTACGTCTGCTCGAGCGCCGCCGTGGCGACAAGCCGGCAGGACGCGCGTAGTCGGGATTCGCGCGGAGTAGCCCCCGATGCACGCACACATAGCGGCTAGCGGTGCTCACGCTCACGACATGGCGCAAAGCCAGGGCCGTGCAGCTCATGCCGGCCGTCGCGTTCTGGAGCCCGAACAGGATCAAGGGCCACGCATCGCACGCCTTTCGCGAGCGCTTGATGAGGAGCGGGCCCTGGTCGTGGATCGCGCCTGTGACGGCAGCTTCGAGGGCGGAGGGTGGAAGCAGTGCGCAAGCGGGCTTTCGCCCGTCCGCGTTGCGAGCCTTTGCCTCGATCCAGCGGAGTGCGCGTTCGTTCGGAGCTTCCAGTAGGTAGTCGAGATCGTCGTCCGCTGGAAGCCCGGTTCGGAAACCCTGCTCGACGAGCTCGGTCTCCCGCGGCGTGGGTGCCGACCCGAATAAGCGCCTGTACGTCTTCTCGAACGGCTCGTTCGCCCTGCCGTGCTGAGCCACGATCGCGCGTATTCGTTGCACGCTGAGCCATGCGGGGTACCGGTCTGCCAGATAGTGCCTGGCGCTGCCTCCCTCCCACTCGCCGGGGTCGCCGCACAGTCCTGCCTTGACCGGATTGAAGTCGAGGTAGGGAATGGCAGCGAAGAGGTGACCGCGGCTACGGATGGGGCGCGATCGGAAGCGCGCTCGCACGAGAGGTCCGTCTCGGCGGTTGCGGCGGTTGAACCACCGTGAGAATCCGTTCTGTACGCGGCGCATGCCCTCGGAGAGCGTGCCTTCGTCCGTTCGAACGATCAGATGGAAGTGGTTCCCCATCAGCGAGTAGAGCTCTACGTGGAGTTGGTTGCGTCGAAACGCACGCGCCAGCTGGCTGAGGAAGTGTCTTCTGTCTCGGCGCCCCGCGAACATCAGGCGCTTGCCGATGCCCCTGTTCACGACGTGATGGCGAGCACCGGGCCTGTCGAAGCGCTGTCGCTGACCCATGCGCGGAAGGCCTCCATTCAAGAGTCCTTCCATCGCGACCAGGTCCGCGGAGGTCACGAATGTCGGAGGAATTCACCGCACTCGGTATCTCCGGTGTAGTGGCTCAGTGGGTCGGTCGTCTTGGTGCGGCGGTCGAAGAGGTCGTAGGTGTAGCTGGTCGTCTTGCCGCGGCCGTCCTTGGACGTGGCCAGGTTGCCGTTGTCGTCGTACGTGTATTCGAAGGTCGCCTCTTCTGTCGCCAGCTCGCCCTTGATGAGCTTCTTGACGAAGTCGCGCTCGTCGAACTCCCACTTGTCCTTGTTGCCTTCGGGCTTGGTTACGCGGATACGGTTGCCGCCCACGTCGTAGGCGAAGGTCGTCGTGCGCGTGGTCGAGGCGTCGATCTCCTCGACGATGGTCAGCAACTCGTCTTCGTCGGAGTACGTGTAGGTCGTGGTGATCCAGGGGTTCGCCGTGTAGGAGTCGCCGTCTTCATCGACGTTCTCGACCTCCTTCTTGGTCACGTTGCCGTTGGCGTCGTACTCGTACTCGTACTTGGTCTCGTAGGAGAGCGGCGAAGGCGCGGTCACCTTCAGCAGGCGGTTGAGGTTGTCCCAGACGTACGTCGTGGCGTTGCCGCGCGGATCCGTTCGGGTCGTGAGACGCGCGCACGGGTCGTAGGCCAACGTCGTCTCGAGATCGAGGCCCAGCGGATCGACCTCGATCTTCTCCCGTAGGCCCTGGGTCGCGCCGATCGTCGTGATGTAGTTGTACTTGGTGACCTTGCCCTCTTCGTCGGTCACCTGGGTGAGCTGCCCGAACGTGTTGTAGGTGTAGCTCTTCTCCGCCGCCGTCTGCGTCACCGGGTTGGTCACGGTGGGGAACGTGATCTTGGTGACGTTGCCGCTGCTGTCGCGCGTGTAGGTCGTCGCGTTGCCTTCCGGGTCCGTGTACGACGTCACGAAGTTGCTCACATACGTCCACACGTGCACGATGTCCGAGGCGTCGTTGACCGAGGTGTTGTTCGTGCGGTGGCGGCGCTCGGTGAGGTTGTCGGCGCTGTCCCAGGTGAAGTCCACGCGGTTGCCGCGCGGGTAGACGATCGTGTCGAGATTCGAGCCCGTGTACGTGTAGGTCGTCGCGTATTTGGCGACGCCGCCGACGTACATCTCCTTCTTCGTGATGTCGGAGCCCGAGATGTGGTAGCGGTGGATGTTGCCGTTGCGGTCTGTGCGGTCCGTACGACCCGTGACGTACGTGTAGTCTGAGCTTCCCCCGGTCTGGTGGACACCTCGGATCAGTAGGATCCTGGTCGAGGAGCACCGATGGGACAGAGGAAGAAGCGCACGTTCACGGCCCAGCAG
>JANQJW010000095.1 GCA_028281445.1 Planctomycetota bacterium | reverse complement strand
GAGACAGCGTAGTAGCCGTCCGCGTCGGCCGTGGCGCGGTGGACATGGCGAGGGGTGTCGCGCGCTGCAATACGAATCGTAGCGCCGCTCGCGGGTGCGCCGCGACCGTCTCGTACGCGGCCGGCGATACGCAGGCCCGCGCCGAGCGTCTCGGTCCCGGCAGAGACCGACGCCCCTTCGACCTGGAGCGGTTCGGTCCGCCAGTGCTGCCCGCCCTGCCAGCGGTAGCGCACCTCGTACGAGCCGGCGGCGACGTTGCGGATCATCCATGCGCCGTCCGCGCGGCTCGCGCCCGAGAGTTCGGTGAAGCCATCTTCGTTCGCAAGCAACAGGAGCGATGTCTCCGGGTCCGGCGTGTTGCGCGATCCGGCCCGGTCCCAGACGGGCGTCAGGCGGACCTGCACGCCGGCGAGCGCCTTGCCGGCCGTGTCACGGACGCTGCCCGTCACCGCGGTTCCGCCTCGCAGCCGCAGGACGAGCGGGTCCGGTCGCACCATGCCGGGACGCAAGGCGAGCGCGGCGCTGCTGCCGTCGGGGCCGCGCGCGTAGAGCACGACGCGGCGGCCCGGGAGTGGATCCGGTGGCGGCGGCAACGTGAAGCGCCCCTCGCCGTCGGCTTGCGTCGCGATCGGGGCGCGTCCCGCGGTTCCGTCGCTCGTGTAGCCGACGAGCACGCGATTGCGGAGGTAGTTGCCCGCCGTGGGCGGCTCGACGCGACCCGTCCAGGCATCGCCGACCTCGAGCCGCACGACGACCGACTGCACGTCCTTGGCGTGCAGCACGACGGGCTCGAGCGCGGGCGTGTAGCCGTCGGCACTCACGGCGAGGAAGACGCGCTCGCCCAAGCCGCCGCCGGGCAGGGGACCGAAGCGTCCGTCGGGGCCCGTCGGGTCGGCCGCGTCGGAACGGCCGGGATGCGCGACATGCACCTGCGCACCGGCAAGGGGCTTGCCCGTCGCGTCGTCGAGGATCGTGCCCGCGACGCGTACGCCGCGTGTGAGCACGACCGTAAGCGTCGAGGGGGCTCCCTGGCGGACACGCACCGGACCGGCGCGCACGGTGCCGTAGCCTTCCGCCGAAACGCGCAGGCGCACGTCGCCGGGCGGCACGGCCTCCAGCAACGCCTTGCCTTCAGCACTGCTCGAGCCGGCGAGCCGCGTGTCGCCCTGATACGCGTCGATCGTGGCGGCACTCACGCCGTTGCCGTCCTCGTCGAGCACGTCCACCGCGAGGCTGCCCGCGCCGGGCAGACGGATCACGACATCGGTGCCGTGGCTGGCGATCAGCACGCCGACGGTGGCACGTCCGGCTGCCGACGCGACCAGCCGGACCCACCCGCCAACGAACTGCGACTCGAAGGCGAAGCGGCCTTCGCGATCCGTCGTCGTCTGTTCGACGTCGCGATCGGGGTACGGGGCGCCGCGCAGGCCGCGTGCATCCACCGCGAGCTTGCGCACCGTCGCACCAGCGATCGGACGGTCGCGGTCGTCGACGACGGTCCCCGTCCAGCGGACGGGCCCGTCCGCCAGGAAGGCGTCGGGGCCCGCATCGACCGGCGGTGCGCCATCGGGTGCGGTGTCATCGCCTGTCTCGAGCATCCCGGGGTCTCGGGGTGCGCCGTCGACGGTGTCGGGCGACACGTCCAGCGGATCGACCTCGTCCGGCCCTCGGTCACCCGCCAGGAACCACACCACCACTGCGGCAACCACGCCGAGCAGCAGAACGGAAATGGCCTTCGAGCGTTTCATGGCGACGTGCTCATTCTGGACTGGGGGCCAATCGATCGTCACCGGCTCGACGGGGCGAAGGCACCGCAAAGCCGATGAGGACGACGCGTGGCCGAGCCACGCGAGGACGAAAGCGAAGCGGTCGGCGCAGCGCTGCCGAGCATCCGGCGGGCCGCGCCCTCATGCGGGACGGAGACCCAACGAAAAACGCCACGGGGCCGGGCTCGACGTCACCATGTCACACGACATGGTGTCCGGCACATCGAGTCAACCCCGGCACCCGCAGCGCTATTCCGTCTCTGCTCCTAGAACACTTCGAAGGTGGTCGTGAAGCCCGCCTCGATCAGCACGTCGAAGAAGGTGATGATCCCGAGGTCCAGCTGGGCCTCGGCGTCGTAGAAGTCCGTCACGAACGAGCCGAGGAAGACGATCTCGCCCGGGAACACGTCGAAGGGCAGCAGGTTGCCCGTGAAGAGCGCCGTCCCGACGGGCACCATCTCGAAGAAGAAGAGGTTCTCGAACGTCCCGCTTAGGTCGGTCTGGTTGTCGACCTCGACGTCGCCGAGGGGGTCGACGACCGGTTCGACGACCACCACCTCGGAGTGGCCGTGGCCGTGGCCGCAGCCCGAGGCGCCGAGGGAGATCACCGCGAGTGCGAGCACCGTGGCGAGACGCATTGGACGATTTCGGGGGGTTCTCATGGTCAGCGCTCCAAGTCGCTGGTTCGGACGACGCGGGGGGAATCGCAAAGGTGGGGCCAAAGCGGCGCGTTTCGGCCAAGCTCTTGTGCGGAATGGGGTTACGTCGGCGCTGCTGGGAGCCGTCGGCACCGGGTGTCCTCCACGCGGACCGCTTGAGGCGCCGACAGGGGACACCCTCGGCTAGAGGATGGGAACCACCACGTTGGTCGGCGCGCCGGCGGCGACGACGTGCTCTTCGATGATGCTCCCCCCGTTGCTGAGGAGCAGCTGGGCGATGTACTTCCCCGGCTCGAAGAGGCCGACGGCGACCACCTGGCCCGGCGCCACGTCCTGCACGAGCAGATTCGGCCCGGGGTCGATGCTCCCCTCGGGGCGAAAGAACAGGGCCGTGGCCGTGAGCGGCGACATGCCCTGGTTGCTGTCGTTACGCACGAACACGGTTCCGAGCGACGGCTCGTTGGATCCGCCGCCGCCCCCGCAGCCGGCCAGCAGGGCCGAGGCGATGAGCAGACCGAGCAGGGTCATGCGCCTGGGCCTCATAGGGGCGGTCCTCCTGCGACGTTGTTCTCCGAGCCGGCCCCGGAAACAGCGTACCGGAGGATACCGGATCTCGCCCAGCCCGCAGGTTGCATGAACTGGCGTAGAAATCGCGCGGTCCTCGCTTGTCTTCGAGCCCGATCTCCTTGCCGAGAACCGCTCGGCGATGCTCTGTAACATCGCCTCGGAACCTCGGCTTCGACCTCGGCCCCGAATCCGGCGCGAGGACACACTGTCGATCCCGCGAGCACCGTGCTTTCGACCGCAATGTGTTGAGTGGCAAGCGCTTGTAGTCATCACGGCGCGCGCTTCATGCAACATGCGGGCTAGCGGACCTCGTAGACGGTCGTTCCGCCGTCTCCCACGAAGAGATCGAACCACTCGATCAGCTGGCCGAGCTCCAACTCGCCCTCCGCGTCGTAGTAGTCCGTCGCGAAGGTGCCGATGAACCGGGAGGAGAGGACGGGCAGCACGCCCCCGAGCAGGTCGCCCGTGAACGGCTGGCCGAACGGCGCGATGAAGAAGGTCAGCAGCGCCTCGTTCGTGGTCAGGTCGGTGCGGTTGTCGACGACAATGTCCCCGGTCGTCGGGTGGCTGTGGCCTCAGCCGACCGCTCCGAAGCCGGTTAGGACCAGGACAGTCAACAGCGCAGCACATCGCTTCCGCATGGTTGGGCCTCCATGTGGTCTGCCGGCAAAGACCCGTTTCCAGCATTGTGGCAGGAGCCACCTGTCACGGCCCGGATTATGACGGTTCTGTCCGGACGTTTGCGTACGATTCCGGCGCCCCTGGGAGACCGAAATGGCCGATCTTTTCACGTCCGAGGCCGTCACGGCCGGACACCCCGACAAGCTCGCGGACACGATCAGCGACACCCTCCTCGACGCGCACCTCGCGCAGGACCCGCACGCCCGCGTCGCGATCGAGACGTTCGTGACCAACGGCACCTGCGTCGTCGGCGGTGAGGTCCGCTCGAAGGCGACGGTCGACACGGCCGCCGTCGCACGTCAGGCCATCCGCGACGCCGGCTACGACGACGCACGGGCGGGCTATCCCGCGGACGACATCGGCATCTTCGTGTCCGTCGGGCAGCAGTCTTCCGAGATCGCGCAGGGCGTCGACCGCGAGGCCCCCGAGAAGCAGGGTGCCGGCGATCAGGGAATGATGTTCGGCTACGCGTGCCGCGACACCGACGTGCTGATGCCGTTGCCGATCCACCTCTCGCACGTGCTCTCGCGCGGGCTGACCGACTTGCGCACGAGCGGCACGCTCGAGTACCTGCTGCCCGACGGCAAGAGCCAGGTCACCGTCGAGTACGGGGAGGACGGGCGACCGGCGCGGCTCCACACGGTCGTCGTGTCAACCCAGCACGCGGCGGGCGTCGACCAGGCGCGCATCGAGAGCGACGTGCGCGAGCATCTCTTCCCGCTCCTGCCCGCCGAGCTGCTCGACGAGAACACGCGCCTCTTCGTGAACCCGACCGGCTCGTTCGTGGTCGGCGGCCCGAAGGGCGACACGGGCCTCACAGGCCGCAAGATCATCGTCGACACCTACGGCGGCTGGGCGCCGCACGGCGGCGGCGCCTTCAGCGGCAAGGACCCGAGCAAGGTCGACCGCTCGGCGGCCTACATGGCGCGCTACGTCGCGAAGAACATCGTGGCCGCCGAGCTCGCCGACGCGTGCGAGGTGCAGCTGGCGTACGCGATCGGCGTGGCCGAGCCCGTGTCCGTCCGCATCCGGGCGGAGGGCTGGGACCGCGATGCGGTCCCCAATGCCGTCCTCAGCCAGGCCGTCCGCAAGGTCTTCGACCTGACCCCGTACGGGATCATCTCCGGGCTCGGTCTCGAGCAGCCGATCTACGCCGACACCGCGGCGCGGGGTCATTTCGGCCGGCCGGGCCTGCCCTGGGAGGAGACCGACCGCGTCGACGCGCTGAAGGCTGAGGTGGCAACGGCCTCGAACGCGTAGGCTCTGCAAACCGCGCTTTTCGCTGCTGGTACCGGCGTGACCACCTCGGCGGAAAACCGGCTACCTGGTTGTCACCGGCCTGTTCGCTGCGTTTTGAAGGAAGTCACTGTCGGCAAGGGGTTTGCCGCAGAATCCGGTCACCGTCGCGCCGTATGGCAACGCGGGCACGCCGGTTGATATAGTCCAAGGTGCAAGGAGACAGCCATGCGCCAGAAGCCCGACATCCACAACCACGTCCGCCGCGATGCCGGTTTCTCGTTCATCGAGATCCTGGTCGTGATGGGCATCATTTCCGTGCTCGTCAGCATGGTCGTGGTCCTGATCCCGAACCTGCAGGAGCGCAGCAAGCAGACGAAGTCCAAGGACAACGTTAAGAGCATGATCACGCTCATGCTCGGCCGCAGCACCGAGAAGGGCTGGCCGCGCTACAGCGGCAAGAACTTCGTCCTCTCGCTGGTGGCGACGGGCCAGATCGACCGTCGTAACTCCCAGAACCTCGAGATCCTCTTCAGCCCGGGCGACGTGCTCTACTCCCTCGAGGACGCCGACAAGGAGCGCTACGCCGACGTCACCAAGACGGCGCTGAAGAACAGCACCGACTTCCACGAGCTGACCTCGTACGCCGGCCGCCGCAACGGCGACCGTGAGTACCTCATCACGCCCGACCAGCTCAAGCAGGGCACGATGATCATGTGCGATGACGACGATGGTCCCCTGCACCACCCCGATGGGCTCGTCACCGGCTGGACCAACGGCAGTGTCCGCTTCATGGAGTGGGAAGACCTCGACATGGTCAAGCCCGAGGACCCGGACAACCCGGACGAGTTCCTGGGAGACGCCTCCGGCCACGACATGCTCCAGAAACTGTTCGGTCACTAGCCGCTCCGTAGGGGAGTGCGGCACGCCGGATGCTCGGCGGCGCTACGCGGACCGCTTCGCTCTCGTCCTCGCGTGGGTAGACCACGCGTCGTCCTCGCCCGCTTTGCGGCGCCTTCGCCCCGGCGCGCCGATCGGTGGCGGACGCCTTACATCCGGCAAGCGGCTAGCACAGGACTCCGGACGGGCTTCTTGCCGATCTTGGTAGCGTGAGGGTATCTTTCCGCCCTGAGGCGAGGCAGTAGCAGCAGAGGTACGTCCACCATGAGAATTTCCGTCATCGGCGCCATCGTAATCCTTGCGGCCGTTTGCGCCCTGAACGTCCAGGCGGACGAGAAGCCCACCCGCGAGCGCTGGTTCCTCAAGCTCGAGCACAGCCCGCTGCGCACCGTCGTGCTGCACGACGCCGGCGGCAACGCGCGCGCGTACCACTACATGACGATGAAGGTGACGAACGGCACCAAGTTCGATCGCCAGTGGCACCCGCTGGTCAAGGCCGTCACCGACAC
Source organism: Planctomycetota bacterium (assembly GCA_028281445.1). Classification (GTDB taxonomy): domain Bacteria; phylum Planctomycetota; class PLA2; order PLA2; family JAEUHO01; genus JANQJW01. Next base: position 29,376 of record JANQJW010000095.1, on the reverse strand, counting down.
CAAGCAGGACCTCGTGGCGGGCGGCTTCACCGACGCCCTCGCCGCGATCCGCAAGGCCGAACGCAAGGCCGGCCTCGTGCCGATCGGAACCACCGCCGGGAAGCTCAAGGCCGGCGCGTCGGTCGATACCGTTGCGATCTTCGGCCCGGTCGATCCGCTCTACGATCACATCAACATCCAGGTCTTCGGCCTCGTTGACCCGATCGCCACCTACAAGATCGAGCAGTACGGCGACAAGAGCACGGCTGACAACGTCGTGTTGGGCGAGAACAGCGTGGTCGTCGACTCGGCCTACTGGGACCGCAACCTGAAGATCCTCAAGCGCCTCAAGGCCGCCGCCGCGGAAGCGGGTGGCGAGGTACCGCAGCCTCACGTCGAGTACCAGGAGGTTGCCGAGAGCCGCTACTGGAGCATGGACTACGAGCGCCTCGGCGACGAGTTCAACACCGAGGAAGACATCATCCGCTTCAAGAAGGAAGGCTGGAAGGTCAAGGGCGACGCCAAGGGCTTGCGCGTGATCTCGACGGAGAGCCTTCCGTAGCGCGACTGGCGCCGCGCACACCCAGCACCCAGTACCCGTTCCCGTTCTCGTTCCCAGTACCCATCACCCGGGTTCTGGGTTCTTGGAACGGGATCGAGAACGAGAACGAGTGCTGCGTTCTGGGTACTGGGTTCTCAAGCTCAGGGCGACCGCGCCAGGTACTCCGCCCCTTCGACGTCCGGTAGCTCGCCGAGTCGTTCGAGCAGATCGTCCGTCGCGCTGACGCTCCAGCTCGGCCCGGCCTTGACGCGCGCGCGCGTGCGCGGCTCGGGCTCGAACTCCAGCACGAGCGGTAGCGGCCCGGCCGCATGCGCCACGGCCTCGCGCAGGCGTGCCAGTGCGTCCTGTTCCGCGGAGCGGAGCTTCACGAGCACGCCCTCGGCCAGGCTGCGCGAGGCTTCTTCGACCGGAACGATGCGGTTCACGTGGACGCTCGGGGTCTCCCGCGAATGGTCCAGGCGCCCATCGATGAAGACGATGCGGTCTTCGGCCAGCAACGGTGCGAGCTCCGCGTAGGTGCGGGCGAAGCAGACACACTCCGCGCTGCCCGTGAAGTCCTCGAGCTCGAAGAAGCCCATTCGGCGCCCCTCGTTCGGCCCCTTGCGCACGATCGAGGTGCGCAGCGCGCGGATCATGCCGCCGAGGCGTACGCTGCTGCGCTCCTTGATCTCACCCAGATCGGCCGTGTTCGCCGTGGAGAGAAGCCGCAGGCGGCGTTCGTGCTCGGCGAGGGGGTGGTCCGTCGCGTAGTAGCCGATGGCTTCGCGCTCCCAGGCGAGCTGGTCGCGCTCGGGCCAGTCGGCGACGTTGGGGTAGTCGGGCGCCGCATCCTCGTCGTCGGCCGCCCCGCCAAAGAGGCCCAGCTGGCCCGCCGTCCGATCGGCCGCCGCGTTCGCGCCGAGCGAGATGGCCCGGTCGAGCACTGCGGCGACCTGGGCACGCCGTGCGCCCGTCTCGTCGAGCGCGCCGGCGCGAATCAACGACTCGAGCGTGGCGCGGTTGCACTTGCTCACGTCGACGCGCTCGCACAGGTCGAAGATGCTGCGGTAGGCACCGCTCTCGGGGCGTCCCGAGACCACGGACTCCGCCGCCGCGTGGCCTACTCCCTTGATCGCCGAGAGGCCGTAGCGAACGTTCTCCCCCTCGACGGTGAACTCGACCTCGGACTTCGAGACGTCCGGCGGAAGCACGTCGATCTCCATCCGCCGCGCCTCTTCGATGTACTGCGTCAGCTTGTCCATGTCGGCCATCTCGCACGTGAGCAGCGCGGCCATGAACTCGCGCGGGTAGTGGCGCTTCAGGAACGCGGTCTGGTACGTGATCATCCCGTAGGGGACCGTGTGGCACTTGTTGAAGCCGTACCCGGCGAAGTGCTCGAGCTGGTTCCAGATCTCGGTGGCTTGTTCGCGGTTGACCTGGCCCTTGGCCTCGCAGCCGTCGACGAACTTCTCCTTGAACTTGGCCAGGAGCTCCGGCTTCTTCTTGCCCATCGCCTTGCGCAGGTTGTCGGCCTCGGACATCTCGAAGCCTGCCAGCACCGTCGTGATGCGCATCACCTGTTCCTGGTAGACGACGACGCCCTTGGTTTCCTCCAGGACCGGCTCGAGGCTCGGATGGGGGTAGGTGATCTCCTCGCGGCCGTGCTTGCGCTCGATGTACATGTCCAACATGCCCGAGCCCATCGGGCCCGGCCGGTAGAGCGCGACGATCGTGCCCAGCTCGTCGAAGTTCTGCGGCTGGATCTTCTTGAGCGCCTCGCGCATCCCCGAGCCCTCGACCTGGAAGACGCCGAGCGCGTCCCCCTGGCAGAGCATCTGGTACGTGGCCTCGTCGTCGAGGGAGAGCGACGCCATGTCCGGCGGCTCGCGCCCGCCGCGTTGGATGTTCTGCAGCGTCTTCTCGATGATCGTGAGCGTGCGCAGCCCCAGGAAGTCCATCTTGAGGAGTCCGATCTCCTCCAGGATGTCCATCGAGAACTGGGTGACGACGTCGTCGCCGTACTTGTAGAGCGGCACGTACTGCTCGAGCGGCCCATCGCCGACGACGATGCCCGCCGCGTGCTTCCCCGCGTTGCGGTTCATGCCCTCGAGCTTCAACGCCACGTCGATGAGCTTGCGGTACTCCTCGTTCTTGTCGACGGCCTTGCGCAGGTCGGGATCCTGCTCGAGCGCGCCGCGTAGGGTGGCCTTGGGGCCGTTGGGTACCTGCTTGGCGAGCGCGTCGACGTCGCCGAGCGGCACCTCGAGCACACGGCCGACGTCGCGGATCACCGCGCGAGCCGCAAGCCGCCCAAAGGTGATGATGTGGCTGACGCACTCCTCGCCGCCGTACTTCTCGCGTACGTAGCGGATGACCTGCTCGCGGCCGTCCTTGCAGAAGTCGATGTCGATGTCCGGCATCGAGATGCGCGCGGGATTGAGGAAGCGCTCGAAGATGAGGTCGTACTCGAGCGGATCCACCGCGGTGATGCCCAACGCGTAGGCGACGATCGAGCCGGCGGCGCTCCCGCGGCCCGGGCCGACGGGGATCCCATGGCGCTTCGCGTAGTCGACGAAGTCGGCGGTGATGAGGAAGTAGGCGACGTAGCCCATCTTCTCGATCACGCCCACCTCGTAGGCGAGACGTTCACGCGCCGCTTGCGGAATCGGGTCGCCGTAGAGCCGCTTGACGCCTTCTTCGCACAGGCGCCGGAAGTAGGCGGTCGGATCTTCGCCGGTGGGCGGGTCGAAGCGCGGAAGGCGCATCACGCCGAGATCGAGCTGCAGGTCGCAGCGATCGGCAATCTCCAGCGTGTTTCGGCACGCGAACTCGACGTCCTTGAAGCGGTCGTACATCCACGCGGAGTCGCGGAAGCACAGCGAGCCTGCGTGCTTGAGCTTGTTGTCGTGCAGCGTACGGCCCATGCCGATGCAGCACTTCACCTCGTGGGCGTCGGCGTCGGCCGGGTCGACGTAGTGGATGTCCTGCGAGGCCACGACGGGGATGTCGTGTTCCTGGGCGATCCTCAGGACGGTCTGGTTGACGGGTTCCTGGCCCTCGGTGCCGTTGCGTTGGATCTCCAGGTAGTAGCGATCACCGAAGATCTCGCGCATCTCCAGTGCGGCGGTGGCGGCCCGTGCCGGATCGTCGTGCTTGGCGTAGTAGGGCACCTCGCCGGACAGGCACGCCGACTGGCAGATGAGGCCCTCGTTGTGGGCCGCCAGGAGCTCCTTGTCCATGCGCGGGACGTAGTAGAAGCCCTCGGTGAACGACCGGGAGGAGAGCTTGATGAGGTTCTGGTAGCCGGTGGCGTTCTGCGCCATCAAGATCAGGTGGTGGGCGGCGACCGGGTTTTTCTGGCGGTCGAAGCGCGAGCGCGGGGCTACGTAGGCCTCGATGCCGACGAGCGGCTTGACGCCGGCCTTGCGGCAGGCCTTGTAGAAGTCGACGGCGCCGCAGAGGTTGCCGTGGTCGGTCAGCGCCAGCGCGGGCTGCTCGTAGCGGGCCGCGGCGGCGACCAGGTCGGCCACCTTGGCGGCCCCGTCGATGAGGCTGTAGTCGCTGTGGACGTGGGTATGGACGAAGGCGGGGGGCGGCATCCCACGGATGGTCAGCCCGCGGGGGGACATCGGGGGGCTGTAGCGCGGGCCGACCACTCGGCCCTGCGGGCCTCGGGTCGCCCCTACATTGTCGCGGGGACCGGCGAACGCCAGATCGTGCTCGCCGCGCCAGGCCGCGTTGTAGGGGCGACCCGAGCAAAGCGAGTGGTCGGCCCGCGTCGTCACGCTGTCGTGACCGAAGTGGGCTACCGTCCCCCCGCTATGCGCTACCTCGTCGTGTCCCTCTTGGCCCTCCTTACGATCCCCGCCATCGGCTGCTCCAGCGGCGGCGGTGGGGACGGCCAGCGCAACGAAGACGGAAAACGCCTTGGCGACGTGGCCTCCGCCGATCCCGTCTCCGCCGAGCGGATCCGGAGCGTGCGGCTCGGCGACCAGCGCCAGATCCGGCCGTCCGAGCTGTCGGCGCAGGAGCGCCAGCGACTCTCCCGCGCCTGGAACCAGTTCCTCCAGCGCAGCCCCATGTGGCGGATGAGCCTGCGCTCGATCGTGGCCGACGGCGGCGCGGGGCCGTACATCCTCAGCGAGAACCTGTTCCGCTACTTCTTCCAGGCGTCCATCCACAGCCAGAAGGCCGAGGTCCGGCGCGTGGCGCAGAGCGTCCGTCAGATCGGCGAGCCGGCGGTGGCCTACTTCGCCAAGCCCCTCGTGACCGATCTCGTCCCGTTGGGTAAGGAAGTGGTCGTCGAGGTCCCGGATCCCGACGATCCGAAGAGCCGCATCAAGAAGAAGATGAGCCACTTCCAGATCGACGACTACACGCGTCGCGACGCGGCGAGCGTGCTCGCCGAGATCGGTGCCCCGGCAGTGCCCACGCTCGCCTCCCGCGAGCTGCTGTACGACGCGCGGCCCTCCGGCCGCCGCTATGCCGCGTTCGCGCTCGGCAAGATCGGCAACGAGCAGGCCATCTCGGCGCTGACGGGGTTGCTTGCCAACGCACCGGACTGGCAGGACCGGGCCGCTGCGGCCAAGGCCCTGGGCGCGGCCTTGAAGAAGAGCCCGGCACCGCGCGCGGCGCTGGAGCGCGGCACGCAGGATCCCGATCCCTTCGTTCGCCGCAAGGCCGAGGAAGCGCTGGCCGGGAAGTCCAAGCTCCCGTTCTAGCGCGGCTCACTGGATGCTCGGCGGCGCTTCGCGGGACGCTTCGCTCTCGTCCTCGCGTGGCATGCCACGCGTCGTCCTCGCCCGCTTTGCGGCGCCTTCGCCCCAGAGACCCGCGCCCTCCGGCTGCTGGTGTCGGCCGGTCTGTGACAATGGTCGCTCGTTTGAGGTGCTCACATGGCGGTCTGGAAACTTCAGAAACTGGGGCGTGTCTCGTCGGCGACCGGGGAGCCGTTCCCGCCCGACGTGGAGATCGTGACGGCGCTCTTCGGCGACGAGGAGGAGACGGGCGAGGACAAGGTCCGCGGAGCGGGCTTCCTGCGCCGTGACTACCTGGCCGAGGAGGCGACCGAGGAGCGTCTCGAGGGCGCGTTCTGCGTCTGGCGGACGCGTACGCCGCCTGCCAAGACCGAGGAGGAGAGGCGCTTCGACCTGGGCATGGCCCGCGAGTTCCTCGAGCGGCTGCTCAACGAGAAGAACCCGGAGCGCGAGGCCGTCTGCATGACGCTGGCGCTGCTGTTGGCGCGCAAGCGGCGGTTGGTGATCGTCGAGCAGGCCGAGGCGTCGATCAAGGTGCGCTGGCCGCGCGAGACGAAGCTGTTCGACATTCCCGCGCCGCAGGTGACAGACGCCGACGCCGAGGTCCTGCAGCGCGATCTCATGAAGCTCTTCGGGATGGAGATAGAGGAGCCGACGGAAGAGCCGCCGGCGGATCCTCCCTCGGGCACTGAACAGAACGAGTAACCCAACACCCAGTACCCAGCACTCGTTCTCGAACCCGATCCCGTTCTCAGCACCCAGTACCCACGCGCCCCCGCCACCGTGGCCCCCGGCAGATACACTCCCTCCCCCGATGTCCTATCAAGTCCTGTCCCGCAAGTACCGCCCGCAGCGCTTCGGCGAGCTCGTGGGCCAGGAACACGTCGCGCGCATCCTGCAGAACGCCCTCGCCCAGGACCGCGTAGGGCATGCCTACCTCCTGGTCGGGCCGCGCGGCGTGGGGAAGACCACGGTCGCGCGCATCGTTGCGCGCGCGTTGAACTGCGAGACGCTCGCCGGTGCGATGCCGGACGACGTCGCCGCGATCGAACCGTGCGGCACGTGTGCATCGTGTACCGACATCGCAGCCGGCTCCGACCTCGACGTCGTCGAGATGGACGCGGCGTCGAACAACGCGGTCGACGACGTGCGCGCGCTGCGCGAGCAGGTCGGGTACGCCACCATCCGTTCGCGCTATCGCATCTGGATCGTCGACGAGGTGCACATGCTCTCGTTGCCGGCGTTCAACGCGTTCTTGAAGACGCTGGAAGAGCCGCCGCCGCAGGTGAAGTTCCTCTTCTGCACGACCGAAGAGCACAAGCTGCCCGACACGTTTCGCAGTCGCTGCCAGCGCGTGGAGTTCCGTCCGATCGACGAGGCCGGCATGGCAGGCCGGCTCGAAGACCTCGCGAAACGCGAAGGCGTAACGCTCGAAGACGGACTGAGCTCCGCCATCTCGCACGCAGCGCTCGGCGGATTGCGCGATGCGGAGTCGCAGCTGGAGCAGCTCATTGCCGCGCGCACCGGTGACGGCCCGATCCGCATTGCCGATCTGGATGCGCTCTCGGGACGCGCTTCGGTGGACCTGCTGGAGCGCCTGTGCGCCGCCGTCGACTCCGGGGATGCTGCCGCATCGCTCGACGCGGTCGACGCATGTCTCGCCGCCGGCGCGAAGCCGGGGGTCTTGCTCGATCAGTGGCTCGAGGCGCTCCGCGCGAGGCTGGTTGGCATGGTGCGCGACGCCGACGGCGGCTGGGCGCGGCTCGCCCGCGCGGTGGACGTCTTGCTGAAGAAGCGCATGGACCTGCGCGCCGGTGCGGAGGGCGGGCTCGTGCTTCAGGTCGCTGCCGTGACCCTCGCGCGGCTGCCGGACGCCCGCGATCTCGACGCCCTGATCGGCGCGTTGCGCGGCGAGGCGGGCGATGGCGAGGCGGGCGAGAGCGAGCCCGAGCCGGCCCGGGAAGCCGGAGGCGCCGCGGCGCCGCCTCCGGCGGGCCAGGCGGACACGCCGCGGACCCGCCCCGCGCGGCGGGCAGAGCGCGACGAGGAGGAGTCGAAGCTCGACAAGGCGGGCCTGCAGGCGCGCTGGAACGCCATCCTCACGGCAGCCGCCGCACGCAGTCCGGCGCTCGCCGGCGCGCTCCAGCACGCGCACATCGCCTCGCTCCACGACAACGTGTTGGAGCTGGCGTTCCGCGACGACGCCGGGCCGGCGCGCGCCACGCTGATGCGCAAGGAGATCCAGCTGGCGTGCACCCAGGTCATGCGCGAGTGCACCGGCGTTACCCTGCGCCCGGTACCCATCGCGCTGCGCGACGAGCCGGAGGCACAAGCGCGTGTGTTCGAAGACATGCGCGTGCACCCGGCGGTCCAGCTCGTCACGGACGCGACCGGCGGACGCCTGCTGAACGTCGAGCGGGCTTCGGGGACAGCGGCTCCATCTCGCCAGACCACCGACGGCGAGGAGGGGCCCGATGGCGCCTGAGCGGGGCGGCGGCGGTCCCAAGAGCCTGCAAGCGCTGGTCGAGCAGCTCGAGCGGTTGCCGGGCATCGGGCCGCGTAGCGCGACACGTCTTGCTCACCATCTCGTGCGCGTCCCGGAGGCCGACGCCTTGATGCTCGCCGATGCGATTCGCGCCGCGCGCGCCCGCATCCGGCCTTGTTCGCAGTGTCGCGCGCCTTCGGAATCGGATCCGTGCGCCACGTGCGCGGACACGGCCCGCGATCGGAGTCTGCTCCTGATCGTCGAGACACCGCGTGATCTCTATGCCGTCGACGCGACCGGCGCCTACTCCGGTCTGTACTTCGTGCTCGGTGCGCGGCTGAGTCCCCTGGAGGGGATCGATCGGTCTGCGCTCGACCTCGGTGCGCTCGAGCGACGCGCGGCGCAGGACGACGTCGCCGAAGTCTGCATCGGTACGAATCCCGATCTGGAAGGGGACGGCACCGCGTTGGCGTTGTTGGAAGCGCTGGAACGCGTCAACGCGGCGCGTCGCGAACACGGCGGCGCACCGGTACGCGTCACGCGACTTGCGCGCGGCCTACCGACGGGCGGACAGATCGAGTACCAGAGCGCGTCCGCGATCGCAGACGCTTTCGAGGGGCGCCGGTCTGCAGAGTCGTAAGACGGCTGCTAAAGCATAACGCCGCGAATCGCCGTGCAGTGTGCCGCTGACTTTGCTGCGCACAATGTACCGCATGCGTGTTCGATTTTGCACGGGCGAAACCGCACGCAGACACGAACACGGTTGTCGTCAAGTGGTTTTTTTCCTGCGTGTCACTGCCGCGGACGGTCGACATGCGATTGCGAACGCCGCGAAACACGCGGTACCATGGCAGCACGATGCGACTGGAACTCGGCCTCAACCTCAAGCTCTCGCAGCAGCTGCGACTTGCACCGCAGATCATCCAGTCGATCGAGATCCTTCAGTTGCCTGCGATGGATCTCAAGGAGCTGATCGAGAACGAGCTGCAAGAGAACGAAGCACTCGAGGTCGTCGATCCCGCACCGGATCAGTTCAACGGTACGGCATCGGAAACGACGGAGAGTGACGGCTCGTTCGAAGACGATGCAGAGCGCGTTCTCGAGCGCCTGGACAACCTCGCCACCGCGCAACAGGAAGCCGGCTACCAGAGCCGTGGCGCGGCGCAGGAAGCATCCGATCGCAAGCTCGAAGCGATGCAGAACGCGCCCGCGGCGGACACGGGCTTGTCTACCCACTTGATGCGGCAGCTCGACGAGATCGACTGTGAAGCGAGCATTCGTCTCGCCGCGGAAGCGATCATCTTCAACCTCGCGGACACGGGCCTGTTGCCGTGCGGCCTCGCCGAGGTGCAAGCGGGCATGGATGTGCCTCTGTCGACCGAGGACATGGAAGCGGGGCTGCGCCTCGTGCAGAGCCTCGATCCGCCCGGGGTCGGTGCGCGCGATCTGCAGGAATGCCTGCTCATGCAGATTCGTGACGACGACGAGGATGCCGAGCTCAAGCGCATCTTGATTCGCGATCACTTCGAGGACATGAAGCGCAACAAGCTCCCGCGTGTTGCGAAGGCCATGGGCATCGAGGTCGCGCGCCTCTACGAGATCATGCATGGTCTGGCAACGCTCAGCATGCGTCCCGGTGCGGCGTACTCGACGGGCCCGATCCGCTACATCCGGCCCGATGTCGTCATCGAGTGGGAAGACGGCGAATACCTCGTGCGGCTCGTCAACGACCACCTGCCCCGCGTCGGCTTGAGCACGAACGTTCGCAAGATGCTCGAGGAGTCGCGCCGCGACCCCAAAGTGCGCGAATACCTCAAGCGCAAGATCGACTCCGCCAAGTGGCTCATCGAGGCCATCGCGCAACGACAGAGCACGCTCGAGCGCGTCGTGAAGGAGATCGTAGCCCGGCAGCGCGATTACCTGGACTTCGGCGTGAACCACCTGCGTCCGCTCAAGATGCAGGAGATCGCCGATGCACTCGGCATTCACGTGTCGACGGTCAGCCGCGCCATCAGCGACAAGCACGCGCAGACGCCGCGCGGCATCGTCCCGCTCAAGTTCTTCTTCACGGGAGGCACGGAGAACGAAGAGGGCGGCGTCGAGTCCCGGCTCAGCGTGAAGGAGCGCGTGCGCGATCTCATCGACGAGGAAGACAAGCACAACCCCTTGTCCGACGACGAGGTTGCGGAGCGGCTCAAGCAGAAGTACGGCCTCGACATCGCGCGCCGCACGGTGACCAAGTACCGCAAGGCCCTGAACATCCCGTCCTCGCGCCAGCGAAGGGTATGGGTCTGAACGCGCAAGCGGCCGGCGAACCGCGCACGCTTCGTATCGATCTCGAGTTCGACGGCACCGAATTCGAAGGCTGGCAGCGACAGCCCGCGGCCCGCACGGTGCAAAGCGAGGTCGAGGCGGCGCTCGAGCGCGTGCTCGGCTCGCCGCACGCGGTCATCGGATGCGGCCGCACGGACGCCGGCGTGCACGCGTCGCAGATGGTCGCCTCGACACGGACCACGCACACGATGGGTGCACCCGAGCTGGCACGCGCGCTCGATGCCGTTCTGCCCGACGACGTCGGCGTCCACTCCGTTCGCGATGCGCCTTCGGCGTTTCACGCACAACGCGACGCCGCATGGAAGTGGTACCGCTATCGGATCCTGGTGTCGCGCCGCAAGCACCCGCTCGAGCGGCGGCGGACGTGGCGTGTCGGGGATGCGCCCTCGCTGGAAGCGCTCGCCGCGGCCGCACGCCCTCTCACCGGACGGCACGACTTCATCTCCTTCGCCAATCGAGGATCGACCCCCGGGCGCACGACGGTGCGCACGGTGCACGCTCTCGCGTGGTCGCGTGAGGGTCCGCACCTCACGCTGGACGTCGTCGGAGACGGTTTTCTCTACAAGATGGTCCGCACGATCGTTGCCACCTGCCTGCAGGCGGCGCGCGAGGCGGATCCTGAGGCGGCCATCCGGGCCGTGCGCGATGCTCGGGATCGCAGCGCGGCCGGTTCGGTCGCCCCCGCGGCGGGGCTCACGCTCATGGCGGTCGTCATGCGCGGCGAGGAGGCTCCGCCCTGGGTTCCCGAAAACCTGCGCCCGCGCGTAGACTCTGGTACGCCCACCATGGGAGGCACCTCTTGAGGATCTTGATCACAGGTCGGCACGTCGGTGTGACCGACACGATGAAGGAATATGCAAAGACCAAGGCGGAGAAGCTTCTCCGCTTCCACGACCGCGCCACGAGCTGTCGCGTCACGATGGACGTGAACAACCTCGACCACGAGGTGGAGATGGTCGTGGACGTGAGCCGTGGAGTCCGGCTCGTCGGGAAGGCCGAAGCGCCCGACATGTACGCGGCATGCGACCTTGCGGAACAGAAGCTCGCGCAGCAGCTGCGCCGCTACAAGGAGCGCCTGACCGACCACCACCGGGGCGAACGCCGGCCTGACGTCGACGCGTCCGCCCCCGACGAGGCCCCGGCCGGCGAGCCCGAGGCCACCTACGAAGACGTCATCGAGGAAATGCGCGACGGGGACTGATCGGAAGCGACCGTCCCTTCGGGTACAACCTGTTCCGACGACTACAGCCCTTACCAACCCCAACCTCTACCAACCCTGCCTTTTTCAGGACTCACTACGGAGGCGAGAACACGCACATGCCTGCCACAGGGATTGCACAGCACTGCAACGAGAAGCACTGCTTGCCCAAGCTCAAGGGAGAGACCAAGGAAGAGGTCATCTCCGAGCTGATCGACGGGTTCGTGAAGTCGGGCGCGCTCGATGAGGATCAGGCCGCGGAGCTATTCGGGGAGGTCCTTGCACGCGAAGAGGAAGGCACGACCGGCATCGGCAAGGGCGTCGCAATGCCCCATGCCCGCACGAGCAACGTCGTTGACGAGACCTTGATCGCCGTGGGCTTGCACGAAGAGGGGGTCGACTTCGAGGCTACAGACGGTGCGCCGGTTCACGTCGTGTTCCTGATCGCATCGAGCGATCCCGATGAGTACCTGCGTGTAGCCGGGCGGATCGCCCGCGTCGCGCGCGACGACATCGAGATGCGCGCTCTGCAGCGTCAGACGACCGCGCGCAAGATCCGCTCGTTCCTCGAGGAGTCCTGGGCGGAGCCCGCGCGTTGACCGCGGATGCTGGTAGTCCCGAAGCCGGTACGCCCGAAGCGGATGCCGCGGCCGGTGGCGTGACACGCCGCGTGACGGTCCTCAACAAGGCGGGCCTGCACGCACGCCCGGCGATGATCGTCTCGATGGAGGCGAAGAAGTTCGCCGCCGAGGTCGAGCTCGTGCTTCAGAGCGTGCCGAGCGACCATCACCTCGAACCGGGGACGCCGGTCGACGCCAAGAACAGCATCGAGCTGATCAGTCTCGGCGCGCCGCAGGGGACGGAGCTCGATGTCGTGGCCCGTGGCGAGGACGCGGAAGCCGCGGTGGGGGCGCTCGTACTCCTGTTCGAGACGCACTTCGGGCTGGAGCCGGAGTGAGGGGCGCTCAGTACCCAGTACTCGTTCCCGAACCCGTTCTCGTTCCCAGCACCCAATACCCAGTACCCCACTCGCATGGGCTGTACGATCTCGGGCCATGCCTTCGTCCCCTTCCATGCAAGAGCTTCACGGCATCCCCGTGAGCGGCGGCTCCGGGGTCGGGCGTGCCCTCCTCTACGAGGAGACGCATGGCGTCTCGGCGGCCACGGCCGTGCCGCCGCGCGATATCGAGGCCGAGGTCGAGCGCCTGGAGCGCGCGGCGGCGATCGCCAAGGAAGACCTCGCGGCGCTCGAGGACTCACTCGAGGACGCGGGCACCATCGCCAAGATCTTCAGCGCGCACGCGATGATGCTCGACGACTTCATGCCCAAGCTGGAAGCCGCCATCCGCGAGGGCATGAGCGCCGAGCACGCCGTGGCGACCGTCATGCACGCCGCCGCCGCGCAGATTGCCGCCGTGAAGAACCGTGTGCTCGCACAGCGGGCCCAGGACATCGTCGACATCGAGCGGCGCGTGCTACGCGTGCTGGGGGGCTTGAGCAACCAGGGGCCCGATGCCCGCAAGGGGCAAGGCCCCGTCGTCGTCGTCGCCCAGGACCTGACGCCGTCCGAGGCGGCGCAGCTGCAGGCGGGGGACATCGCCGCGATTGCGCTCGAGCGCGGCGGCCACACGAGCCACACGGCGTTGATCATCAAGTCCCTCGAGATCCCCTGCGTGATGGGCGTTCGCGGTCTCACGGACGCCGTGCAACCCGGCCAGATGCTCTGGATCGACGGGAGCGCCGGAGACGTCGTCATCGAGCCCGACTCGGCGGCGATGGAGCGTGCGATCGAGCTCGGCCGGCGCTACGAGCAGCTCGAGGCGACGCTTCTCAAGGAGAGCCACCTGCCCCCCGAGACCATCGACGGGCACCGCACCTCCCTCCTCGCCAACATCGAGTTCCCGCTCGACGTCGAGGCCGGCATGGCGCGCGGCGCCGCGGGCGTGGGGCTCTACCGGACGGAGTTCCTCTACGAGCAGCACGGCCGGCTTCCGACCGAGGACGAACATGTCGAGGCGTACCGCTCGACGCTGGAACGGCTGGACGGCGGCCGGCTCACGGTGCGCACCTTCGACTTCGGCGCGGACAAGGAGAGTCCGCTCATGCTGAACGAGAAGGAGGAGAACCCTGCGCTGGGCGTGCGCTCGCTGCGTTGGTGCTTCGAGCACCTGGAGCCCTTCATGGCCCAGCTGCGTGCGCTCCTGCGTGTCGCCGCAGAGGGCGATCTGCGCATCATGCTGCCGATGGTCGGGGGCGTCGAAGAGGTCCGGCGCGCGCGGACGTACCTGCAGCAGGCCGCGGCGCAGCTCACCCGCGAGGGCATCGATCACCGCCCGGATCCGCCGGTGGGGGTGATGATCGAGATTCCGGGCGCCGCCGTCACCGCGGACATCCTGGCGCGCGAGGTCGACTTCTTCTCCATCGGAACGAACGACCTCATCCAGTACGACCTGGCCGTCGACCGGATGAACCCGCGGGTCGAGCCGCTCTTCCGCCCGTCGCATCCGAGTTTGTTGCGACTTCTTCAAGGAACGATCAACGCGGCGTCCGCTGCCGGCATCCCCGTCACCATGTGCGGCGAGATGGGGGGCAGCTCGATCTACGCGGTGCTGCTGCTCGGACTGGGCCTGCGTGAGTTCAGCCTGACACCGGGCTACATCCCGCGCGTCCGGCGCCTCCTGCGGAGCCTCACGATGCTGGAGGCACGCCGGATCGCCAGCGAGTGCATGCGGCTGGAGAGTGCGCGAGAGGTGGAGTTGCTCCTGCGGGATCGGGTCACCCCCGTGGGGAGTGGTTAAAGAACGACGAGGGCCGACCACTCGGCCCTGTCGGGCCTCGGGTCGCCCCTACATCGAAACCGGGATCGGCGATGACGGATCGGCCCTCGCCGACCCCAGCGGCGATGTACGGCGATCTGAGCGCCGCAGGCGCGAATGGTCGGCCCCGCTGCTAGGCCCCCGTTCGCCGTCGCGGGGCGCTACACCCCCCTCCCTAACCCGGTCGATACGACTCCGCCCAATCCCCGATTGGGTGCCTGAACCCCGTGTGTCCATGGAATTCGACGTACCGGGCGGAACGGGCTCAAGGGATCGGGGGGGCCGGGTCGACATGAACCCGGGCCTCTCCGGGATGGAGGGGGAACTTCAGGGGATGCCATGCAGATGAGACGCGCTAAGAGCCTGATCGGGCTGGACATCGGTACCAGCTCGGTGAAGGCCATCGAGATGAGCTGGCACAACGGGCCCGTGATCACGGGCTTCGGCTACGCAGACCTCCCGAGCCCGGACGCCGTTCCGGACACGGTCCTGAGCGTCCTGCGTGACAACGAGTTCCGCTCGCGCCGTGTCGTGACGTCGGTATCCGGCAAGTCGGTCATCGTCCGCTATCTGACGATGTTCCGGATGTCGCCGGAGGACCTGCGCAACGCGATCCGGTACGAGGCGGACAAGTACATTCCGTTCGACGTCGACGAGGTCGTTCTCGACTGTCAGCCGTTCGAGGTCGAGGGCTTCGCCAACGTTGCATCGAACGAGATGCGCGTGCTCCTGGTCGCGTGCAAGCGCGCGATCATCGACGAGCAGCTGCGCCTCCTCGCGGCCGCCGGCCTCCACCCGGAGCTGGTGGACGTCGACGTCTTCGCGATCGGCAACGCCTTCGAGCTCGCCGTGGGCGCCGCGCAGAGTGCCGAGCAGGTCTCCGCGCTCGTCGACATCGGTGCCTCGAAGACGAGCGTCAACCTGATGCGCGCGAACACCTCGCTCTTCACCCGTGAGATCCACACGGGCGGCGCGACGTTCACCACCGCCATCGCCAACCGCCTGGGCCTCAAGCACGCCGAGGCCGAGGCGCTGAAGATGAACCCCGGCGAGGACTACGAGCGCGCGCGCCAGGCCGTCAGCCCGGCCGTCGACGATCTCGCCGCCGAGGTTCGTCTCTCCTTCGAGTACTTCGAGAACCAGTTCGACCTCGGCATCGACGAGGTCCTCCTCTCCGGCGGCGGGTCGCGACTCGCCGGTCTGGAGCAGGATCTCAGCCGCATCTTCGACCGCCCGACGATGGGCTGGGATCCCACCGGGGACTTCGCCATCGCCGCGGGCAGCGTCGACGTCGACCTTCTGCGCGAGCACGTGCCCGAGCTGGCAGTTGCCGTCGGTCTCGCTTCGCGCATCCAGGGCCAGAGGTAAGGGGTTTCCGCGATGATCCAGATCAATCTGCTTCCGCCGGAATACAGGCCGCGCACCGGCACGCCGGTCGCGCGCTTCGTCGCCATCGTCGTCGGCATCGTCATGGTGCTGAGCGCCGGTGGGGCCTACGCCTACACGCACTTCATCGAGCTCAGCAAGGTCAAGGAGCTCAAGCAGTCGCGTGAGGAAGAGGTCAAGAGCATGGAGATGCAGCGGGACCGCTCGTTGCGCCTCCAGCAAGAGATCGACATGTACCAGCAGCGTCGCGTCGCGATCCAGACGATCAACCGCTCGCGCACGCTGTGGTCGCGCAAGCTCGATCAGTTCTTCGAGATCACCACGGCGCAGAACGTCGACGAGTCGTACGCCATCTGGCTCGACACCGTCGAGGTTCCGGCCAAGGTCGCCACGCTCCGCCGTCGCAAGCCGAACCGTCGCAAGGGCAAGAAGAAGGAGCCCGCGGCGCAGTTCAAGGTCGAGGGCTTCATGGCCATGACCAGCGACACCGAGGCGCCGGCGCTCCTCAGCACCTTCCACAAGGCGTTGACGGGCGACCCGGAGAACACGGCGCGCCCCACGGAGTTCTTCGCGGACTTCATGGCGATCAACAACCCGAACATCGAGATGCTGCGTGAGGGCAGCGGCCGCGACAAGGAGGACCTGGTGCCTCCGCGCGTGGGCGCGTTCAGCTACGACCTCGCGCTGGCCCCGATCGAATTGGACAAGAAGAAGGCCCGAAAGGGCCGGAAGTAGGGGAATCCCGTGTCGAAGCTCACCGAACGCCAGCGACTCGTCGTGACGATCGCGGTGTCCGTCGTGTTGACGGGCGTCCTGCTGTTCCTCGTGTTCAGCGATCGTGGCGAGATCGAGAAGATCGAAGAGGAGATCGGGGCCCTCGATACCCGCCTGCAGGCGGCCGATATCGAGCGTCGCAAGATCCCCGCCCGTGAGGACGCGGTCCTCACGTTCCGCGCCGTGGAAAGCCGCGAGCTGGCCGTCCTCCCGACGGAACAGCGCATCTCGGACTTCCACCGCAACCTGTCCACGTTCCTCAGCGCCGCGGGCGTCGGGTTCACGGAGCTGCCGGAGAGCAGCCCCGAGGACAGCGAGCTCGCCAAGGGCATCCGCGTGACGCGGAACAAGCTCAAGGGCCGCGGCGAGGCGACGTCGATCCTCAAGTTCCTGAACCTGATCGAGAACGACCCGCGTCTCGTAGCCGTCAAGGGCTTCAAGATGCAGGCCGGCGACCTGGATCGGGACAACCCGAACGCAACCGTACTCCACGAGTTCGAGGTCGAGCTCGAGACGTACTTCTATCGCCCGTCCAAGGGCTCCATCAAGCGCGAGCACATCCCGGGCGCCGAAGAGCGCATCCAGGATCCGAAGCTCAAGGCCGCCATCGCCGAGTTCCAGCCCGAGCGTCCCGACACGTACGTGCTGCGCCCGGCCGTCGGCCGCCGCGATCCGCTGGTCGACCCGCGCCGCGCGCGTGAGAAGGTCGATCCGGAGGAGCGCGAGCGCCAGTGGAACCGCGAGGAAGAGATCGTCGTCGATCTCGAGACGCGCTACCGCGAGATCGCCGAGAAGATCGAGATGGAGAAGGCGCTGATCGCGAAGAAGGACTGGTTCCGCGCGGAGCGCGCCAAGGTCGAGATCAACAAGCTGATCGGTGAGCTGCGCACGATGCTCGAGCACACGGCTCACACGAAGTCCGTGCAGCTGCCCGAGCTCGCCGCACGCGTCGGCATCGTCAGCGAGAACCTCAAGCGCACGCGCAGCATGCGTCCCGACGAAGAGCTCGTCGTCACGCTGGCCGTCTGCCAGGGCGTCCTCGAGGATCTGCGCCAGAAGCTCGCGACCAACGAGTACGCGGACATGCACAACCTGGGTACGACGTGGAACAGCTTCCTCCGCGGGAAGCCGATCACGCCCGAGGCCCAGCCCGTGCTCGCCGAGATCAAGGGCATGCTCGAGAAGGGCAAGACCCTCGGCGAGTTCGAAGGCATGACCTTCAACATCACGGGTGTGATCGTCGACCACAGCCAGCCCAAGCGCAGTCTGGCCGTCATCAACGGCGCCTATGTGCGCGCCGGCGACCGCCTCGATGAGGAAGGCCTCGTCCAGGTCGAGCGCGTCGGCACCGCCTCCGTCCACTTCCGCTACAAGGGCCTCGTGATCGAGGTCGAGACGGGCAAGGACAAGGAGAAGGAGAGCGCCAAGGCCAGCGGGAAGACGAAGAAGAAGGACCTCTAGGTCCCTCATCTTTGTTCATCCAAATCGCGCGTGCGGTCGCGGGTTCGTGACGAACCTGTGGCCGCGCGCTCAATTCCAGGCTAACTCGTTTTCGGAATGTGAGTTACGGCCGTGATGGCGTGAGGATCCGCGGCGTGCGTGTCTCAGGCTTGTCATGGCACCTGCCGTGAGGGCTTACAAATCGTGGCAGAGGCCTGAACAGAAGGCCGAGCCCCCTTGGTGTGGGGTGCGGCTTGGGCTTTACTTCGGATGCGCGCCGACCGAATGGGGCCGTAGAGGCCGCTCGCAGGAGGGACGCGCGCCAAGGGACCGTATCGACGGTCCCGGGTCCGGGTCCTGGAGGGTGAGGTGGCTCGGAGGAGGACAGCCGACATGAGGCGTTCAGTGAGCGGAGCGGTAGGAACCGCGGTTCTTCTTGCGTGTGTGCTGGGCTTCAGCTCGGCCGCCGTAGGTGAGGTCGATCCCCAGAGCTACGCGCAATACGACATCGGCGGCGGCCTTGTGACGCTCGACGTCCAGGAGGCACCGCTCGGTCAGGTCGTCGAGCAGCGGCTGCAGCCGCGTACGCGGGTGAACATCATCGTGTCGCCCGAGGCGCAGGATCAGCTCGTCACGCTCAAGGTCGTGGACATGCACTGGATCCAGGCGCTCGACATCATGGCCGAGCGCGTGGGCGCCGTCCTCGTCCGTCGCGCGCAGCGCTACCTGCGCGTGGAGCGGCCCAAGCCCATCAGCATCACCTTCACCGACCGCGAGATCACCGAGGTGATCACCGCGATCGCCGAGTTCGCAGGCGCCAACGTCATCGTGTCGCCGAAGGTGACCGGCAAGATCACGCTCGCCCTCAACGAGACGCCCTGGCGCGCCTCGATGGAGGCTGTTGTTCGTACCCTCGGCTTCGCGTTGGTCGAAGAGGACTACGGCATCATGCGGGTGGTCCCGCGGAACGAGCTCGCGCTCGAGCAGGACTACTACCGCTTCCGCTACCTGCGGCCGCCCCCGGTCTACAAGGGTGTGATGGCCGCCAACTCGACCGGCGGTAGCGGTAGCTCCGGTTCCGGTGGGACCACAGGCGGTGGTGGCGGCGGCGGCTCGACCGCGGAGATCTATCGCGGCGAGCCCACGACGCCCAGCGACGACCCGCTCACGATTGAAGAGCAGTTCCCCGTGATCGCGGCCCTGCGTCAGATCGTGGAGCCCGACGAGGGCAGCGTCCGCTACATCCCGCAGGAGAACGCGATCATCTTCTCCGGGACCAAGCCGCGGCTCCAGCGCCTGAAGGCCATGGTCCAGCAGCTCGATGTCGAGCCGCCGCAGGTCTTCATCGACATGAACTTCATCGTCACGTCGAACTCGGACAGCCTCAACATCGGTCTGCGCGCCGGTGACACCTCCGGCATCAACGCCGGTTTCTCGGGCGCGGACATCCTGCACATGCTGCCCTTCAACGTCGGCGGCGGCACGGGGGATCTGGCGAGTGCCATCACGGGCACGTCGTTCCCGTCGCCCGCGGCATCCGCCTTCAGCTACGGCACGCTGACCACGGGCGAGACCTCGCTCCTGTGGGGTGCGCTCCAGCGCGACGCGACCACGCGCATCGTGCAGGCGCCCAAGCTGCTCGCGCTCGACAACCAGGCGGCCACCATCTTCATCGGCGAGACGATCCGCTATGCGCGGACGACCGCCGCGACCAACCAGAACGGCGGTTTGCAGTTCTCGGTGGAAGAAGATCCCAACAGCCCCGTGAACGTGGGCTTCCAGCTGCTCGTGATCCCGCATGTGATCCCGGGCGAGAACAAGATCCGGATGACGGTCATTCCCCAGCGGCGTGCTCTCACGGGCACGGGGCCGCTCCCGGGGTTCGATCGCATCACTGTTTCCGGGCAGAGCATCGATTTGCCCCGCGTCCAGTCCAGCACACTCGTCACGCACATGATCCTGCGTGACAACCAGACCGCCGTGATCGGCGGCCTGCTCGAGGACCGCGACGTGGAGCGCGTGGACAAGATTCCGCTGCTGGGGGATCTGCCGCTTGCCGGCCTGATCTTCCAGGGCAAGTCCACCACGACGGTCAAGGACCACCTGCTCATCACGATTACTCCTCGCATCCTGCGCGGGACGGACGCTGCCAACACGACCATTTCGGACGAGTTGTCGGGCCGGCCCCAGCAGATGGCGGCGGAGTACAAGGACCTCTACGGCCAGTGCACCCCCTGGCCGGGGCAGGGTCAGGCGCAGGGCTTCTCCGTGAACCCGCCGCCGCCCGCCCCGCCGGCAGCCGTCCCCGCCAACGGGGAGCCGGTGCCCGTCGCACCCGGCCGCTAGAGGCAGCAGGCAGGCTCTCGAAGATCTGCTCGGAAGGGCCCGTACCCGGGGAGGGAACGGGCGGTTGACAGACAAGACACCGAGACGACCGGCGCGGGGCTACGCGGCCCCGACCTCGCGCCGGGGGATACGCCTGTATGCACTCGCACGAGCCCGATCCGGGCGAGGGCGCGCCTCCTGAGAGCCCCGACGCCGGCGCTGCATCCGACGAGCGCCCGCGTCGCGCGCGCCGTCGCCGGCGCCGAGGAGGGGGCCGCAGCGCCGACGCCGCCTCGCAGGACCGCTCCGCCGCCGAAGCCGGCGCGTTCGCCGATCCGCCCCCCGTGAACGGGGAACGCAGCGGGGGCGACGGCGAAGCCGCCGACAAGCCCGGGCGCCGCAAGAAGCGCCGCCGCCGCCGTACCCGACGCACCCGCAAGCCGGACCCCGAACGCGCTCCGGCCGCTGAGGCGGACACCGAGGCGCCCCCCGTGGACGCGGAGGTCGAAGCGCCGCCCGCGCCGGACGACGAGGGCACGCCCCGCAAGCGCCGCCGCACGCGACGCCGGCGAGGTCGCAAGCGCGACGCCGACCTTGCGACGGAAGCCGACGCCGACATCCCGCCGCTGCCCGATGACGACGCGCCGCCCGAGGAAGGGGCGTCGAAGGCCAAAGGAGACCGTCCGCGTCGCAGGAAGAAGAAGAAGAAGAAGCGTCGCGAGAGCAAGCGGCGCAAGCGCGGAGAAGGCCGCCGCGAGGTTCGCCGCGGCGAGTCCCGCAAGAGCGACGGACGCCGCCGCGACCCGCGCGCGATCGACATCGTGCCCCGCGCGCCGGACCCGTCCGCCGCCCCGAAGGAGAAGGTCCTGCTCGTCAACGCGACCGACCGGGAGGAAGCGCGTATCGCGCTGCTCGTCGACGGCGTGCTCGAGGAGGTCTACGTCGAGACGACGAGCACCGAGAAGTCGTCCGCCGGTCACATCTACCGCGGTCGGGTACAGAACGTGGAGCCGGGAATCGGAGCGGCGTTCGTGGATCTGGGCCGCGGCCTGACGGGCTTCCTGCACGCGTCTGACCTGCCGCTGAAGGAAGACGAGACGCCCGACACGCCGGTCACCGAACGTCTCACGCCGGGCGACGAGGTGATCGTGCAGATCACGCGTGACAGCATCGGCCGCAAGGGGCCTGCGCTGACGGGGCGCATCTCGTTCCCCGGGCGCTACCTCGTGCTGATGCCGCACACCGGACGCAGCGGCATCTCGCGCCGCATCCCGCAAGGGTCGGAGCGCGAGCGCGTGCGCAAGCTCCTGCGCAAGCTCGAGGTGCCCGAGGGCATGGGTGTCATCGTGCGCACGGCGAGCGAAACGACGGATGCGGCCGCCCTCGGCGCGGATCTCGACCACCTGCTCAAGGAGTGGGAGTTCATCAAGCGCAAGGCGGCCGAGCCGGGGCAGCCCGGCCTGCTTCGCGGAGAGAGCGACCTGGCCGAGCGCAGCGTGCGCGACATCATGCCGGGAGACGTCACGCGCATCATCGTGGACAAGGAGGAGATCGCGGGGCAGATGCACCGTCTGCTGCGGGTGTGGTACCCGTCCGCCGCTGCGGCCGCCGACGAAGCGGCCCATGCCGCCGTGGCCGTGCGGTCCGCGGCGCTCGAGGCGCCGATCGGCGAAATCGAGACCGCAGAGAGCGCGGAGGAGGCTGAGAACGCAGAGGGCGGCGAGGCGGTCGATGAACCGACCGGCGATGACGAGGCCCCCGGCGAAGCGCAAGAAGGCGAGCCGGAGGAGACCGAGGCGGAGCGCATGAATCGCCTGGAGAAGCTCGCGGAGGGCATGCCTGACGTGGAGCTGCACACGGATCCGATTCCGTTGTTCCACCGGCACGGCGCCGAGACGCAGCTCGAAGATGCGTTCCGTCGCACCATCCGTCTGCCGTCCGGCGGCTCGATCGTCATCGATCCCACCGAGGCACTCGTAGCCGTCGACGTCAACTCGGGCCGGCTGACCGGCGAGACCGATCCCGAAGCGACGGCGCTCGTCACCAACCTGGAGGCCGTCGTCGAGGCGGCGCGCCAGCTGCGGCTGCGCGACCTGGGCGGCCTGATCGTGATCGACTTCATCGACATGCGCGACCGGCGCTCGCGGCGCAAGGTCGAGATCGCGCTACGCGACGCCCTGTCGAACGACCGCGCGCGCATCCGCATGGGGCGCATGGGGCCGTTCGGACTCGTGGTCCTCTCGCGCCAGCGCATCCGGCAGGCACTCTCCCGGTTGACGCACGAGGCCTGCAACACGTGCGGCGGCACCGGCCACCGGCGCCTTCTCTCCGGTCTCGGCCTGCGGGTCCTGCGCGAGATGCAGGCCCGGGTCGCCCGCTCGCGCGGACGCGGCGGCCTCGAGGTGCGCGCGCCCGACGAGGTCATCGGCTGGCTCAAGAAGCACCGCGGATCCGCCGTCAAGGAGCTGCGCAAGGCCTGCAGCGGGCCCATCAACCTGGAGGCCGACACCCGCCTGGCCACGGATGGGTGGGCGATGAAGGGCTTGCCGCCGAGTGGGGGCGAGGAAGAGGCAGACTCCGCCGAGTAGCCGGGATGCGCCCCCCCAGCGACGGCGGCGTGGTGCGCGGTGGGGGCTGGGCGGCAGCCCCCGAAATCCGCTTTGGCCCCCCGCGCCCCCGGGCTACTTTCCCCCGCTTGGCCCTGGAAACCCGTGGATTCGCGCCATGTACGCCGTCATCAACGATCGAGGCAAGCAGTACACCGTCAAGGCCGGCGAGCGACTGCGCGTGGACCGCATGGATGTCGCCTCGGGCGACAGCGTCGTTTTCGACCGCGTCCTGCTGGTGGGGGGCGACGACCTCCGCGTCGGGCAGCCCGTGGTCGACGGTGCGTCGGTATCTGCGACCGTCCTGGGCGAGCACAAGGACCGCAAGATCATCGTCTTCAAGAAGAAGCGCCGGAAGAAGTACCGCCGCAAGCAGGGTCACCGCCAGCGGTACACCGACGTCCAGATCGAGAAGATCGAAGGGTAGCCGTCAGGCTGAGGAGCTAGACCAATGGCACATAAGAAGGGTCAGGGATCCTGCCGCAACGGTCGTGACAGCAACCCCAAGTCGCGCGGCATCAAGTGCTACGCCGGCGAGAACGTCCGCTCGGGCTACATCCTCGTCCGCCAGCTCGGCTCGCGCTTCAAGCCCGGCAAGGGCGTGCGCATGGGCAACGACTACACGCTCTACGCAGTGCGTGACGGCGTCGTCGAGTATCAGAGCAACCGCAAGGTGCACGTCGTCGATCCGGCGACCAACTAACCGCCAACGCCAGCTCGACTTCTCCACAGAGACGCAGGGCCGCAGAGCGGTGGCAGGTGGCCGCCCGCGCTTCCCCTTGTAGGTTTGGATGGGGCGCAAGCGGTCAGAGCAGGTGCGTTGCGGCCGCAGTTTGCGCTCCGCGTCTCCGTGCCTCTGTGGAGGGAATCCGGCACCAAGCGCCGTAGCGAGTTGACCCGAGATGTTCATCGACGAACGAGTGCTGACGATCCGCAGCGGCGACGGCGGTGACGGCATCGTCTCGTGGCGGCGCGAGAAGCGCGTTCCCCGGGGCGGGCCCGCAGGCGGCGACGGCGGCCGCGGCGGCGATGTCTACCTCGTGGCCGATCCGCAGCTCACGACCTTCGGCGACATGGAAGACATCCGTCTCGCACGCGCCGAGAACGGCGAGCGCGGCGGACCCAACAAGCGCCATGGCGCCAATGGCAAGCACCGCTACGTCAACGTTCCGGTCGGCACGACGATCTACGACAACGAGACCGGCCGCAAGCTGGTGGACCTCGCGGAAGAGGGGCAGCGCTATCGCGCCGCGCGCGGGGGCAAGGGCGGGCTCGGCAACGCGCGCTTCGCGACCGCCATCGACCAGGCGCCCACGCGCGCCGACCCCGGGAAGCCCGGCTTCGAACGCAAGGTGCGCATGGAGCTCCGGCTGCTTGCCGACGTCGGCTTGATCGGGTTGCCGAACGCCGGCAAGAGCACGTTGCTGTCGCGCCTCTCGGCGGCGACGCCGCGGATCGCGGACTACCCGTTCACCACGCTGGCCCCGCATCTCGGCATCGTCGAGCAGCCGGACTTCACGCGCTTCGTCATCGCCGACCTGCCCGGCCTCATCGAGGGAGCCCACGAGGGGCAGGGCCTGGGCGACCGCTTCCTGCGCCACGTCGAGCGCACGCGCGTCCTGGTCCACCTGGTGGACCTCTTCCCGACGGATGGCTCGGATCCGGTCGCGAACTACCGGATGATCCGGGCCGAGCTGGCCGCCTACGGGCGGGCGCTGGACACCCGCACCGAGCTCGTCCTCGCCACGAAGGCCGATTGTTGGCCTCCTGATAGTCCGCCGGAGGAGGCCTTGAGCCGCCTCGCCCGGGCGGCCGATAGGGACGTGTACCCGGTTTCAGCGGTGACCGGTGCCGGTCTGGCTGCCTTCTTGGAGGCGGTCGCAAAGGCCCTGGCAGCGGCACCGCCGGCGCCGGACGTACCCGACCGCAGTGAGAGGCCGAGGGAAGGGGCAGGCCCGTAGCGCGTCGGCCCGAGGTCCGCCCCCCGCCGAGGCGCCCATGCGCGACGACGTCCAGATCCACTTCCGCGTGATGGTCAAGGAGGGGGCATCCGACCTCATCCTGCGCACAGGACATCGTCCCGTTGCGCGTATCAACGGTGCCATCCGTTTCTTGTCCGATGAGATGACGACCGAGGAGCAGAGCGAAGACCT
The DNA here is from genome assembly GCA_028281445.1 of Planctomycetota bacterium. Classification (GTDB taxonomy): domain Bacteria; phylum Planctomycetota; class PLA2; order PLA2; family JAEUHO01; genus JANQJW01. The sequence continues at coordinate 4,582 of JANQJW010000095.1, read as the reverse complement.
GCTCAACGAGATCCTCACGCCCGACGAGGTCGAGGAGTTCTACGACGACAAGGAGAAGGACACGGCGTTCGTCGTTCCGGGCGCGGGTCGTTTCCGTTGCAACATCCTCCGCCAGCGCCGCCGCACGGCGTTCGTCTTCCGTCACGTGAAAGAGACCGTGCCGAGCATGGAGGAGCTCTACCTCCCCGGCGACGTGCTGCGTGAGCTCTCGTTGCTGCGCCGCGGTCTGGTGCTCGTGACCGGTATCGCCGGTAGCGGCAAGTCCACGACGCTCGCCTCCATGATCGATCACATGAACCAGAACGAGCACCGGCATGTGGTCACGATCGAGGATCCGATCGAGTTCATCTTCCAGGACAATCTCTGCGCGATCACACAGCGTGAGCTCGGCCTGGACACGCCGGACTACCACACGGCCTTGAAGGCCGTCGTGCGTCAGACGCCCGACGCCATCCTCGTTGGTGAAATGCGCGACCACGAGACCGTGATGGCAGCCATCCAGGCCGCCGAGACGGGCCACCTCGTGCTCTCGACGCTGCACACGGTCAACGCCGTGCAGACGGTCGAGCGCATCATCTCCTTCTTCCCGCCGCACCAGCACGACTTGATCCGTCTGCAGCTCTCGCTCGTGTTGGAGGGCGTGGTCAGCCAGCGCCTCATCACGCGGCGCAGCGCGCCGGGTCGTGTTCCCGCCGTCGAGGTGCTGCTCGGCACGCCGTCGGTCAAGGAGATGATCCTCGAGGGCCGCACGCGTGAGCTGGCTTCTGCGCTCGAGGACGGCCACGAGTACTACGGCAGCCAGAGCTTCAACCAGAGCCTGGTGGGCCTTGTGCGCGAGAGCGTCATCGACTTCGAAGACGCCATGGATGCGGCCGACAGCCCGGACGAGCTGAAGCTCGCCCTGCGCGGCATCACGAAGGGTGCATCGAACATCGAGCAGATGTATGGGACGTAGGGAGCGCTAGGCGCGCTCCTACGCCAACACCCAGTACCCAGCACTCGTTCTCGTTCTCGTTCCCAGCACCCAACACGAGGGGGTTCTGGGTACTGAGAACGGGATCGGGTTCGAGAACGAGTACTGGGTGTTTTCCCGTCGTCCAAGCCTCCAAGAGGAGGCACTCCATGGCTCGACCCCACACCCTTCGCCGCGTGCTGGCGTGGTGCAACGCGGCACTCTGTCTCGGCGTCGTCGCCGTCGCTGTGAACTACACGCTGCATGTCCGTCCCGCTGTGGCAGCGGACCTCACATCGGGCCCGCACGTTCCAAGGGATGCGCGACGCACCGCGACTCCCGCGTGGCGACCCGTCGCCCCCGTCTCGCTCGCGCACCTCGACAGCGTGTTCTTCAAGCCCGGATTCCGCGAGCGCCGTACGCCGCACTGGCCGTTCACCGGCCCCATGATGCAGCCCGAGACGCCGCTCGCGAACACGCCGGAACGGCAGGCGCCCCGTGGCCTCGAAGCACTCGGACACATCGAGATGGTCGTTGCCGACGTGTTGTCATTCGTCTTCAAGGACGGGCGCATGGTGCCGTATCGCGTTGGCGAGGTCATCCGGTCCGACGGGCCGGGCTTCCGCCTCACGGCCATCCGGCGAATCGGCCGCGGACGCTACGAGATCGTCTACGCCATCGTCTCCGAAGCCGGCGAGCACAGGCTGCTCTTCGACGCGGAAGCGAAGATCGAAGGACGCAGTGGACTCGACCCTGTCGATCCCGACGACCCCGATGGGCCCGTGCGGCTTCGCGTGGGGCCGCCGGTGATGGAGGAGGGCCCGGCGCCGGAGACGAAGCCGGCCGGTGGCCCGGCGTGGCGCACGCTGAAGGTGCGCGTCGCGAAGACGCCGGTGGGCGTGCACGAGGTGTCCCTCGACGTTGCGTCCTGGGAGATGCTGCGCCGCCACGGGCGCAAGGCGCTGGCGGAGAGCGTCCGCACCACGCCGGTGGCCGATGCCGTCACCGGTGCCCCGGTCGGTCTACGGCTTGCCTTCGATCAGCCGGAGCTGGCCGAGGCGTTCCAGATCAAGCGCGGCGACGTGCTCGTCTCGGTGAATGGCCGGCCGGTGCACACCCGGGCCGACCTCCTGGCCCTCGCCGACACGCTCGAGGAGGGCGAGCTCGTCACGGTGGTCATCGACCGCAACGGCAAGCGCATCACCTATCGCGTGGACCCGCGTGACCCGCGCGTCGTGCGGGGGGCCATCCGGCTGCGACGCAGATAGAGACAGTTCGCAAGGGCCGGCCCGCAGGCGGCGTCCAAGATCGGGGGTTTCGCCCGTAAGGGACCGGTTCGTCCGCGTGACGGGCTCGTGGGAACCCCGGAGATCCGCTGTAGTCTGATCTCCCGGTCCTGGTCGGGCCTACGGAGTCCTCCTGATGAAGCCGCACAGCCTCCGCAAGTTCCTCTGGCTGCTGAACCTGGGGCTCGGCGCCGCGGTGGTCGGCGTAGGTGCCTACTTCGCGCTCCAGGTGCGGCCGGCCGTCGCCAAGGTGATCGATCGCGACACGAAGAAGCAGCCCCCGCAGCTCAAGGAAATGCGCAAGGACTACGAGAGCATGCGCGTGACCGGACTGAAGTGGCAGCCGCAGGCACCGGTCAGCGACAAGGAGATCAAGGACACGGTCCTGCGTCCGGACTACGCCAAGCGCAAGCCGAAGCACTGGATCTTCTCCGGCCCGATGCCGCCGCCCATCACGAAGGATGCGCCCAAGGGCCCCGTGAAGCCGCCGCCGCCGGCGGGACTCGACTCGCTCGGCAAGGTGTCCCTCGTGATGAGCGACGGCGAGGGTATGAAGACCATCCTGTTCAACTTCAGCGGCGGCAAGAAGAGCATCGCCTTCGGGCTCGGCGACTTCGTTCGTGCGTCGCGCGATGACTCTGGCCGCTTCAAGCTCACCGACATCGTCGAGGTGAAACCCCGCGTGTGGGAGATCCGGTACGACGTCTACGGTGCCAGCGCCAAGGAGCCCGAGCGCAACGGCACGCTCCTCTACGACGAGAGCGGTTCATCGAAGCCGCTGCCCCCGTTCCTCCAACCCGTCAAGCCCGAAGCACCGCTCGCCGCGCCCACGAAGGCCGGCGATCTCACCGAGGCGGACGCCGGCACGGGTACGGCCAAGCCCGGCGAAGGCGACGGCACCGCCGAGGGAGACGGCGAAGGCGAAGGAGACGGAGAGGGCGACGAAGACAAGCCGGCCACGGATGTCATCAACCCGGCGAGCAAGCCGGTCGAGGAGCTTACGCTCCAGGACCTGAAGCCGACCATCCATCGCGATCCGCGCAACTCGCGGCGCCGCGCGATCGAGTTCGACAACAACACGTACCGCTACTTCAAGAGCAAGAGCGCGTCACGCATCGCAGAGACCGTCAAGACGCAGATCCACAAGGATTCGTCGGGTCGCGTAGTGGGATTGCGGATCACGGGCTTCGACAAGGACGCACCTGCGGACGTTCTCGACGTGCGTCGCGGCGACATCCTCGTCTCGATCAACGGTCGCAAGATCACATCTCGTGCCGAGGCGATCGAGTACGGCAAGACGCTCGATCCCGACAAGCTCGTCACGGTGGTGATCGATCGCAACGGACGCATCCTCACCTACAAGGTCGACCCGCGCGATCCCAGGACCAAGCGCGAGATCAGGTATTTCGACAATCTGCGATAGGCGCCGGGCAGGATGCCCGGCGGCGGGCCGACCATTCGCGCCTGGGGCGCTCAGGTCGCCCCTACATCGCACAAGGGCCTGCGTACGCAATCGGTGCTCGCCGATTCCGGTTGCTGTGTAGGGGCTACCCGAGGCCCGCAGGGCCGAGTGGTCGGCCCGCGAACGCGGTGCCGCAAAACCGCCCCGTGCTCGTCCAGGGCGCCGTACGATCCCGCGCATGGCCAAGGACCTCTCGCTCGACCTGATGCTCGTGATCGACGTCGGCAACTCCGGCGCGAAGGTGGGGGCGGTGCGCGGCGAAGACGTCGCCGGGCCCGTGCGCCTGCCCAGGGTGGACGGACGCACCGTGCGCGAGTTCGCAGGCCCCATGCTCAAGGGCAAGGAGGCCGTGATCGCCATCGCCGGCAGCGACCCCGCCAAGGTCCAGGGGCTCGAGTGGGAGATCTCGAAGCTGCGGCTCGGAACGTGCGTGACCGTCGGACCCGACCACGGCGGACTCCCCGACGCCCACGTCGACAAACCCGAAGCCGCGGGTGTCGATCGCCGCGTGCAGGTGCTCGCCGCCGCGCACCTGGCGGGCGAGGCCGCGTCCGTCATCTCGTGTGGTACGGCGATCACCGTCGATGTCGGCGACGACGAAGGCGCGCTCGTGGGCGGCGCGATCCTGCCCGGCATCGGGCTCGGCGCGAAGGCACTCGCCGAAGGCACCGCGCGCCTGCCTTTGATCGGACTCGAGGGCGAGGCCGGCATGCCCGCGCCGGACACGGACCGCGCCATCCGCACGGGCCTGCTCGTCGGTGCCGCGGGCGCGGTGCAGCACCTGCTCGACGAGGCGGGGGTGGGCTCTGACGTGCCCGTCTACCTCACCGGCCAGGACGCCAAGCACCTCGAGCCGCATCTCTCGCGCGCGGTGCGCCCGCA
>JANQJW010000063.1 GCA_028281445.1 Planctomycetota bacterium | reverse complement strand
CGCGACACGTTCGACGCCGAGCTCGTGGCGCTCACGCCGTGGCAGCGCAGCGCGGAGATCGCCGAGGACGAGGCGCGTACGGGCAACGATCTGCGACCGGCGCTTGGCGACCTGCGCCGGACCGAGTTCTCCGCCGTCGCCGGCGCCGGCATCGAAGGAGGCCGCTCGTGATCGCGCCCGTCAACATGCCCGAAGGCGTCGGGATGGAGTATCTCGGCCCCGAGTTCCTGACCTGGCTGTGGTGGCGCTCCGACGTCGAACCCGGCTTCAAGCACGCCAGCGGGGACGAGGTGTACGTGCACTTCGACGACCACCTCGAGTTTCGAGGCGAGCGCTCCGCGGCAAGGCGTACGGTCCTGCGCGCGGGCATGCCGGGGGCCAGCATGGAGGCGCGTGCGGCGCTTCGCAGCGGCAAGAGCCTGACGGCGGCCCGCATCCTGCTCGCCCACGGCGAGGACGAGGTGCGGTTCACGCTACGTGCCGAGACCATGGCGATCTCGTCGCTGCGTCTGCCCGCGCCGGAGGGGGACACGCGCGAGGCACGCCTCGCGGCGAGCTTCGAGTCCCAGGAGCAGTTCCTCGGCGATCTCGATCTGTGCCTCACGGCGTTCCTGCGCGTGCGCTGCAGCGACGCGTGGGAAGCCGAAGCGGCTCGAATCCGCACCTGGGGGGCCGCGCCCAGTCCGGACGAGCGCATGGTCACCGCGACTCCGCCGGCGGACCGCGCAAGTGTCGCGGAGACGCCTGCGCGTCCCTCGGCCCAGTAGACGCGGGTAGTGTGGCGGCCCATGCGGGCCCATCTCCTCAGTGCCGTCTTGCTCACAGGGCTTGCGGCGTGCGTGGGCGGGCGCGGACATCCGGTTCGGCGCTCGCTCCCGATGTTCACGCCCGAGGAGGTGCATACGCTGACGCGCTACCGCCTCGAAGAGCCGGCGGCGGGCGTCGACGGGGACGCCGCGGTGTCCTCGTTGTTCACGGGCGTCGGCGGCCTGCTTGCGACGATCGAGCGCCTGCGTTCCGTGCAGGTCGTGGACCCGCGCCAGCCGCGTCTGGCGCAGCTTCCCAAGCTCGAGTCGGCCGTCGCGCGTCGCTATGCGGGTGGCGGCTTCGGCGGGCGTGTGCGCATGGTGGGGGCGATGGGGGTCGCCGGTCGCGTGCCCCTGCCGCCCAAGACGATGGCGGACATGATGATGAACGCCGCAGTCGAGAAGCAGGTGTTGGCGGCGAACGTCTTCCGGCACGTGGGGGCGGACTACGTGTTGCCCGGTGCCCGCCGCCATCGCTACCACGTCGAGTTCCATCGCATTGGCGAGGCGCTGTGGGTCTACAACCTGCGATTCACATTCGCGGCAGAGCGCCGCGACCTGGCAGACGGGCGCGTTCTCCTGCGCTACGACCCGCGCACCGTGCCCAAGCCCGAGCACGTGACGCTCTGGCGCGGCGGCTGTCTGCTGGAGCCCGACGGCGCCGGCGGCTCACGCATCAGCGAGGTGCTGATCCTCGGAACGGACATCTCGCTGCCGCCGTTCCTCGTCGGCGCGATGCGCAACATGGTGCGAAAGAAGCTCGCCGACCGCGCGAAGAACCTCTGGGTTCGCGCCTGGCAGGGTCGGTGATGCCCCCAGCGCCCACCACTCCATCTCGTTCTCGTTCTCAGCACCCAGTACTCGAGTGCTGGGTTCTGGGAACGAGATCGGGTTCGGGAACGGGTGCTGGGTACTGAGAGCTGGGTAGCGCCTACTGCGGCTTCGCGACAAGCTCGTCCTGCGTGATCCAGCCGTCGCGGTTGCGATCGAGGTTCGCCCAGTCCGCCGCGCTGCCGGTGAACTCGGCGCGATGCAGCCGGCCGTCGCCGTCCGCGTCCATGCGCTCGATCACCGTCCCGGTCTTCTTCGTGACGGGACCGCTGTCCTTCTTCTTGCGCGCGCCCTTCTGCGCCTTGATGTCGGCCTGCGTCAGGAAGCCGTCCTTGTCCGCGTCGAGACGCGCGAACATCGCTTCGCGGCCCGGGAACTCCTCTGCGCTCACCTTGCCGTCGCCGTCGCGATCCCAGCTCTTCAGGCGACCGGCGTTCAGCCCGCGGCCACCGCGGCCGCCGCCTCGGCGGCCGTCGCGGCCGCCACCCTGCGCGCGACGCGTGGCGCGCTGCAGCAGGACCTTCTGGAACTCCTTGAGCGTGACGTTGCCGTCGCCGTCCGCGTCCGCGAGCTCCAGCATCATCGGGCTCGGGACCTCGTCGGCCGTGATCTTGCCGTCAGCGTTGCCGTCGAGCTTGGCGAACTGCTCGGCCGCCTTGGTCCTGATCTCCGCCTTCTTCTCGTCGGTGAGCGACCTGCCCTTCTGGCCCTGACCCTTGTTGCGCCCGCCGCGGTCCATCCCCGCGCGGTCCTTGGCGTCGAGGAAGCCGTCCTTGTTGCGGTCCATGCGGGCGAAGCCCTGCTCCTTGCCCTTCCACTCGGCCTTGGAGATGCGCCCGTCCTGGTCTGTGTCCATCTTCTGGAGCGCCTTCATGAATTGCTGGCGGCGCTTGTCCATGTCGCCTCCGCGCGCACCGGCTTCCCCGCCGGGCCGGCGCTTGCGCTTGGGATCCGGCTTGTAGTCCGCGGGCAGGCCCAGGTCGGTCGGCTTGATGACGCCGTCCCCGTCCTTGTCGAGGAGCTTGAACATCTCGCTCGAGCCCGTGAACTCATCCTTCGTGACGCAGCCGTCGGAGTCCTGGTCGTACTCGTCGAAGAACTCGCTCCGCTCGAGGTCCTCGGCGACGGCGGGGGCCGGGACGGCGAACAGGGCGATGGCGAAGCACAGGCAGATACGGATCATCGGACTCTCCTCAGCGGGGGCCGCGGCCCCGTACGTGCCCATTGATACCCCACGGCCCTCCGGCCGTTGCGTGGGGACCCGGAATTCGCCGTTCGGCGCCTGTTACTCGTCTTCCGAGGGCACGAGACGGATGTGGTCCAGCGCGCCGCCCTTGGGCGGAATCTCGACCCAGAGCCGCAGGAGGCCGGCCGGCAGGTAGACGACCGGGCCGTAGCGCAGGCGCACCTTGTAGACCTCGTACTGCTCGAGCGCGGCGACGCCGTGGACCTCGACGAGGCCGTGCGTCATGACGCCGAACGTGCCTTCGCCCAGGTTGCCGCTGAGGTTGGCGAAGACCAGCGGCTTGCCGTCGAGGCTGCCGATGGCCACGCCGCCGAAGTAGTCCACCTTGAGCTCGTGCGGCTGCCCCTTGCGATCCTCGCGCCGCGGCGGCGTCTTCTTGCTCTGCAGGACGCGCGTCTTGCCGCTTTCGATCACGCCGATCACGAAGCGGCGGCCGCCATCGGTCAGACCGACGTACTTGCCGTTCCACCCGTCCTGCATGTCGAAGAGCAGCAGCGCGTCATCGCCGCCATCTTCTTCGTCGGCCATCTCGACGTGCGCCGAAGCGCCCGTGTGGCGCACCTCGCTCGGGGAGAGCCACACCGCGGGATCCCGGCGTCCGTCCATGTGCAGGACCGCGCCCTCGAGGCGCAAGCCCCCGCGCGCATCGAGCACGGGATCGGGCCCGTCGAGAAGGTTCGCCGGCCCGGCCGTCGCGAAGCCGTGTTCGTCGCTGTCCGCTTCCCCGGGCAGGCTGGCTTCGTTCTGCGGTCCGCCGAGGAAGCCCCAGCGCAGGGGCACCTGGCCCGGGGCAACGCGGAATGTCAGCTCGTAGGGGCCGGGATCCACCACGCGGATGGTCGTCGCCGCGCGTCCGCCTTCCGTCCCCGGCACGACCGCGTAGAACGCGTCCGCGCCCTTGATCTCCACGTCCTCCAGGTCGCCCCCGAGGTCGCAGTCCTCCGCCTGGATCGTCACGCCTTCCGCGGTGACGGTGTGCACTTGCACCTCGCCCTCGGTGGGGATCGGCGGGCCGCGCTCGCCGTTGATGAACAGCACCCAGTTCTCGTAGTTGGCGCTGTCCTTCGCGATGCGGTCGCCGCCGCGGTGCTTGAGCCCGCCGTCGCCTACCGACAACGGCTTCTGGAGGAAGCGCGACTTCTCCGGCTTGCCGGGACTGACGAGGCGCAGCACCGTCTGGAAGTTCTTGTAGTGGTCCTCGAGCGGGAACTCCTCGCCGCGTCCGTGCGTGATGAGCTTGAGGCGTCCCTTGCCGCGGCCCGCGTGGCACTCGGCACACACGGCCAGCAGCACGGGCTCGATGCGCTTGTAGAAGAACAGGAAGTCCGGGCTGCCCTCGTCACTCACGGGCGGCGTGAATGTCTCCGGCGGCAACGCGGTGCCGTTGATCCAGTCGATCAGTGCGCCGTACTCGGCCATGTTGTCCCGCAGGATCGTGCCGCCCTCGTGCGTCACGCCGCCGTTGTCGGGCCCGATCGCCTTGAGCAGCAGCAACGAGGCGGCCGGGTTCTTCGGCTCGATGAAGCGCAGGACGTTCTCGAAGTTGCGCTCGTGGTAGCGCTCGCGCATGCGGCGGCCCGGAGCCGGGCGCAGGAAGAACTTGCCCATCTTGCTGCGCTTGCGCGGATCCGCATGGCACTCGCCGCAGTACTGCATGAGGGCGGGCGAGATGCGCTCCTTGTAGAAGCGGTAGTCGACCGGCGGCGGCTCTTCATCGTCCGCCCGCGTCGCCGTGGAGAGAGCCAGCACGGCGACGGCCGTGAGTGCGAAGGTCAGGAGGGGGAGCGCGATGCGTCGCATGAAGAGCCGTACCATTGAACCCGCAACTCGGTGTCGCGGCATCGCTGCCATAGTCTTTCGCCATGGAGAGCGCTGACGTAGCTGCCGCGACCGGCTGGGCGGTGCACCACCTCGAGACCACGGACTCCACCAACGACGTGGCCGCGGCGCTTCTGCGCCAAGGGGCTTCGGCGCGCACCGTCGTCGTCGCGGATCGCCAGACGGCGGGCCGCGGCCGCCAGGGCCGCGGGTTCGCCTCGCCCGCCGGCGGGCTCTACGCGTCCTTGCTCGTCGAGGCCGAGGTCGCCGACCTGCCGGCAGTCGTCGTCGCGCTGGCCGGGCTGGCCGCGGCCGAGAGCATCGAAGAGGCGGCAGCGGTCGAAGGCGTGCAGCTGAAGTGGCCGAACGACCTCTGGGTGGACGGCCGCAAGGTCGGCGGCATCCTGCTCGAGACGGCGGACACGGAGGGGCCCGTCGTGGTCGGGATCGGGATCAACCTCGGCGCGGTCCCGGAGGACCTCCCGGAAGACGTGCGGGCCGCCACCGGCGCCGTCGAGGCGGACCGCCAGGCACTGCTGGTCTCGCTGCTCCGCGCGGTGGACGCGTGGCAGGGGCGCCGCGGCGATCCCGGTTGGCCTGATGCGCTGGAGGCCGCCTGGCGCGGCCGGCTGGCGCTCCTGGGGGCGTCCGTGTCGTTCTCGTTCGCGGGCCGCACTCTGCAGGGCGTCCTGGAGGACGCCTCGCTCCGCGGCGGGCTGCTGGTCCGCGACGCGATTTCGGGTCCTGTATGGCGTCAGGCGGAGCATGTGCAGGACCTGCGCCCGGCCGCGCGTACGATTCCCTAGCCCCCAGGCAGGCGGGCGACGCATGCAAGATCTTCGTGGCGCCCCCCCTGTATCCAAGACCACGATCGTGGTCGTCCTCGTGGTCTTCGGGCTCGTGATCGTCGTGGGCGTGTTCGGTCTGCTCGCCTTCAGCTCCTACGAAGACCTCAGGCGCAACGACATGCGCGAGGCGGCCGTGCGCGAAGCCCGCGGTGAGCTCGACGATATCCAGCGCCAGCTCAACCGCACGATGGACGGCCTGCTCGCCCGCGTCGGCCGCGTGGACGGGCCCGATGCCCTGCGCAAGATCCTGGCCTCGCCCGGCCACGGTCCGCTCGTCCGTGAGATCTTCCGCTTCGAGGCCGTCGACGACGACCCGGTGGGCGACATCCGCTGGGTGGACTCGGACTATCTGCTCTACACGAGCCCCGAGCGCATCGAGGCGTACGCCGACTTCCAGGCGCGCCGCGTCGACATGCGCGAGAAGCACTTCGAGGAGATCGAACAGCGCAAGCCGGCGGAGGGGGCGGCTGCCGTGCTACCCCTCTGGCACCAGGTCGC
>JANQJW010000045.1 GCA_028281445.1 Planctomycetota bacterium | reverse complement strand
ACATGGTTCCCGCTGCGTTCGTGCCCGTGTCCGACTTTCCGCGGACCGTCAATGACAAGTTCGATCGGAGCGCTCTTCCCCGCCCCGAGATGGAGCATCGCCCGCGTGCTGCAAGCCCGGATGTCGAGAGCTCGGAGGACGAGCGCGCGGTTGCGTCGATTGCCGAGGAGGTGCTGGGGTTGTCGGGGCTGGCTGCGGGCGACGACATCTTGCGGCTCGGCGGGACCTCGCTGGACGTCGTACGTATCTCCGTGCTCTGTAGCGAGCGACTCGGCGCGCACGTGTCGCCTGCAACGATCTTCCGGGATGCAACCGTGGCGGGCATCGCGCGAGCTGCGTCCCGCGGGGGTGCTGCGCCCGAGATCCCGGTTCGTGCGCGCTCCGAAGGCACGCCTCTCTCTCCGCAACAGCGTGCATTGTGGGTCGAGCTCAAGCTGCATCCGGACGAGGTCGCCTACAACGAACCACTGGCGTTTCACGTCGACGGTGTGCTGGATGAAGAACGCTTCCGCCGAGCACTGGTGCGCATGGCCGAGCGCCACGAGGCACTGCGCGCGCGGATCGTGGAAGAAGACGCGCTTCCGCGCATCGTCGCAGACCGGCAGACCACGGACATCGACTACGCAGCTTCGGACTGTACCGACGAAAGTGCGTTCCGTGCAGCGCTCGAGACACCTCTCGACCTGGCGCAGGGGCCGCTTTGGCGTGCACGCCTGATTCACGACGGCGCGGGACGCTCGACAGTCCTCCTGGTTCTGAGTCACCTGATCCTCGACGGACATTCCGCGGAGGTCCTCGTGCAGGACATGGCGCGTGCGTATGACGCGCCTGACCAGCCGCTGCCGCGATCGAGCCACGACCTGCTCGACGTGTGCGCCCACGACAGCAGGCTCCTCGCCGCAGAGCGTGAGACGTTGGAGACGTTCTGGGCAGGCCGGCTCGGCACGGCGGAGACACTGAGTCCCGCGCTTCCGCCGCCGCTCCATCCCGCCGCAGTTGACGAGGGGCCGCGGGCCCGAACGATGCGTGCCGAGCTGCCTCCGGAGCTGGTTGCTGCGGTGGATGCGCTTGCCGGGGCGACAGGAACGACGCCGTTCGTCGTCTACTTGACGGCGTACGTGTTGTTGCTGCGCACGTACGCGGGGGCGGACGACATCACAGTCGGTGCGCCGGTGTCCCTGCGCGACCGGCCCGAGACCCAGGATGTCGTTGGGTATCAGGTCAGTCCCGTGGCCTTCCGTCATGTCGTGGATCCGACGCATACGTGTCGCGATGCGCTTCGGACCATCGATCGGTCGTGGCGCCGTGTCCAGGCCCACGCCCGCCTTCCGCTCGATCTCGTACTGCGGGCTGGATCCGTCGGCCGCGCGACCCTCGCGCAACCCGAGGTCTACTTCGCGTACTGGGGACGCGGACGCTCCTTGCGCTCCATCGGAGGTCATGCGGCACAGGAGAAATACCTCAGCCCGCCGGACGCGAAGTTCAAACTGTCTTTCACACTCGTCGAACGCGACGACGCCGTGTCGGCGAAAATCGAGACGCGGCGTGATGTCTTCGACGAGGCGATGGCCACGCGTTTCATCGAGCACTATCGATGTCTGCTCCATCACCTGACGGAGAATCCCGGCCAGGCGGTCGAGGCGTTGAGTGCGCTCGGCCACGAAGAGAAGGCGCGCATCCAGACGTGGGAGTCCGGCGACGCGTCGGCCTATCCCCGTGATCTTTCGGTCCTGGCACGGTTCCGTGAGATCGCTGAGGCCCATCCACGCAGACACGCCATCGTCTGCGGCAACGCCCGTGTGTCCTACGCGGACCTGCGTGTGCGTGCGGAGGCGTGCGCCGCCACGTTGGCGGCCGCTGGCGTCACGCCCGGCGACCATGTGCTCCTCGTGTGCGGGCGCGGCGTTCATGGGATTGTGTGGTCGTTGGCGACGCTCGATCTCGGTGCGGTCTACGTGCCTATCGACCCCGAGTGGCCCGCGGCGCGCGTCGAGTTGATCGCGGAGCGAACGCGCGCGCGCGTCGGCGTGGCCCCGGCGAGCCACGAGCAGGGCGCAGGGGTTTCGTGGCTCGACATCGCGGGGTCGCAGGAACCGCCTGAGCGCGCGCGCGAAGCGCGCGACATCGACCCGGACGCGCCGGCCTACGTGATGTTCACGTCCGGGTCCTCTGGCCACCCGAAGGGCGTGGTGGTCTCGCATCGAGCGATTCTGAATCTCGTCATCGGGCAGGACTACGCGCGCTTCGATGCCGAGGCCGTCTGGCTTCACATGGCGCGGACGTGGTTCGATGCTTCGACCGTCGAGATCTGGGGGCCGCTCCTGCACGGCGGCACGTGCTTGATCCTCGAAGACGACTTGGGGAGTGCCCGTCGAATCGCTGAGGTCGCCGCAGGTGGCGGGGCCACGACCGCGTTCGTCTCCTCCGCACTGTTCAACGCGATCATGGAAGAGGCCCCGGCGTCGCTTGGGTTCCTGCGCGAGCTTCTGACCGGCGGCGAGGCCGTTTCCATGCGGCACGTGGGAATCGCCCTGCGCACCTTGTCCGAGACCCAGGTCACTCACGTCTACGGCCCGACGGAGAACACGACCTTCTCGACCTATCACCCGATCACCAAGGCCGATCTCGCCAAACCCACCATTCCCATCGGCCGGCCCCTGGCTAACTCCATGGTGTACGTCCTGGATCGCGGCGGACAACGAGTACCGATTGGCGTTCCCGGCGAGCTCGTGACCTGCGGGGACGGCGTTGCGCTCGGCTACCTCGGCGGTGTCGATCCGGCGAGTCGCTTCGTCGTTGATCCGCTCTCTCGTGAGTCGGGGATGCGCGTCTATCGCACGGGCGATCGTGCCCGCTGGCGCCCGGACGGGAACCTGGAGTTCCTCGGACGCTACGACGATCAGGTCAAGCTCCGCGGGCATCGGGTGGAACCCGGTGAAGTCGCGGTGTGCTTGGAGCGATCGAGCGCTGTACGCCGGGCCGTGGTGTTGCTCGCTGATGAGCGCACGGACCGGGCACGTCTCGTCGCCTTTGTGATGCCGCATGAGGACACCGATCCGGCCACACTCGACGTCGAGTTGATGGCGCACATGCGCTCGAGTCTCCCCGGCTACCTTGTGCCGGCTGAGATCGTGGCGATCTCGGACTTTCCGCGCACGGCGTCGGGCAAGGTCGATCGCAATGCTCTACTGGACCGGGTGCCGCGGAGACGGCCGGCCGCACCGGCCTCCCCGTCTGACGCGCGGGAAGAGCGCGTTCTCTCCATTTGGCGACGCGTGCTCGACGCCCCGGCCGCAGGCATGACGGACGACTTCTTCGAAGCGGGCGGGCACTCCGTTCTCGCCGTCCGGCTCGTTGCGGCTCTCGAGCGGCAGTTCCAGACCCGCTACGACTTCCGGTCGTTCTTTCGTGATCCGACGCCGCGGGGAATCGCGGAGCAAATTTCGGACGAGCCTGCCCGCGGCGACCGCCCCGAGGTCGTGCGCCTGCGAGAAGGCTCGGAGGCGGGCACGCTGTTCTGCATCCCTGGAGTGGGGGGGCACGTGTTCAGCTTCAGGTCCATCGCGCAGCGCCTCGCGTACGACGGCTCGATTGTTGGCCTCCAGCTGCAAGAGCTCGATCGCTACGATGGCGCTCTTGAAGACATGAACTCGATCGCCGACGCCTTGCTCGAGGCGATTCGAGACACCGCCCCTGTCGGCCCCATCCTGCTTCTGGGGTACTCCTTCGGCGGCAACCTCGCCGTGGAAATCGCGAGGCGCCTCGATCGGGCCGGTGAGGCGCCGGTGTTCCTGGGACTCATCGACGCGTATGCGCCGGGGCGCCTGAGCCCGGCGTCCCTAGGTACGAAGCTCCGCCTGCACCTGCGTGAAATGATCCGCAGTGGACCCATCGGCATGTTCGCCTACATCGGTTCGCGCGTGGCGCGCCGTCTGGGCTTTTCCCCCGCCGACCCCGACAGTGCAACAGGCGCGGAGACCGAGGCCCGCATTCGACGAGTCAGCACGCTGTGCGAGCAGGCCTTCTTTGGGCACCGGCCGGCGGCGATCCACACACATCTCGACGTGTTCCGCGCCACGCGCCTGAGTGACTGGGTGCGCGATGACGAAGCGCTGCGCTCGTGCGGCTGGGGCGAACTCGCGGCCGGCGGCCTGCATGTCGTCGATATCGAATGCGAACACCTTCAGGTGTTCGACGAACCCCATGTCTCCGACCTCATCGAGGCCATCGAGGAGCAGATCCAGAAGCGGGTCTCCTAGCCCAGCCGCGGCTCAGCTGCCCAGGCGCTCCAGCGCGAGCGTCGCACGCTCTCCTTCCGGCGTGCCTTCCAACTCTGTCTGGATCTGCTCGTAGATGGAGCGTGCCGACCGCGGTTTCTCCATTCGCTCGAGCACCCCGGCCTTGTCGAGTAGGTAGCGCCCGAGCCTGCGTTGGAGCTGTTCACGCTTCGTTGGTCCGTCGGCCGCGCTCAGCATCTTCTTCGTAAGCTGCGCCGCGCGGTCGAAGGCTCTCACCGCATCATCCAGACGGTTCACCTTCAGGAGCACTTTCGCGCGCGTATGGTGCACGGGGGCGAGCTGCGGAGCACGCTCGACCGCCCGGTCGGCGAGGACCAGCGCCTCCTGCATGCGCTTCGCCTGCTCGTCGATGTGCCAGGGGATCTGGGCGGCAATGATCCACGCGGCGTTGTTCAGCGCTGTCACATTGTTCGGCAGGTACCGAAGTGCCCGCTTGTAGTCCTCCAGAGCGCGGTCGAAATCGTCGAGCCCCTCCCGGGCCTGGGCGCGTAGGAGTGCGAGGGTCGCAATGTGGTGCTTCGGCATGTCCGGCGGCGACGACGAGCCCAGCACCGGCTTCACGCGAATGACGAACGCGGCTTGTCGGCCCTGCGCGATGCGCACGCGTGCCAGTCCTGTCCATGCGGCCACGTTGCGATCGCCACTTCCCGCCAGCAGATCTTCATAGACTCGGACGGCGGATTCGGGTTCTCCGCGTTGTTCGAGCAGGCCTGCCCGAAACAAGTCCACGGCAGGCCGGTCGACTACGTGCGCCAGGGAGGCGAGGGCCGCATCCGGGTCGATTTCGCGGAGCACCTCACTGAGCAGGATGAGGGCGTCGTCGCTGCCCTTCGACTCGCGCACGAACAGGCGAGACTCTTCGATCGCCTTGTCGATTCGATCCAACCGGCGGAACGCCGTGATGCGTTGCTTCCGGCCTTCGGGCGCGACACCGTCGCCGGTGTATAGCGAAAGGACCCCCTCGTACTTGCCCGCGTCCAACAGGATCTGGCCCAGTCGGGCGCGGCTGTTCGCTGTGCCTAGTGTGACGAGCTTCCGTGCATGGGCCTCGGCGTCCTGCCAGTCCCGGTCTCGCGTGGCGAGCCTGATCTGCAGAATCGTGTGCGTGGGCTGCGGCCTGCCCGTGGCCCCGCCGACGCCCGGCTTCGTCCGGAGCGAGGTCGCATCGCCGGAGACCACAGCGTCGGCCACCGCCTCGATCCACGCCGAGTCCGGCTTCGCGAGGCGGATCCCCTGCGCCGCAGTCTCGCGCGCTTCGGCACCATCCAGGGCGCACAAGCGCAGCAGGAGCGTGACGGCCGGATCTGCCGGTGCGCCTTCTGCGAGTGCGCGTCCGACGAACAGTCCTGTCAGTGTCTGATCCGTGGTTTTCACTGCCAAGGTCGCCGCGCCGAGCAGCGTGACCCCGCTGGCGCTCTCGGCTTGGGCGATTGCGCGGAGGTCGTCCATCGCGACGGCGGAGGCACCGTCTGCCTTGAGTAGCGTGGATGCACGCATCAGGCGAATCAGTGCAGAGTCCGCGTGCCGCGCGGCCAGTGCGGCGTTCAGGAGCCCGAGGGCGGACTCGCTGCCGCCAAGCGTCTGTAAGCGGACGGCGGCCTCGAGCACATCGGCATCGGTCGCTTCATCGCCCAACTGACTGAGGAGCGCGCCGGCGAGATCTACCTCGCCTCCGTCAGCCGCTCGGCGAGCCTGCTCGACGAGACTGAAGAAGCGCATTCTCGGATTCGCGGACGCGGTCTTCGTGAGGAGCGCCTCGGCCCGAGGCCAGTCACCCGCATCCCGTATCCGCATGTAGGCGTTACGGATGCTCGCTTGGGACGCCCCCTTGCGCAGGGCGAGGCGCTCGAGGATGTCGAGGGCCTCGGCTTGCTGTGTCTCGTCGCCGTGGAGCAGTGCCTGCGCGAGGACGCGCTCGAGCAGTGGCCCACGCGTCCCCGCTTTCCGGAGAACACGGATGACGGCTTCGAAACGAGATGCGCGGGTCAGCGCGGCTGCAGCTCGCGCCAGCACGATGGGTGGCGCCTCTTCCAGCGTAAGCAGCAGTGCTTCCGCCTCGGCGTACTGCTGGTTCGCTATTCGGTGACTCAGGAGGAAGAGGCGCAGGCGGTGCGCGCCGTCCCCGCTGGCCGTGTACTCCTCGATTTCTTCAATGGAGGCCTCGGGTTCCTCGCTTGGAATCGCCAGGAGTTGAA
The DNA here is from genome assembly GCA_028281445.1 of Planctomycetota bacterium. Taxonomy (GTDB): domain Bacteria; phylum Planctomycetota; class PLA2; order PLA2; family JAEUHO01; genus JANQJW01. Next base: position 23,930 of record JANQJW010000045.1, on the reverse strand, counting down.
TGGCCGCCATCAAGGCGCGCGCGCGCGGCAGGCGCTCCTTCCATGCCCGCGACTGCTGGAGCGCTGCTCGCGCCTTGGTCCGTGCGTGTTCGCGCCGGGCCCGCATCGTCTGCAGGGCACGACCCTCGGACAGTCTGCCCTCGAGGGTCCTCGTCGTCTCGGCCGCGTACAGCCAGGCCTGGGCCTTCATCACGGGATCGCCGGCCAACGTCGCCAACGCCTCCGCTGCACGGACCGCGCGCTCGAGACTCGCGGGCGTTCCGATCGCATCGTGCACTTCCATGATGATCGAGTGGGAGAAGAGCGGATCGGTGTCTGCGATCATGCGTGCGTAGTACAAGGCATCAAGGCCGTCCTGGCGCCGCAGTGCGAGGCGACAGAGCGCGCGCATCCCGAGGCTCTCTGCTTCGGCTTCCTCGATCCAGAAGCGGGCGAGGGTTTCGGCTTCGGGGACCCTCCCGGCCGCGCTGAGGACATCGATGAGGGTGAGCCGAACCTGGTCGTCCCCTGGCTTCGCGTCCAGCAGGCTTCGCAGCATCCTCTCCGAGTCATCGAGCCGGCCCGCGGCCTGCGCTTCGAGTGCCTGGGCATATACGTCCGTGCGCGTGCGGGCAACCCGGAGCACGTAGATGCAGGCACCGACGAGAAGCGCCAACACGGTGCCTGCTACGGCAAGTCGTGCCCACCTGGAGAGCTTCTTGTTCGGCATGAGCTACGCTTCGGTCCGGGAAACGGCGGCGAGATACGGCCACAGGCCTCGGGCCAGGCTCTCGATGCGCGCCTCGCCGTCGTCTTCGTCGTCCATGGGGGCATAGAAGATGACGATGTGCGCAGGCCGGTCCCTGCGGCCTTCCAGTAGGTCGGCGAAACGCACACGCCTCCGGTGGGCGCGTGACGTGACGACACTCTCGCCGTAGTGAACCCAGTAGTAGACAAGCATCCGCGTGTCGGCCTTGGAGAGGATCAGGCGATGCATCAGCGCGTCGGGTTCGGCTCCGGGGAGGCCGGACCAGAATGGGACGAGGGACTCTCGCGTTGCTCTCCAACCGTGCGCGGGCAGGCAGACGGCGGGCGGATGGAACCAGGCGTCGGTCCGTGCAGCGGCGCCGATGTGCAGCCGAACCAGCCTGCCTGTGTCGTTCCGATACTCGACGGCGAGGCAGTGATCCGCGCCGGACTTCCGGATGATCTCGGGGTCCAGCTTGACCTGCGTGCCGCCGAAGCGCGGCTCGTCCAGCTTGAGCGGCACGCTCGCGAGCCGCTCGGGAATCCGGGTCATGTCGTCCGGCGTGAGTCGATGCGTGTCCCGCCATGCGCCTACGACGTAGGTCGCGGCGGCTGCGACTACCAGCGTGACAACGATCAGGATGGGAACGTGCTTCTTCATGCCGTTTGCCTCGGAACCGCGAAGCTGAGCAGGCCGGCGAGCCCGGCGAGGAGCAGGCAGGCGAGCCCGAAGAGTGCAAACCCTTCGAAGAAGTGGAAGGCGCCTTCGGCAGCCTCCGAGCCCACGTGCACGGAGAGGTACCCGGTGAGCCAGATGCGCAAGCCGTTGGCGATTACGGCGATCGGGATGGCAGCCAGCACGATCAATATCTTGAAAGGCCACGGCCTGCGCCAGACAAGACACGCAACGATCGCGATGCTGAGCAGGGAGATGAACGAGCGGATCCCGCTGCACGCGTCGGCCACCCAGAGGCTGTCGGCTTCCTCGAGGTGGATCATGCTGCCCTCGAGGAATGCGGGCACGCCGGTGATGTGCAGGAGCCCCACCGAGAACTGGGACGACACCTCCTTCAAGGGGAGTGTGAGCTTGTCGTGTACGGCGCCGGGCAACGGACACGCGAGGCCCAGCACAATCAGCGCAGGTAGGAAGACGCGGACGCCCTTCCAGCCGAAAAAGCCCAGAGCCACCGCGCCCAGTGCGCCAACGAACGCATAGGGAGCCAGCGACTGTACGAAGTCGAGTCGGCCCGCGAGCATGACCAGGATGCAGAGCATGAGCAGGGGCAGAGCTGCGACGTTGGGCGCTTCTTTCAAGCCCCGCACGCGTTCCTTGTCTTGATGCAGCAGCCACCACGCAACGAATGGCATCAACAACCCATGGCTGTAGTCCGGGTTGTCCCACCACGCGCGCACCGTATCGATGATTGTCGGGGCGAAGGCGACGACGAGAAGCGCGAGACTGACCCACATGGCCCTGCGATTGCTCGGTGCGGGATCGGCGCGGTCAGGCCACGGCGCCGTCGTGTTCGTAGTCTTGGAAGTCATCTCACAACACCTGGCAAGCGCGTTTCTAGCTGCCGCGTAGTATACGAAAGTGAGTATGCGCGCAGGGCGAGCGCTCGAGAGCGTCGCGTGCTGCGACTCCGAGCACGCCGTCTCGGATCAGGACGACTCGGTCCGAGACGACTCCAGTGACGACGGATCGCGGGGTGCCTCGGAGTCCGATCGCACTCGTTCGGCTGCCGGCGAGAGAGAGCCCATGAACTGGTGCAGGAGCGCACTCGCCCGATCCAGGGCCTGGAGGTCGCGGAAGCAGACGTCACATGTCAGGAGATGGGCCTCGAAGGCAGCGGCCTCTTGCGCCTCGCATCGCTCGAGCGCGTACGGGATCACGTAGGCCCGGCCAACGACATCCGTGCAGAGGGGCTCGCGGGCGTCAGGCGTGGGTGCCGGCGCGCTCTCTTTCCGCGGCTCGGAGCCATGCTCACTCAACATGTGCGGTCTCTCAATTTGCTGTCCAAGAAATTGGACAGCCCTGCCTTAGTAATGAGCAGGATGGCGATTAGCTTCACAGGCCAATCGAAGATGTAAAGAAACAGTTAGGGCGCTGAGCTCGCGCTCAGATCGCGACGCCCTTGCGCCTGAGGAGGTTGCGAAGCTCTTTGCGGTACGCGTGCAGGCGCGAGTCGAGCGTGTTCTTGTTCAAGCCGTACCGCTCGATCAGTTCCTGGCGCGTTACACCCTCTTCCGCGATCAGGCGCAACATCTCGCGCGCCTTCGGGCGTAGTTCCGAGAGGGCTCTCAGGATGATGTTTCCGTCTTCCTGCTCGACGAGTCGGTGAAGGACGCCATCTTCGGGCGTGCCCTCGGGACGCACGGACGACAGCTGACCGCTATCGCCCTGGGCGGCCTCTTGCAGCGTGCGCATCCCCTTGGCGTTACGCGTGCTCTGTGCGATGTACTCCCGGCACTTGTTCCGGAAGATGCCGACCATGATGACGGGATGCTCCTTCTCGTCCTCGTAGCGGTCTCGAACCTCCAGATACGTCAATAGAGCCGACTGGAGCACGTCTTCTGCAACATCCGAGGGAATCCGATACCAACGCCAGGCCAAGTACATGAGGCGGGCTTCGAACGCATCGCGATCCTGACCATTCATCAGAATGGCGATCGCGGACTGCTCGTTCTGTTGCTCGCTGACGGTCATGTTGGTGTTGGTCTCGATGGATCGAACTCAAGCTCTGCACGTGGAGCAAAGCTGTGTTCGAAGGGCCCGCGAGTGCGGGGCGACGTCTCCCACTGAGCGACCGAAGCCGCGCGGCCTGCAAGCCCCTGCTATCCCTGGTCCTGTATCTCTAACCCTGTACCCGGTGGTCCGTGTCCGGTTGTCCTTATCCGATATTGGCGGGACGTCCAGTTAGCCCTGCTGGCCGCTTCACCCGTCAGACACCCATATCAGTCCGGCCCATGTATACCGGACGATGTGCCCGGGAGGCAAGCCGCGTGGGCAATCTGAGTCGCCCGAAGAGACGAGTTTCTGGCTCACACCAGCCCCGCCCCGCACTTCACGAGGGTCTACGCTCCCGGATGCACCGCGCGCCGCGGTGAGGAGCGGCTCAGGCTCGCCTTCAGGATCTCCTTCTGGTCCGCGCGGTTGAAGACGACGCCCGCGATCCGGGCCCCGACCTGCTCCATGTGGGCAACGGCGCGTTCCGCATCCGGGCGGTGGTCTCCGGGGGATAGGACGACGACGACGGAGTCCGACTGCGCGGCGACGATCGACGTCTCTACGGATCCCGGGACCGGCCCTGTGTCGATCAACGCGACATCGAATTCAGCGCGTATACGGCCCAGGATCTTCGAGATCGTCGAGACGGACACGCCGCCGCCCTCTCCGAGGCCACGCAGAGGCAGGAAGCGAACCGTTTCGATTCCTGTTCGGTACAGGTACCGCGAGAGGGGCACTCCATTGAAGCCGGTGTGGCCTGGCGAGAGCTCCGTGATCTGGTGCGGAATCCACTCGGAGGGGGCCTGGAAGGTGAGGTTCCCCTCGGACTCCAGCGCGGCCATGAGAGCGGCCGCCATCTCGTCGCGCGTCTGCTTCGAGTAGAGCAGATCGGCAAGAGCGAAGAGGTCATCAATCAGACCGGACTCCTTTGCTCCGTAGATGCCACGCGTTTCGATCGCGGAAGTAAGCAACTCCTTGAGTTCCTCGGGGAGAGGCCACTCAGGTGCGTCGCCGTCGGCCGCCAGGGGCTCGAGAACGTCGGTGGGTGCATCGTCCTTGCTCTTGCCAACGGCCGCCTCGGTCTCACCGGGGACGTCCGTCTTGCGACGCACGTGGGACAGGAGCATCTGAGCAACCCGGCGCGTCAGGCCCTGACCAGACAAGTCGGCGTCGATCAGGACCGTGCTACTGCGAGAGCTGCCAAAGGAGAGGCCGAGCGCCGTGGTCAGGGTCGTCTTGCCCGTGGCAATTCCAGGGCCCGAGACAGCGATGCAGGTCCCTTGCTCCCTGTCGGCGTGTCCGATTTGCAGAAGTGTTCGAATCTGGTGGGCGCAGTGGCTCGCGATTCGGCGGCCTTCGGGGTCGTACAAGCCGATCGGTAGGGACGGCAGCAGACCGAGGAGTCGCAGGCGAGAGAGCGCCTGGTCCACGTCGCCCGCGTCCTTCAGACGACGGTCCATGACGCCGAACAGCAGCACGATCAGAAGCCCGAAGGCTCCGCCAAGGAGGCCGCCGGCGGCGGCGTAGGACTTCCGCGAATCCTTGTGGGGGACGAGGGGGCGGGTTCCCTTGTCCGCGATGCGGACGCGCCCCTTACCGACGAGTTGCGCTGCCAGCTGTTCCTCGAGCGCCTCCATGCGCTTGAGTCGACGCATCAGCTCCTCGTTGGCGGCCTGCAGCCGATCCACCTCGACACGTGTCTTGTCCAGCGTGCGACGCTCTGCCCGCAGCTTCTCGAGCGACTTGGCAAGGCCCTTCTCGTGGGTCTTGAGCTGGCCCAGCGTCACTCCGCCGCCACTCGTCGTCGACTCCGCGTTCTTCTTGTTCCACGCCTTCGTGAAGGCATCGATATGCGCCTGCAGGACCTTGATCTGCTGGTGCGTCTGGCAGCGCTCGTCGCACTCCTCGCCAAGTCGCTCAGCCAGCAGTTCGTCCTTCGCCTTCGCCATGGCGAGCTGCAGTAGCATGTCCATCAACTGCGGGCTGTTCACCGCGATCTCTTCGGCCGGGACCTCCGTGACCACGGACGCCTCATCGCCTTCTGCCTCGTGGCCCTCGATCTTGGTACGCAAGTTGTCCAGGGCCTCGGTCGTCTTGAGGACGCGCTCGAGGAGCGCAGCATGACCCGTCTTCAGTCCCTCTACGCCTCCGTGCTCAGAGGCAAGGGCGAAGATCTGCTCCGTTGCGAGTTCGATCCGCGACTCCAGCTTCTCCGCTTGCCGGCGAGCGTTGTCCAGACGTTCGTCCGCGTTGTTCAGCTCAGCCGACAGGTCGAGATAGGCATCGATCAGTGCGTGAACACCCGCGATCGCGATGTCGGGATCCGTATGGACGAACTCGATGCGGACGTGCTGGGTCCCGCGCACGCGTGAGACCTTGCGGCGCTTCTCGAACGCCACGCTCGCGTTGGGCCCGGTCTCGCCTCCGCCTTCCTTCCACGCCTTGGTTTCCAGGGCGAGGTTGGTGGCGCGGGTGGATTGGAGGACCTCGACCTGGAACGCCATGAAGCCTTCGAACATCGGCAGCACGTTCATGCCCGCCGGGTCCTGCGGACTCGGCATGCTCGGGGCGATGTAGATGAGGCCCTCGCCGCGATACTCGGGTTCCTTGGAGCGCCACCCCAGGAGCCCGCCGCCGACCAGCCCGACCGTAGCCAGCAGGATGGCCCAGGCGTAGCGTCCGCGCAGCTTGTGATGCACTACCTTCCACGCCGGTGTCTGGGCGGGCGCACCTTGTCCCGTGGTGACTACGTCCGCGGGAGACGCGGTTACGCGCTCGAGTGCACTCTCGATGGGCTCATGCTCACTCATTGTCCGCGTTCCGTTTCGTCCGAAGATCTGTGAGAGCCGTTGACTATAGGTCCGCCGCCTTGGGCCATGACCAACTGCTCGAGAGCGCGCTGCTTGCGACGTACGACGCCGCCAGGTCCCACCACGCTACGCACGACGATGGCCCCGGACTCAACCGTCCCTCCGGAGAGGACGACCGAGTCTTGCAGGCGCGCGTCATCTGCAACGCTTGCGCCTTCTTCGATGATCACGAAGGCCGACTTCCAGCGCTCTTCGAACGGGTCTAGCGCACCGGCCAGTTGACCGCTCTTGTGCCACGACCGGAGGGCCGCGATGTATCCCGCTCGGTCTCGAATGGGGCGTGAGACCGCCTGGCTCGTCTCCACGACGCTCACGCCGCTGCTCTCTGCGATCCGCGCCAGCGCCTGCTCCTTGAGGTCGATGAATCCAACGGACGGGATGCTCCGCAGTGCACCGCACTTCACGAGGATCAAGCCCGTCGGTGTGCTGTCCGTGCCCACGCTCAGCGTTGCCCCGGCTTCGGGCACGGCGGAGGTGAGGAGATGTTCGATCACGCTCGCGTCCGGGCACTGGGATGCGGTCCCGATGAGAAGGAACTCCTCATCGTGGAACGCCTCGCCAACATCTCGCAGCACGCCCGCCGTCCCGCGGAAGTCCGTCGAATCCTGCTCTGCGATGAAGCGGATCTGATCCGAGGAGGCGCTCGCCCGGGGCAAGGGATCGGCCACGCCGACCAGGACGCGCACGTCCGGCTTGTGCTCGTCGACGCTGGGTGTGGCGCTCAGGCACTGGTGAATCCGAAGGCGCCAGAGGTCCGCGAGGCGCAGCGTTTCCGACATGGGCAAGTCCAGCACGGAGCGCCCGAGCTGGGAGGGCAGAGCGGTGCTGCGTACGTTCCCCGCGAGAAGGAGGATTGCCGCGAGTCGCAACGGCGTCGGATGACGCGGCACAACAGGAGACGAAGTCTGCAAGTCCCTCATGGCATGCCCGTATATCCGGCGTAGGAATGGTTAACGTAGCCGACCCCGCGGGGCGGCCGTGGTGCAGTTGCGATCACACGTCTCAGCAAACGCCAAGCCAGCAGAAGTCTAGCATCCGCACATTCGGCGGGACACGGACATCGCGTCGCCTGCGCGTGCTCGCTACGCCCAGTTTTGGGGCCGCGGCGCCCTATCCGCTGCTCAGGCGGTCGCCTGATGCGGTCTACGACGGATTGAGCCAACGCGCAGCTCCTTGGACATGCGTCCATGTTGCTGGACGGTGCGGACGATTCGGGGCCGGGCGCTGTGTGGTTTTTGTAAAGTGACCGCCCATGGCTCACGGCCTCAGCGCGAGACACAGCCTCGGGACGCGGACGTCGGCTGTCGCCGGGCCGCTACAATCACGCACCTCGAGGCTACGCCGCTCCGCCGCGATGCGCGGGCCGATGATGTCGTGGAGGGAGCGCCACCTTGCGGGCAGACGACGAACAGACTGCGTCGAGTGCCCTACGCGTGGCGTACCTCAACACGAGGTACCCCGCCGTCTCGCACACGTTCATCCAGCGTGAGATCGATGCGCTGCGGAACGTCGGTGTGGATGTCGTCCCGTTCTCGATTCGGAAGCCGACTGTCGGTGAGCTCGGAGCGGGCGCCGACGATCGCGAGATCGACGAGACGTTCTACATTCTCGACGGCCCTCTTGCGGTTGCCGGGAGCTTCCTGCGCGCCCTGTTCGTGCGTCCACTCGGGGTACTGCGCACGCTCGTAACCTCTCAGCGGCTGTCACCCGGCGGCTTGGGACTTCGGTTTCGCCACTTTGCCTACGCCATCGAGGCCGTCCGTCTCGCGGGAGAGATGCGGCGGCGCAAGCTGCGGCATGTACACGTGCACATGGCGAACAACGGTGCCATGGTTGCGCTGCTCGCAGCGGCGTGCGACCGGCAGGTCGAGTACAGCCTGACCGTGCACGGCTCGGATGAGTTCTTCGACGTCCACCGTCTCCGTCTGAAGGAGAAGGCGGAAGCAGCCACCTTCGTGCGTTGCATCTCCGAGTTCTGCCGTGCGCAGGTGATGGCCTGGACGGACCCCGACGCCTGGGCCGACTTCCACGTCATCCATTGCGGTATCCCGCTGGAGAACTTCGCGGCCGTCAAGCGCACGGCGGATGCGGAGGCGCTGCAGATCCTCACGATCGGTCGCCTGGATCCGATCAAGGCCTTCCCCGTGCTCTTCGAGGCGCTTCGACGTCTACAGGAGCGCGAGGTGCCCTGGAGTCTGCGGATGATCGGGGACGGTCCGGAGAGGGAGCGGCTGGTAGCGCTTGCGCGCCGGCTGGGCATCCACGCCCAGGTCGACTTTCTCGGGTCCATCGCGCCGAGCGGAGTTCCCAAGGAGCTCGAGCGGGCGGGCCTGCTCGTCTTGCCGAGCTGCAACGAAGGGCTGCCCGTCGTGCTCATGGAGGCGATGGCGGCCGGTGTGCCGGTCATTGCCACACGAGTCGGTGGTGTAGCCGAGCTCGTACAGGACGACATCACGGGGCGCACAGTGGACGCCGGCTCGGAGGACGCGCTCACAGCCGCGTTGTTTGAGGTGTGGGAGTCCCCCGACGAGGTTTCCAGGCGCGTCGAGGCGGCAAAGGAGAAGGTCAAGGTCGACTTCGATGTCCTGGACACGAGTCGCGCGCTGCGAGATCTGTTCGAGAGGTATCTCTAGGTCGTGCGCGTACTACGGACCCGAGCTGACGCTACGAGAGGCCGGTGCCCCGCGCCACCCACGCCATGAACGCTACTGCTGCTCCTGACGTCCTGATCGGTGTCGTTGTGATCGGTCGCAACGAGGGCGAACGCCTACGTGCAAGCCTGTCTTCGGTTGTGGGGCGGGACATGCCGGTCGTCTACGTCGATTCGGGTTCGCAAGACGGGAGCCCGGAACTCGCGCGCGCGCTGGGGTGCGACGTATTGGAGCTCGACCCGGCGCGGCCGTTCAGTGCCGCGCGGGCGCGCAACGAGGGTCTGGCCCGACTCGCGGAGTCCGCACCGGAGGTCGCGTACGTGCAGCTCCTGGACGGAGACACGGTGCTGTTGGAGGGATGGATTCCGCACGCGGCGGCCGTACTGGGCGCGCACTCCGACGTGTGTGCAGTGATCGGGCGACTGCGCGAGGCCCATCCGGAGCACTCGATCTACAACCGCGTTTGCGGACTCGAGTGGAACCTGCCACCAGGCGAGATCCAGTACTTCGGTGGAAACGTGCTCGCGCGCTTGTCCGCGCTGCAGAGCGTGGGCGGGTTCGTCGAGGGATTGATCGCCGGGGAAGAACCGGAGTTCGCCCAGCGCCTGCGTGCAGCGGGCTGGCGGATCCGGAGTGAGTCGCACGACATGGCAGTTCACGACGCGGCGATCTCGAGCTTCGGCCAGTGGCTGCGCCGGGGCTACAGGGCGGGGTACGGCAACGCCCAGCTTTGCAGCGCGGGCTCGGGGATCCGCGGACGCCTTGGACTTCGTCAGTCCCTGCGCGTGTGGTTCTGGGTGGTCGTGCTCCCACTGACCGCCTTCGTGATCGGGGCACCTTCCGGCTGGCTTGTCGTCCTGGGGCTCTACATACTTCAGTTGGCGCGCATCGCGATGACCCGATGGCGGCAGGGGCACGGTGCAGGCATCGCTCTCTTCTACGCACTGTCCTGGCTGCCATCCATGGTTGCGCAGTGGCTCGGACAACTGCGGTTCCTACTGGATGCGGTCACGGGACGGCGCCCCACGATCATCGAATACAAGACCAAGCCGACCCAGGTTTCGGACGCGTAGCGCAGCGCTGCTAGGCGGTCTTCTCGACTACCTTCGCAGCCGGCTGCCAGACCGCCGCTTGTCGCTCGTTGGTCAGCGCCGTCGCACGGGCCTTGCCGCGGAACAGGCACAGCCACTGGAACTTGCGCAGGAAGCGGCGAAACTCCGGATCGTCATAGCGAGGCAGGCGTCTCACGAGGCTGGACATGTAGCCCCACCACATCGAGAACCCGCCCACGATGATCGGCTTCTTCGCCATCCTGTAGATGGCGCTGGCAGTCATGTAGGCGAACCCGGTGCCCATGAAGTACTGACCGAACCCGTGGCGCCTGCGGCCTTTCAGGATGCCCGTGTCGCTCGAGCCCATGGGGCGCAGGTGTACGAAGCGCAGGTCCGGCTCGTCCCAGCTGCACGCGATCCAGCCCCGCATGCGGCAGCGATGGCAGTCGATACCGTCCCACATGACTTCCCGGACGAAGCCGCCGATCTGCTCGAAGCACGTTGTCCGATAGAACTTGGTCATGCCTACGGAGGTCTCGTCCCCGCAAGCCTCGCTGACGAGTCGTCCGTTACCGGGATCCACGAAATACGCCTTGCCGCTGCAGGTCCCGATTCGCGGCTCGGCCTCCATGCGTTCGATCAGGATCTCGAAGTAGCGCGGGGGTAGGTCGAGGTCTACGTCGAGCTTGCAGAGGTACTCGAACTCATCCAGATCGACCGTGTCGAGCCCGCTGTAGAAGGCCTCGATGACGCCGGGGCCCACGCTGCGGCGTCCGCGATCCTCGCGCTGGTGGACGCGCAGGTAGCTCAGCTTCTCGGCGTACTCGGCGAGGATCTGCGACGTGCCGTCCGTCGAGCCGTCATCGACAACGACCCAGAGGTCCGGCGGCACGGTTTGAGCAGCGACGCTGTCGAGAGTCTTGCGGATAGTCTCCGCCTCGTTGCGGCACGGGCTGATGACGACGTAGCGGCCACGGGCACGCTTCGTGGCGTTTGACCGCGAGGCTTCGTCCATGGGCTCCGACACGGTGCTCCTCCGGGGCCGCCCGGCCGGCGGCCCGTGTGTCGGAGACCATACATGGCTACGCCGCGTGGAACACCGATCCACGAGGGAACGTGTCGCAGTTGTACGATTTCGCCTTCGCGGTCCTACGTCGTGTCTTCGTCTTTCTATCTCTCGAAGGCGCCCAGGTCGGGAGACGCTCCGCTCGTGCGCGGATTCCCCGCGAAGTCCATGACGACTTCATTGAGAGCGACGCCAGCATCCACGGCCGACGAGCCGGCGGTCAGACTGAAGTCGCCGGCGCCGGCGTTCGTGAACCCCGGCGTGTTCGTAAGACTGTTCGGCGTAGAGACCAGGTTCGTGCAGGTGCCGCGGACGATGAGCGGGGCGCTCGTCGAGGGCGCCGAGCCCAGGTTGTTGCGGACGTTGACGTTGGAGCAGCCGCCGAGGCGGACCATGTCGCATTCCTGCCCACTGTCGCCCTTGTAGACCGTGTTGTTCATGACATCCACGTTCTGGGACGACGGCTCCACACCGCGCGTCGAGATCAGGATCGCCGTGTAGTAGATCGACGAACCCGTGCCGGAGAAGATGTTGTTGCGGATCGTGACGTCGCGGGCCCAGATCAGCAGGTCCATCTGCACGCGCGTGGACCCCTCCGTGCGATTGCGCTCGAAGAGTACCTGGCGGATGCGTTCGTCTCGCTGGGCGTTTTGCGGGCCGATTGCGATCGCCCAGGCGCCGCCTCCGCGGAACACGTTGTCGTTGATCGTCACGTACTGCGTCTCGAGATTCCCGCTCGAGTTGGTCACGCCGTGGAGCTTCAGGGCGTGCTGCGCCGTGCCGGAGTCCTTGAGGATGTTGTGGTTGATGACGGCGTTGTAGCCCTGGAACATGCGAATGACGTGCTGCGCCATCGGGCCCCGCATGTCACAGCCCATGACTGCGATCTTCTGGCCTCCGACGAACATGCCATGCACGCCCGTGTTGCGCGTGACGATCTCGCCGAGCACCGACCCGGAGGGCGGATTGCTCTCGTGGAAGGTGTTGCTCCACTCGACGCCGGTACGGAACCCGTTGATATCGAGCTTCCACATGAGCGTGTTGTCTACGCGGATGTTGTAGTGCAGTCCGACGGCCTTCGCGTTGTCGCTGGCGCCGGGACCGCGGAAGTCGAGATCCGTTACGCGCCAGTCATGCGCCTGGATCTCGATGACACCGGTCGTGTTCGAAGCGGAGATGATCGGCTTGGCGCCCGTGCCGTACGCGCCGATGAGGCCCGGTCCTGCGGCGTTGATGACCATCTTGCTGTTCGAGCTGAACGTCTCGCCGCGCTTGAAGAGGATCGTGGCGTTGGTCTCGTCGCCGCTCGAGAGGGCCTTGCCGATCGTGCGCCAGGCCGTGCCTTGGCTCAGGCCGTCGTTCGAGTCGTTTCCTCCGGTCGCATCGACGTAGTACGTGTTCCCGGTAAGGCCCGTGACGGTGATCGTCTGGACATAGTCGTAGACGTTGCTCGTGGCCGGGTCCGTGACCTTCAAGCTGACGGTGTACTCACCCGGACTCTCGAAGACGTGCGCCGCGGTGAAGCCGGTGTCCGTGTTGCGGCTCTTGCCGCTCGTCGACCACGTGCCGGCAGCGCTGTCGCCGAAGTTCCACTCGTAGAGGAACGAGCCGAACTTCCCGTTGGCCGGCTGCACGACACCACTCTGCCAGGCCGGAGAAGCCTTGTCCGCGACATCGAAGAACACACCCAGCGGTGCGGCGCCGCTCGTGCGGTTCGCCGCCGTCATCGGGGCTCCGGACACGGGATCCGTCACCGTCAGCGCGACGGTGATGGTGCTGATGGCAGACTGCGTGGATGCATCCGTGATCGTCACGACGGCTCCGTACGATCCCGACTGACCGGGCGACGAGGCCGTGTCGATCGACAGGTTCATATCCAGCGAGCCGCTGGCGGGAATCGAGCCCGACGTGGGAACGTCCCACGCCATCCACGACTGGTTGCTGGAGAGCTGGTAGTCAAGCGAGGAAGACGACGTGTTTACCAGTTGATACGAGTTGCCGACTCCCGTGAAGGGCCCGCCCACGGCACCGGAGGCGCTGTACGCCCCGTAGACATCGAGAGCCACGTTGATCGTGGTGGTGTATGTCTGCGTGGTCAGATCTTCGACGATCAGGGTGGCGGTGTGCCCACCCAGTGACGCGGGTGCGGTGCCGGGGTCGATCGAGAGGCCGACGGCGAGCTGCCCACCGGCGGGGAGCGTCCCGCTGCTCGGAGCGCTCCAGATCAGCCACGGCTGATCGGCGCTCACGGTGTATTCGAACGGCTCGTCCGTGGCATTCACGACGGACACCGGGTCCCCGGCGGTGAAGGGACCGCCGACCGGGCCGGACGCCTGGTACTCGAGGACCGGAGGCGGCGGCGGATCGCCGAGCACCACCGTTTCTGCTCCAGAGCCGCAGCCCTGGATCAAGAGAGATGCGATCGCCAGCAGTACGCAGCTACCACGGCCGCGAATCAGTCTGTCTTGCTTGCTCATTTTCGGCGTGCTCGGCTTGAAGTGCACTCACACGCCCTGTCACCCGTAGGCCCTTCGTCCATCGTGGACAGGCCCCTGAGCCTCCTTTAGCGGGCCTTAACCAGTGGGAACACACACGCCCCACGGCCTGGTGCTGCCGGGGGAGAGGCCGCAGCCGATGGGGGCCCGGTGGCCGCCGGTCCCTACTGGCAAGTAGCCGCGGCGGCGGCCGCTCTAGCGTTCGAAGGCGCCGAGATCGGGGGCTGTGCCGCTCGCCCTCTTGCCGCCGGAATAGTCCTGGACGACTTGGGGGACGACGACGGCCTTGTCCAGCGCGTCCGAGGTCGCAGCAAGACGGAAGTCGCCCTTGCCCGGATCCTGGAAAGCCGGCGTGTCCGTCAGGAGATTCGGCGACGACACGAGGTTGTCACACGTGCCGTGGATGACCTTCTTCGTCGAGGCCAGCGGGGCCGACCCCAAGTTGTTCCTCACGTTGACATCGGAGCACGCGCCGAGACGCGCCATGAAGAACTCGGCCGCGGCGTCCTGCCGAATCATCGTGTTGTGGAGCACGTCGACGCGCCGGGCCAGAGGCTCGGCTCCTCGCTTGGAAACGAAGACCGCCGTGTAGTACGTCCGCGAGCCGGTCGCGACAAACACGTTGTTGCGAACCGTCACGTCGCTTGCCCAGATGAGCAAGTCGACCTGTACGCGACTCGCGGGTTCCGAGCGATTGCGCTCGATCACAATGTGTCGCAGCCGTTCGTCGCGCTGCCCGTTCTGGGGTCCGATGGCCACTGCCCAGGCGCCGCCGCCGCGGAATCGGTTGTCCATGATCGTTACGAACTGCGTCTCGAGGTTGCTGCTGCTGTGCTCTACGCCGTGGAGCTTGAGGGCGTGTTGCGCGCTGCCGGAGTCCCTTAGCGCGCTATGTCCGATGACCGCCTTGTAGCCCTGGAACATCCGCAGGACGTGCTGCTGCATGGGGCCCTGCATGTCGCACCCCAGGACGGCAATCTTCTGTCCCCCGACGAACATCCCGTGCACAAGCGTCTCGCGCGTGACGATCTCCCCGAGGACCGTTCCGGAGGGCGGGTTGCTCTCGTGGAACGTGTTGCTCCACTCGATCCCCGAGCGAAAGCCGCGGATGTCGAGCTGCCACATGAGCGTGTTGTCGACTCGCGTGTTGTAGTGCAGGCCGACAGCCTTCGACTTGTCACTCGAACCCGGGCCGCGAATGTCCAGATGCGTAACACGCCAGTCACTCGCCTTGATCTCGATGACGCCTGTCGTGTTCGAGGCCGTGATGATGGGCTTCGCTCCGGTTCCGTACGCGCCGATGAGGCCCGGGCCCGCAGCGGTGATCACGAACTTCCGGTTGGTGCTGAACGTCTCGCCGCGCTTGAAGAGGATCGTGGCGTTCGTCTCGTTACCACTCGCAAGGGCCCTGTCGGCCGTGCGCCATGCCTTGTCTTCGGTCAGTCCGTCGTTCGCATCATCGCCGTTCGTCGCGTCGACGTAGTACGTGCTGCCCGAGAGCGCGGTCACCGTGATGCTCTGCGCGTAGTGGTGCTCCGTGTTCGCCTCGGGATCCGTGACCTTCAGGCTCACCGTGTACGTCCCCGGCTTCTCAAAGACGTGCGCCGCGGTAAAGCCCGTGTCCAGGTTCCGGCTCTTTCCGCTCGTGCGCCACGTGCCTGCGCCTGCGTCGCCGAAGTCCCATTCGTAGTGGAGCGAACCGAACTTGCCATCGGCAGGCTGCACTACGCCGCTCTGCCAGGCCGGGGACGTCCGGTCGACCGCATCGAAGAACACCGCGAACGGCGCGGCTCCGGTGGTGCGGTTCGCCGTCGTCATCGCCGCGGCGTCGGACGATTCTTCGTTCTCGATGCGGAGCGTGACTCGAAGCAGGGCGCGAACCGCCTGGTCACCTGGATCCATGATCGTGAGCACTGCGGCATGCGCACCCGGCACTGTCGGTGCCGTACTCGGATCGATGCTCACAACGAAGTCCATCGCCGCACCCGCGTCCAGGGTCCCGGTCGTGGGGACGTCCCACGTCACCCAGGACTGGTCGCAAGCGATGGCGTAGTCATACGCACCGGATCGGGTATTCTCGATCTGGTACGGACCACCCGTGCCGACGAACGGTCCACCGGCCGGTCCGGATGTGTCGTACTCGCCATCTACCTGCAGCACCGCGCGGACGGTGGCGAAGTTCTCGGCTGTGTCCAGGTCGACCACCGTGACCGTGGCCTCATGGGTGCCCAAGGATCGCGGTGCCAACTCTGCATCGACCGAGAGGCCAAGGGGCAGCTCTTCTGCCACGCCCAGCACGCCCGACGCCGGGGCACTCGACACGATCCACGGCTCCGTGGACCCGATCCTGTAGTTGAACGCCGCGGGAGAGCGATTCTCCACCGAGACGGGATCCACACTGGCGGGGAAGGGCCCGCCAACCGGGCCCGCGGCGTGAAAGGCGCCGAACACGTCCAACTCGACCCGAATCGTCGCGTGCGGTGCGCCGTCCGCCAGCACCGTGATGCCGGCGTCGTGCTTGCCCGGCTTCTGCGGGGCCATCGCCGCGTCGATCGACAGGTCGAGCTGGAAATCAGGTCCCGTGACGTCGGGCGCGCGCGCAACCACCCACGGCTTGTCGGTTGCAAAGGTGTACAGATCCGGCTGCGGGGACGGGTTGGCGACGCGGGCGTGGTCTACGGCACCTGAGAACGGGCCGCCCGCCGGACCCGAGAGTCGAACGTCACCCTGCACCTCCAGTGACACGTCGATTCGGGCCCGTTCCGCACCCGCGGCGTCGCGCACGCTGACCGCCGCGCCGTGGGGACCCACGGCCGACGGGGCCTCCGCGGGATCGACCGACAGGACCAGGAGGGCGTCACTGGTGTCGTTGGGAGCTGCGTCGGACTCGAGCTCCCACCGCAGCCACGGTGCGTCCGGGGCCACGACGGAGTAGGTGCCGAAGACGTGCGCGAACACGTCGGGGATCCGGATGGGCTCCGAGCCCTCGAAGGGGCCGCCCACCGGCCCGCTGGCCGCGAACTGGGCTTCGACGACGTCCGGCACGACGGGCGTCGCATCGCTGGTCTCTGCGGCCACGACCGGTACCGCCTCGCCCGCTCCGCAACCGCTCACGACCATGATCACGAACAAGCAAGCGAACATCAGCCTTACTCCGTGACCGCCAGGGTAGCGCAGTTGTGACATCGGTCCTCCTCCTCGTTCGAGGTGCGTGTCTCCGAGGCCCGCCCCTCCTCGAGGTCGTCCCGGGGGCTAACGGAGTGTAGGAATGCAACTCGTCAACCAAGGCCGGGGCTCTTTGAGGACGAAGGTCTGCGGGAAGCTCCAGGTGCCTGAAAATGGGGCTCTTCTGGATGCGGCGTGGGCGGGTATCGCGAACGTCCAGTCACACCCCTGTCATGGTGCAGAATTTTGCAGCAAAGCTGCTGCACCTTTTTCACACGGTGCATGACCTTGGGTGGGCGCTGACTTCCGGAGAGGCCCTCGGGCCGGGACGGCGATACAAGGGCGGGCCTCATGAGCTCGACGCGTACCCAGTCCCGCACCGTCGTCATCGTGGTGAACTACCGCACGCCGGATCGCGTCTGCGCACTGCTGGATTCGATCGTGGAGACGGGGTCGCTCCCCCTGGGCCTCGTCATCGTGGACAACGCCTCGGGGGATGGGGGCGTCGAGGCGATCCAGGCACACGTCGAGACGCGCGCGCTGAGCTCGTGGGTCCGGGTGTACGGCCTCGAGGAGAACCTCGGCTTCGCGGGCGGGAACAATGCCGCCATCGAGCGCGGCCGCGCGGTATGGCCGGACGCCGAGGCCTGGTTCCTGCTAAACCCGGACACCCTGGTCAAGAAGGGCACGATCGCCGAGCTCGACGCGGTCCTGAGGGAGAACCCGCGGGCAGGCATCGTCGGCAGCCAGCTGGAAGACCCTGCGGGCAGTCCGGAGTGCGCGGGCCATGTCGGCGATGGACCCATGTGGCAGCTGGCAACGGCTGCGAGCTCGCGGTGGGTGGACCGGTTGCTGGGCCGCGCTTTCGAGCGCGTCGTTGCGCCGCCTGCCACGCGCCGGTGCGACTGGGTCTCCGGTGCCGCTCTCATGGTTCGCGATGCAGCCCTGAGGGACGTCGGTCCGATGGATGACCGTTTCTTTCTCTATTTCGAAGAAGTCGACTTCTGCAGGCGGGTCCGCCGAGCTCGCTGGCAGGTCTGGTTGGTGCCTTCCTCTCGTGTGGTCCACTTCGAGGGCTCCTCTACCGGCATCAGCACGGGACGCGTACCTGCCTACTGGTTCGCTTCCCGGCGTCGCTACTTCCGCAAGCACTTCGGCACGACAGGCCTCGTGGCGGCGGATGTTGCGTGGCTGGCCGGACGCGGCGTACGGCTGATCTCGAACCTCGTAACCGGGCGTCGGGTCGGCGCCCTGCCGGAGCGGTTCCTTCGAGACCTCGTGACCGCCGACGCGCTCGGACTCCTGGGCGTCAAGGAGAGCTGACTACGAACGCAGGTAGTCCGTGAGCTCGTTCCAGGAATCTCTCATCGAGCCGAGGCCGTCCCTGCCTCGGACTCGGCGCCAGAGCTGGCGGGATGCGAGCTCGGCGTACGTCGAGAGGACGCAGGCCTTGACCCAGACACCCGCCGTTCGTCCGAAGTGCTTCCGGTAGTAGTAGAGCCGGTTCTTCTGCCACTGCGTCCGCATGCCTTCGAACTTCCGCGTGCTGGCCCCTACGTGATGCATGACCCGCGCATCGGCGACGAAGCGCGTCTTGTAGCCTGCCTTCGCGAGCCTGAGTGACAGGTCGACATCGTTGAAGTACAGCCACAGGTTCTCGTCGAACAGGCCGATCTCGTCGAGTGCAGACGCGCGAACCAGAAGACTCGCTGCCGGCGGCTGGTCGACGTCGCAATCGTGGTCATGATCGAAGTCGCGCAGGAAGTACCGGCGTAGCTCGTGACTGTCAGGCATCACTCGCTGTAGTGGCGTTCCGAAGAACAACGGCGTCCGCCAGTTGGGAAATGCCATGCAGCCTCCCTGCGTGGAGCCGTCGGAGTTGACGAGACGAGGTGCTGCCGCCCCGTACTCAGGGTGCCCGTCGAGGAAGGTCAGCATCCGCGACAGGGCGTCCGGGTAGATCTCGGTGTCCGTGTTCTGCAGGAGGACGTAATTGCCTGAGGCTGCGCGAATTCCCCGATTGCATCCCTTGGCGAACCCCTCGTTCTTGGCGTTCCGAAGGAGACGTACGGATGGGAAGTGCGTGGCGACCATATCGCCCGATCCGTCCTCGCTGCCGTTCTCAACGACGATGACCTCCGTCGTCGGCTTCTCGGCCGCTTCGATGGTCTCCAGGCAGACACGCAGGAGTTCACGTGTATTCCAGGACGGAATCACGATCGAGAGCTCGACACCTCCTCGCGGATGCGCTGCCTCTGATTGCTGTGTAGGGGTCAACAGAGCGCTCCACGCGGGCGGACGTCGATGCTGCGCCAGGCCCATCGGCCGGCGCGATGCGACAACAAGGTCTCCGGGACGAGGCCGCCGCGCGCCTTTATACCCTGGGTGTCTCGAGGTTGACCGCGAGCTTTAGGGCCTTGCTAGGGGCTCCGCATGCGCCTGTGCACCAGAGCGGTACACTCTTCATCTTTACCTTGCCCCGTTCGCGAGTATCCCCGGAACATCTGTCCATGTCCTGCAAGGTAAGCGTCCTCACCGTCACCTACAACCACGAGCGCTACATCGCGCAAGCGGTCGAGAGCGTGATGATGCAAGAGACCGACTTCGAATTCGAGATGGTCATCGGCGAGGACTGTTCGACGGATGGGACCCGCAGCGTCCTGCTCGAGCTTCGCGATCGCTATCCAAACCGCATTCGGCTGCTTCTCCACGAGAAGAACCTTGGCGCCAGCCACAACGCCGCCGCTGTCCTCGATGCAAGTGTGGGCGACTACGTCCTGTACCTCGACGGAGACGACTTCTTCACGTGTCCCACGAAGCTGCAGAAGCAGGCCGACGTGCTGGATGCCAATCCGAGCTACACGCTGTGCGCGCACCGTTTTCGGCAGCTGCACGGCGAAGGCACGGAGAACGAGCACTACGTCGTCAGCTCCGTTCAGAAACCCGTCTTCACCCTGCAGGATCTGCTGACCAAGTACCAGCTTCACCTCTCTGCCTTGCTCATGCGAAAGAGCGCACTCGCGCCGTTGCCGGCCTGGTTTCACGACGTGGGCCTGGGCGACATCGTGATGGAGTTTCTTTGCCTGCAGAACGGTCCTGGGGGATTCATCGACGAAGTAATGTCGACGTACCGCATCCACTCAGGCGGCGTCTGGTCTCTCAAGGAGTCGCGCGTCAAGATCGACCTGTCCTTGCATGCGTGGTCGACGATGGCCGATCATGCCGAGCCGCACACCAAGGGCATCGTGAATCGCACGGTGGCCGGCCTCCTGGTGGACAAGGCTGACGAGCTAGAAAGAAAGGGCGACCGGAGTGGCGCTCGGAAGTGCATCCGCGAGGCGATGCGACGCGCTCCATCGATCTTCCTCCGCTCGGCCGGCCCGCCGCGCATGGCGCTGCGCGTAGGCGCCCCCCGCCTGTATCGCGCCCTGCAGGCCTGCAAGTCGCGCCTCCTGCCTGCGCGCGCCGAGTCGGAGTCTCAGCCGTAGAGCCGGTAGACGCGTCGCACGGCGTAGGCGCCTCCTGCGAAGAAGAGGGCCATCGGCACGAGCAGCCCGACGCCGTAGGGCAGCCCGAGGGCCACGAGGATGTCCTTGACCGGGACGACGAGTTCGCTTCCGACGAACAGGACGAGCGAGAGGATCCCGCAAGCAGCCAACACGCGGAAGATCATCCGTCCGATGCCGCGGCTTGGAAGCTTGCGGCTCAGGACGATGCAGGTTCCAAGCCCCAGCAGGATGAGGCCGGCGTAGGACACGAGGTGGAATAGCGTGCGGTGCTGGATGAACCAGCGGCCGGTCGCATCGAGGTCGATCGAGATGAGCACGCCGAGCGCCGCGAGACAGGCGCCGCTGACACAATAGGTCCTGGCCAGCGTCGGACTGCCCAGCTCGCTCCGGCAGTGGAGCCCGATCGCAATGCCAAGCATGACCATCGACGTCATGTAGAAGTAGTTGAAGCCTCCGGCTGCGAGGAGGAGTCGGCCAAGGTCGAGGATGCCCTCCGACTGCTCGTTCGGTATCACGCGTGCAAGCACGAAGTAGAGCACCATGCACACGGTGGATACAGCCAAGGCGCGGACACCAGGGACGGGACCGCGGCACACGATCTTGTGCCAGAGCGGCACACTCACGATGGCGAGCAGGTAGTACGCGAGAACCGAGTAGAACAGCATGGTCGGCCACGGTGCGGAGCTATGGCCCGCGCCGCTGATCTTCCAGGCCCCGAACCAGAACAGCGCCTGCAGAAGCATCCCCGCGAAGACGACGGCGCCCGAGAATCGAACCCGCCGCCATGGATCCGCGCCCCGCGTCATCTGTGGGAAGTAGAAGAACCCGATCCCGAGGCCGAACACCATTGCAAAGCCGGGCGTGCCGATCATGTAGATCGAGTGCAGCTTGTCATTGAGGTCGGCGAGCCCGAGCCGCGGCCACACACCCGGCAACCAGTGGCCCGCGATGACCCAGAGCACCAACACGCCTCGCATCACGTTGATCGAGTCGCCCGCGACGCGCTCATCGGAGCGGGTCGATCCGGAGGCCTCGGCAGGTGACGCGGACGTCGCGACGATCTCCTCGATCGTGGCTCCATCGAACACCCGCTGCGCAATGCTCGAGTCCACACCCGCCCGCTGGAGGGACACCATCATGGCGATCGCGGAGAGCGAGTCGCCGCCTTGGTCGTAGAAGCTGGCCGATCGATCGATCTCGTTCTGCCGGAGGACTCGCTGCCAGACGCTGACGAGCTGCGCCGCCAGTGCGCTGTCGCCCTCCGGTGCGACTTCGGTGGCGACAGGCGGTTCGTCCGTCGCGTGGCGATCGACGAGATCGGCAAGAGCCGATCGTCGTACCTTGCCGGTTTCCGTGCGTGGGATCGCCTCGACTTCCGCCACGTGCAGAGCGCTTCCGACGTTGAGCCCGAGCTCGGCCAGCTGGGTGCGGGCCTCGGATTCCACGCCATCCACCGTCACCTGCGCTTCGGGCTCGATACACACGACCACGCCGTTCCCGCGCAGTGTGTCGTCCGTACGGCCGACGGCGAGTCCCTGCGCAACGCCGAGGCCCTCTCGGAGTCGACGTTCGAGGGTCTCCGGGGCGAGCTTCACCCCGCCGCAGTTGATGACGTCGTCCGCACGTCCCAGGAAGTAGAGGTACTCCCCGTCCAGGCGCCCGCGGTCTCCGGTCGTGAGCCAGCCGTCGGCGTCCGTGATGGGGGCGATGCCCTCGGTGGTCAGCACGCCGGAGGCGGTGTGCCGCCCCTTGATCTGGATCAAGCCGGCGTCCGAGATCCGCACTTCCGCACTGCCCGTCGGACGACCGACGGACTCGAGGTCGTTCTCCTCCGCGCTCGAGATATCCAGGAAGGTCGTGCGCGATGCCTCCGTGAGTCCGTAGTGCTGGACGATCCGGGCTTCCGGGAAGACCTCGCGCAGCTGCAGCTTCTCGGCGCGCGACATGTACTCGCTGCCGATCTCGATCCAACGAACACGATGCGCCACATCGGCCACGAGGTCCGACGCAGCCAGTAGCGTCCGCCACAGCGTTGGCACTGCGGAAATGGCATTGATCTCCTTCTCTCGGAGCATGGTCGCGATCTCGACGGGGCTGAATCCCGACGCGGGAACGTAGGCTTTTCCACCGACGGCGGCGCATGCGCGAAACCGTCCCAGCCCGAAGGAGTAGTACGGCGGCACGCCTACGTATTCGCGCACGGAACCGTCGAGCTGCATGATGTCGTTCAGGCGTTCCACGACATCTCGCAGCGCCCTCTGGCTGAGCACCATCCCCTTCGGTGCTCCTTCAGTGCCCGACGTGAACGTGATCTGCGCCGGTTGGTCGCCCGCAGCGAGATCGGTGGCCTGCGTGCGTACCCAGCCGGCTCCATCGTTCGGCTCGATGACGCGCGTGAACTCCAGTCCGGGCGGCAGCGAGGCTCCCGGGTCGCGCACGATGGCGAACAGCTCCGCCTCGGCGTAGAGGGAGAACACGTGTTCGACAAAGGACGTGGAGGACTTCCCGACGATGGCGATGGCGCGCGTTGCGGTCATCCGACCTCCCATCCCGTGCGTCGCTCGACGCGCGGGCGCACGCGCAGTATCTGCTGTCGCGATGCCCGTCGCGAGCTTCCGTACGGCATGGTCGGCCGGGCGAGTCGTATGGAGACACTCTCCGGCCTCCTGGTGCAGAAGACTGGGCTTCGCGGAAGACCGTCCTGATACGCTAGGCCCCCGTGCCGCATGCGAGAGGCGGTGCGACCGCAGGTCCCTACTTGCGTCTTCGTGAACTCCGGGCCGGGACGATGACAGCCGACGCCTCGATTCTTGTCCCTGTCGCTCTCTTCGGGTTCATACCGTTCGTCTTGTTCCTGTTCGCCATTCTGCCTCCGCGGCGTGCGGCGCTGGTTTCGTTCATTCTCGGGTACCTGTTCCTGCCGGTCGCCGGCTACGACCTCCCGGGCCTGCCTGACTACACGCGGCGGTCCGCCCCTTCGATCGCGGTCTTGCTCGCCGTGTTGTGCTTCGATGGAGGGAGACTTGCCCGCTGGCGCCTTCGTTGGATCGATGCACCGATCCTCGTGATCTGCTTCGGTCCCTTCGTTACGTCCATGACCAACGGACTCGGGTGGTACGACGGCCTGACCGCGTCCGTGACCAGCCTCCTTCTGTGGGGCGTGCCCTACCTGATTGGGCGCCTCTACTTCTCCGATGCGCAGGGGCTGCGGGAGCTGGCAATCGGCATCTTCGTCGGTGGCCTGATCTACGTGCCGTTGTGCCTCCTGGAGGTCCGCTTCAGTCCTCAATTGCACACATGGATCTACGGCTTCCATCAGCACGACTGGGTGCAGACGGTCCGGTTCGGGGGGTTTCGTCCGACCGTGTTTCTCCAGCACGGCCTCGCCGTGGGCATGTGGATGTCCGTAGCCAGCGCGATTGGGCTGTGGCTCTGGAAGTCGAAGAACGTCCAGACCATCTCAGGCCTTCCCATGGGGCCCCTGGTCGTGGTGCTTCTCATCACGACTGTCCTCTGCAAGTCACTTGGCGCGCTGGCCCTGCTCCTTCTCGGGTTGGGGACGCTCTACGTGTGCCGCAAGACCAAGTCGCGCCTGGCGTTGGTCGTCCTGCTGCTCATGGCGCCGGCCTACATCGCCGGGCGCGTCTCGGGCAACTGGCACGGTGAGC
>JANQJW010000015.1 GCA_028281445.1 Planctomycetota bacterium | reverse complement strand
TTCCACTTCAGCTGCCAGGGCGTCCTCCTCCTCTTCCTCCTCTTCTTCCTCCTCCTCGAGCTCCTCCTCTTCCTCCTCTTCCTCTTCCTCCTCGTGGATGACGTCGTGGTCGTTGTCGGCGCCGGCGGTGGGGATGGCGGTGAACTTGGTGCCGACCTTGACGGCGCCCGGGCTGTCCAGGGCGGCCGGTGCGATCTGGCTGAACTTGCGCGACGACGGAAGCGACGACGTGGCCGTCAGGGCCGAGTGCCGTGAGCGCCAAAGGCACAAGACCCCTCCCCCCGCGCGCGCTTCACCGAGTTGATCGCCGGCGTGGCGCGCAAGGCCGCCATGATGTTGGTCAGGTGCTTGACGTCCTTGACCTCGATGTCGACCAGCATCTCGAAGAAGTCCTGGCTGCGCGAGGTGATCTTGAGGTTCGAGATATTCCCATCGTTCTTACCGATCACAGTCGAGAGGCTGCCCAGGCTTCCCGGCTCGTTGGCGACGATGACCGAGATCCGGCCGACATGGCCGCCGTCCTTGCTCGCCTCCCAGGCGACGTCGAGCCAGCGCTCGGGCTGGCTGGAGAAGCTCTCGAGCGTCTCGCAGTCGATCGTGTGGATCGTGACGCCCTTGCCGGTCGTGATGATGCCCACGATCCGGTCGCCCGGCAGGGGGTGGCAGCACCCGGCGTAGTGGACCGCCATGCCGGGGATGAGGCCCTTGATGTGGACCGCGTCGTCCTCGGGCTTGGCCGACCGGCGCGGCAGCGGCACGATCTTGCCGCCGGTCCCCGCCGCCGTCTTGGCGCCGGGAAAGACGGTGTGGAGCACGTCGCGCGCAGACAACGTCCCCTCGCCCACCGCGGCGTAGAGGTCCTCGGCATCGTCGAAGGAGAGCGTCTTCAGCACGCCCTCGATCGCCTTCACGGTGAACTCGTAGCCGGCCTGGCGGAACGCCTTCTCGATCATCGAGCGGCCGAGGCCCGAATATTGCGCGCGCTGCTGCAGGCGAACGAAACGCCGGATCCGCGCACGCGCCTTGCCGGTGACGACGAAGCGCTCCCATTCGGGCGAGGGGGTCTGCGCCTTCGACGTGACGATCTCGACCTGGTCGCCGTTGTGGAGCGCGGTGCGGAGCGGCACCATGCGCCCGTTGACCTTGGCGCCCACGGTCGTGTCGCCGACTTCCGAATGGACGGCGTAGGCGAAGTCGATCGGCGTCGCGCCATGCGGCAGCGCGATCAGGTCGCCCGCCGGCGTGAACGCGAAGACCTGGTCCTTGAACATCTCGAGCTTGGTGTGCTCGAGGAACTCTTCCGGCCCCGCGGCGTGCTCGAGGATGTCGAGCAGCTCGCGCAGCCAGCGATACTTCTTGCCGTCGGTCGCCTCGGTGCCTTCCTTGTACGCCCAGTGCGCGGCGACGCCGAACTCCGCGACCTCGTGCATCGAGGACGTGCGGATCTGGATCTCGATGCGCTGGCGCTCGGGCCCGTAGACTGCGGTGTGGAGCGAGCGGTAGCCGTTCGGCTTGGGCAGGCTGATGTAGTCCTTGAAGCGGCCGGGCACGACCGAGTACTGGCTGTGCATCACGCCGAGCGCGCGATAGCAGTCCTCCTCGCTCTCGACGATGATGCGGAAGGCCATGATGTCGGAGAGCTGCTCGAAGCCGACGTTCTTGGTCTGCATCTTCCGCCAGATCGAGTACGGGCTCTTCTCGCGACCCTCGACGCGGCCCTTGATGCCTTCCTTCTTGAGCGTCTTGTTGAGCGCCTTCAGGATGCGCGGCACGAGATCGCCGCCGCGCTCGCGGAGGAAATCGAGCCGCGCCAGGATCGAATCGCGCGCCTCGGCGTTGAGCTGCGCGAACGCCAGGTCCTCGAGCTCGGTCTGGAGGTCGTGCATGCCGATGCGCTCGGCGAGCGGCGAGTAGATCTCCATCGTCTCGCGGGCGATGCGGGCACGTTTTTCCGGGTTCGTGATGCCGCCGATCGTGCGCATGTTGTGGAGGCGGTCGGCGAGCTTGACCAGCAGGACCCGGATGTCCTCCGACATCGCGAGCAGGAGCTTGCGGAAGTTCTCCGCCTGCTTGGTCGCGTCCGACTGGAGCTCGATCTGGCTGAGCTTGGTGACCCCGTCGACGAGGCGCGCGACGTTCGGCCCGAACATCGCCTCGATGTCCTCAAGCGTCGAGACCGTGTCCTCGACGGTGTCGTGCAGGAGTGCGGTGATGATGGTGTCGGCGTCGAGCTTGTAGCGCGTCAGGATGCCCGCGACCTCGACCGGGTGCGAGAAGTACGGGTCGCCCGAGGCGCGCTGCTGGCTGCCATGGGCCTTGACGGTGAAGATGTAGGCGCGGTTGAGGGCGTCTTCGTCGGCCTGGGGGTCATAGCCCCGCACGGCCTCGACCAGCTCGTACTGCCGGATCATCCCGCCCCTCCGCCGGCCGCTATGGGATGAAGAGGCCCTTCAAGGGCCGCCCCAGCCGCCCGAGGGCAAAGCTCCGCCGGGGTCGCCAGGGCCGATTGCGCGCGACGCCCGCGCTCAATCGTTCTCGTCGGGCGTGACGTCCTGGCCGCCGAACGCCGCCTCGGCGTCGGCCTTGACCAGATCGTCGGTGACCGTGCGCGGCGCCTTCTCCTCGGGCTCGCCGCCGCCGCCGATCGACATCCCCGCCTCGGCCGCGATCGACGACTGGATGGCGAGCGCCTCGCCCTCGTCCTCGTCCTGCTCGTGGTCCTCTTCGGGGCGATGCTTCTGGAGGCTCTGCACCAGCGATTCGCGCGTGACGTCGAACTCGATCGTCTCGTCGGCGATCTCGCGGAGCGCGATGACCGGGTTCTTGTCGTTGTCGCGCTCGATCGTCTCCTGCGCGCCGCTCGAGATTTCGCGGGCCCGCTGCGAGGCGAGCATGACGAGCTCGAACCGGTTGGGGATCTTGAGTACGCAGTCTTCGACGGTCACGCGCGCCATGGAGCGGCCTCTCCTTGCCAGTCGGAGTCTTGGAAGCGGGTCGTCGAAACAATATACGAACGCCCATTGTGCGGTGCAAGACGCCGGAGCCCGCTGAATTGCGCCTTTTCCCACCTATTCCGCCCGCACACTCCTCATTTCGGGGCGCCGTGCGTCCTTCGAGACGCCGACCGGCCGGTCGGCTGCTCAGGATGAGCAGATGCTTATCGCGGCAACGGCGGTCGCACCCATTCCAACTCCGCTCATCCTGAGGAGCGGCGCGAAGCGCCGCGTCTCGAAGGACGCACGGCGCGCCGAAATGACGAAACCGCCCACCAAAAAGGGACAATTCCCATTGACAGAATTGCGCAATTGGGATATAATTTCCCACTAGTTTGGGAACTTTCGCCCAGACCGCATCTCCATTCACAAAGCGACAGAAAAGGACGATCGGCATGACCGATTTCGACCCCTTGGACGATTTCGCCGAAGACTTCGGCGCCCCCTTGAGCCCTGCGCAGAAGGAGCGTGTCCGCGAGCGCCTCATGCGCCTGAACGAGGACCCCGTCCGCATCGACGTCGGCGACCGGGAAGTCGTGGACTTCACCGAGCGCCAGTTCGGCCGGATCATCGGCGATGACGGCCAGCCGGTCCGCAAGGACTTCGAGCGCTTCCGCCCGAGCGTCGGCCCGAACGACCTCTTCCTCTTCGGGTCGGTCGGCGACGATGCCGACAACGCCCCGGAGGACGTCTTCAAGGTCAAGAA
>JANQJW010000008.1 GCA_028281445.1 Planctomycetota bacterium | reverse complement strand
GGTCCCCATGAGCACGACGTCCATGACCGACGCGGGGAAGTCCCAGTCCACGCTGCGCCGCTGCGGTACGTACGCAACGCGGTCACGCATCGCATCGAGGGTCTGGCCGTGCACCTCCACACGCCCAGCAAGGGGCGGCAGGAGTCCGAGCGCGGCGAGGAGCATGGTGGTCTTGCCCGCGCCGTTCGGACCAACGACGCCCATGATGCAGCCCTCGGGCAGCTCGAGGCTGACGTCCCAGAGCACGGGATCGCCCCCATAGGCAACGGTCAACCCGTCGACGCGAAGCGCGGGGTGGGCAGCGTTGCCGGTCATGTCCCGTTGGGTGCTCCGCCTACTTCAAGGCGTCGCGAATGAGCTCGACGTTCGAGCGGAACGCGCCGAGGTACGTGTTCTGCGGCGGGGACTCGCCGAGGTCATCCGAGTAGAGGCTGTCGTCGGCGATCTCGACCTTCCAGCCATGGCCCGCCGAGGCTTCCTTGAGCGCCTGCGTGATCTTGGGATTCGTCAGCGACTCCATGAAGATCACCGGCACCTTGCGCTCGGCGATCGTCTTGGCGACGGACCGCATCGTGCGGATGTCGGCTTCCTGATCGTTACCGACACCGAGGACGGCGACCGTCTCGAGTCCGTACGCCTTCGCGAAGTAGTTGAACGCGTCGTGGCCACTGACGAGGAAGCGCCGGTTCTCGGGAATCTCGGCCAACGCGGACTTGGCCCAGGTGTGCGCCTCGCGCACCTTCTTGGCGTACGCGGCGGCATTGCTCTTGTAGCGCTCTGCGTGCTCCGGGTTCGCCTTGCCGAGGTGCGCACCCAGCGCTTCGACGCACGTTGCCCAGCCACTCAGGTGATTCCAGATGTGCGGGTCGAAGGGCGCCTTTGGATCGATCTCCCCATCCTCGACCCAGTCGAGACGATCGCTCTCGGGGAACGCGGAGGACATGGACCAGGCCTTGTCGCGGAACGTGCCGAGCAGCAGCGACTCGAGCTGTGCCTCGAGGTGGAAACCGTTCCAGAGGATGAGGTCCGCCTGCTCCATCGCCTTCACGTCACCGGTGCTGGCGCTGTAGCTGTGCGGATCGACGCCGGGCCCGCAGAGCAGCTTGATCGAGGGTGAGGTGCCCTCGGTGATGGCAACGAGCGCGTCGTTGATGTGGCCGGTGGTCGCAACGAGCTTGAAACCTGTGCTGTCGGATGTGTCGGATCCGCAGGCGGCAAGGCAGACGCAGAGCGCAACCAGGAGGAGGTGGGGGAAGCGCAGTCGGGGCATGGGAACGAGCTCCGGAACGTGTTGAGAACGATTCTCAGCGAGGTTATCCCAGGCGCCCCGAGGGGGGGGAAAAAGCCCACAGAGTTTGTTGCCCTGGGCCGGTGCGGGGCACGTCCGGCAGCCCCGTTTTGGACGCGGAATGTCTTGTGCCCCCCCGGCCCGGCGCTAGAGTTCCGCGCCAGGCCGTCGGACGGCCACCACGATCATGCGCCTACCGCTCGCACACGCTTGTCACTGCTGGAAGCCCCATGGGGGCTCCGGGTGGACTGCGTGTCCGTGGCGATGACCACTTCGCACGCCTGATCGCCTCTCCGGAGCCACCGCCACACGCGGTGGCTCTTTTTGTTTCCGGCCTCGCGGCCGTTCTTCCCGCCCCGAAGGAGCGCCCCATGAAGACCCTCGCCCCCCTCCTGCAATCGCGCGACGCCCTCGCCTTCGCCCTGGCCGCTACCGCGGTGCTGATCGTGAAGGCGGGACTTGTCGCACAAGTCCCTTGGTAGCCGGCGTGCGCCTGATCAGCGGCCTGGCTGCGTTGCTGGGCATCGCCGTGCTAGCGAAGGCCGTTCATCCGTTCGTCGGCCCCGTTCCCCTGCCGCCGTTCACGCTCGCGGTGGGCATGGCCGCGGGCGTCCTCGTACGCCGGACGCGTCTGCGCACCTGGGTGCCGCCGATGGAGCTGCTGCTCTCCTTGGGCATGATTCTGCTCGGCGTGCAGTTCGAGGCTCGCCTCCTCGCGGTCTTCGGTCTCAGTGATGTCGTTCGCATGGTCGTGCACTGGACGGTCGTCGGCCTCGTCTTCTCGCTGTTGGTCCGGCGGCGACTCCTCGAGGCCCGCACCGCAGGCCTGCTCGGTGTCGGACTCTCCGGCTGCGGCATCTCTGCGGTCCTCGCCTCCGCCGCCGAGGATCCCGAGGCGCGCCCGGACCAACGCATCGGCGCTGTGACGGTGACCCTGATGGCGGGAACGCTCGGGTTCGCTCTCCTGCCGCTCGTGTCCGATGCCCTCGGGTTGGATGCCACGTCGACGGCCCGGTGGGCGGGCCTCGCCATGCCGACGACTGCTGAAGCAGTTCTCATCGGTGCGGCGCACTCGCCGGAGGCCATGCAGCTCGTCGGGGCCCACCGCTTCGTCGTGAACCTGCTCCAGTGGATCCCGATCCTCGTCTATCTGCGTCTCTTCGGGCCGCCGCTCGCGGACGAACAACGGCAGCTTCGCGCGGTGCTGGCGATGACCGTTCGGCGCATCCCGGCTTTCGTCTGGGGGCTCTCGTTCTTCGGGCTGTTTGGCGTGCTGGGCGGCTTCGACGCCTCGGAGCGTGCGATTCTGGGCCGCATCACGAACTGGGCATTCCTCGCGTGCCTCGTCGGGATCGGCATCGTCATGAAGGCGCGCACGCTGCTCGCTCTGGGCGTCGCCGTGACAGCGACTGGCCTCGTGGCATGGCTCCTCACGACGGCGCTTCTGCTCGGATGGGCGACGTGAGTATCCTCCGCACCATGCGTACCCCGATTTGTATCGCCTTGATCGCGCTCCTGCCCGCTTGCGGTGCGCCGAAGTCTGTCGAGGAGACGTCGAAGCTCGATCGTCTGCTGATGTGGATGAGCGGCAGCTTCTCGAGCGCCGCGCAGGCCAAGAGCACCGAGGGCTACTTCGACATCCGGCTGGAGATGGTGCCGATCTGGACGGAGCGCACCGACGGTCCCTGGATGTACGTCGAGCAGGCGGTTGCCGCCGCATTGGAGCGGCCCTACCGGCAGCGTGTCTATCGACTCCGCAAGGTGGACGACGGCCTGTATGAGAGCCGGGTGTACGCCTTCCCCGACGCGAAGGAGCGCGCCGGTGCGTGGAAGAAGGACAAGCCGCTGGCGGACCTCTCCCCGAAGGACCTGGAGGAGAAGACCGGCTGCGCGGTGCTGCTGAAGCTCCGCGACGACGGCGCGTTCGCCGGAGGCACCCTGGGCATGGGCTGTGAGAACACGTTCGGCGGCGCCGCGTACGCGACCTCGTTCGTCACGGTGTTCGAAGACCGTATCGAGGCCTGGGACCGCGGCTACGACAAGGACAACAAGCCGGTCTGGGGTCCCGATGCCGGCCCGTACGTGTTCCGCAAGAGCGTAGATCCCCGTTGAACGTACGGATATGCAGGAGACGCGGACGCATGACGTGCGCGCCTGCGCTACGCTGCGCGCATGCGTGACGAAATCCAGGAAGCCCTGCGGACGAACAACAGGATCAACCTGCTCCTCCTCGACGCCGTGAGCAACGAGGGCTTGCGCTGCACGCTATCCAAGCGCGGTGGACGCGATGTCGCGCAGCAGCTCGCGCACGTCCACAACGTTCGCATCTACCACTTGGAGCGCCGCGGTGGGAAGGCCTGGACGGGCCGAGTCGCCAAGCTCGCGGCGAAGCCCTCCCCCACACGGGCGCAGCTCAAGAAGGCGCTCAACGCATCCTGCAAGGCCCTCGAGGACTTCTTCGCAGCGATCCTCGAGGGCGAGGCCCGCTCCATGAAGAAGGGCCCCATCAACTACCTCTCGTACTTCGTTTCGCACGAAGCCCACCACCGCGGGAACATCCTGCTCACCCTCAAGCAGCACGGCCACGCCCTGGACAAGGACACGAGATACGCGATCTGGGACTGGGACCGCCGGTAGTCGAAGGAGCCAACCCATGCGTTCGTGGCCCGGCGCTCTCCTGTTCATCGTCACCTGCCATCTCGCGGGCGTGATCGGAGCGCTGACGACGGAGACCGGCAGCTCGTCCTGGTACCAGGAGCTCGCCAAGCCGCCGTTCCAACCGCCGGGCTGGGTGTTCGGGCCCGTGTGGCTCACGCTCTACACGCTGATGGGCATCGCGGCGTGGCGGATCTACCGCAAGGGCACTGAAACCCCCGGCGTGCGTCGTGCGCTCACGCTCTTCGCGATCCAGCTCGTGCTCAACGCCGTCTGGTCACCGGTGTTCTTCGGCGCGCACCAGATCGTTGCAGCCGCCGTCATCCTGGTCAGCCTCTGGCTCGTTCTCGTCGCTACGATCCTCGCCTTCCTACGCCTGGATCGGCCGGCCGGCTGGATGCTCGTGCCCTACCTCCTGTGGGTCAGCTTCGCTTCTGTCCTC
This sequence comes from Planctomycetota bacterium, assembly GCA_028281445.1. Classification (GTDB taxonomy): domain Bacteria; phylum Planctomycetota; class PLA2; order PLA2; family JAEUHO01; genus JANQJW01. The sequence continues at coordinate 21,791 of JANQJW010000008.1, read as the reverse complement.
AACATCGCCATCGCCGTACTCAACTGACCGTGCGTGTGCTCCTGTTCATCGCCGGCTCCCTCTCGCTCGTGCTCGGCGTACTCGGAGCGTTCCTGCCGCTGCTCCCGACAACCCCCTTCGTCCTCCTGACCGCGGGCTGCTACGCGCGCGCATCGCCCCGCGCGCACGCGTGGTTGCGCAACAACCGCTTCTTCGGCCCGATCTGCCGGAGCGGCGAAGAGGGGCGCTACCTGCCGCCGCGCGCAAAGGCCGTCGCAATCACGGTTACGCTGCTCTCCTTCGGCGCCACGATCATCTTCGCGCTCGAGCTGTGGTGGTTGCGCCTGATCGTCGGCGCCCTGGGTGTCGCCGTTCTGACGTGGCTGTTCCGCCTTCCGACGCAACCGCCCGACCGGAGGCCCGATCAGGCCAACGCATCCGCATAAAGAGGGATCGCGCGCATCGCGTCGCGTCGCGCCTCGGGTGCGGCGGCGAGCAGCGTTTCGGCCGCTGCACGCGCCGCATGCGCGTCCGCGGCATCCCCCGTCCGCCGCGCCAGCTCGACCCGGAGTCGAAGATGGGCAGCCGCCGACAAGACGCCGGCATCGCGCTCGAGACGAATGCGCAGATGCGCCGGGCTCTCGTCGTCGAGGAGGCCCAACCATGCCCCGGCACTTGCGGCGACGGCGGGCAGCGGCCCTGCCTCGGCCAGCGCGTGCGCTTCCTGAAAGAGCGAACGCGCCACGTCCTTCTCCCCGAGTCGCGCGTGCAGTCCGGCGAGGCGGTCTGCGATCAACGCCACGTGGAGGTTCATGTCCCGCGCTCGCACCTCGTCGAGCACCGAGGCGTAGAGCTCGGCGGACTCGTGGGTGCGGTCCTGTGCGTCGAGCAGGCCGGCGGCCGCCTGCTCCGTCATGGCCGCCTCTCGGGGGACGCCGGCTTCGCGTGCCATCTCGCGTCCGCGCTCGATGAGCGCTTCTGCTTCGTCGAAGGCGCCCATCCAGGTGTACACGTGCGCGGGCCCCGGCAGCGCACGCGCGACGATGGCGGGAAGCGGAACCTTGTGCAGTAGATCCAGGACCGCGTCCGATGCTTCCTCGGCTCGTCGCAACGCACCGAGCACGGAGAGGATCAAGATCCGCGGCACCGAGAGCAGGACACTGACCTCGTAGTAGCGCATGCGCGCACACGTCTCGAGGGCCTTCTCGAGGCGCTCGAGACCTGCGGGTCCGTCGCCAAGATTCAGGGTCATGTGCGCGATCGCGGATTCCGCGAGCGTGACCGTGCGTAGGTTGCCCTCTTCACGTCCGACGCGCCGGGCCTTGCGCGCAAGCTCCAGCGCCCCTTTCACGTCGCCCTGCATGTGCGACGTCTTGCCCAACACGCTCAGGGCGAAGCGCTCGGTGGCGCGGTCCCCGAGCAGGTGGCTCGTGGTCAGCGCGAACTCCAGCAGCGGCCCCGCATCCGCGAGACGGCCGGCCTCCACATAGGTTCCGGCGAGGTACATCGCCGCATAGCAGGCCTGTGGTGCCGCCCCGGCTTCGCGCGCGATCTCGAGCGCGCGATGCCCGGAGGCGAAGGCTTCCTCGTGCTGTCCCAGGTCGTAGAGCGCCGAGGCACGCGGCGCGAGCGCGCGCGCCGTGCGCACGGGATCCTCGACCTCCTCTGCGATGCGCAAGGCTTCATCTGCGTACGCCGCGCTCTCCTTGTGCCGGCCGGTGTGACTGACCGCCGCACCGAGATGCACGAGCACGTCGGAAACGACACCGAGGTCGCCGGCCTCGCGCGCCGCGGCCAGCGCCTGCTCGAACACCTCGACGACCTCCTCGGGACGAGACAACCCATCGAGCGCACGACCGAGCACGGTCAGAACATGGGCTCGCAGCGGCGCGCCGGAATCGGCCAGCGCCTCCAACGCGCGGCGGGCCATGGCCGCTGCTCGACGTGACTCGCCCAGCGCCATGAGATAATCGAGACCGTCAACCACATAGGGCACCGCGCGCGCCGGATCGTCGCCCAGGAGGAAGTGGCGTCCGACGGCAAAGGCCTCGGCCCCACTCGGCGCAAGATCGGCAGGCAGCCGGGCCTCGCGCGAGCTGCCGAGCGCGCTGTGGCAGGCCGCCCGCAGCGCCGGAGGCAGCTCGTCGTAGAGCGCCTCCTGCACCAGGTGATGATGGAAGCGGTAGAGCGCGCCGTCGGCCGCGATGAGGCCGCGTTCGCGGTCCAGTCGATGCAGCGACCGCAGCCCGGCGAGACGTGGGACGCCCGCGGCCTCGCAGACGACGACGGGATCGAAGCGATACCCGCTGCACGCAGCCATCCCGAGCAAGTCGCGATCCGCGCCCTCGAGCGCATGCAGGCGCTCCTCGACGAGGCGGCGCACGGAGCCCGGCAGCGCCAGCTCACGCGCAGCCACATCCGGCGCCGGCAGATCCGACCGCAGCGCGCGCGCGAACTCCAGCAGGCAGTACGGATTGCCGTCCGACTTGCGCACGAGATCCCGCATGGCCTCGACCGGCTCGGGCACGCGTCCGAGCCCGGCACGCAGGACGGCATACGCCGCGTTGTTGTCGAGCCCCTCGAGCTCGATCACATCGACGTGGTCAAGCCCCCGCAAGGCATCGCTCGGCACGCGCCCCTCCGTCGCACGGGTCGTACCAAGCAGGAAGACCGGATCTTTGACGAAGGCGTAGGCGAGCCGTTCGAAGAGCTCCCGGCCTGCGTCGCTGGCGAAGTGCAGGTCTTCAACGACGAGAACGATCGGCTTCTCGCGCGCGAGGCCGCGTAGCAACAGCACGTACATCGTCTCGAGCGACGCGCTGTCGAGCCGAGCAGCGGCCGCCGTCCCGTGCTCGAGGCTGGCAAGGACGTCCGTCGCATGGTCCGCGCGGTCCTCCAGGAACGCGCGCACACGCCGCTCGCGCTCCTCGCCAAGCAGCACGCGCAGCGAGCGCGCGATGGGACTCAGGCCGAGCGCACTCGACCCGGGGCTGTGTTCGACCCACACGACGGGGGTCTCGGGCTCCTTGGCTTCAAGCCGATCCAGCCACGCGGACACGAGCCGGCTCTTGCCGAGCCCCGCTTCGCCTCGAATGACGCGCAGTTGCGCGCGGCCGGCGCGCGCGGCACCCCACGCCGCATCCAGTCGGCCGAGCTCCGCGTCGCGGCCGGCGAAGGCCGCCGCATCTTCGAAGCGCCGCGGGCGCAAGGCATCTTCGCGTATCCGTTGGCGCTCCTCCCACCACGCGCCGCGCTCCCCGTCGGCCAGCACGGCGGCCAGCTCCCGCGCGGATGCGAAACGCCGGGCGGGATCCGGATCGAGAAGAGTCGCCACGACCGCCTCGACGAACGGCGTCGTGGCCGGCACCGCGTCGCGCAGGCGCGGCGCGCGGGAGCCGCCGAAGCGGCGCGTGAAGACGTTGCCGCCGGCCTCGGTCTCGGGATGGCGGCCGGCGATGAGCTCGTAGAGGACCAGCCCGAGGGCGTAGAGGTCGGCGCGGCCGTCGATGTCGCGTCCGCGGAGCTGCTCGGGCGCGGCGTAGAGCAGCGATCCGACGAACTCGCCGGTTTGCGTGAGGCGGAGCGCCTCCTCGTGGACGAGCGCAACCCCCAGGTCCATCAGCTTGATGCTCTCGTCGGGCGCGATCACGACATTGGCCGGCTTGATGTCGCGATGCACGATGCCTGCGTCGTGAATGGCGGCAAGCGCCTCGGCCAGCGCGGCACCGATTTCGCGCGCAAGCCGTTCGGAGATCGCACCGGTGTCATCGATGAGATCCTGCAGCGTCTCACCCTCGATGTACTCGAGTACGAGGTAGGGCAGCTCCTTGCCGCCCAGGTCGACGACACCGGACTCGACCGTGCGCACGACGCCGGGATGTTCGATCCGCTGTCCCATCTCGAACTCGCGCAGGAAGCGCGCCAGGAATCCACTGCGTTCGAGCAGATGCGGGTGAACGAGCTTCAGGGCGTAGCGCCTGCCGTCGCCGTCGCGTACGTCGTAGACCCGGCCCATGCCGCCGCGACCGAGCTCACCTTCAACGGCATAGGGCCCGATGCGCTCCGGCGCCGCGGGGTCCGCGCGGGTCGCGGCCGACGAGACACGGACCTGCTCCGCGGACGGCTTGAGGCCCTCCATCATGGCCATGACCGGGAAGACCTCTTCGATCTCGGCCGCCAGCTCGGGATGGGCGGCGGCGTACTCCGCCACGGTGGCGTCTTCACCACGCCGCAGGCGTTCGACATACTCCTGCAGCAGGCGATCGAGGGCGGCGTCGGTCATGGCCGCTCATGGAACAGGCCCGAGCCGGGGCAAGCAAGGGCGGCTTCCTGGGGCGTGTCGTCAGCGTCATCGTCAGCCCGTCCTCTCGGCAACTGCCCTGGCTCGCTGCCGAGGGGGTGCGAGCACGCTGACGCTGACGAGACAGCAGGTCTTTCCTGGTCACCCTTCCTGTCTCGGAAGGAGTTGAGGCCTCGGAGGCCCGACCATGGCACTGACCCACCCCGCAACGTTCGACCTGGAGGCGATGCGCGCCGAGGTGCAGGCGACCTACGAGCAGGTCGCCGGCGACCCCGAGGGCATCTACCACTTCCATCGCGGACTCGACTACGCCGTCGACTACCTGCTCTACGACCGCGACGAGCTGGAGGCCCTGCCGATCGAGGCGACGCAGTCGTTCGCGGGTGTCGGCAACCCACACCGCATCGCCAAGCTCCCGTTCGGGGCCACGGTCGTGGACGTCGGCTCAGGCGCGGGGACCGACCTTCTTCTCGCGGCGCGCCAGGTCGGACCGGCCGGCCACGCAATCGGCGTCGACATGACACCGGGCATGCGCCTGCTGGCGCGTGAGAACGCCGTCCGCGCGAACCTGATCGATCGGGTGCAGGTGCGCGACGGCCTGGCGGAGGCCCTACCACTCGAAGACGAGAGCGTCGACGTGGTTCTCTCCAACGGTGTGCTCAATCTCGTCGCCGACAAGGTGAAAGCGTTCACGGAGATCCGGCGTGTCTTGCGCCTCGGCGCACGGATCCAGATGTCCGACGTCCTCTTGAACCACGACCTGCACGAGCACGAGCGCGCCAACCCACGCCTGTGGGCGGCCTGAATCGCAGGCGCTCTGCCGGTGGCAGAGCTTCTTCGACTGCTCGAGGACCTCGGGTTCGACGACGTGCGCATCACGGAGTGCTTCGACTGCTTCGCGAACACGCACGTGGCGACCGAGGTGTCGCCGAAGGTGCGCCCCCACGGAGCAAACGTCTCGGCTCGCCGCGGGCGGTAGGCAGAGGCAACGATGACACTTGGATCGGACCCCACGTGGATGGTCGGCTGGGGCGCGGTCGTGCTCACCAATGCTGCCCTGGCGCAGGCAAGGGCCGCTCGAACATGGGCTGGCTACTGCTCTCGCTGATCGCCGGTCCACTGGCAGCCGTGGTGTTGCTCGCGCTCGACCCCCTCACATGCGCAATCGCATGGTCGTTTGAAGAGTTTCCCGTTCGATGGAGGCGGCCTAGTCGCCGCGGATCAGCATTTCCGTCCGGCGCATCGGCATCGTGTCGATGAACGCGTACAGATCCTGCATGAGAACGGGCTCTTGCGCCGCACGCTTCGTACGCCCGTCTTTTCCGACCAAGCGCAAGGCGAATCCACCCGGCGGTATGCCGTACATCTGCCTCAGACTCTCGGAGTCACTCGCCGACAGAGGCGTGTCGCCGGCGCGGGACCCTGCGCTCTCGAGCACGAGGATGAGCGTCATGTCGCGCTCGTCGAAAGCCGCCTGGGTCGCGCGTAGATCGGCAAGCTGCTTGGCAAGGCGCTGGTCTGTCACTTTGGGTGCGAAGACTACGAGGACGCGGCGCTCCCAGCGGTAGTCCGACAGCGTGAACGCCGGCTTCTTGTTGAAGGCGCGTACGCGTGCCAGCTCGAGCTCGAAGGGCCCGTCCTTCTTGTCGTAGATCATCAGGCCCATGCCCTGGATGCGGCGCGGATCGAGCTTCGGGCCACGCAGCTTGAAGCCGCGGAACTGCGGCTTGAAGGCCGTAAACGGGATCGCGGCATCCACCCACTCGCCCTTGCGTGTCTCGAAGTCCGCCCAGTAACTCACGGGCCGGCCGCGGTAGCGCGCACCCGTGGTCAGACGCCAGGTGTAGCGCCGGCCATCGCCCTTGACGCGCACTTCGATGCCCTCGAACGAGGAGAGGTCCATCCGGACCGTCCGAGTGCGGATGGAGCTGAACCCGCCGCCATTGGTGTTCGTGCTGCCCCGGAAGCGCAGCGCACCCTCCACGGGCTCGAACCCACCGCGACTGCGCCCGCCCATGACGTTGTCGTTGACGACATACCACCCGAAGTCGGCGGTGCGGGGCGTGAAGTCGGTCAGGAGGCGGGTGGCCGGAACGTCGGCACCTGCAGCGCTCGAATTAGTCATGAGGAGTGTGGCCAGGGTCAGGGAGAGCAGGAATCGGGGCTGCATACGCACCTCCGCTGGGTGAAACCCAACTCTCGCTCAACGGAGGCAATTTGTCCAAATATTTATCTGGTCATGCGCCGGAAACGCGAAGATCTAGCCCCTGGCCTCATGAGGACCGGCCCCCTAGAACGGCCCCCGTGACTCTCGAGATCGCACTCCCATGACGACGGTCCTCGTCCTCCAACTCGTCCTCTTCGTGATCCTGCTGTTGTTCTCTGCGTTCTTCTCGAGCTCGGAGACCAGCTTCTTCTCGCTCACGCCGACGCAGCTTGAGCGCATGCGCTACGACGCGAACCCGCGCGTCGACTTGATCGAGCGCATGCTCAACCAGCCGCGGCGTCTCATCGTGACGATCCTGATCGGGAACGAGTTCGTGAACGTTGCAGCGTCCGTAACGTCGGCGGCGTTGCTCATCGCTCTCATGGGCGATGCCAACAAGTGGATCAACCTGCTCGTGATGGTGCCGATACTGCTGGTGTTCGGGGAGATCACGCCGAAGACGCTCGCGCTGCGCCACAACGTCGCGTTCGCGTCCGCGCAGAGCCGACCCCTCGAACGCTTCGCCTGGGCGATCACGCCGTTGCGCGAGGTCGTGCGCCGCATCGCGGACGCGATCATCACCCTGCTGATCGGGAAGGAGCGTTCGCGCCGCAGCATCGTCACGGAGGACATGGTACGCACGCTCGCGGAGGAGGCGGTCGGCGAGGGAGCACTCGATCCGATGGAGGCGAAGTACGTCGCGCACATATTCGACCTCACGCACCTGACGGCCGGCGACCTCCGCACACCGCGCTCGCAGATCCAGTACTTCCCGGTCGACATGCCGATGGCAGAGATGGTCCGGAAGATCCGCAAGTCGCGGCATCGGCGCATTCCTGTCTACCAGGGAACGCGAGACCGCATCCTGGGCGTATTGTTCGCGCGCGACCTCCTGAACGTCGACATCGCTGCGATCCGCGACCGCGCGGCCCTGAGACAGGTGCTGCGAGAGCCGTACCTCGTTCCGGAAACCAAGTCCGCAGCTGATCTACTGGAGGACCTGCGACAGCGTCGTCAGTCCGTCGCGCTCACGGTGGACGAGTTCGGGGGCGTCACCGGCCTCGTAACCATGGAAGATCTTCTCGAACGCATCTTCGGCGAGATCCGGAGTCCGTCGGAACGCATCCGCAGTCGCTTCAAACGCCGCAGCGCAGCCCGCTACCGGATTACGGGCAAAGTGCCGGTAGCCGAGTTCAACAAGCGAACCGGGCACACCCTGCCCGTGGAGCCGGCGCGCACACTGGGCGGGTTCTTGCTCCATGTGTACGGCGAGCTGCCCGGCCCGGGAACGATCATCGAGCACGGCGACCTGCGGTTCACGATCACCTCGTTGCACGGCAATCGGGTGCACGGCGTGGTCGTCGAAGGCCTGGCGTTTCCGGACGACGACGAAGACACGCCCAAGACCGGAGGCCGCTGATGGCGATCGGGACGGCCATCGCGATCATCCTGCTGTGCCTCGCCGTCGAGGCGTTCTTCTCGGGCTCGGAGATCGCCGTCGTTAGCGCCGACCCCATCCGCCTGCGCGTCAAGGCCGCGAACGGTTCCCGAGGGGCGCGGCTCGCGCTGCGCATGCTGCAGCGCCCCGAGTGGCTGCTCGCCACGACGCTTGTGGGAACCAACATCGCAGTCGTGACGAACACGACGGTTGCCACCGCGCTCGCAATCGACAAGTTCGGCCCACAAGGCAGCTGGGTAGCTGTCGCGGTCGTGGCGCCGCTCATCTGGATCTTCGGCGAGATCGTGCCGAAAAGCGTGTTCCAGCAGAAGTCGGATGCGTTGACGCCCGTCATCGTCTTCGGGCTCTACGGGGGCTCGATCCTCTTCTGGCCGATCCTCGTGGTGTTCGCGGCAATCAGCCGACTGCTCGCCCAGTTCGTCGGCGGCAGCCGGCGCAACCTGTTTCGTCTCCGCGACGAGCTGCGGACGATGCTTCAAATGGCGCCGACCGAGGGCGACATCCGGGAGCAGGAGTCCGCGATGATCCGGCGCCTGTTCGACTTCGGGGAGACGACTGCGCAGGAGGTGATGCGCCCGTGGCTGGAGGTCGCAGCGGTGCCCGAGAGCGCGACCAGCGCTGAGGCGATTCGCGTTGCAACGGAGCACCGCCACCAGCGACTACCGGTCCACGGCGAGCGTGTCGATCAGGCGGTCGGGGTCATTGACACCCTGGTGCTGATCGGTCGCGAGCCGGATGAGCCCATTGCGCGCCACGTCGAACCGGTGGACTTCGTGCCCGGCTCGCGCAGCATCCGCGACCTCCTGGTGGATCTGCGGACCGGGGACGCGAACATGAGCGTGGTCGTCGACGAGGTCGGCGGCGCACAAGGCATCGTCACGACGCGTGACATCGTCGAGGAGGTCACGGACCGGATCCAGGACGAGTGGGACACGGAGCTTCCCGCCGCGCCGGAAATCCGCAAGCTCGACGAGCGGGACTACCTCGTCAGCGCTCGCGTCGATCTCGAGGATCTCGAAGACGCGCTGGGCATCCAGCTGCCGGAAGGCAAGTACGCCACGCTGGCAGGCTTCCTGCTCCACCGCATTCGCGACATCCCGGCGGAGGGTGAGACCGTGCAGTTCGAACACATCTCGTTCACCATCCACCGCGGCACGCCGAGCGCGATCGACGAGGTGCGGATCCGCTGGTAGCCCGTCGTTGCCTGCCTAGGCTCCGCCGAAGCGCTCGAGCTCTCGCGGCATGCGCTCGAGCTGGCCGGCGATGCGCTGCAGGTGGCGCGCAGCCAGGACCAGCTCGCGCAGGCTCTCCGGCGTGCCTTCGCCACGGAGGAGTGCGTCAACAGAGCGCTGCTCGATAACCTCGAGCCCGACGCTGACCTCGTGACAGGCATCCTTGTGAGCCGCCCAGTCGATGGCGGGCAGCCGGAACTCGGGCCGCGCGGGCTCCAGGAGGATCGCGTGCAGACGCAGGATCGCACGCGTTACGCCCGTCATCGCGTGCAGCGTCTCTTCGTGCAGCGAGTCGGTGAGCGATTCGACGCGTCTCATGAGGTTGCGGGCCAGATCGGCAATGCGCTCGTAGTCCTTGGCCAGGCGCATCATGGCCATGGCCCAGCGCAAGTCGCTCGCAACCGGGCCTTCCAGGGCAAGCAGCGTCAACGCCGACTCCATCACCTGTCCCTGGTACGGCGTCGTGTGTTTGAGCTCGAGACTGCTGGTGACCGCCTCCTCGGTGGTCATCGCCAGCAGGACGGTCCTGAGGTTCTCGTCCACTACCTCGGCGAGCGAGACCATCGCCTCGCCGAGCCCGCTGATCCGCTGTTCGAGGCCGACGTTCCGCGTGTCGTCCGTCACTGGGCGCTCCGTCCCCCGGTCACGCGGGACTGTACCGTAACGGCGCAGCGCGGGGCCCCCGCTTTCGGTACCGTGACGTGGCATGCATGAAATGGTCCTCTGCTGCCGCGATCTGGAGGAGGCTCTGCGTCTGTTCACGGATCGGCTGGGCTTTCGGCTGGACGCCATCGCACCGGCGGACGGGCCCACAGCGGCACTGATCTCGGGCCACGGCTCACAGATCGCCCTCCACACGCCGGACGATGCGGCACTCTCGCTGCTCTACGGCGACGTTCCGCCGCTCCCTGACCCGACACCGGAGCTCGCCGTCAGCCGTGAAACGGGCGCGACGTGGCAGACCGGTCGCGCCGGCATGCAGTACAGGGATCTGATCCCCGATCGCATGGGCGGCTACCTGATCGCGTCGCACATCCGCATCGACGAGGCGGGCCCTGTTCAGGACGACGTCCATTTCCACGACGTCCGCTTCCAGTTCATTGCCTGTGTGTCCGGGTGGGTCGAGTTGGTCTACGAGGACCAAGGCGGGCCGTTTCGGCTGGAAGCCGGCGCGTGCGTCGTCCAGCCGCCGGGCATTCGCCACCGTGTCCTGCAGGCGTCGGCCGGACTGGAGGTCGTCGAGGTGGCCTGTCCGGCGATCCACGCCACGTTCATCGACCACGAGCTGGCTCTGCCCACGGAGCGCGTCGATCCGCGTGACTTCGAGGGCCAGCGATTCCAGCACGCCCGCGAGGAGTCGTCTGTAGATGCGGGGCCGGTGCGCGCTTGCGTTGGGTCCACGTGGCCTTCGTCTACCGACGCGCATCGCTTCGTCTTCGTCGCCGCGGGCTCACTGCAACTGGGAGACCATGCCCTCAGCCGCGGCGATGCGTGTCTCGTCCCGCGGTCAACGGAGCTCGTAGCGTCGGCGTCCGACGACGCGCGCTTCTTCGTGGTCGAGATGGCCGAGGACTAGAAGCGAACGCAGGCGTTCGCGATCACGAGGGCGCACATCCCGAACGCATAGATATTGATGCGCTTGAACAGCGCGAGCGCGACGAAGCGCCCCGGGCGCTGGATCCGGATGACCGTTGCCGCCGCGAGCCAAATCGATCCGACCAGCGCGAGCACGTTCCACGGCACACCGAAGCGCTGCGTGACCGCGAGCACCATGCCCGTCACGACCACAGCCAGGATCCAGACCGACGTGAGATTGCGGAACTGGACCGCGTTGAGCGAGCGCGTCGGCATCGGCAGCCCGGCGTCTTCGTACTCCCCGCCGTAGATCTGCACGAGCAGCCAGAAGTGAGGGATCTGCCAGATGAAGAAGAAGAACGCGACGTCGAGGATCTGCGGGCTGAAGATCGGACCGCCCGCGGCGCACCAACCGAGCACCGGAGGAATCGCGCCGATCAGCGCGCCGGGCACCGCTGCGAACTGCGTGCGGCGCTTCATGTAGAGGTAGAAGCCGTTGTACCAGACCAGCGCAAGCACCCCGAGACCGACGACGAGCAGCGTGTTGCGCTCGACGGCGGCGAGCACGTTGAGCCCGAGGAAGATGAACGCCACGCTGATGACCAGTGCCCGGGTCGGCGACATCTCCCCCGAGGGAATCGGCCGCTGTCGCGTGCGCTTCATCAGCTTGTCGGTGCGCCACTCCTGGACCTGGTTGAGCCCGGCGGACCCACACGCCAACAGGAAGACCCCCAGCATGGGCACGAGCGCTTCGACGACGAAGGCGCCCGTGAACATGACGTAGCCCGCACCGGTCACGAGCGTCGTCGCGATCGTGATGCGCGCCTTGGTCAGGTCGAGGAGGCTGCGCACCCACGAGCGGCGCGGCCGGCCGGAGCCGGACTGCTGCGCGGGGGCCGCGAATTGGGCGGGGTTGGTCGCAAGCGTCATTCTTCTAGTTGGCGCCTTGCTTCTTCTTCGGCGGCAGGGCGGCGCCCTTGCCACCGAGTGCCTCCATGGCCTCGTCGATCGGGAACTCGCGCGAGACAGCCGGCGGGTTGTCGAGGTTGTACTTCTTGATCATGTCCTTCTCGACCTCCTCCTTGGTCGCCTTGGGGCGCTCGGCGGAGTTGTTGAAGGAGATGACGTGGTGGGCGAGCGCGATGCGGTCCCACGGTGCGAGGTTGTTGAAGGCCTTCATCTGCGTGCCTTCGATGCCTTCCTCGAGCGTCTTGTAGATATCGGTGAGCTTCGGGCCGTTCTTCCAGTTCTTCGGCGTGAGGTCCTTGAAGTTCCGCGCACCCTCGACGAGGCCGCCTTCGCCGTTCTCGCCGTGGCACGACGCACAGTAGGTCTTGAACAGCGTCGGCGCATCGCGCGACGTGATCGCATCCGACATCGGGTCCATCGCGCCTTCGAGGTCGACGGGCAGATAGCGCTCCTGCACCTTCTTGTCGAGCCACTTCTCGTAGTCCTCCTTCGAGAGGACGTGGAGCTTGGCGATCATGCGCGCGTGGTCCTTGCCGCAGAACTCGGTGCAGAAGACGTTGTACGTGCTGATCTTGTCGGCCTCGAACCACATGTAGCCCCACTTGCCGGGGACGCAGTCTTCCTTCACGCGGAAGTACGGAATGAAGAGGCTGTGCACGACATCGTCGACCGGCGCCGTGACGCGAATCTTCACGGGCGTGTTGACCGGCACGTAGAGATCCGGCGAGGAGACGTCCTCGTTCGGGTAGCGGAACTCCCAGTACCACTGGCGTCCATGGCACTCGACGACCATGGCGTCCTCGGGCACGTCGCGCATGAGCGCGAAGCCCTCGTAGCCGACGAAGAACAGATACGCCGCCAGGATGGTCGGCAGGATCGTCCAGATGATCTCGAGCTTCGTGTTGCCGTGGATGTCCGTCGGCTCGGGGTGGTTCTTCCGACTGTATTTCACGAGGAAGACGAACATCGTCCCCATGATTCCGACCGTGAGCACGATGCTGATGATCGTGAGGATCCACCACGCGTTGTTGACGCTGTCGATGACTTCGCGGGAGGCGAGGAATGTAGAAATGAGGTTCATGAGGGCCCCTTAGCGGAATGCGTAGTCCGCGAACGTGAGGATCACGAAGATGACGTAGGTTCCGATCGCTGCGATGAAGAACCAGATGAAGACCGGGCGGTCCCAGCGCATGTGCATGAAGTACATCAGCACGAGCGTGCACTTGATGGTGGCGATCAGAAGACCGACCGTGAAGCCAAGGTGCTTCAGGTCGAGGTAGGAGACACCTACCGTGATGCCCGTCAGGAGAATGAGGGCGAACCAGACGAGGAAGAACGTCTTGTAGGGAACCAGGTGTTCCCCGTGGTCGTCGTCGTGTGCGTGTTCTTGTGTAGCCATGTCCGCTCCGTGCCTCAGCCGATCAGATAGAACAGCGGGAAGAGGAAGATCCAGACGAGGTCGACGAGGTGCCAATAGAGGCCCACGTTGTCGAGGGTGGCGACCTGCTTGCTATTGATCACGCCTGACTTGATCTTCGTCATCGCCCACCAGATGAGAGCGGCCCCGATGAGCACGTGCAGGGCGTGCAGCCCCGTCATGACGAAGTACAGGCTGTAGAAGATCTGCTCGCCGTAGCTGAGCTCCAGCACGGCCGGCGAGCCGGGCCAGATGCCCTTGGAGAACTTGCCGCCCCACTCGAACGTCTTGATGACGCAGAAGAGGCCGGCGCAGGCGATCGTGAACAGAAGCAACTTCTGACAGAGCGCGACCTGGTTGCGCTGCAGCGCAGCGATGGCGAGCGCCATCGTGAGCGAGCTGGTCAGCAGGACGACGGTGTTGCCGCCGCCCATCGGGATGCTCAGCTCTCCAGACACCTGGGCGAACTGCCAGGTGTAGCCGTTCAGGTACGCCGCATAGGCGATGAACAGGCCACCGAACAGCAGCACTTCCGTGTAGAGGAAGAGCCACATCCCCATCTTGTGGCCGACCGGGTCGTAGCCCGGAACCCCGTACCCCTTCTCGGGATCCGGGTTCTTGCCGGCGCCCGGGACGTTCGGGGCGTGCTCGATGGTCGTTACGTCGCTCATTTCGCCTCCGCCGTAGCGGGCTCGGCCCACGCGTTCTCAGGCGCCTCGATGTCCTTGTAGTCGTACGGTCCGTGCGTGATCGGTGGCGCATGGTGGAACTGATGCGTCGGCGGCGGCGACGGCACGAACCACTCGAGCGTGGCGGCGCCCCAGGGGTTCATCAGGGCCCGCTTGCCGTTCTTCAGGGCGTGGAGCAGCGTGCCCACCATCATCAAGATGCCCGTCGCCGTGATCCAGGAGCCGTACGTGGAGATCTGGTGATAGGTCGTGTACTCCGGCAGGTAGTCCTGGTAGCGGCGCGGCATGCCCTCCAGGCCCGCGAAGAACAGCGGCATGTACAGCGTGTTGAAGCCGACGAAGAAGAACCAGAACGACGTATACGCCATCTTGCGGTTGTACATGCGCCCGAACATCTTCGGGAACCAGTAGAAGAGGGCGCCGAAGAACATGAACCCGGTGCCGCCGAACATCGTGTAGTGGAAGTGCGCCACGATGAACGACGTGTCGTGCACGTGGATGTCAGTCGAGAGCGAAGCGTTCATCAAGCCCGTAAACCCGCCGATGGCGAACAGGAAGATGAACGCGAGCGCGAAGAGCATCGGCGGCTCGACCTTGATCGAGCCCTTGTACATCGTGCCGAGCCAGTTGAAGACCTTCACAGCGCTGGGCACCGATACGAAGAAGGTCAGGAACGAGAAGATGATGCGGCCTTCGTCAGCCATGCCCGACGTGAACATGTGGTGGGCCCACACGAGCGAGCCGATGGCGGCGATGGCCATCGAGGACATGGCGATGAAGCGGTAGCCGAAGATGCGCCGGCGGCTGAAGACCGGAATGATCTCGGACACCATGCCCATGGCGGGCAGCACCATGATGTAGACCGCCGGATGGGAGTAGATCCAGAACAGGTGCTGGAACAGGATCGGGTCCCCGCCCTTCGAGGCGTCGAACACGCCGACCCCCGTAAAGCGCTCGAGAATGACGAGTACCAGGGTGATTCCGACGACGGGCGTTGCCAGGACCGCGATCCACGCCGTGGCGTACGAGCTCCAGGCGAAGAGCGGGAGATCACGCCAGCCCATGCCCGGCGCGCGCATTCGATGGATCGTGACGATGAAGTTGAGACCCGTGAGAATCGACGAGAAGCCGAGGATGAACGCCGCAAGCAGCGGGATGATCACGTTGGCTTGTGACATCGCGCTGTATGGGACGTAGAACGTCCAGCCGGTGTCTGGTCCGCCCAGAGCAACGGAACAGAGCGCGAATGCCGATCCGATGACGTACAGGTACCAGGACAGGAGGTTCAGGCGCGGGAACGCGACGTCGTTCGCTCCAACCATGATCGGCAGGAAGAAGTTGCCGAACACGGCCGGGATGCCCGGGAGGATGAACAGGAAGATCATGATCACGCCGTGGAGCGTGAGGACCTGGTTGTAGGCCTGGCCGTCGAGGTAGTCCGTGCCGGGATTCAGGAGCTCGAGGCGCATCATCACGCCGAGCCCGACCGCCACCAGGAAGAAGGTGATGATCATGACCAGGTAGAGGAGAGCGATGCGTTTGTGGTCCACCGTGGTGAGCCACGACATGATGCCCTTCTTGTCGCGGATGTAGTCGACTTCAGAGTCGTGAGCGTGAGAAGCCATCAGGCTGCGCCTCCGTCCGGGCCCGCGTCGCGATCGGTGTCGCTCGGCGCCCGCCTACGTTTGACGAAAAGGAAACCCGCGAAGACGAGGACGCCGGCCAGCGTCACCCACAGGACGATGCGATTCACCTGCAGGGTGTAGGCCTTGGCCTCGGGATCGTAGGCGTAACAGATCTTCTGGATGCGCTGCATGAGGGTACGGGGCGTGCCCTCACGCGCGTCGTTGATGGCCAGCTTCCAGTCCATGGGGAGGACGGAGAGACCGGTGAGGTAGCGAACGATCTTCGCGTCTTTGGAGAGGAACATCACCGTGCCGGCGTGCTTGAAGTCCTCTTTGTCCTTCTGGAAGTGGAAGCCGACCGTCGTCGTGAGCCGCGCAATGTTGCGCTCGTCGCCCGTCAGGAAGCGCCAGGCCTCCGGCGGCACCTTGGTCTTCATGCGGCCGAGGAGGTTCTTCTTGCCGGTGGCGGCGATCTCCGCGTCTTCGCGCGCGTCGAAGCTGACCGTGATGATGTCGTAGTCCTCGCCGGGCGTGAGCTCCGTCACCTCGTCCACGGTCTTGGCCAGCTCGTTCATGAGCGGGCTGCAGATGCCGGGGCAGCGCAGGTAGACGAGCGTGAGGATCGTCGGGCGCTTGATGAGCTGCGTCAGCTCGACGACCTCGCCGGTCTCGTCGTGGAACATGAGCCCGGGCGGCAGAACCGTACCGAGCTTCTCCTCGATGCCGACGGTCTCGGAGTCGCCGTAGCCGGGGGTCGGCGGCTTCTCCTGCGGGATGGCTTCCTCGGCATGAGCAACACCGAGGCAGAGCAGGAGCAGGACTCCCACGGTGCCCAGGCCTAGCCATGCGTGGTTGCGAAACATCGTCAACTCCTAGAGGTGGAAGTCCCGGGACTTCTCGAAGAGGGGATCCCCCGCGGCTACCGCCTTGTGCTTGCCGAGGAACACCCCGACGTAGAGCAGCAGCACGCCAGTGAACAGGGCCGTCGGGCCCAGCTCCTGCCAGCCCAATACAGGTCCATCACCCTGGGCAGGCATGACCAGCCAGTACAGGTCCACCAGCTGACCGACGAGCACGAGGACCGAGACGCCCATCAGGCGCTTGGGGTCCATCTTGGCCCCGCGTGCGAGCAAGAGGAAGAAGGGCAGGATGAAGCGCAGGAAGACCACGGCGAGCGTGATCGGCATCCAGCCGTTCTTGATGCGCTTGACGTAGTAGACCGTCTCTTCGGGCAGGTTGCCGTACCAGATCAGCATGAACTGGCTGAAGGCGATGTAGGCCCAGAAGCACGTGAATGCGAAGAGCAGCCCACCAAGGCTGTAGAGGTGGTTGGCGTTCACGAACCCCAGCGTGCCGTTCTGGCGCAGATACAGGACGGCGATCGTGATCGCCGCCAGCGCGGAGAGGAACATGCCGCTGAAGACGTAGACGCCGTAGATCGTGCTGAACCAGTGAGGCTCGAGGCTCATCACCCAGTCAAACGCAGCGAACGTCGCCGTCAGTCCGAAGATGATGAGGAACGGCCCCGACACATTGCGCATCCGCTTTGTGCCCTTGACACGCCCTTCGCCGCCCTCGTCCTGCCGGACCGAACCCCGGACGAAGAAGAACGCGAACGCGATCCAGATGACGAAGAACGCGACCGTCCGGATGAGGAAGAACGTGTCGTTGAGATAGGGCGCCTTGTGGTTGATGAGCGCGTCCTTCTCGGCCCGCATCCACGGGAAGATCCCGAAGTCCTTGTTGAGCAATGCGAATGCGAGCAAGGGGATGAAGAGCAGGGCCAGCACCCAGATCGGGGCAGCTAGCATCTCGGCGACGCGGCGCACGACGACGGACCAGACGGAGTTGGTCACGTGCTGGAGCGCTACGAAGAACAGGCTGCCGAGCACGATGGCCCAGCAGAAGAGGAAGCCGAGGAGGTAGGCGAACCCGAAGCGGGTCTTGCCGCCCTCGTCCATGTACGCCAGGAGGCTCAGCACGCCCCCGAGCGCGATGAGCGCGAGCGCGATCGTCTTCAGCTTGCCGCTACCGCCGGACTCGGCGGCGGGCGCATCGGGTGTGGTGGTTTCGACTTGATCCATCACTTTCCTAGGCTCATCTGCTTGGCCTTCTGCAGCGCACGGATGTAGTGCACGACAGCCCAGCGGTCTTTCGGCTCGACGAGATCGGCATACGACGGCATCTTGTTCTGGCCGTTCGTGATCACGTGGAAGATGCGTGCGGGGGGATAGCCCCGCGCGTCCTTGGTGTGCAACGAGACAGGCGCCGGGAAGAGGTCGGGCCCCACGATCGGGCCGTCTGCGTCGCCCTTCTTGCCGTGGCACGTCCAGCACAGCGTGTTGTAGACCTTGCGCCCACGCTCGAGGTTCTCCGCGTTCATGGGGAGCGGGTTCTCGGCGCCGTAGACCGCCACCGCCTGCGCGGCGGCCTTCGCCGCGTCCTTCTCGTCGATGCGAGGAGTCGCGACGTAGCCCATGGGGATCGTGCCGGGCACCGGCGGGCGGTAGACCGTGAGCTCCTGCTTGTCGACCCACCAGCCGTAGGTGCCCTGCGACTTGCCCTTGGGCTGCACGGCCATGTCGTTGAACAGCTCGAGGTAGGGCAGCGCGAGGAACAGGAAGGGGATCAGGAATGCGACGATGACGAGTCCGACGAGCGTCGCGCGCCAGCGCCACTCCACCCACGGGGGTCGCCATTCACCGAGGATCTGCTTGAGCATTGCTCTAGGCCTCCTCTTCCACGAACTCGATGAGGGGCTGGATGTCGACACAGCCGGCCTTCTCGAGGAGCGCCTTGGCGCCGTCTTCCGTGAACTTCTCGTCGTCGGCTTGGAGCACGACACCGAACCGGCGCGACGTCACCTGCTCCATCACGCCCGTGTCGTGCAGCGGCGAGTGCCAGCGGCCGAGCTTGCAGAGGACGAAGAGACCGCCCATCGTCGCGAGCGCCGCGAACAGCACGAAGAACTCGAACGTGATCGGGACGAACGCCGGCCAGCTGAACAGCGGCTTGCCGCCGATGCGGACCGGGTAGTCCACGACGCTCATCCACCACTGCATGAGCATCGCGGCGCCGGCGCCGATCCCGCCCGCGATCAGGCAGATGTAGGCCATCGGCGTGTCCTTGAGGCCCATCGCCGCGTCGAGCCCGTGTACCGGGTACGGCGTGTGGCAGTCCCACTTCTCGTAGCCCTCGTCGCGAACCGTTTCGGCAGCCGTGATGATCCCGTCGGGATCGTCGCGGAACCCGATCATGCCGACAAGGCGCGTTGCCTCAGGGGCAGCAGCGTTACTCATGGTGGCCTCCGTTCGGCTGGTTGCCAGGCAACACCGCCTTCGTCTCGGCGATCGAGATCGTCGGCAGGAACCGCACGAACAGCAGCAGCAACGTCAGGAACAGACCGAAGCTCCCGACGAGCAGGCCGACGTCGACCCAGGACGGGGCGAACGAGCCCCAGCTCGTAGGCAGGTAGTCGCGCGTCAGGCTGATCACGATGATCACGAAGCGCTCGAGCCACATGCCGAGGTTCACCAGCAGCACGATCGGGTACAGGTACTTGATCGTCCGCCGGATCTTCTTGAACCACAGCAACTGCGGGATGACCACGTTGCAGGCGACCATCATCCAGTACCACACAGCCATCGGGCCCATCGCGCGGTTGACGAACGCGAAGCGCTCGTATTGGCTGCCGCTGTACCAGGCGACGAAGAACTCGATCGCGTACGCGTAGCCGACCATCAAGGACGTCGCGATCACGATCCGGTTCATCACGTCGAGGTGGTCCTTCGTGATGAGGTGTTCGAGCTTGAAGTACTTGCGCAGGATGATGATGAGCGTGGCCACCATTGCGAAGCCGCTGAAGATGGCGCCTGCGACGAAGTACGGCGGGAAGATCGTCGTGTGCCAACCGGGCACGATGCTGACCGCGAAGTCGAACGACACGACGCTGTGCACGCTGAGCACGAGCGGCGTCGCGAGCCCTGCAAAGAGCAGGTAGGCCTTCTCGTAGTGCTGCCAGGCGCGGTTGCTGCCCGTCCAGCCCAGGCTCAGGAACCCGTAGACCAGCTTGCGAACGCGGTGCTTCGCACGGTCGCGCGCGATGGCGAGGTCCGGAAGCAGGCCCGTGAACCAGAACAGCAGCGACACGAGGCCGTACGTGCTGACCGCGACCACGTCCCAGAGCAGCGGGGAGCGGAAGTTGACCCAGATGTCGTTGGAGTTCGGAAGCGGCAGCAGCCAATAGGCGGCGAGCCACGGCCGGCCGGTGTGCACCAGCGGGAACTGCAGGGCGCAGATGACCGCGAAGAGCGTCATCGCCTCCGCGAAGCGTGCGATGGCGGTACGCCACTTCTGCCGCAGGAGGTAGAGGATGGCGCTGATCAGGGTGCCTGCGTGGCCGATACCGATCCAGAACACGAAGTTCGTGATGGCCCAGCCCCAGCCGACGGGCTGGTTGTTGCCCCAGGAGCCGATGCCCACGCCAATCGTGTAGACGAACGCAACGAGGAAGAAGAGTGCGAGAGGCTGGACGGCCAGGAAGGCGATCCACCAGCGCTTGGTCGGGAAAGACTCGAACGGACGATTGATGTCGTCGTCGATCTTCTGCAGCGGGATGTTCTCGTCGCCGCCTGCGACGAGGGGCGGCGGCACGAGCGGCGTGAGGTCCAGCTCGTCCTTCTGCTCGACCGGCGGCTCGGCGACAGCGCCTTCCGGGGGCGGCGGGGGCACGGGCGTATTCATCTAGTGATGCCCTCCCTTCCCGTGCGCCGCCTTCTTCTCGACGGTGCTCGGATGCGGGTTGCGGACCCGCGCGAGATACGTGACGTTGGGCCGCACGTTCAGCTCCTCGAGGACGTTGTAGGCAAGGTCCGATTCGCGCGCCCTCTTGACGGCGCTGTTCTTGGCGTTGACGTCGCCGAAAGTGATCGCGTCCGCCGAACACGCCTGCTGGCATGCGGTACGAACGGCGCCGTCGGGCATCGTGGTGCCGGCGTTGGCGTGCTCGTACTTCGCGGCGTTGATGCGCTGCAGGCAGAACGTGCACTTCTCCATGACGCCGCGCATGCGCACGGTGACGTTCGGGTTGAACATCAGCTCCTGGACGGGGTCCTCGATCAGCTGGCGCTGGTAGTTGAGGAAGTTGAAGCGGCGCACCTTGTAGGGGCAGTTGTTGCTGCAGTAGCGCGTCCCGACGCAGCGGTTGTAGACCTGCAGGTTCAGGCCTTCGTCATCGTGCACCGTCGCGTTGACGGGACAGACCGACTCGCACGGCGCGTTGTCGCAGTGCATGCACAGCATCGGCTGCTGGTCGATCACCGGGTTCTCGTCGGGACCCGACTCGTAGCGATCGAGGCTGATCCAGGACATGTCGCGGCCCTGGGAACACTCTTCCTTGCCGACGGCGACGATGTTGTTCTCGGACTGACAGGCGATCACGCAGGACGTGCACCCCGTACAGGCGCTGAGGTCGATCGCCATCGCCCACTTGTGGGTCTTGGTGTAGTCCCACTCCGGGTCGATCTGGTCGAGCGGCGGCACGTGCGTGCGGTGCTTGACGAACTCGTTGTCCTGGACGTACTCGTCCTTCGTGCCGCTGGCGGCGAGATGCCGGCCGCGCTGGTCGAAGGTGCTTTGCGTGCGCACCATCGGGTGCTGCGCGCCGTCGGCCGGGCTCACCGTGGCGCCGAGCACCAGCCGGCCGTTGGCCATGAGCGGGGCAGCGCTGACGCCGACGTTGTCCCCGGTCCCGGCGCCTGCCGTTCGGCCGTAGCCCATATGCACGATGACCGTGTTGGGCGCCACGCCGCGCTGCACGAGCACCGGGATCTTCGTATCGCCGACCTTGACCCAGTCCGACTCCTTCGTGCCGAGTGTCTTGGCGGTCGCCGGCGACATGACGGCGGCGTTGTCCCAGACGAGCTTGCTCGTCGGCTCCGGCAGCTCCATGAGCCAGGAGAGCCCCGAGAAGCGTCCGTCGTGGACATTGGCGTGCGGCAGCACGACGAGGTCGACCGGGCCGGAGCCCGCGGCGCCCATGCCCGCCGACGCCAGCGCCGAGGCCTTCGTCCGGTTGAGCCCGGGGAACCTCGTGCTGCGGGGCGTGCCGACGACGCCCGCGCGGAGCGCATCCTCCCAGTTGCCCATGCTCCAGGAGGCCTTGACGTAGTCGTAGGCGTCCTTGTGCTTGGCAAGCGCGTTCACGCCGAGCCCCTTGGCCCAGACCAGCAGCGACTCGAGCTCCTGGCGGCCGTCGAAGAGCGGCGCGATCATCGGCTGGCAGACCGAGCGCACGCCGGGCATCGGCGCGGCGTCGTTCCACGATTCGAGGTTGTGCGCG